>CAVVOP010000009.1:0-91346 GCA_963749915.1 uncultured cyanobacterium
TGATCCTCCCAAGGTTATATTAGGTAAATTAAAGGCTCTTGAATTTGCCGATTTTTGTTTGTTACTAATTAAGTTGGGTTTTAGTCAGAGAGTTAAAGGTAGTCATCACATTTTTTGGAAAGAGGGAGTCGAGTGAAATTATCAACATACAACCTAATGGCTCAAAAGCAAAAGCCTATCAGTTTAAACAGGTTAGAAATTTAATCATTAAATACAAATTAGGAGATAGCGATGTCAATTAAATATGAATTAATTATTTATTGGAGTGAAGTAGATGATTGTTTTATTGTGGAAGTGCCAGAATTATCAGGTTGTATGGCAGATGGTAAGATCTATCAGGAGGCTGTTAGTAATGCTGAGGTTATCATTAAAGAATGGCTAGAAATAGCTCAGGAGTTGGGGCGAGATATTCCTCAACCTAAAGGCAAGTTAATGTACGCTTAATCTATCTTAAATGTCAAAAGAGGTATTTATGGAACTTATAAAACGTATTACAATCAATCCTAATATATAATGAAAACCTTGTATCCGAGGTTTAAGGTATCCTGTGGAATTTGTTTTAGAGTTACTAAGCTCAGGTATGACTACTGAAGAAATTTTAATGGATTAATGAGGATTTAGAATTAGATCCCACATTCCGCACTTCACTTTGTAAGATGATAAAAGTATTAAAACCAAGCAACTTATTTTGGACAAAATATAAGTAATAATACTCAATATCTTCTTTGTTCGCGTTTTATATTCGCGAACTTTGCTCAAATTAAAATCTCATTGTCAATAACTTCACCTTTAATGAGAATAAATAAACAGAGCAAATCTATCAGTTTTCTCTTCTTTATTTATGGTATTATAATTGAGAATATTTAGACTCTTAAATCCAATAAGTTATCCAGATAAAATATAATAATTATGACAAGAAATCGGGAAAAAACTTAAAATTAGTTTTCGTTCATTTGTCAGATTTACTATCTGTTTTATTCCTTGATTTATTACTAAATGAATCCCCTGAAAACATTGAAATATCCATCTTAACGTTGGACGTTCCGTTAGTTTTCCTAGCTGATTTTTTATTCCCGTTTTTCTCTCCTTTAATACGCGACGCACTTCTCTTTGCCCCAAAGAATATACCAACAGACATAACCCCATTAACATTGCCATTGTTTCGATTCTTTTTGGGGTTTTTAAAAACACACTATCTGCAAAAAATAATGGATCTTTTAAGAAACCAAAACCTCTTTCTGCTGATTGTTGCTCTTTATATTTTAGCAACATTTCATCCGCACTTAATTTATTTTTATCCAATCTATTTGTCGCTAACACAAATCTTCCTGCTCTTTTTTTAAATTCCGTTATTTTGGTTAAATCTGATTTTAAAACAGCACTAATTTGATAAAATTTTCCGAGTTTTTCTTCTTTCTTTTTTGTTTTTTTCTTTTGATTATTTAATTCAATGCAGCTAATTTTTATCTCGGTTATTTGATGATATTTTAACGTCTTATTCAGTGTCAATATTATTTCTTCTGCTCCTTGTGACGAGCTAAATTCCTCTTTCATCAATTTCTTCAATTTTTCTTCCGTTTTTTCTTTTTCTTTCTCTATATTTTTTCTAAGTTTTTCAAGATCTGATACTTTTCTTTTTTCACTTTCTACTATTAACCATCTCTGCTCAATTTCTGCATAATTATTCCTTACTTCATACCATGAATATCCCTCTAAACTACTAGGAATAAAATCAGATGATGGTAATTCTGAAACCAAATTGAGGGCATCTTTTATTGATAATGGAACTCTTGATAACCATTCCATTCCACTCATCAATTTCAGGTTATTCTCTGTATATAAAGCACTATCACCCACTATCATTGTCTCAAAATCTATCATTGATTTGTATTCAGAAGCTATTTTTCCGAAAATTGCTTTATCATTTTCATTGCCGTCTGCTACTCTTAAAAATAAGGGAATATCGCCATCACTACTTACAATTAAATCTAATATAAATTGTTTCAAATCTGGTCTATGGTCACGGGAATAACCTCTAATTATCTTAATTGGAATTTGATTTATTAGCTCTTGTTGTGTATTTTCTTTAACAAAATTGCCGGTAATTTTTTCTTGACTATATTTGCCCTCTACCGCAAAAGAAGTTGAATCCAAATGGGAAAAATCAATGTTGATCTTATATTTTTTTACTACGGCCAAAGCTATTATTAAAAATAATGAAGATAATCCTTTCTCATAAAGTTTATCCATTATTCTCCCAATCCTATCATCATTCAAATGTTCTGGTAGTATTCCTTTTCCGATTAAATGTTCCGTGGCTTTGTCTTCAAAAAACTGTGGAAATAGATAAAGAGGGCGAGAAATAAATCCTAATCCATTAAGTATAATTGCTTTGACTATTTGACCAGCTGTGACAATTTCCCTCTCGTCAATCCCAAGGGCATCATTAATAATTTTTTCAAGGCCAATTTCATCTATAATTCCAGCGATTAATCCTAAATGATTAATAGTTTGAACTTGTATTTCTTCTGAGGAAATCATCATCAAAATTCCATTAAAAACTTAATTTAATTATCCCTTTAATAGGCTTAGTTTTCTAATAATTTATCTAAGTTCTCTTAATTATTTAGAGAACTAACTTGTAACTGAGTATTTTTACTTAAAAAACATACTGAGAGTTTCTTTTGATAGTCACTTTTCAGTCTCTAATTTCATAATCTGAAATTATACAGTTTGACGTGCGGAATGTGGGATAAATGATACTGCTGACGAACTTAACATAAGCTAGATTTTTTCCGATGGGCGATCGACTTCTCACTTTAAATTAGCAATCTATAGCGAATAAAATAAGAATAGACTAGCCAATTAATATTAAGGCGATCGCCAAGGACGTCACTCCCAGTAATCGCCAGATTTGAAGATTAAAGAAGGAGGAAAAAATTATGGTCCTGCATCCTCAATCAATTAAACCTATTCCGCCTCTAACCAGACAAATAGCTCAAAAAGCATTTCCTCAGGGAAATCTTTACATGAGACTCAGAGATGAGTTAGGGATATTTTACGATGATGAAGATTTTGCCGAACTGTATTCCACAGAAGGTCAACCAGCTCTGAGACCTTGGCATTTAGCTTTAATCTCTGTAATGCAGTATATAGCTAATTTATCAGATCGAGGTGCAGTCGAAGCGATCGCCGCCCGCATTGACTGGAAATATGCTTTGGGATTGGAATTGAGCGACTCAGGTTTTGATTCTTCTGTGTTAACCCTATTTCGTTCTCGATTATTGAATGGAGGAAAAGAAAAGCTCTTACTGGATAAGCTTTTAGAACGCTGCTGTGAACTCGAACTAATCAAAGCTAGGGGAAAGGTTCGGACAGATTCAACTCATATTTTGGCGGCAATTCGTAATCTTAATCGGCTCGAATATGTGGGTGAAACTTTACGTTCTGCTTTAAACGCTTTAGCGGTAGTCGTGCCAGATTGGTTATCAAAGATAGTCTCACCAGACTGGTTTGACCGTTACAGCAAGCCGGTGGAAGAATCTAGACTGCCAAGAGGAACAGAAGCTCGGAATGATTATGCTCAAATAATCGGACACGATGGGCTGAAAATTTTAGAGGCCATTTACGAAGAGCCGACTACACCTCAATGGCTAAGAGAGATTCCCGCCATAGAAACTCTGAGAATAACATGGGTACAACAATACTGGATTGATAATGGTCAGCTTCTTTGGCGCAGTCACCAAGACTTACCGCCAGCGGGTCTAAGAAGTAATTCTCCTTATGACCCAGAAGCTCGCTATGGGAACAAACGTCATACAACTTGGTTAGGTTACAAGGTACATCTCACTGAAACTTGTGAGAAAAATCAAGTTCATCTCATCACTAATGTTCACACTACGGAAGCTCATCTGTCCGATGTTGACCAAACTAAATTAATTCATCAATCTTTGGCAGATAAAGAATTATTACCATCTCAACACTTGGTTGATGCTGGTTATGTAGATAGCACCTTATTGGTTGAGAGTAAGCAGAAGTATAATCTGCAACTGATTGGACCGATACGTGATAATGTAAGTTGGCAGTCGAAAATTCCTGATGGTTACGATTTAAGTCGTTTCCAAATCAACTGGAAGATGAAGCAAGTTAGTTGTCTCAAGGTATTAAAAGTACAAAAAAGTGGACTCCTTAGGTTATCAATGGGGAAACAAAATAATTAGAGTAAAATTTCCCCGAAAAGCTTGTCGAGAATGTCAGTTTCGTCATCTATGTACACACTCTAAAAGTGAACCCCGAGAAATTACTTTGCGTCCATAAAAAGAACACAAAGCGATTGTTAGACGACGAAAACAGCAAGAAACAAAAACATGGTTAAAGCAGTATAATCAACGTGCAGGGGTTGAAGGGACTATTTCGCAAGGTGTTCGTGGTTTTGGTTTACGCTCTGCTCGTTATGTGGGTTTAAACAAAGTTCATTTACAACATATCCTAACGGCAACTGCCATCAATGCCATCCGCCTATTTGCTTGGTTTGAGGGGGTTCCTTTGGCCAAAACTAGAGTTTCTTCCTTTGCCAAGTTAGCTCCTGATTAGCTGTGACTTTTTTCACCTATGCGATCGCCCATCAGAAAAAATCTGGCTTATGTTAAGTTCGTCAGCAGTATCATCTTCGGTGACGACCTCGAGGGTGGTATCGTATTCGAACGAGATAGCCTGTTGCTCCGCCATGTAATCGGACATGGCCTTAAGTAGCCTCTTGGCATCTGCCTCATCGGCTTTCACCTCCACGGACGTTCCCAATATAACTATTAAGGACAGTCCCACGGTGAAGATGCTGAGCACAAAACTCTTCACTAATTTTCCTTATGTCTTCATCTAAGTGCTCCTCTTTGAACTGAAATTTTCTCAATGGCGGTTTTCATTTTCTCTTTCCTGTTTCTTTTCTGTTAGTGCAGACACTAGTGGTCTGTCAAGATAGTTTTGAGGGACTGGGAACGGATAATTTTGGATTTTGGATTTTGGATTTTAGATTTTGGAGAATCCTGCTATCCCTCATTTCAAAATTGCTAGACCAGTAGAGCCTTTTTTAAAACTATAATCCCATGATGGAAGGCTATTGTCAAAGTCTTTACTTTCCTGGAAAAAATAGGATATCAAGAAGGAATTGAAAATTTAGGGTTGGTAGTAGGGGAAAAAACTTCTTTTGATTCCTTTGGCATTTTGGGCAAATTAGCCTGTCAGTCTTTGAGCTTATATGATGCTATATCGAAGATTATCTATCTCGGAAATTTCTTTAATTCAGGAGAAAATTACTGGTTAATTGAAAGGGGAAAAACTGCCTATTTTTGTCAACAATATATTAACTTAGGAGGATTTGATCCTCACCATGCTAGTCATTTTTCTTTAATGTTAATGATAGATTTAGTTCGCAAGGTAGCAGGAGAACAGTGGTATCCACAACAAATTTCTCTACAAACTAGAATGAGTAATTTTAGGGATCATCCTCTTAGAGAAGTTCTCCTTAATAGAGATATGGCCATAACCTCCATCGCCTTTCCTCGTTATTTTTTAGCCTTACCTTTTCCTTCAGGATTGAATTTACGTGAAGATCAACAACACCAAGAGTCCGAACAATTGCAAAACTCTGCACCTTCTTCTCAATTTTCTCATTCTTTGGCACAGGCGATCGCCGCTCGATTACGGGAAGGTTATCCATCTCTTCATATAGCTTCAGAAATTGCACAAATGTCTATTCGCTCTTTACAAAGAAGATTAGCAGAGGAATGCTTAACCTATTCTCAACTGATAACTCGTATTCGTTATGAAAAAGCTGTTTATTTAGTGCAAAATTCCAACTTAAAAATTATTGAAATTGGTTACGATTTGGGATACCGAGATCCGGCCCATTTTACAAGGGCTTTCAAAAGTTGGACAGGACGATCTCCTCAACAGTTTCGTCATTCGCAAATTATATAAGGGTAACTTATAGCGATAAGTTTACTCAGTAAGTTCCTCATTGTCATTTTACTTGCTTGTTAGAGGATCTTACTAGATAACTCCCCAGCCGGGATGTTTATCCGTTGTGGTATGCCAATCTGAATATTATGGAGATCGAACGCCAGTTTTAAACGGCGACGGAACTCTCGCTCCACGCCCCACTGCTGGCCTGGTTCAGTTTTGATCCAAAGCATACACTGAATGCCCGTATGGGCAATCTGATTCACGCCTATGTTATCAAGCGGATTTAAGATTTGCCCCTTCCACTGTGGATCTTGATACATTTCCTCAGCCACTTCTTTGGAATGGGGACAAAATAACTTAGGAAACTTGTTTTTCTGATGACTAAATTTTCCAAAGGTTGAAACATCAACTTTGCTATTTTATTAAATCCTCATTCCTAACAATTTCATTAGATATCGTACCTGGTTTAATTACCCCAGGCCAGCGCACAAAACAGGGAACCCTGAATGCACCTTCTCAGTTAGAATCTTTTTCATTACGAAAGGGAGTCATACCACCGTCAGGCCAAGAGTTCATGTGAGGGCCATTGTCAGTACCATAAATAACGATTGTATTGTCTGCAATGCCCATATCATCGAGCTTTTGGAGCAAAGCCCCGACAAGTTTATCATGGTCGATCATGACATCATGATATTCTGATTGCCAACGTCCCGACTGCCCTAAACTCTCAGGTTTGGCATGGGTGCGGAAGTGCATATGAGAAGTATTAAACCATAATAAAAAGGGATTGTCTTCTGCTGCTTTGCGGTCTAGCCATTCTGAGGTTGCCTCAAAAACCTCATCATCAATGGTTTCCATGCACTTTTTGGTGAGAGGTCCCGTATCTTCAATACGACCATCGGCATAGGAGTGCAAAACACCACGAGGGGCAAAGTGTTCGCGGAAATTGGGAAAATCTTTTTCGGGAGGATAATCCCGTAATTCCGGTTCTTCACAAGCGTTCAGGTGATACAAAAAGCCAAAAAATTCATCAAAACCATGTTGGGTAGGCAGAAACTTGTCCTTATCTCCAAAGTGATTTTTACCAAATTGACCCGTAGCATAACCCAAGGGTTTTAATAGTTCTGCATTTTTCGGTAAAATAGGCGAAAAGGATTGAAAGTTAATGCTTTTATCTACTGTGACAGTTTTAGTGATTTTTGCTAATTGTTACACTTATTTTCCCTATTTTTTATGTCAGAATCTCCCAATCCTGATAATTGGGCAGAAATTTATTCACAACATCTTTATTGATTGATATAATTGTTTAAACTTCCGTTGTTGTTGATTATGATCCACAATGGGTAAAGGATAACCACAACTTTGTGCATCGAGAGGAGAAATTTTTCCAGTTACTAAATCCTCCGTATCTAAATAGCTAATTTCTGGCAACCATCGACGAATATACTCCGCCTCTCCATCAATTTTTTGGGACTGAGACCCAGGATTAAATATCCTTAAGGGTTTAGCATCCATACCACTAGACGCACTCCATTGCCAACCGCCATTATTAGAAGCTAAATCCCCGTCATAGAGTTTCTGCATAAAATATTTTTCTCCCCGACGCCAATCAATAATTAAGTCTTTTGTGAGAAAACTAGCTACAATCATCCGACAACGGTTGTGCATCCATCCTATTTCATTTAACTGACGCATGGCCGCATCAACGATCGGATAACCTGTTTTTCCTTCACACCATGCTTGAAAAAATTTCTCGTTATTTTCCCAAGGAAAATGTTTAAATTGTTGTCGATAAGCACCTTTTTCTAACTCAGGGAAAAAATACAAACAATGTTGATAAAATTCTCGCCATGCTAATTCCTTTTGCCATGCAATAATATTCCCTCTGGCTTCCTCACTTCGGCAGTTCTCTAACTCTATTTGTGTATATTGCCATAAAGTTCGAGGACCAATGGCACCAAATTTGATAGCCGCACTTAATTGTGATGTACCATCAATACAAGGATAGTTTCGATTCTCATTATAATCAGATAATTGATAACGACAAAAATATTCTAGTCTTTCCTGAGCAGCAGTCTCCCCTGGCGTCAGTAATAATTCGTTATCCCATGTAAAACCCAAATCCTCAAGACTCGGTAACGGTACCAAGCCGATATTCATGGCGATGTCATATTCCTCGGCGGCTAAAGGAGATAAACGAGAAGAAGAATTGACAGGTTTGAGTTTTACTTGTTGTGACCAATTACGCCAAAAAGGAGTATAAATCCTATAGGGAGTATTGGTTTTCGATAAAATTTTCCCCGGTGCATGTAGTAACTGATCCCAAAATGTCTCAACTTTGATATTCTTAGCTTTTAATGTCTCTAGTAATATATTATCTCTTTGACGGGAAAAAGGTTCAACATCCAAATTCCAGTAAACCCCCTCCGCTTTTAACTCCTCTGCCAATGGGGGGATAATAGTTAAAGGTGAGTCGCGAAAAATTAATAAATCACTGCCTAATTTTTGATAATTTTCTCGTAATTCCACTAAACATCCTAGAAGATATTTTACTCTTGCAGGAGCAATATCATCTCCTTTTAAAATAGTGGGATCTAAACAAAACAAACCTACTATTTTTTGACTTTTTTTCCTAGCAGAAGCTAAGCCGATATTATCCTTAATTCTTAAGTCTCGACGATGCCAAAAAACTATTAAATCACTCATTATTTTTACGATAGGTTGAATAGAGCAGCCCTTTTAATGTGTTATTTTGCAGTACAAAAAATATCCTTCTTTTGTCACTTTTCGTTTTTTCCTACTATTAATAGTTTTTGCAACCCTTGAAAATCACAGCAACAAACATACTATAATTTATTTTTGTGGATTTGAAGAGATTTTTTATTTTATACTGGGAAATAATCGGGGGATCGCCCTTAAACAAAAACTTTTCCATCTACTGATATTATCTCTACTATCCAATAAATTTCACCGTCACTACTCCGAGGGATTGGAGTTTTCTCACGATTTTGCCATTAAGGCAAAGTCATCAACCATATGAGAAAGGGAAGGGTTGCAAAACTCATCAGTGTAGAAATAATAATCGTTCTGGCTACCATTACAGTATTCCCTCCAAATTCTTTAATCATAATCACCGAACTTACCGCCGTCGGCATCGCTGTTTGTAAAGTTAATACTTGTAAATCTAATCCTTCTAAACCGACTAATTTTCCTGTACTATAAGCTATAATCGGGGCGATCACCAATCTTCCCACCGTAGCGGTAAACTCCCGGACACCAAACTCAAATTTAGTTTTACTCAACTGCATTCCTAAAATAATTAAAGCAACAGGAATAGCAGAAATTCCCAACCATTCCAAACTTTTTCCCATATTAAAAGGCAATGTTACTTTAGTGAAGTGTAAAGTCATTCCCAATAACATCGACCAAATTAAAGGTAACTTCCATGTTAATTTTAAACTTCTCATCAAACTATCACCCTTCAAGATGGCGGGCAACATTCCAAATAAGACGACACTAGAAAAAATCATGTAAATTACCGCTCTTTCTAAGCCCTCATTTCCTAAAGAAAAAGCAATAATTGACAGCCCCATATTACCATTGTTCGGACAAAGGCTAATGGCTAACAAACCTTTATCATCATCGGCGGATAATTTGAGCAATCGACTAACTATCACCACGCCACCATAAATAATTACAGTGGTGAAAATATATCCTAGAAGTAACCTTAAAGCTGCATCCGTAGATACCGTCGTGCGATAAAAACTATCAACTACTAACGCCGGTGCTAAAATATAAACGCTAATTTGAGATAAAGTTGATTGATCTAATTTTAAAGTTTTATTGGCAATATAACCCATAGCGATAACTAACGCTACTGGCAACACCGAAGATAATATGATATTCACGACTTAACAAATTAACAACAATGAACAACTAAATTTCTTCTAGTGGTGAAGTGCGTAAATGAAATGGGAGTTTAAAATTCTCGTAAGTACCGAAAATTAAAGGTTTTTCATTCTACATTCTACATTCTTAATTCTGCATTCTACCACTAGTCTCCTAGTTTATCTTTTCTGAGTTCTGAACTCATGTCCGACGATAACTCATGCCAGGTAATTGAGTTATTAAACCATCTAATTCTAGTTGTAATAAAATTCCCGAAACTTCTCCACTATTTAAGGAGCTTTTTTCCACAATCGCATCAAAAACCGTGGGGTTGACGTCGATGGCTTCATAAACTAATCTAAAACTAGAGGATAAAGTGGTTTCTTCCGTTGTCTTTTTTGCGGTAGAGGGGGAAGAAGCTGAAAATAACGATAATTGTTGCCCTTGATCCAAACTGGGAATTACACCTAAACTAGATAATAATTCTTCTTCAGTGATAATCACCTCCGCCCCATTGTGAATTAACCGTAAACATCCCCTTGCCTGAACATTATCAGGAGTGTTCGGCAAGGTATAAACATCCCGATTAAATTCATTAGCGTAACGAGCAGTAATTAACGCCCCTGATTTTTCCGGTGCTTCCATAACTAAAACCGCCCGACATAACCCTGCAACGATACGATTACGAGCAGGAAAATTGCCCCTTTCTGGTGGGCTTCCATACTCATACTCTGTCAAAATTAATCCTTTTTCTTCAATTTCTGTCATTAATGGACGATTGCTTGATGGATACGCCCTATCAAGTCCATTTCCGAGGATTGCGATTGTTCTACCCCCACCATCCAAACAACCACGATGTGCCGCTGTGTCAATCCCTTCTGCTAAACCGGATACCACCGTAAAACCATTTTCCCCTAAAGCCTTACTAATATTGTATGCCCATCTTCTGCCATGTTCTGTGGGTTGTCTTGTACCAACAATGCCAATTAAGGGAGTTATGCCTTGATTTTCCGCTTTTTTCATTTCCCCCTTATAGTATAAAATGGCAGGAGGGCTAGGAATTTCTAATAATAATTGAGGATATTCTGCCTCGTTAGGAGTCCAAAAGTTAGGATTTTTTTCAAGATGTTTTAAAAATAGTTTTTCAGGCTCAATTTTATTTTTTTCTTCTTGAATTAGGTTACATATTTTTTTGCCGATGCCGTCAATTGTCATTAATTCCTGTGTGGATAATTCCCATGCCTCTTGTAAACTGGGAAAACGATCGTACATTTTTTTGAGAGAAACCGCCCCAATACCTTTTATTTTTGACCATGCTAACCAGTAAATTTTTTCTTTATCTTCTATCATAAAATCTCACAATTATTGTAGATAGTATGCTTATCTAATAACCTAAGTGTTCTTTTGGGAAATCTTCTTGACAATGTTTATTATAATTATAGTGAGTTTTTAAAATCTGTTCCGTCTAACATTGCCGAGGGTGTGCGACCCGTTGGTTGAAATGAGTAGAAATACTCAGGGAAAACCGCAAGAAAATAGAAGGGTGACTAACCCGACTGAACCTTGACAACTTGATAACCATGAAGGTGTAAGTCCTTCCCTCCAAGTGCAGGAGTGACAGCACTTTCCCCACAACTTAATCTAGCAAATTAAGAGGTGAAGCGGGAATGAACGGCGGTAACTGGTAGCCTAAAACTGGAATCCCGTCTAGAAAGAATCCAGTGTTGCCCAAATTGGGGTAATTCATAAGCTAAATCCCATCATTAGAGGATGGTCAAACTACTACAGTCCAGTGGTCAGCAAAGAGATATTTACTAAACTAGACCATCTCATTGTACAAAGACTAATTACATGGGGAAGAAGCCGACATCCAAACAAAGGAATTCATTGGGTAGTCAGAAAGTACTTTCAAATACAAAGGGAATAATCCCTGGTCTTTCGCAACCAATGAAAAAGGACTCAGAAACGAGTATTGTACACTTAGCCTCACATAAGGAAACACCGATTGTTAGGCATATTAAGGTACAAGGCGATAAAAGTCCTTACGACGGCAACTTAGTTTACTGGAGTAGCAGATAAGGGAAATAAAGATCCCGAGCAGAATAAGGCCGCCAAAAAACCAAATTTTTTTTCTCATCTTTTTAACTAATTTGTCTTATCTGAGAAACTAAGAACCTGTTTGAAAAGCCTGATTGATGGATATTGTTTAACGAAAAATTAGATGTTTGAGAAAATTGAAAATCAATTTTCAGGGTGTTTTAATACCATACGGAAACTTTTCAAACAGCTTCTAAAGTTAGATATTTGAAGGATAAAATCCTTACTTACAGTCAGTTTCTTGCTTTACTTATTGAGGAAAATTGTTGCCAATTTTGAATTTCTCCGTCAGAAGTTATTCACTGACTTAATTAATAATACACTTAATTAATAATACTTAACAAATTCATTATGTAGTTAGCAAGGTAAACAATGTATCTCACAATTGTGGGCAACGCTTTATTGACACAATAACCTTATTTTATGGTATTCTCAGAAAGTTAATGTTGCTCAGTTATTATTTAAGGTAACCGTTCACACCCCCCCATTTGTCGAAGCCCTCTTTTTTCATAAATGGGAGTTTTGTTCGCGAGATAAAATCGCGAACTTTACCCAGAATGATGATCTGTGTGATCACCCCCTCAGATTTTTAAGTTCTCTTTCATTGGCAGAGAACTTTGTCCAATTACTCTACTGATCAACCAGTGGGTATTGGTGGAGGAGAAAGACCTTTTCTTGCCCTCGCAATTACTTCACAGATATATGACCATGGATTTACACTTCTCAAACGGCAAGTTTCAATCACACTCAACAAGCAACTGTAAGCCAAACTCCCTTCGTTGGTTCTAGTGCCATAACTGATTCTTCGTCCAATTACTGCATGACGTAAAGCTCTTTCGGCTTCATTGTTGGTTGGTGGTAATTCTGGATTATTAACAAATGCAATCACCGCATCCCAATCATTGAGAATTTCTTTGGCCAAGGCTTTGAGCTTGTCATGAAGTTTTTGGGAACCTAAAAAACAACTTGCTTCTAGCACCATCAAATTATTTGAAATCGTTTTTGATGATTTATCCTCTCCCTTGGCAATTGCCGTAATTAGTTCCTTTAAACTATCTAATATCCATTTTCCTATTTGTGCTGCTTTTTGATTCACTGCCCCTGTTAAGGCAATGGCTTTTCTGATTAAATGAGCCAGGCATCTCTGCCTTTTCGGATAACTACGATAACTTAAATAACCATCTGTGACTAACAATCCCACAAAGGCTTCTGTCACTAAATGTAATAATTCTTCTTTCCGGCGAGAACCAATGTGATACACTGCTGTCTTCCCTGAAATAGCTACCCATAACCATTGAAGAGCTCCTTGAACTTCCCAATGAGTCTCATCTAGATGTAAAACTTCTACCTTTTGTATTTCTTCAATTAATTTTTCTACCACTGGACTACAGGCTATTCCTGCTTCGCGAATACATCTGTCGATGGTTCCCACACTCAATTCTGTCTCCGTCCATTCCCAGAAAAATTCTTTAATTTTGACTCTACTCATTCGGTAACGTACACTTAAACTAGCAATGAAAGTTGCCAACATCGGACCTACCAACACATATTCTTTTAATTTTAAGTCCATTGAGCGACCATCAATGGTTGAGATATAACCGACCCCCGGACTTGCTTTGGTCTTATGTCCACATTCACAAGTTAACTCATAATAATGGTGTAGCTGACAAACAACTTTTAATCCCGATTTTAGAGCTTTTAATTCCAGAACATGATACCCCATATACGGTTTATCATTTTCAATTGTTAACGAATGATTACAACTAGAACAATAGTCGGGATAATGAGGGATAATTTCTTCTGTAACCAGTGGTTTTGTTCGCCCAAATCCCTTTGCTCCTGGTTGTTTGCCTGGTCTTCTTTTTGGCCCTGAATCGTTAATCAATTTTTTTCCCAGATCTGCTGAAGTCTGATTTTCTACCTGTGGTACTTCTTCTTTAATGGAATCTTCTGGTTGATTATTTAATTCTGATGGAACATGGAGATCTTCTTTCTTCTTGTTTTTCCTCTGATAAGGATTGTCTGTCGAAGGTGGACGAGAACTATTACTTGAGGAAAGTTCTAGTCTTTCACATTGTTCTACGACTAATTGATGCAAGAGGGATTTGAATACTCTCTAAAAAGCTCGCAGTTAATTCTCTCCCTATTCTCCTACTTTTTAGTTACATTGTAAAAAACCTACACCAGTGAGAGGTCAGAATCCCCCTGCCTTCTTCAATGCACCACCTGTTATTTATCTTCTCGATCGCGCTGGATTTTAGCTTGTCTTAAGTATTCTTGTCCCGCCCCCACAAAAAAGCCGATACCTCCCCCCAGCAAACCGTAGGTACGGAACAAGCGACGATAGGAGTCAGTCTCGTACCTGAGTTGGTTCTCCCCAGGTTGTCCATACTTGGCTAAGCCTAAACCGACGACAAAACCGATAGCCGCTGTCATAATCGCTGAAAAGAGAATACGCTTTTTGTTCATAAATCGTTTATAATTCTACTTACTCGACTGTTGTGATTTAGATTTTGCGATCGCTAAGTGTTTAACTAATTAAGCAATTACCTCCTTTTGTTGTTTGATAAATAAACGCGAAAAAACCTCAGAAGCCGATTGACCCTGTTGAAGTTGGTTATGAGCTAACAAAATAAGCTCTTCAATCAACTTCTGCCCCTGTTGACGACAGACCTCCCCAATGGTTTTAATGGGGTGTGGGAATAGTTTCCCATTGCTTCGTATCGGTGACGTAGGTAAACTATCTAGATGTAGGAGTGAATAGGCTACGAAGACCAGACACCAATGTTTTTGAATGGCTTCGGCACTTCGCATTCGATATTCATCCAAACCTAGATGTCCTTTACTATCCTGATAGAAGGTTTCTATCGGCCAACGTTGTAGGTAAGTAGTGAGGATTTTCTTAGGGGACCAGTCAGTTCGGTTGCTGACCAAAACAGCATAAGTCCCAGTTAGTTCAGGATCTTCAAAACTGATGACCAGTCGCACTTTTCCTAATCCGGGAATTCTCAGGCTTCGAGTAAAACACCAGTAAAATTTATCTGCCACCTTCACTCTTCGGTAGGCGTTTTTAGGAATCAGTGGTACTAGCTCCTCAACTTTAATATGAGGAGCTTTTAAAGTCATCGGTTGTCCAAGCTCATCACGAAGTACAAAGCTGTTAACCTCCAGTTTACGATTCTTTTTAAGCAGACTGACCCAATCTAACTGATTCTCTCCTAGCGCAGCTACGATATCGGGCGCCAAATACCAACTGTCCATCAACACGGTGGTAAAGGGTAGTTTTCTGCTCTTGGCTTGTTCAATTAACTCAATGGCTAAAGCTATCTTCGTCTGAAATTGACAGTGTAATTCCTGAAATTCGGGATCTTTAAGCAGAGTCTCATCTAAGAGCTTATGCAGTTTTTGTCGCTCCTTTTGCTTGTGGGGAATTTTCTGGTCAGGAAAATGCTTCTTAACAAATTCTGACCAACGTGTGACTTCTTCATAACGTCGATATATCCGCAGGTCAACGGGGAAGCGGACTGGTCCTGACAAATAGTGGCTGGTAACGAGATTATGAGCCAGAGGATAATCGTTGTGGGAATGGTCGTAATGCCGGTCAACATACTCAAATAAACTGCCAACATGTTCACATAAAGTATCGTCCAATATCAGATAGGATTCTGGTGCCGTTTTACGATGGTTTGCTGTCTGATTTAAAAGATATTTGATTCTCTCATTGTTAACTTTTTTTTGACTCCACGGTGCTTGCGACAGAAATCGAGAAAGATTAGTTTTGTCCGCACTCTCTAAAATACACCGACTGATGTTGGTTAAACTTTTGTTCTCTAAAACCATCAAACCTGTTAAATAGTTCTGGAAGTGTCGAAACTGGCACTGATTCTCAAATAAGGGACGAAAGAACTCAGCATGAGTAGTAACGATTGGGGCTGGTTTGACTATGGGCAGTTGCATTATTATCTGCTTAGGGGGAAGGAATCTTAGAGTCTATTGAACCACACTGAATATCTCATTGGCAAATGGCTCTGGCAAATCACAACAGTCGAGTTAGTTAGAGGTTAGACGATCTTGACTTTTATCTGTCATCATATAAATCTTATGCCTATTCGTGATTCTACCATAAGATTTATGATTCCCCGCACTCCTCTGCCACATATTATCGAATACGTCGATGCCTTGAACAAAACACTTCGAGAGGAAGGTCATAAACCACTGTCGAGAATTCAAGGAAGTTTCTTGTGCTTTGTCTTGATGGGAATGCTTCTGACACAATCACTTTGTTGGGCAAGACTAGAACGTGCCAGTGGTGGTCGTTACCAGGACGGCGCGCTTTGTAAAATGTTTTATCATGGTCTCAAGTGCTGGGACTACCTGCTTTGTGCCAGTGTGCTTATCGTCATGAAGCGATTCAATATTACTTCGGGAGTCCTTGTTATTGACGATAGCGATAGAGGTCGCTCCAGAATCAAAAGCGATAGTCTGCAATGGTCAATTTTAATGAATAATTAAGACAAATTAATTACATTAGACCTAACTGAGAAAGGATTCCTTGACCAGTTACATACTCAGTTACTATGCCAATAACAAAACCTAGCATCGCCAAACGGCCATTCCAAGTTTCTGCAAATTCACTAAAACCAAATCTAGATTTTTTATTTTCCATGATGACAAACCTCTTTCAAATTTAATTATTATGTGAAGGTGGGTTAAGTTTAATTGTAAAGTTTAGTTACAAGAAGTTGACAGGAGTGGCAGAGTAGAAATATCCGAACTGGGTTAGTTATGAGAAGTATTTTTTGAAGTTCAGTGGTGCGGGTTTGAATCAAAAAGTGTATTCCGAACAATAAGTTACGGTTTTTGTCTCCAGATTGGTAACGAGAAGCTACCCAAGCTTTTGGCAACAAGTTATTGAGATGAAAAATAATAAAATGTTTATAAGTACTAGCCAAGAGTTTCTCGAAACTAACTTCAGCTCATCTAAAAGAACAAGCAAAAATAACCTTTTGGCTATCTTGTTTTTCTTTCTGGGAGTGCCCAATATATATGCCGCCATACAAAAGGGTAGGAGCCAAGGCAAATCCCTTAAGATGACATCAAATAAGGGATTATATTTAGACCAAACATCGAATATTTTTTCTAGATTTTCTCCTGGTCGCTACTTAAGCATTTTACTTCTAGGTGTGTTCACCGCTGGAATCATGGAAATGGTCAGAGCGATTGCCAAATAAAAATCAATTTTAGATTCTTTATTATCAAGAGTTCTGACTATTCTCTATTCCCCGTTTTCTGAATTCTGCAAGAATTCTTTGATTTTTTACAGGGAACAAAATTAATCACGATAAACTTTACGAGAAAAAACTATGGAACTCACTCAAATTAAAACTTTTCTGAATAATCCCAATCCTCAAAATCCCATGAAAGCCATCGTCGAGTTAAGAAATAATGAATTCAATTCTCTTGAGCTTCTCTTTAACTTTTCTAGTTGGGGATTAGAAGGAAACGATTTAGTCGTTAAATTAACATCTATTGCTAACTTAGAAAGATTAAAAGGCACGACCTATGAGCAAGAAGCAATAGATCTACTTTGTGAACAATCTACTGCTGAAACAGTACAGATTAGAGTGCAAGTGGCCAAAACTCTAGGAGCTTTTGATGATCCCAAAGCTAAAGCTGCCTTAGTTCAGCTACGCTCCGATTCAGACTATAGAGTGATCGCGGCAACTTTAGAAAATTTGATTAGATAACCATTACTTTATTAAACCTATTCCCAGAGCTAATTTAGTGGTTGTAGAACCTAATTATGGACACTTTTATCATCCCAATCCGAAAGTTAAGGGAGATGCCTCTGGAGAATTACTATATAGTTCTCTTAAGGATTTAGAAGAAAATTATGAGATTAGAAGCTGAAAATAGCTGACATTTAATTACAAAAAAAGATTTAACTGACATGAAAGAAACAGCCTTAATTACTGGTGCATCTTCAGGAATCGGAGAAACTTTCGCCAGAGAATTAGCTTCTCGAAAATATAATTTCAGTAGATTGAAATAAAAATTTTACTGATTTTAGATTTCATTGTGTCTTACCTACTGATATAATATTTACTTATATTATTTTTAGTTTGATATTGTTGGTATATAAACATTGGTTTCTACCTGAAAAATTCTTTCTATTGTGTGGTTGAGAAAAGATAACATTTGTTTTAAAGAAAATATTTTATTATAGACTAATCTTCCTCCTTTTCTTGGCTTACTTACTTTTTTCCATAATATTTTTACCCATATATTAACTAATAAAAATGATATTCCTACAAATAATAGTCTCCAAACTGGTTTTTTTGTTGTCGTTCTAATTCTACAAACATTTTTCATTCTATAACTACTTTCAATACCAAATCTTTTTCGGTAACAAGAATGAATTTGCTCTATATTTATCTTAATGTTATTTATTACATAAATATAGTATTCTCTTCCTTTTTTTCCTCTTTTTCCTTTTTTATATTTAACAATTATTGCTAGGCGACAATCTACATAGTCTTCTTCATTTTTTAACATTTTATAATTAGTCTCATAGCTTTTTCTTCCTCTCATAAATTGTTTTATTCCTGCTTTTTTTCCTCTTCTAATAGCAGGAATAATGAAGGGTATTTCTAATGCTTGTAACCATCTAATTATTGATATGCTGAAAAATTCTCTATCCAAATATAATTTTTCTATCTTTATGTTTAAACTCGATAATTCTGATAACAAATGAGTTAAGATACAAACCTTCGTTTCTTTCACTCGAATCGCTCTAATTCCTAAAGTTACTCTTTTATTTTTTTTAATCGTATATATCGTCGCATATCCATAAAAAGAACAAGTTCCATTTTTTGCTTGACTTCTACAAATATAAGGTTTTTCTTCTTGATTGGGTTCCCCATAATAACCAATCAAATTAAAATCAACTGCTACATTTAAACAATTATTTTTTAATCCAGAAGGAATTTGATTTTTTAATGCTGTATTAATTTCTTTTTCTAATTTTAAGAAATCAGATATTTTTTTGAGATGAAATCGAATATTATTTCCACAAGTTGCTAATTTTAATTCTTTAGAAGAATTTTCTATAGTATTTTGGGTCGAAGCGGCTCTTACTAAAACCAGAAATAAATCATTATTTTTCCTTTTACCATGGTCGTTTAAAGAAATATTTTCATTGAGACAATCTACTACTTGTGTTAAGGTTTCTTGATCAGTTAAAACCAGTTTTTCTTGTTGATTATTATATTTTTGCTTCATGGGATAAAAAATATAAATTTTAATTATACTATTTCTTCATTATCCTCTAAAATAGAACCCTTTACTTAGTACTTATCTCCCAATAATCTCTTTATTTTTTTTCTTTTCGATTCTACTGACAGTAGTTACTGGCGGTATTGGCAATCAACTTCTGGTTAATATACCAAGGTTTGTCCCACGGGATTTATTAGTTAGTGCTGTGGAAAAACAGTTTAAAACCGAAACAGCTTAACAACTTTAGATGAGTAGAGACTATCAATCTCTACTCCAGATTAAATCAATAAAACTTAGCCTAAAGCCTTTTCAATGGTGGCAATTAAATCTGCATCGCACTGTTAACTAATTGACGCGATGTGCAACTAAAAAGTAAAAACTAACGAGATTTTAATTTTAAAATAAAATTAATCAATAAGTTCATTTTTTTTGCGGGCAGCTTCGCACTCGCCTTTGGCATCGCAAAGCTACAGGGCGAAGTGGCGTACAAAGCACGATCACGAAGTGGCGATCGCGCGATCGCTAAAAGCGTCTTGGTGAAAGCAAGATAAAGCAGTGGTTCATCGAATGTTTGGCCATCGCCGGACAATAATTAAAGTATAGCCAGTATGAAATTTATGTTGACAATAGAAGATTTTATTATTTACGTTTTTTGCTGTGTTGATGATTTAATTCAGGAAGTACAGAATATTCACCCTCCACGTCGCAAAGGCTTTGCTCCTGCATTAAGTGACAGTGAAGTTATTACTATGGAAATTGTGGCTGAATACCATGGTATTGATACAGACAAAGGAATTTGGGAATATTTCCGTTGCCACTGGCAAGAATTGTTTCCCAAAATACCTAGTCGTAGTACTTTTGTTAGGCAAGCGGCGAATTTATGGCAATACAAACAGGTTTTACAAAAAAAGTTAGCTGGCCAAATGAATGGTTTTCAAGATCATCTTCATATAATTGATGGTATTCCCATTCCGTTGTGTTGTTTTAGTAGAGCTCCAAGATGTCGTAGTTTTGTGGGTGAAGCCAATTATGGCTATTGTGCTGCTAAAAAGGAGACCTATTATGGTTTTCATGGACATTTAATTATTAGTGGTCAGGGAATCATCACAGGTCTAACTTTGACTCCAGCTAATGGTGATGAACGTGAGGCATTATGGGATTTAGTCAAAGGAATAAAAGGTTTACTCATTGGTGATAAAGGGTATATAAGTGAGCAATTAGGGGAAGAACTTATTCGTAATGGCATTGAATTGGAAACAGCATTGCGGAACAATATGAAAGATACTCGTCCTCAGTCGTGGGTAAAAATGTTGATGAAAGTACGTCGTTTGATAGAGACAGTAATTGGACAATTAGTTGAGCGATTTAATCTGGAAAAAATTTGGGCAAGGGATATGTGGCATTTAACAAGTAGAATAAACCGCAAACTTTTAGCACATACTGTTTGTTGCTGGCTCAATCGTGAGAATGAAAATATCTTACAGTTTGAAACTTTAGTGTCAGCTTAATTTTAGTTGCACATCGCGTTAACTGACTTAAAGGCAAAGAAACGGCTCCAGTGATGTGAGATGTATTGAACGCGTCTCTATCTCTAACATCAATGATGGTCAGAGCCGGTTCGCCCCAGTCGAGACGTTTTTTCAAGTCGTAAATACGGGATTTTTTTGCTTTCCCAATACAAAACTACGTTTTCTGAGATGCTTTGTTTTTCTTTGCGTCACCCGTTTTCTCCACATCCTAAAACTAGATGGTTTCATTTGCTTTCTCATTAAAGTGATAGTTTCTGGTTCTGTGAGTCCAAATTGTTCTTGAATAGCTTCAAAAGTTGTTCGGTCTTCCCATGCCATTTCGATAATTCTTTCTATCTCTTCTAAACTTAAGAGTTGTAACTTTTTTTTAATTTTCATGTTTATTTTTATGACCTATTTCTATTAATCTCTGATGCACTCATCGCATTAAATCAAGTCAACAAAATTAGATTAGCCCTGAGCTTTTGTATTAGAGAAAAAAGACCATCACTCATGAGTTGAATTCCTATAGCTAAAAGAAAAAAGCCGAGAATACGAGTAATCGCCTCAGTACCACTTTTCCCCATCGCTTTTACCAATGGAGTTCCCAAGGTCAAACAAAGATAAAGTATGATCCCCAAACCACCAATTCCGAGTAACCCTCCGAGGTAACTTTCCCAGTGGGGATTACTCGTTGCCAAAGCAATCACTAAACCAATAGCACCAGGACCACTAATCAGAGGTATTGCCATGGGAAAGAAAGCAATGTCTTGCTTCGGTGTTTCCCCTTGAGTTTCAGAAGGATTCTCCTGTGGTTGAACTACCATTTTCCATGCTGTTTGAGCTACTAACAACCCTCCAGCAATTTGTAAAACTCCTAAAGAGAGTCCAAAAAACTCAAGTACGACTCTACCAGTTAGGAAAAAAATGGCCAGAATCATAGTGGCATTAATAGCCACCTGTCTTGCCTGTCGCCGTCTGTCACGAGAACTTTCGTGAGCAGTCAAACTATAAAAGATAGGAATGGCACCAATGGGATGAGTGATGGGAAGTAGGGCGAGAAAAGTTACTGTCGCAGAGGCCATCAATTGAGATACCACGGTAGTTAACCTCCGTCGAAATATTAATTAGTGTAATTGTTAACTATTGTAAATATTCTTAATGATCTTGAGAAAGGAGAAAACCGTAAGTATTCTTATTAAAGGTATAAAAAATATAGAGAAAACTTAAATTATCAATGCTTATGCGGTTATCCTCATTGCTGATTAAACTCAGACAAAGATAAAGTTTTAATTAGAAAGTTAATAAAACTTAACTAAAAACTTAACAAAAGTTTGTAATGGAGGGATTTGTGCTCAGCCTGTTAACTTTACTAATGTATATCTGGGGGATAGGGATACTTCTCAACCGGTTCAGCCAACCTAAACCATCTCAATAACTAAAATATTCCGTTCTTTCTGTCTTTCAGAGTCTTGAATCTTTAATTTAAACAATTATTCAATTAAGTTTTATTCCCCAAATTTTGACGAGTGAATTTTGAATTCCAAAAATTGGTCCATCTCAAATCGACAATTTGCCATCGATAATGCCTTGACAACATTTCCGAAAAATTAAACAAGAAGAAAAAATTGTCCTATGTTTGAACGTTTTACAGATAAATCAATTCAAGTAATCCTCCTAGCTCAAGAAGAATCTCGCCATCTTGGACAAAAGTTTGTGGGTTCAGAACAAATACTGGTGGGATTGATTGCAGAAGATACCAGTGTTGCTGCTTCAGTTTTGAAAGAATTAGGTCTCACTCTCCCTTCTGCCCGTGCACAAATGGAAAAAATCATCGGACGGGGTCCAGGATTTGTGGGCACCCAAATCCCTTTTTCTCCTACAGCGAAAAAAGGTCTTGAACAATCTATACAAGTAGCCTACCAGTTAAAGCAAGATTTTATTGCTCCAGAACACTTATTACTCGGTTTAACTCAAGATGCCGCAGGAGTAGCTGCCAAAGTGCTCAAGAACTTAGGAATTGATCTAGCTCAACTACAAGAGCGTCTGATTCTAGTTTTAACTCAATCAGTTCCTGTTCCTGCTGGAGGAGTAGAAGAGCGCCAAGGAAAATCTCAGGGAGGCAAAGCACTAGAGGAGTTTGGCACTGATTTAACCCAACTAGCGGCTGAAGGCAAAATTGATCCTGTGGTGGGTCGCCAACAGGAAATTGAGCGAGTTGTACAAATTTTGGGTCGCCGTACAAAGAATAATCCTGTACTGATAGGAGAACCTGGTGTGGGCAAAACAGCTTTAGCTGAAGGACTAGCTCTGCGTATCAACAATGGAGATCTTCCTGAGCAGTTAGCAAATAGAAGAGTAATTGCCCTTGATCTAGTCTCACTAGTAGCTGGTAGCCGTTTTCGAGGTGAATTTGAAGAACGCCTCAAGCAAGTTATGGCTGAAGTAAACCAAGCGGGAAACATCATTTTAGTCATCGATGAAATCCATACTCTGGTGGGTAGCTGGCTCTGTTGAAGGAGGCATGGATGCAGCTAACCTACTCAAGCCTGCTTTAGCTAGAGGAGAACTCCAGTGCATCGGTGCGACTACTTTAGATGAATATCGCCAGTATATTGAGAAGGATGCAGCCTTAGAGCGACGTTTTCAACCAGTGATGGTTAAAGAGCCTACCGTAGAGGATACCATCGAAATTCTGTACGGTTTGCGGAGTCGTTATGAAGAACATCATCGACTGACGATTACGAATAGAGCCTTAGAAGCGGCGGCTAAACTATCAGCTCGCTATATCTCAGATCGCTATTTACCAGACAAAGCCATTGACTTAATTGATGAAGCTGGTTCTCGCGTGCGTCTACGTCACTCTAAACTATCTTTAGAAAGTGAAGTAAATAGCGAGATACAGAAGCCCCAAGTAGATGTCGAGGATATTGCCCAAGTACTTTCAGCTTCCACAGGAGTTCCTGTCAATCGACTGACTGAATCAGAATCAGCTCAACTACTGCACCTAGAAGATCTCCTCACCGAAAAAGTAATTGGTCAAGAGGAAGCGGTTAAAGCAGTATCTCGTGCCATTAAGCGATCGCGAGTAGGATTAAGAAATACCAACAGACCCATTGCCAGCTTTATCTTCTGCGGTCCTACGGGAGTAGGTAAAACCGAATTAACCAAAGCTTTAGCAGCTACTGTATTTGGTTCCGAAGAAGCAATGATTAGACTTGATATGTCCGAGTATATGGAACCTCAGTCAGTGTCGAAACTGATTGGCTCACCTCCAGGGTATGTAGGCTATGGGGAAGGAGGTCAACTGACAGAGGCAGTTCGTCGCTGTCCATACACTATAATCTTGTTTGACGAAATTGAGAAGGCTCATCCTGATACCTTCAACCTGTTACTACAGTTATTGGAAGATGGTCGCTTGACTGATTCTCAAGGAAGGGTTGTTAACTTTAACAATACCTTGATTATCATGACTTCTAATCTTGGTGCCAGAGCCATTGAAAAACAAGGAACTGGACTCGGCTTTTTTGCTGAAGAAGACTCGGTTCAAGCTCAATACAATCGTACGGTAGACCAAGTCAATGAAGCCCTGAAGCAGTCCTTCCGACCAGAATTTCTCAATCGCTTGGATGAAATTATTGTCTTCCATCAACTGACTCGTGCACAAGTGAAATCCATTGCTGAGCTTCTGTTGCAAGATGTTGGCGATCGCTTGGGTGAAAGAGAAATTAAGATTTCTCTGACAGAAAGCTTTAAAGAGCGACTGATTAGAGAGGGTTATGACCCCAGTTACGGTGCTCGCCCCATGAGAAGAGCTATTTCCCGATTAGTGGAAGATTATCTAGCTGAGGCAATTTTAACAGGTGAGATAAAAGAAGGAGATACGGCAGTGATTGATCTTGACGAAGATGGTCGAGTACAAGTCAAACAGAAGAACTCTCGTGTCTTAGTAAGTTCAGTCTAGGGGTCTGACAACTTGGAAATGAGGGATAGAAGAATTTCCCAAAATCCAAAATTATCGAACGCGAGTCCATCAAAACAATATTACAGAGAGATTGTGTCTACAACAATTCTCATGATTTTTGAAAACAGTTATAAAAATTAGCAAACACAGACTATGTATAACTCCAGCAATAAAAGTGATTTTTTCAATCAGGATAAATCTGAACTCGACTTGACTTCCCTGATAGCTCTTTTACGTGAGCAGGCTCAGCGTCGACCTCTATTCGAGAACGTAGCGATTATTGGTTGCGGTTATGTCGGTACTACCTTGGCGAACTATTGGCAACAGCAGGGTCACTTTATTACTGCTACTACCACGACTAAAAATCGCCTAGGGGCACTTAAAGAGTTAGCGGCAGAAGTGGTCGTCATGAGAGGAGACAATCTCAAGGCGATGCAATCACTCGTACAACATCAAGACACCATTGTGGTCAGTGTGGCTCCTACAGCTAATCATACTGTAAATGCCAGTATTTATGAAGAGACCTATCTTACCACAGCTGAAAATCTGGCGCGAGCTTTAAGTCAATCCTCTAATAGTAAGCAGGTAATCTACCTGAGTAGTTATTCTGTTTATGGCCATCAAAACGGCGATTGGGCTGATGAGAATTTTTCCATTGTACCGACAACTCCTAAAGCTCAAATACTATATGAAGCCGAGCAGATTCTGTTGCAATCAGCTCAAGAGAAACATAAAGTTTGTATTCTACGCTTAGGGGGCATTTATGGTCCTGGTCGCGAGTTGGTTCAGATGTTTGGTTCTCTAGCTGGTCAGACTTTACCAGGAAAAGGCGATCGCTATGTCAACTGGATTCACCTCGACGATATTGTCTGGGCAATTGAATTTGCTCGCTGGAATCAACTCCAAGGAATTTACAATCTGGTTGACGATAGCAAGCTCACGATTCGAGAACTAGGTGAGCAAGTATGTTTGAGGTATGGTCTGGCCAAAGTAGCTTGGGATTCCTCAAAACTTAGCTGGCAAAACAATAGCGTGCGTGTTAGTAATCAAAAGCTCCAAGAGGCTGGTTTCCAATTAATTCATCCACAACTAGTCATCTGAAATTAATTTACCTGAATTGACGTAAACCTAAACCTTGATTAAAGATAATTAAAACAATGATAAACACTTTTTCTCCCTTAGTTTCCAAGATACTTAAGCCCAACTATCAAGCAAATTTTTGGTCACAGACTACCTGGGCAATTTTGCGAGCCGTGGTGGGACTGATGATGATTCACAATGGCTTAGATAAACTGGGCAATATTGAAAGCTTTGCTGAAGCCTATGTTGCTTACATAGGTTTGCCTTTTCCTATTTTCTTTAGCTACATTGCTGCATTTACGGAATTAATTGGAGCTCCTTTAGTTATGATTGGTTTGCTAACTAGACCCGCCGCTTTAGGTCTTTTTGCTACCATGTGTGTAGCTATGTATCATCACATTCTCGTTGCTGGTTTGAGCATTCCTTACTTGGAACTGTCAGCCATTTATGCTTCCTGCTTCCTGTTTTTTTTGATTAATGGTTCTGGCTTATTTTCTTTTGATGCATTAATCGTTAACTGGCTTAATGGTAATGCTTTAAGTCAAGAAGCCAAACAAATTATGCGTTTAGAAAGGGCCTATCAAACAGTAGGTAAAAAAGAAGCTGTTTCTTCTCAAAATAATCAATAAGGAAATTGACACTCCTCGACCTGAAGGTACGAGGATTCTTGCTTCAACCAGTTGACTTACTTAGCAAATTCTCATTTGCTAAGCAGAGGTTAATCTGTCCACAAGAGTTTAAAGACTTGGTATGCCCTACCACGTCTAATGCTTTTCTTAAAATATTGATAGCGGAGTTGTGGTCACGGCATAGCACTAAACTACACTGACAAGCATGAGTTCGTGTACTTAGACTTTTTTTGACTAATCCTTTTACATTTAAGTCTTCGATCGCCACAAAATCGTTAGATTCCATTACGCATCGGGCTAACTTAACTAGCCAATCTTTACGCTGACGACTTACCTTTTAGCTTATCTCTAGTAATTGTCGGGATATTTGCTATTTTAGGCTTAACAACTATAGCTCGTTAAGGTTCAGAAGCGATCGCCTCCCTCTACACTAGGCGAGCCTCAGCCAAATCGCGAATCAGTGAGCTTTTGGAGCGGATGTAGGTAGTCAAGATGTTGTTTTCCTCAAGAGAAAGCGATTTTCGCTTCTCAATCTGTCCGAGTAACCACTCGACCAAATCAGGATCGCTGAGCTGAAGCAGAGTATTGGTCTGGGTTTTCTCAATCAAAGACCAGAGCTGGCGTAACGTTGAAACTTCCATAGGAGCGTACCTCATTTCTGAGCGATTTGGGAAAAACTTAATATTTTCTTTAGATTCTATCATAAGTCCTGAGCCTGGTGCGAAAATAATAATTATTTTGGCAAGCAGCGAGGACAACGTCATAGCTGTTTTGGGATGGACAGCAGGCGGTAGCGTGACTAATTCTTGGGAAAGCCCAGGTCATTAGGTTATAAGAGTCATCCTGTTAGTCTGGGGAATTAGAATTCATAAATATCCCATTCTGTCAATAATTTTGCAACAAACCTTTACAAAAAATTAATAGTTCGTTACACTATTCATAGAAGCTATCTCACACCCAGAAATCATCATGATGACCATTCCCGAACCACTAAAATCTAAGTCTCGCATCTACGACCTAAAGAAACGCCTTGACTGGGGCGAACCGACTCTGACCATTATTGACGTTCGTTCACGAGACGTTTTCAAAACCAGCCACATCACGGGAGCCATTTCTTTTCCTCTGGGCCAACTGGCCGAACAATCGCTCATGAACCTCGAATTAGTTCGGGATATCTACGTTTACGGCTCTAGCGATGAAGAAACGGCTGCCGCTGCTGCCTTGCTCAAGGAAGCCGGCTATCAAAATGTCGCCGAATTAGCGGGTGGTGCGGCTGCTTGGAAGGCTGCTGGTTTCCCTATCGAAGGAAATTCCCTGTAGTCTAATTTAGTGCCGCTCGTCCCACAGCCATCTCTCAGGTAAAAGCTGAAGCCAAGCAGCAGACAATTGTTGAGATTGCTGCTTCAGCGAGTTCCTTCAACACCCTCACCGCCGCCTTGAAAGCCGCCGGTTTAGTAGAAGTGCTAGCAGGAAATCGATGACGAATTATTGACTAACTTGGGAGCGGCGGCGACGACAGCGTTCTGAACAGTATTTCACCTCGTCCCAGCAATCAGCCCATTTTTTGCGCCAGTGGAAAGGAAGTCCGCAGACAGGGCAAATTTTTGTCGGCAGGTTTGATTTAGATCTCTGGCGTGCCATGAGAATTAGTTCAAAATGAGATCGGGTTTACTCCTATTATGCCTCCAACTTTGAGCCAAAGCACGGATTTTTTTGAGTTCTTCTGCGTCCATGCGCTTGAGATTTCCTAGCACTAAATTCATGCGCCCAAGGGATTTGAGCTTCTCTTGGTGTCGGTCAAGGAAGTCCCAGTAGAAAAAGTTAAAGGGGCAGGCTTTTTCTCCGGTGCGATCGCCATGATTATAACAGCAATCACCGCAGTAATCACTCATTTTATTGATATAGTTGGCTGAGGAAGCATAAGGTTTAGACGCTAAGATTCCTCCATCAGCAAACTGCCCCATTCCCATCACATTCGTCTGCATCACCCAGTCGTAGGCATCTACGAAAGCAGCGTGAAACCAAGCCTCAATTGCTTGGGGGGAAACACCAGAAATTAAAGCAAAATTACTCAAGACCATCAGCCTCTGAATGTGGTGTGCGTAGCCCGTGTTTTCTACCTGATTGAGAACTTGATAGAGACAGTTCATCTCTGTCTGAGAACTTTCCCAATAAAAATCGGGTAGCGACTCAGTGTGATTGAACCAGTTACTCTGGGAATAATCATGATCAAGATAGTGATAGAGTCCGTTCATGTATTCGCGCCACCCCAACACTTGGCGGATAAATCCCTCGACACTGTTCAATTCTATGCCACCATCCAAGTAAGCTTTTTCGGCAGCTTCAATGACTTCCCTTGGATGCAGCAATCCCAAATTCAGGTAAGGAGAAATCAGGCCGTGCCACATCGTTTCTTCTCCCGTTACCATGGCATCCTGATAAGGGTCCAAATGACGGCAAGCTTTGAGTGATAAAATGCTCCAAAACGGACAAAGCATCGGAGCGCGTCACGCCCCAACGGAAAGATTCTATTTCTCCGTAGCCAGGAAAGCCTTGCACTTTGATTTCATCGATGACTGATTGGGTGATTTTATCAGGTTCAAACCACAAAGCTTCCGGCGTTCTGAGGTCACTTTTAGGGGGTCGGCGATTTTGCTTGTCAAAGTTCCATTGCCCGCCAACTGGCTTATTTCCCTCCATCAAAATCTCGAAACGTTTGCGCCCTTCTCGGTAAAAATCTTCCAGTAATAGGCGCTTGCGCGAGCAAGCCCAGTGCTGAAAATCTTCTCGACTCCACAAAAAATGATTGTTAGGTACAAAAGTAATAGGACAGCCAAGTTCTAGTTTTTTGATTAACTGGAAAAAGGGGCGGTCATTAGGATTCATGAGCCGCACTTCCGTAATTTTGTGCTGATTGATCCAGTTCTTGAGAGGCGTTTGAAAGTCATCAGCAATTTCGTAAGTTACCGGCCATCCAGCTGAGCGTAATTCTTCAGCAAAATGGCGCATGGCTGACCAAATTAAGACCAGTTTTTGGCGGTGGTAGGGCCGCTGTCGGGCATAATTCCGTGACTCAATTAAGATGACTGGTGTCTGTTTTTTGGCTGTTTCACAGCTAGAGAGTGCTGAGTGTCCAGTCCAGAGTTGATCGCCTAATATCCAAATGCCAGTTGCCATCTCAAATTTTATAGTCATTAAGTACCGTATAACTCTTTCACCGCAACACTTCTGGGGCTTTGTCCAGAATCAAACCCCACTTGACGTTGGGCGAGGGGGAGAAACTCCATTGAAAAATGTTACATAATATAAAGATATCATTCGAGAGAGGAATCATGCAAACCGTTAGACTTGGCGACCGTGGACCTAGGGTTAGTGCTTTAGGGATGGGGACTTGGGCTTGGGGAGATCGGCTTTTTTGGGCTTATGGCAAATAAGTTGCATATCCTGATTTGTTACTTATAAATAAACCAATCTCCCCTCTCACCTTCATCATTCTACTTAGATGCGTTTCAGCTTATGAGTTGTCCTCTATCATTTCTTTAAAAGTGAGTCTAATATGCTAACAACAAAAGTCAACCCCTATCTTGATGGCAATTTTGCCCCAGTGCGTGAAGAAATCACCGCTGAGACACTGCCAGTAATTGGTGAATTACCCCCAGATTTATCAGGGATGTTCCTGCGCAATGGTCCTAACCCCCAATGGTCACCTATCGGTCAGTATCATTGGTTTGATGGGGATGGAATGATACACGGTGTCCAGATTCACAATGGTCAAGCCAGTTATCGTAACCGCTATGTACGCACGCGAGGATGGCAAATCGAACATGAGGCAGGGAAGGCAATCTGGAGTGGTTTACTAGAACCCCCACAAATGGATAATCCTGATGGTCCTGGTAAAAATACTGCTAACACGGCTTTAATTTGGCACGCTGGACAAATGTTGGCACTGTGGGAAGGGGGTGAGCCTCACGCCATCCAGGTTCCTACATTGGAGACCATAGGCGAATATACCTACAATGGTAGATTACTGTCTCCTTTTACCGCCCATCCCAAGGTAGATCCGGTAACGGGTGAAATGATGTTTTTTGGTTACTCTTTCGCGCCTCCGTACCTACAATATAGTGTGGTTTCTTCTATAGGTGAACTATTGCGAACGGTACCCATTGATATACCAATGGCAGTGATGATGCATGATTTTGCCATCACCGAAAATCATACTATTTTTATGGATTTACCCCTGACTTTTAGCCAGGCAAGGATGCAACGGGGAGAACCGGGGTTAATGTTTGAACATGATAAACCCAGTCGCTTTGGTATTGTTCCTCGTCACGGTGACAACAGTAATATTCGTTGGTTTGAAAGTCCGGCTTGCTATGTCTTCCACACCCTCAATGCTTACGAAGAGGGAGACGAAGTAGTGCTGATAGCTTGTCGAATGAGTTCTACTACTGTTTTAATGCCTGAAGATACAGCATCCAATCCCGAAGGAAATATCCCAAAACTGCATCGCTGGCGTTTTAACCTCAACACTGGAACTGTACGGGAGGAAATGCTAGACGATGTGCCTTCCGAATTTCCCCGTGTAAACGAAAATTTGTTAGGAAGAAAAACCAGATATGGTTACACTGGCAGAATGGCACAGGGTTCTATGCCTTTATTTGATGGTGTGATCAAGTATGACTTGAATACTGGCAAGTCCCAAACCCATGAATTTGGACAGGGATGTTATGGTGGTGAATCCGTGTTTGCACCACATCTGGGTGGGAAAGATGAGGATGAGGGCTGGTTAATTACTTTTGTTTACGATAGTAGGTCAGAAACCTCAGAACTGTTAGTAATTAATGCCCAAGATGTCACGTCTGAACCAGTAGCGCGGGTGTTAATTCCCCAACCTGTCCCCTACGGTTTCCACGGGGCTTGGATTTCCGAAGCACAGCTAAACGCTTCTCGTGGGAATTAAGTATTACATTAACTTTATAATTTTCCCCAAAATCAGAAAGTCCTGCGGGTGTGGTCAAGATCAATGATTGGAACAATTCAGGATGGGCGATCGCTCTGGCGACATTTCTCTGGTACCGCCGTTCTCCTGACTGGAAAGCTGAGGCGAAGTTAAACCAATCTTTAGATCAACTGGAAGCTGATTCAACGGAGACATCTCCCGAGCCTCAACTTTCTCAAACCTCTTAACCAATAGACCTCATAGTTCTTATGTCAATCTCAGAGCAACAACGACATTTTTCCCTCGGCTGGTGGCTCTACCAAGGCATGTTAAAAATTTTCATCTATCCCAGCCTCTGGGTTTCCTTGGCCGTAGCTTCTCTAGCTTACTTCAGTCAAGAAACTCTGGGTCTTGACCATGACTGGCGGCCGCTAGTCCTCATCTTCGCCGCTGCTCTGTTACCCTATAATCTTGATCGTATTTTCGACTCCTACGTTCAAACAATTCCTGATCCTCAAGCTCAGTCTTACTTTCGCCATCGAGAAATCTTGCTTCTGCCCCTAGCGGCGGCAGTGGCAGTGGCAATTTTATTGTATTATGCTCCTCCGGCAGTACGGCTGGTCAGTTGTGGTGGGGTAGCTCCCCTGATCTACGGTCTCCCGTTACTACCCCTGGGGACAGGAAAAAATCGGCGATGGTACCGACTTAAGGATGTACCTGGTACTAAGGCTGGGATTGTCGCGGGAATCATTACCTACGCCGTAGTCGCTGTGCCTCTAGCCTATGCGGGGGTGGCACCGGACCAAGCCACTCTCCTCACAGCCATATTTTTACTGGTTTTGACGGGGACGAATTCTCACCTGTTTGACCTGAGGGATCTCAATTCGGATCGTCAGAAGGGAGTATTGACAATGCCTCTGATCTTAGGAATCCTGGGAACCAGACTGATCTGGACCGGCTTGAATGTGAGTTTATTAATCTTCCTGAGTAGGTTCTGGGTTGTGGGACCAGCAACTCCCTCGCCTCAAGTAGTTATCCCAGTGACTTTGCTCAATCTTGCCTTAATCTGGTGGCTGAATCCGGATACCCCTAGAAATGTTTATAACATTGGCTTGGACGGCTGCCTTTTTTTGCCGGCACTGTTGACTAGCCGATGGTATGAATTATGAATTATGAATTATTACCGAGTGCCTAAAGTCTTTTGACACCCCTCACATCACTGGGGCAGTTTCTTTGCCTTTGAGTCAATTAGTTAACGGGGCGTTGAATAATTTTGAACTAGATCGCGATATCTACGTTTATGGTCAAACCGATGAAGAAACTGCGGTCGCTGCCAGCACTTATGCTCTGCAAGGTTGGCAGCATTGGTTAACTGAGCAAAAGGAAGTTTTAGTCGGCATCGCTATTTTGCTACTGATTACCTACGCTTGGTTGTTAGTCAAAGGCTTATAGATTTAAGATTTACTTTTTTAAGCATGATACTCTTCTTGGTTTAATCACCAATCATCAAGCTGAAATCTTTGGTCAACTAAGTTTAACTCAATCTGATCAAGTCATCCCGACCTATTCGTATAATCACTACTATCTCGATTCTATTAATAAATGTAAAATATAATTAAGTTTTGTAAACTTTATGAGAAAAAATTATGGAACTAACTCAGATTAAAGACTATCTTGATAGTCCCAATCCTCAAAATCGGATGAAAGCGATCGTTGAGCTCAGAAATCACGAGCCTTCTGTAGTTGTTCCCTTGCTTAAGCAAAGGATGTATGACAAAGAATTTGTGATTCGTTCTTTTGTAGCAAAAGGCCTAGGCTATAAACGTACCGATGAGGGTTTTCAAAGTTTACTCGATTTAATCGAGAACGATGGGGATCCTAATGTCAAAGCCGAAGCCGCTAATTCTTTGGCTAACTATGGCGAAAAAGCCATTCTCCACCTAGTCGAACTTTTTCGTCAGGAATCTCATTGGTTGATCAGGCAAAGCATCTTTGCCGTAATCAACGAAATCGATTCTCCAGATATTCTCTTTCAGCTTTGTTGTTGGGGATTGGCAGGAGAAGATCTAGTGGTCAAATTGGTATCTATTGCCGGTTTAGGCAAATTAAAGGGAACCGCTTACGAGCAAGAAGCCATAGATCTACTGTTTGAACTATCTACGGCTCAAACAGTGCAAATTAGAGTGGAGGTTGCTAGAGCCTTAGTCTCTTTCGACGATCCCAAAGCGAAAGCAGCATTAGCTGATTTACGACACGATCCCGACCATCGAGTTGTCGGTGCCACTTTAGAGGGCATGATCCCATAACTATCTAGATCTTCAACTAATTTTTTGGTCTTAATCATAGGAGAGTCACTAATGTTAAAAAGATTCCTGGCACCATTTCTAGTATTATCCCTAGTTTTCACAGTAATAACGATCATTAAAGGTTAGAAGATGAATTAAACTTATGACTTGAGAAAGTATAACTAAGAATTTTTTGAAATATTATGTTACAGCCTCCCGGTTTTGGTTCAAATTCCCTGAACACTAGCCTAGGTGAGATGGTCTATTACACTGCCAAGGAAGATCATCCCATCCAGAGCGAAGTTATCAGATTGACGACTACCTTACTACTATTACTGAATTTTTAGAGGCTACCTGTGATGAACCGACAACGGTAATTGCTTCTTCTCTGACGGCAGCTTTTGTCATCCGCTTAGCGATCGCCCGTCCTGAATTATTCCAGAGCTTGATTCTCACTACACCGGCTGGGCTTTCAGATTTTGGTGCCAACTATACCCGCAGTTTCTTTGCCCAACTAGTCAGCACCCCCATTTTAGACCGCTTCATTTACGGAGTAGGTGTAGCCAACGAACTTGGAATTCGGAGCTTTTTGGAACAGCGCCAGTTTGCTCGTCCAGAAAGAGTTAACGCGGAGATGGTCAAAGCTTACTTAGCCGGCTCCCAACAGCCAAATGCAGAATACAGTGCCCTTTCGTTTGTTCGAGGTGATTTGTGTTTTGACCTTGCCGATTACATCCCCCAACTGAAAGTTCCTACGGCCATCATCTGGGGTCAAAAATCTCAGTTTACTGGCCCCGACATTGGGCAGCGCTTGGCGGAGCTGAATCGATCAGCAATTAGGATTTTTCAAGTTATCGACGAGGCTGGTCTCACACCACAGCTCGAACTGCCAGCCGTTACTATTGGCTTAATTCGCCGATGTTTACGGTTACTTTCCAGTGAAATTGAACCAGCCACCCCTGAACCCGAATCAATTTAATTTTGAGCCAGGGGCTCAAAATCAGTTACCAGTTACCAGTAGCCAGTTACCAAGTGACCAAATAGAAAGTCCTGTTACTGATCACTGTTCACTGCTCCTTGATCACTGTAAAGAGGTAGTAACAGAAGAACTGACAGATGAGGAGGAAAGCGATCGCCATTAATTTACCTTATTCACCCACCACAAAACCTAATCGTGATGGTAGCCTCAAGACAGATAAAGAAGGCAATGTTATACAGCCTAAAGTCTCCGTATCTCCTATAATTCTTGACTTGATAAGTTTAGGATTAAAAGCGATAAATCAAGGCACGGCTGAATCCGATAAATTGGGAGATAAAACCAGACACATAGAATATCAGGTTAAAAGAATTAGGACAAATAACAGATATTGAATCTGATTTAATACCAGATACCGATAACTTTACCGAGGCAATAAAAGAAGTGTTTAGTATAGAAGACTTTGAGCCTATAGATACCAGTAACGAGGAGTTAAATAATATTAAAGTAGCTAAGGGCAATAAAGCATTAGAATTAGTGGATAACTGCGAGGTTAAATCTTTTGATGAAGCTGTAATCGAGATTAACCGATTGAAGAAAGAAGGTTTAGGAAATACTGCGATGCCAAAGGCACAGCGAAGCTGTCCGCTAAGAAATTATCAGGGAAATATCATACTAAGCAAGGTTTAATTAACTGGAGTGATACTCAAGTCAGAAGAATATTAATCAGCCGTGTAGAGTAAAATTTAGGTTAGGAGTAACGGCTAATTACTCCTAATCAAATACTTTCAATATCTTAATGAGGATTTTAACATGAGTACAGTAACAGATAACGACTTAAAAGAGTTAAAGGATTTAATTAACTCCAAATTTGAGCAAGTAGATCGCAAAATTGAGCAAGTCAATGAAAAAATAGACTCTCGTTTTGAGCAAGTAAATTCTCAATTTATCCAAGTAAACGAGAAGCTAAATGATATGAGAGTTGAGATAGCTACCTTAAAAGAAGGTCAAAGCGGTATTAATAAAAGGTTAGACAGTGTAGATAATCGTTTAAATACTGTCACGCTAGGGGTTTTTGGCACAATCGGAGTTTTAGCAACAGGGCTTTTAACTTTTGTGGGTAAAGTTGTATTTTTTCCCAATCCTTAAATCGATTTTTAACAGCCAAAGGTAACTTGAAATAACCTGAGTTCGACATAAAATTACTGGTTAGGGTAGGGAGTAGGGAGCAGGGAGCAGGGAGTAGTGTTTATAATTGACGTAAAATGTATCAAAATTGATTTTAAGCAATTATTTACTAAACTTAATCCTTTTTAGGAGAGAAAATTTGGTTAGTTATCACTCTTAAACCCTTATTTTAAGAGGTTTATCAGGGGTTGGGGCAAGATTAATGAAATATCAGATCACATACGGTTGAAACCATTGAATTCTCGTTGAGTTTTGGGAAGTTTTTGTCCTAAAATCGGAAAAGAATAGTGAGGCTGAAAGTCTTATTGGATAAGGCTTGTCAGTGAGATGTGATCGGATTTTACAAGGATTTTGCCCCAACCCGTAATTCAGTCAGAATCGTGCCGTAGTTGGTTCTCTTTGCTATTAAATTATTGGTATTGGTTAAGGTGTACAGAGCAACTTTTGAACCATCTTCAATCCGACCGAATTCAGTCTTCGTTACACTCTTATTTTCTTTTGAGAAATAGTTATTTTCTTTGGCGTAGGAGCGATCGGGGTTAAATCCACTGTAGAAATCTACATTCACTACAAATAAACTCATTCCCATTACGGTTAAAACGGTGAGGAATTTTCTTAACATCAAGCAAGCGGAAATATTTTCTTTTTTGATCATAGTTTGTTCTTAACCAAATTAAAGGCGTTTTGCATTTATTAAAAACCCTTTGTTTTTTCTAGCCAAAGAAAGAGCTGCTCACCCCTAAAGAGCGATCGCAAAAGCGTCAGAGTAAAGCTATGAGAGCCTCCTCCCCATGCTTATTAACATACTGCTGTAACAGATTCAGAGTAGTAATAGATAGATTTAAAGCCTTAAAAGTAGGTGTAGTATCTTCTAAATCAAGCAATTTAGTAGGATTATCAGGATGAGTTTTTAAGATCCCCTTTTCTACCAAGAATCGGGAAAAAGCACCATTGAGAGTAGGAGTACTCAATCTCTTCTGATATATTTGTAATCCTTTATATACTTCTTCCTCAACCTCAACATACCATTTACAACCTTGTCCGGCTTTATAATTAAGCCCTTCTTTAATCAGAATTTCTTTCTTCTGAGGTTTTTGTGGTTTAGATAATGATGGTAAATCTAAATCTTGGAGTCGGATTAACTCTCGTTGGTCATTATCAAAAGCAACCACAAGAGAATTAACAGAGCTAATCTGGGTAACAACTCCTTCATTCCCACCAAAATAATGATTATCTTTTACTTTGACGCGATCTCCAATGGATAAGGGATTAGTTATTTTCTGTTTTCCTTTAGTGGGTTTGATATTAGCAGAATCTATTAATTCAGCATCAGTAACGGTAGAGGGAACGGGCAACGGGGAACTGGGAACGGTGTTTTCTTCTTCCTTTACCTCATCTTCCTTAAGTTGTTCAGAAATTATCTGATTATCTTCTATTGGTGTTAATGATTCTGATGATTTATCTTTACCGATATTGGTGGTGTCCTGAATATAGGTTTTTCCTCCTCGTTTTACTTTCCTCTGATTGTTAAGATTTGTATCTGCGGAATTTCCGCAGATAGATTCTCGTAAATTCCGCACAGTTTTTTCGTTAACACCACAGCGACGGGCTATTTCTCGATTGCTCCACTGACTCCATTCAGAATCTTCAAGTAGAGTCATTACCGCTTTTCGTTTATCAGCATTACTACGGCGAAGTCCATGAGTAGCATTAACCGTCAGAGAAAATAATAAAGCTTCTCGGTAAGTACCAGATTTTTCGATAAAGGGTAATTCAGTTATTCCTGCTTGTTTTGCCGCTTCTACACGGTGGAATCCATCTACCAAATAATAACGGGGAGTGGGCAACGGGCAATGGGCAGTGGTGGTTAATTCAGAATTATGAGAATCAAATAATTGATTATTGTCACTACTCCCTACTCCCTGTTCTCCACTCCCTTCTTCTCTCCAGACAGTAATGGGAGGAAGTTCTGTACCTTCAGAATAAGCATTAGCATAATCATCCACCACAGAATTATTAATCTCTACCCTCTGCTGTAGATTGACATCAATGGTAAGTAAAGTTAGCTTAATCCTTCCTGATACTTCCTGAATACTATCTGAGATCGCCATAGGTTTATTAACCTTCTGAAGACTGTTAGCCAGTTCGGGGCTTGGAACATTAGAACTATCCCAATTAACCCAAAACTGCAACATCTTCCCGTTATTAACATGAATATCAGTTACTTTGCCGACATTCCCCCTGGCAAATACCCAATCGCCGATTCCAATATTATTAGGATTGAGAGAAAAGTCAGGATAATTTTTAGATTTAAGCATAGTGACCTCCTCCCATAATTTGTCTGAAAGCATTTATCAAACCTAGTGCTTGAGGATTTTCTGGTATTGTTGTTTCTGATTGTTTAACATAATACTGTTCGTACCATCGATAAAATACTGTCCTTAAATTTCTGGTATAACCTAAGCTATTATCATCAGTAAAGATGTAATCAACACGGCAATTTTTAGCCCTGGTCAACCATAAATCAAAACAAGGTAGTTTATCCTTCCAGGAGATTTTCTCCCATGCTATTTGTTCTAGGCTTCGGCTTTTAACTCGGTATTCGTCAATGAGGTTATCAAAATATTCTGACCCCGTGGAGTTGGGGTTATTCTTTCCTGTTTTCCATTGCTGATACTCTAACCATAATCTTTCGAGGATGCGATTGCCCGTTGTTTTATCATTAGTGAGGAGGTATCGCTTAATATCTCTCGCTTTTGGCAATTTGCCCTGACAATATTTGATAAACTCCTCATTTTCTAATCTCTCATCTTCTTCTGAGGGAGTAGGTAGTAGGGAGTAGGGAGTAGTATTTTCTCTCAACACCCCGTTCCCAGTTCCCCGTTCCCAGTTCCCCGTTCTCCGTTCTCCGTTCCCCGTTCCCTGTTCCCCATTCCCCGTTGCCTTGAATTGTTATTCTCTCTTCTTGTATATCTTGTATATCTTCCATCTTTCTATTATCTTTCAATCTTTCTGATTGATCTGATAAGTCTGAATTAGTCTGAATAGTCTGAGAGAGATTAGAATCAAGTTCTGGCAATGGTTCTGGCGATCGATTTTGCCGGATCTGAGAATTTTTTGCCGGATCTGATAATTTATTCTCGGATCTGAGAATTTTTTGCCGGATCTGATAATTTATTCTCGGATCTGATAATTCAGTTTCAGGACTATTAATGGGGGCTGGTTCTGATAATGTTTGCCCAGATTTGGAGATCCATTCAATTAGCAGTTTGCCTGATTTAATCAAAATCAACCCTAATTTCTTGAGTTGAGCGACTGCTTTATAAATACTGCTCTCTGGTATATTCCAAGAAAGGGCGAATTCTTTGGGATTAACTTCTACTGGGCGGTCACAAAATGGATTTTCATACCGCAGTGCTAGGTGGACAAAAGCAGTATTGTTGATGAGCTTGGCTTTTCGTAGAGCAATTAACTCATCTTTTTGTAAAGGATAAAATTCTCCTTGTAGTTTGTTATTGCTTCTTTGAGGGGTGGGAATATTAAATGTCATAATTACACCTCCTCTTCTGCGGTAATAAGAGCCAAGGCGATGCAATTTTGTTGATTGGCAATGTTAACCTTTTCCCATAAATCTTCGGTTAACATGAAAAATCTTTCATTCATGATATAATAGACTCCTTGAAAGGAGTTAATAAATTTTAAGTAGGTTTAATGAATTCCTTGATAAAGCCCTTCATGTGCTAAACATGAAAAACTCGACTTTGTAACTAAGTATCGTCAAAACATTAGTTACTTAAGTTAATAACAAGAAATCGAAAGACTCCTTCGGGGGTCTTTTTGATATTTAACTTTTTTTCAGACAAGGATTTTTGCCAGTTTTTACTATTTAGTTAATTTTACCTCGTATCATTATGATTTTATATCATATCATTATAGTTTAATTTGTTTATTTTTCCAAGTAGAAGAAATAAAATCATTGAGTTAGTATAAGTTACTCAATGGATAAAAGAGAAAGAAATTTATCAAATCTTTTACTTAGATTGAAAGATAATGAGAGTGAGAGAAAATTAGCTCAGAATATTGGAGTAAGCCAATATGCTATTAATTGTTGGTTAAATAATAAGCATTTTCCTGATACTAAGAATCTGAAAAAAATAGCTGATTACATGGATATATCCATCGATCAATTATTATCTCAATTAAATGAAGAAGAAGCCTATAAATTAGAAGAGATAAAGACTGCACAAGGAATATTCAATTCTATTATTCTAAATCTGTCTCTTAAAGAAAAGCTCATCTTAATTAAACTTATAGCTAATAACGTTGAAGAAAATCTGTAATTTTTTACACTTTTCCGGCTCATTATACAGGAAAAAGTAACTTGAATTGATAATTGATGCACTTAAATTAATTATCTTTGTAATTCTAGGAGAGTTCTAATATGATTAGTCTCAATCTTTGACCCTTAGTACATCAAGTATGTCACTTAATAATACACTAACAGTTTTTACAATGTTTAGGAGTTGAGCCGAGATATTAACGATAAAGTATAATTAGGATATTTATAACTTTTTATAATGCTCATTTACTACTTTATATAAAGTCTTAAAATATTCTAAATTTTGCTCTATTTCAAAAGCATTATTATCCTTTTTCTCATTACTGCAACCCCAACAAATTGCTTCTAAGTTATTAAACTCAAATAATAATTCTGGAAACCTTGCTTTATTCATCTTATGATCTAAAGTAATATAGTTAGGATGATAGTAAGTATTCTCAATTCTATTAATAGTTAATTGTCCTTTACTATTTTTATATTCATATCCTCTTTCTACTCTAGTTTCCGCTAAAATGAGAGCAAGAAGTTAGCAAAAGTGCGATGACTAGATTCGGGGTAAGATTCTAGTTCATAATATTAGATAGCCAAACAAATTCCCAGAGAGGAGTGTATGCCAATTGCTATCGAACAAACTCTACAAGCTTTACAATTTATTGTACAAACTGTACCAGTGGGAACGAATCTGGCTCTGATACATCTGATGTGGAGTATCCTGAATGGCTCATTTCTGGGTAGTCGAGGAGCAATCTTTCCTGCTCTACAAGAGAATGGCTTCTCCCCGGAGGAGATTAGACGCAGTTGGCAAGCAATGCGTTATGGGGCTTGGAATATCGATAATTTGTTACATTCATGGCGTGACTATGTCAAGCAACAAGGGCAATGGCAAGTCCATGAGTATGAAGGATATAGACCCCTGGCAGTGGATTTAACTGCCTTTTGGCGTTTGCGTTTAAAAGGATGGATGGGCAAATATTTCAACGGCATAGCGAATAAAATGCTCAAAGGGATTGGTTTTGCCTTGGTGGTGGAAGTCGGACAGTTGGCAGGTGAGCGCCTGCCCATACTGCGAAAAATTCTGCGAGCTGATGCCACTGAGCGTAGCCAGAAACAACTAAAGCTCAAAGCTTTGAGCTGGGTGGGGGAGAATCTGGCCGAAAATGAAGTCCTCATATTCGACGCGGGAGCACATATCAGTGAGTTAAAGTCAGCCTCGATCAAACGCTATGTAATTCGTCTAGCAAGCAATTGTACTACTCGTCGTAATCAGCTACCGGACTATTCAGGTCAAGGGCGGCGACCTGAGTACGGCCAACTAGTGAGACCGCTGCCGCGCCAACGAAAAGGTCAAACGATTGAGGCAACGGAGCCAGACTTGGAGACTTCCTTTGAATTAGACGGTCGCACGATTCGTGCCCAAAGCTGGCATAATTTGGTCCTTTCAAACTTGAAAGTTGACCCATCTCATCAGACTTTTTCCATCTGGGTCTTTTTTGACCCCCTCTACAACGATCCCCTGGTTTTGGCAACTGATCTGTGTTTACAACCTTTGAGTCTGTTCCACTTCTATCAAGATCGTTGGCCGGTGGAGCAGGTGCCTTTGGTAGCCAAGCAAATGTTGGGATTACACTGCCAATTCGTTTTTGCTCCAGAAAGTTGCCAACGTCTGCCGGAGCTGGCAATGTTAGTCGGCAATATTCTCAGTTACCTGGCACTGGTGTTGCCTCCCATCCCCACAGGCTTCTGGGACCGCCGCCCACAAAAAACGACCGGACGTTTGCGTCGGGTCTTAGCTCGGTCTGAGTTTCCCAAAGTTGCCCTAAACAATGGGCAAATCCGAAAAAAGAATTCTGTGACGGCTCATTTGCCCAAAGGCATCGCTGCTCATCGACGGCAAAAACGACCACAAATGGAGACCTCGATCGCTGCTTGAATCAAGTAAAATAGTAAATAAAAGGTGTTTGTGCTTCAGACAATAGTCTGGGCTGATTTTCTCATTCCAGATTTAGCGGAAAGTAAAGTTCTAAGGCTTCTTGTTTATTAGTAGTTGAATAATTATATCTTCCTTGAACCATTCTTCTACCACAATAAGGGCATGGTTTATCTCTATATAATGAACGATAATCATTAGGACTTATCCAGCCATACTGAGGATGATTAATTAAAGGTTTATTTTGATGGCGATTCCAAATATCACTAATTTCCTTAGAGTCATATAAACTAGCTAACCTCAAATTTTTTAATATTTCTTCACTCATATTTTTAGTTATAAAGGCTGATATTTATTTAAAGCATCTTCAGCTAATTTATTTAATTCTTGCTGGTTTTTATCTAAAGTTACGATCGCTTCAGAAGCAATTTCACTAGTTTTATCAGAGTTCATAATAGCTACATTTATAGCACCTACTAAATCACCTTTAGCTAATTTATGGTCAAAAATACTAACAATATTAGGCTTAAATTCTTGCAAAATTAACCATGATTTTTGTACATTATTCCAACCGATATTACGATAACCTTTTTCTTTAACTTCTTTTTGCTCTGATTTACTGAGCTTTTTAAAGACTGAGCTATTTCTTTTTTGCCACTGTCTATAGTTAAGATTTTGAACTATTTTCATTAGATTATAGACTACTAAGTAATAAACTTATTCTCCAAAATATTTTCGGATTTCATTCCATTCATTTAAACCAAAATTATTAGTTATATACTCTTTAATTTTTTCTAACTGATTTCTTAAATCATCATTTCTTTCCTCTAAGGATTTTATTTTTTCTTGAGATAATTTTGTTTGTTTTTCTAATCCATCTCTCTGTTCTTTAATTACTTGTTTTAAATCTTCTAAAGTCTCGTTATCACGTTCTATTTAATCACTTTTCTTCTTTGCTGAAAAATATCTTCATCTCTTACCTGATCTGACTCTAATGGGATCTTAAAGTTTAACGACAAAAAAAGAAGGCAGGGGCAACAACCCCCACCAGAGCAACTAGGGAAGAGAAGCCCAAGCACCCCACCCACGAACGGGGGAGGACGCAGGAACAACAACGGGGCGTTAGTATAGGGTTTGTGCAACCAGGTGCAACTTGAGGTTAAAACGCTTTATTTATAAGTGTTTCAGCCTTTGACTTTTTTCTCTTGTATTAAATTTGTGTTTTATAAGATTTTAACGAAATAATAATGGTTTCAGCCCTTTTTATCTAGCTTTTTATGGCTTACTGCACCTCGTTACAAGAACCCTATGTTCGGGCCCATTAATAGTCCTGAAACTGAATTATCAGATCCGAGAATAAATTATCAGATCCGGCAAAAAATTCTCAGATCCGAGAATAAATTATCAGATCCGGCAAAAAATTCTCAGATCCGGCAAAATCGATCGCCAGAACCATTGCCAGAACTTGATTCTAATCTCTCTCAGACTATCCAGACTAATTCAGACTTATCAGATCAATCAGAAAGATTGAAAGATGATAGAAAGATGGAAGACTTACAAGATATACAAGATATACAAGAAGAGAGAATAACAATTCAAGGCAACGGGGAATGGGGAACAGGGAACGGGGAACGGAGAACGGAGAACGGGGAACAGGGAACGGGGAACAGTGAAGGGGTGTTGAGAGAAAATACTACTCCCTACTCCCTACTACCTACTCCCTCAGAAGAAGATGAAAGATTAGAAAATGAGGAGTTTATCAAATATTGTCAGGGCAAATTGCCAAAAGCGAGAGATATTAAGCGATACCTCCTCACTAATGATAAAACAACGGGCAATCGTATCCTCGAAAGATTATGGTTAGAGTATCAGCAATGGAAAACAGGAAAGAATAACCCCAACTCCACGGGGTCAGAATATTTTGATAACCTCATTGACGAATACCGACTTAAAAGCCGAAGCCTAGAACAAATAGCATGGGAGAAAATCTCCTGGAAGGATAAACTACCTTGTTTTGATTTATGGTTGACCAGGGCTAAAAATTGCCGTGTTGATTACATCTTTACTGATGATAATAGCTTAGGTTACACCAGAAATTTAAGGACAGTATTTTATCGATGGTACGAACAGTATTATGTTAAACAATCAGAAACAACAATACCAGAAAATCCTCAAGCACTAGGTTTGATAAATGCTTTCCGGCAAATTATGGGAGGAGGTCACTATGCTTAAATCTAAAAATTATCCTGACTTTTCTCTCAATCCTAATAATATTGGAATCGGCGATTGGGTATTTGCCAGGGGGAATGTCGGCAAAGTAACTGATATTCATGTTAATAACGGCAAGATGTTGCAGTTTTGGGTTAATTGGGATAGTTCTAATGTTCCTAGTCCTGAACTGGCTAACAATCTTCAGAAGGTTAATAAACCTATGGCGATCTCAGATAGCATTCAGGAAGTATCAGGAAGGATTAAGCTGACTTTACTTACCATTGATGTCAACCTACAGCAGAGGGTAGAGATTAATAATTCTGTGGTGGATGATTATGCTAATGCTTATTCTGAAGGTACAGAACTTCCTCCTATAACTGTCTGGAGAGAAGAAGGGAAAAGGGAAGAGGGAATAGGGAGTAGTGACAATAATCAATTATTTGATTCTCATCATTCTGAATTAACCACCACTACCCACTGCCCACTGCCCACTCCTCGTTATTATTTGGTTGATGGTTTTCACCGAGTAGAAGCGGCGAAACAAGCAGGAATAACTGAATTACCCTTTATCGAAAAATCTGGTACTTATCGAGAAGCTTTATTGTTTTCTCTGACGGTTAATGCTACTCATGGACTTCGCCGTAGTAATGCTGATAAACGAAAAGCTGTCATGACTCTACTTGAAGATTCTGAATGGAGTCAGTGGAGCGATCGGGAAATTGCTCGCCAATGTGGAGTTAGTCATCAGTTTGTCAACAATCTTCGTAAATCTATCTGTCAACCGTTGACAGATACAAATCTTAACAATTCGGATGAGTCTATCTGTCATTCGTTGACAGATACAAATCTTAACAATCAGAGAAAAGTCACACGAGGGGGAAAAACATATATTCAGGATACTACCAATATTGGTAAACCTAAGTCATCAGAATCATTAACACCAGTAGAAGATAATCAGATAATTTCTGAACAACTATCAGAAGATATAGAGGTCACAGATTTTCAGGAAAATAACCTTATCTATAATGCCCCGGTAGAAATAGATAATGGTAATACTACTGCTGAATTAATAGATTCTGCTAATATCAAACCCACTAAAGGAAAACAGAAAATAACTAATCCCTTATCTATAGGCGATCGAGTTAAGGTAAAAGATAATCATTATTTTGGTGGGCGTGAAGGAGTCGTTACCCAGATTAGTTCTCCTAGTTCTCTTGTGGTTGCTTTTGATAATGACCAACGAGAGTTAATCCGACTCCAAGATTTAGATTTACCATCATTATCTAAACCACAAAAACCTCAAAAGAAAGAAATTCTGATTAAAGAAGGGCTTAATTATAAAGCCGGACAAGGTTGTAAATGGTATGTTGAGGTTGAGGAAGAAGATTATCGTCTCTTTCAAGAATATCAAAGACAAGTTAATGCTCCCACTATTCGCTCCTGTTTAGTCAGAGCTGTAGAGGGGCAAAAACAGGAAAAATCACCGATTAAAACTGATGATTTACTGATTAATTTAAGTAGTAAAATTAGTTATCTGAATCAAGAACAAAGATTGTTGTTAGCTAAACAATTAATTGAATCAGACCCAGATATTTTCAACAAAATCATCAAGGAAAAATAAAATATGGAAGATAACGAAACAGTTTTTGTTACCCAAAAGTTTGATGGTAAACAAATCAAAAATGTTTACCATGTACCAGTCAGTCCAGAAATCTACTTTCAACTAGAACTACTGAGAAGACAATTAAACTTCAAAACTCATAGTGAAGTTATTCGATATTTATTAGAAAAAAATCAATAACTTAAAATTAAAAACAGTCTTGACTGAGCTATTCTTATGTCCCCTAACCCAGATGTTCTGTTTCAACCAGCTGCGTATCCACATCAATTTTCAGCAATGGGATACTTGCGGGGAACTTTTCAGCCAAATTCAACTGAAGAAATCAAACCTTTTATCCGGGGAAAATTTTTGAGCTCAGAAGGAATAGAACTGATTGCATCCATTAAGAAAAGAGCTTGGGAGAAACTAAGAGGGCGGGAAGATTTCTCCTCAGACGCGCTTTTTTTTTGGCGGGTATATTTTCGCACGACCAAAGAGGGAACCCTCACGTCTATTGAGCTGATTAAATATCTAATTAATCCTCCTTTGCTAGTTTCCCCCGATAGGGAAACAAAAGATGAGCTCACCGATTTATTTAGAGTAAGAGGGCGAATTGAAAGAATTTTTCCCGACAACTTTTCCGTGCGAGTAGAGCGGAATGATTCGCCCCCAAGAGGCAAAGAAAATAGTTTGCAATGGAAACCTTTTTATCTGACGATAATGGGTTCCTTACCCGATGAAGCGGTGAGGGAACAATTCTGGGAATTATTCTGTACCAGAGAACTCGAATTTCTCAGACTAAAAAAAGCCACCTTGATCGAAGACTATATGGTACAAGGGTGGGAAAAAAATAAGTCCAGATCACGAACCCAATCAAAGAGAAACCAAGAAACTTCAAAATCAGTAAGACCATTAGAGGAGAGTGAAATTATTATGATTAATGGAAGACAGCCTGAAATGACGGTGAAGTTCAGTCAACGTCCCGATGTTCCGACACAAGGCAAGAAAGTCATCCTACAAGTTACCGGGGAAAATGGCATCGTCGTTAAAGCCGAGTTAAATCGGAAGACCTTGAAAAAGCAGGTAGCGAAGATGGATAGCTTTGCTGATTGGGTTGGCGCACTGTCAGGGAAGATTGCGAGGACTTCTCCTGATGGCGTCATTGAATTAGAGAGTGCTGGTGTGAATGTGTTTGAGAAAAAACCCAAAGCCGCTGAATCCACAACAGCCCAAGTAGAGGGCGAAACAGCGAGGAATTAAGCTATGAAAGAATGTTGTTATTGTGAGTCGAGCCGTGGTCGTTTAATCGTCATTCAAAATCACTATTGGCATAAGCAATGCTTAATGTCTCGCTCTCGATATTTTGATTATCTTCAGGGAAATCTTAATTTACAAAGACCAGAAAAGAAAATTAGTAGTAGAAAACGACAAGAACAAATTTACCAATATATTAAGGGGTTTATCAATCAACATGGTCAATCTCCGACGATTGATAATCTGATCAGAAATTTGGGATACGAAAGACATACCATTAAAAAGACAATTAATGCTCTAGTTGAAAAAGGTTATCTTGAGCGAGAAAAAAGAAGTATCACACTTGGTGTTTTGTCTGTAGAGTAATTCTTAAATATTTCGACCACTAAACTTAATATATTATACTACAGCGATATGTTGGTAGGCATGGGGAGGAGGCTCTACTCGCTTTGCTCTGACGATCGCAAGAGCGTCAGCTTATGGAAGCACCAAATCAATTAACTATAAGTAAAGAGATTGTTTTTAGGGAAATAATTACTCGAATCAGACCCAGATATTTTCAAGAAAATCATGAAGGAAAAATAAAATATGGAACATTATGATATTATTTGTTCGCAACTTTCTTTTTAAAACAACAATGACAACATCAAATCTATTTGTTGGAAAATGGCATATTAATGAGATGGAAATGTGGGACGAAGATTACTTTAATATGGAAACCCAAGCCTACGTAGAAATTAAACCAAATAATAAAGGGGAATTTCAATTTGGCTTAGTAACTGGATATTTCAATGGTTATTTAGAACAAATAGGTAATATCGAACGCTTTGCTTTTACATGGGAAGGTAACGACGAAATGGACGATGCTAGTGGTAGTGGTTGGATGCAAATAATAAATGAAAATGAAGTAGAAGGATTGATCAATCTTGATGATGGAGACGAATCTCTTTTCAAAGCCAAAAGACAATAATTTGCCTTTGACTATTTCCTATTATTCCTCGAACACACTATAATTACTTGATAAATTTTAACAATTTCTGTGTGAGGAAATGTCAAACTTAATATTCATCGAAGCTCGTGGTGGCTTAACTACGGGTGAAAGATTGTTACAGGTAATTAATCAATATCCTGATGGTTGTACTATAAAACATCTCAGTAATAGTATTAACCGCCCTGTATCAATGATTAACTTATCTCTGAAAGCATTGATTAGTAATAAACAGATTAAGGTGAAGCTAATGGGAATGCAGAGGTTAGTTTATCCCCATTAGCTTCACCTATACCATTACAAAATACACAGGTTTCTTCCCTCTGGATTTCTCCTGTGCAATCCCTGATTTCTACATATCCTTTACCGTCACAGTGTTTACACTTTTCTTTCTGGTTACTCATTTTTTCCCTCAACTATCTTAATTTCCTCTAATAGCAGTTGCTTTTTTAACCTCTCTGGGGCGGAAGAATGGCCTCGTCCTTAATCAGTTGTTTGAGGATGGATTCGAGGGTGTGAGTGGAGTTGTCGATGTAGTCGGGGATGGGCATTTACTGATTGTTTTGAAGAAATCTAGGATCATTAATCATCAACTGAATAAGTTCTTTCTTTATGTTGTATAAAGCTTGAGGTTGAATCAAAAAATTGAGTCTAATTGTATTGAATTTATGTGTATCATTCTCTTTCTTTAATTCAATTATTTCCTTTAATGCTTGTATCTCTTTTTGCCTGTGGTTTGGATGATTATAGACGATCCAATGCAAATAAGGAATTATTTCTGAATATAGACTGAATATTTCCTTACTTTCTTCTATCTTTAAGACATAATTTACTCCGTGTTCTGCGTTTAAATCTGTCCACAAAGCCTCTATTAAGTTCAAATTAGAAATACATTTTTGATAACCATTCCATAACTTTTCTTTTTCCCAATTTTGAGCATCTTTCCTTAATTGATAACGATTATTTAAGAAAGTAATGAATATTGCAATGCCTCCACCAACTAACGAGCTAATAACATATTTCCAACCGTCAGGAATATCCAAAAAAGTCATTAATGTTACTCTCCCCTAATAATTTTCATTTCCTCAGCAGTCAGCCCATACAAATGAGCAACCCTATCATCAATCTCCGCTTCCCACTGCTCACAGTTAATTCCTTTTGCATCAAGGCATTTTTGGACTAAGGAGGCGATCGCTTCTTTCTCTGCTTCTGTGGCTTTGGGGATGGGTATTTGTGAGATATATTGACGCTTTAATCTTAGTCTTCCCCCCTTATTGGGATCTCCTAATACTGAACAAATAGATGTTAAGTAAAACCAAACAATAGAAGTATTTAAAATACCCAGTAAATATAAGTTATTAGTTGGAATAAAAAAAGCTGTTGCTTCCACATAAATGGATTCTATATCTAAGCAAAATCTAGGTTCTTTCGCTATATCAGGAAAAATAATTTTAGTATTTTCTAAATATTTTACATAATTTAATTGAGGTTGCTGTAGTTCATACCATGCTTGTTTTGTTGCTCTTTTTTCTAGCCTTTCTTTATAGCGTTCTAAATGATTAATAACAGAAGAATAATTGTTTATATTTATTCCATGCGGTAAATAGATTAAATATTTTTGCTGATAATTTATTCTCCATTTTCTAACATCATTACCAACAATAAGTTTTTTAATAACTGGTTCACTAGCAGGATACTCATTAATTAATTTATCTCTTGTTTCTTGATCAATAATAAAGGCTTCATTTAATCCTGTTTTGATTCCCCAATAAATTTGTCCATTAACATAATCATTAAGAGTAATTAATTGAGACTCTAATTTAGTTATAAAACTAGCAACTTTGTTATCTGTTAATGTCCAATTATCTCCTTTAATAGCAGTCTCAGGTAAGTTTTGACCTTGTTTTTTGACAAGAGCATAAATATCTGGATAAGGGGGATCTAAAGATTTAACTTGTGTAAAAACAAATGATTGTTTATCGGTGCGTTGTTTTTGAGTAATAAAAATCATTGGAAAAGTCGCCGCCACAAATACAGGTAATTCTCCAAAATCAATAATTCTATGGATTTGGGATTTTATCGCTAAATATTTGCGTAAATTTTCCCCATAATTAGTCGTTAACCATTTATTTGAGGTAATATAGGTTAAATAACCATTTTCTCTGAGTAATTTTAAACCTTGTTCATAAAAATAAACATATAAATCAGCTCTTCCTGTATAAGATTCATACTGTAATTGTAATGTTGGTTTTATCTCTTTTATTTTTTCCATTCTTACATAAGGGGGATTACCAATAACAATATCAAAGCCTTTTACCCCGAACATCCACTCACGATCAAACCCGAACATCCACTCACGATCAAAGAAGTCAGAGCTAACATTCTGGTCATAGGGATTCCATCTAGCTAAAGTATCTGCGATCGCACCTTGAAGACCAGTATTTTTAAGGAGGGTAGTAATCTCTGTTCTAAGTTGTTGGTCTAATTCCTTACAGCGTTGCTTATCTTGGGGATTATTAGCAGAGAAGTAGTTATGACGGACTTGTTTAAGTTCAGCTTCTTTCTGGTAAACTTCGGGGGAACGGAGGGTATTTTGGGTGTCAATACCGATGAGGGTATTAGCAGAGACAAACTTAGTTTCGAGGTTAGGGAGAGGGAGAATGCCACGATTAGGGCGATTATCATTAACCTTCTGCTCAACTATGAGGGAGATAAAGAACCGTAGTTTAGAGATTTGAACTGCAATAGGTTGAATGTCAACACCATAAACACAGTTCTCAATGAGGAATAATTTACGGGGATAATCCTGTTCATTATGGTTAAACTCATCTTCTATCTGCTGTAACCTAGTTTGTAACTGTGCTATAGCCTTATCCCTTGCTTCCTCGTAGCTAATTTTCTGTGCCTGTGTAATATCAGCTAGTAAGGGTGCGATCGCTCTTTCTTTTTGTTGATTACGCCATTGTTCATTATGGGGGTCAAGTTTAGAGAGGATATGAACCAGTTTTTGGAGGATACCCATAGGAAAAGCACCGCTACCACAGGCAGGGTCAAGGATTTTGAGGTTATCAATAGCAGTAATGATTTTTGTCTGAGTATCAGGAGTAAAAGGATTAACCTCTGAGAAAGATAGTAAATCCCTCAGCTTAGACTCCAACTCGTCTTCTTTACCGATAAATGGGTTATTATCTACCTTCCCTTGTATAGTTAACTGTCCTTGAGTATATTTATTACCAATAAAATTAATCTGGTTACTACCGACTTCCACAAAACCATTATTATCCTCTAATAACTGATTTTTTAGGTAAGCAATAATACTCTCATCAACCATATAGTTAACAATTTCTCTGGGGGTATAAAACGACCCAGTTTGTTTTCGTGCGGTGCTTTCTGTTTCAGGGTTATATTCGGCTAACAGATTCTCGAATACTTTACCGAGTAACTCAGGGTCAAGGGCAATCTCCTCATCTATCGGTGTATTTTCATCAATGGTGAACTTGTAATCATTGAAAATATTGATGATACCTCTTACCTTCTCTTTGTTTCTACTCTTTTGTCCATAAATCTGACTCAGGTCTATTGTGTCCTCACCACCGAAGAATAGTTTATTAACCTCAGTTTTGGATAAGAAAACAGGCAGATAGTAAGCTGAATATAGCACACATCAAACTAACTACTGTCTTATGTTTAATTTAGATTATTTATTTTGTCATGTCGATGATTTCTGCCAACAATTTGAGCCTCAATGGCAAAACAAGCTCTTATTTCATGGAGCGGTCAGCCGTATTCGAGGGAAAAGTTTGTGTTTAAGTGAAATTATGACTATCCTGATTGCTTTTCACCAAAATCATTATCGTAATTTCAAACATTTTTACCTGAATCATGTTCAACAATATTGGTCGAATGCTTTTCCTAAACTTCCCAGTTATCAGCGATTTATTCAATGGGTTCCATCAACGATCATTCCTTTGTGTGTTTATCTTAAACATTGCTTTGGTAATTGTACTGGGATTAGTTTTATCGATTCGACTAAAATTCAAGTCTGTCATCATCGACGTATTTCACGCCATAAGGTCTTTCAGGATTTAGCCCAAAGAGGGAAAACCTCTGTGGACTGGTTTTTTGGATTTAAACTTCATCTGGTTGTCAATGAACTGGGGGAAATTATCAATATGAGTTTAACTCCAGGTAATGTTGATGACCGTAAACCCGTCGTTGACCTTTTAAAAGAGCTTTGGGGAAAAGTCTTTGGCCATAGAGGTTATGTGTCACAAAAATTAGCGACCAAGCTACTGGAAGATTTTGGAATCGAGTTTTTTGCCAAACCTAAACGTAACATGAAGAACAAATTAATGAGACTTCATGACAAATTATTATCTCGCAAGGGATCGATTATAGAAACAATTAATGACCAATTAAAGAATATCTCACAAATAGAACATTCTCGTCATCGTTCACCAATAAATTTTTGTGTTAATCTATTATGTGGATTAATCGCATATTGTCACCAACCAAAGAAGCCAAGCCTTCGTCTGGAATGGTTTTTACCTCAATCTGCTTAACCAAAACTGAGGTTAATTTTAAGGTGTAATTGGTTTTGGCAAGACGATCTCCAGAATCTCTTCAAATTTTTCTCCAGATTTTCTTTTGTGTAAATTGTCTGAGGGATTTATTTTCGTCATTTTCGTTAAAAATGAAAAGTTGCTGAAAGAAATGGCCCATTAAAACTTTCTTTAAAACCAAAAGCATTATTACCACTGCCCCAAGAATAATTGATTTCATAGAAACGGTAGCCCAATTGTAAAGCAGTGTTATAACCTACCCACAAATCCGTACCAAATAATATATTCCAACTCATATCCGTTTCCCCTGCCAATCCGAATCCTGACGCATCCCCCCTTAACCATAGTCCAATGCGATCGTTCATTTGTACCCCCAACTTAGCACCTATCATAGGTTCAAACCATGTTCTGGTCTGACCGTAGTTATTTTGAAAGCTACCATTAAAATTAACCAAGGTACTGGTAGCCACAACATTAGTACTTTGCTCTATATTAATACTAATGCTGTTAAGTCTCATTCCGGCAATGGGTTGAAACCAGAAAATGGGGTAATTACGTCCTGACGGTTTTTCTGGCAGTCTGTAATTGGGAATTTCGCCAAAATGATAACTCACGGCAAAGTCATAAATCCCCTGTTGAAAACTTAAATTCGTCTGACTATCGATGTCTAAATTTTGGGGAGAGCGATTTTCGATGAAATCCTCAGTTTTCTGAATTTTCGCCAATTCTTGATCTACTAAAGATTTAGCTTGTTCTAATTCTGTTTGTAATTTTTGTAACTCCTCAGTATCTTCAATTTTTCGTTGTTCAATCACCCTTTGTAGTCCATCTTCTAAAATATCACTGGTGTTGGTTAATTCTTCCTTAATTTCAGGGATAGAAGATAAAACCCCCGTCTCCTTAATTTGCTTATTTAACTCTTGTAAATCCTGAATTTTAGGAAAATCTCTCACATTCAAAGCAAGTAATTCTTTAAAACCTTCGGGAGTTAATTTAAAATTCTCTAAATCTTGAAAATTAAGATCGCCAATGCGAGAATCAGAGAATTTAGCTAAATTAGCCCTAATTTCCGCAACTTTAGCGTCAACAGTTTCGATTCTTATCTTATCTTGACTAATAGCAATCTGTAAGTCTTCGATTTGTTGATTTAATTGTTGGACAATTTCTGTTTCTTTTAACTGTTCATTTTGTTTCGCCGTTTCAATTTTTTGATCAAGATTATTAACTAATTCTGTTACCCTTGTATTTGTGCCTTTACTCATTAAATAATTCAAAGAATTTAAAGTCGAAGGAGTACGAGTTAATTGGGCTTGTAAATTAGCAACAGCTCCCAAATTCACGTAATATCCATCAAAAATCAGTCCAAATCTACCCTTCCATGCTTCCACCCTTGCACTAGCGGTAAAATTTAAAGAGTCTAATAGTTCTCCCAAATTCAAATTATAATTAACAGTTCTTCCTCTAGCGGTAGCAGTGCCATAAGTACTTACCGGTACAGTTACATAGGGTTGAAATTGAAAACGCCACTTATTGGAATCTGTGGCAATACTTACGGGTTCAGTATCTTGGACTTGAATTTGGGTAAATAAACTATTAGTATTTTGATTAAATTTGTCAATTTCAAAAGTACCTGAAATATCTTTTTTAAACTCAGATTTTTGCCAATAATTACCTTCATCTAGTTTCAAATCTTCCGCACAATTACAGCCATTAGAAGTAAATATTTCGTCTTTTTCTGGGAATTTTATAGGATCAGCGATCGCTTTGAAAGAAAAACAAGTCCCGCCCATAGCCAATATAAATATTAGAGATTTTTTTAATAAAAACATAACTTTTAAATAACCAATAAATTTTTGATTAAATTCAGGAAAAAACCAAGCTATAAAAATTGATAAATTGATGATTAATAGACAATAATTGATTATTAATTTACTTGTGTGGAAACAATAATTAAAATTTAATTAGTTGGTTTGATGGCTTCATTTATTTGCTCTTGGGTTAAGGATCTGATTAAGTAGATGGGTAGGGGATCTTTACCCATTTTTTGTATAGCAGTATTGGTCAAATAAGGCTCGAATTGTTTTTGTTGATTCAAGTAAAGATTAAAGAATGCTAAACTAATAATTTTCAAATAATCATAGGCTAAATCTTGCCCATCTCCGACAATAAAATTAGGTAATTTATCTGTGCCTTGGGAAAAAGATAAGTGAGTCGCATTTTTGACTAAAAGCAAATATTTATCCTTTTTATCCACATCAGAAAAAGGAACAATTTGTTCTGGTAAAGCAGGGGCAAAAATATCCGCACTTCCAGCAATAAACATAATCGGCACAGAAATTTGATTAATACCTTCATTACCAAAAGCGGGGTTAGTAACAGGATTTATGGCAATTACTGCTTTTATTCTTGAATCTTGAAGATTTTCCACAGGAGGTGCATCTGTAACACCTTTACATTGCCAAAGCAAAGCTGGATTTAAGTTAATTTGATTGGGATTATTCAATTTGGCACACTCTTTTAATAAATAATCCCATTGAACATTTGCACCTCCCGTTGCCGTGGAGGTATATCCTCCTAGAGAATGACCTAAAATGCCTACATTATTGATGTCTAATTTCCCTCGCCAATTACTATCAGACTCAGTTTTTTGTGTGAGGGTATCTAAAACTAAACTAATATCTTTCGGTTGATTCATCCAAGCATTAGGAGTGGGAAAGGTGTCTAACCCTTGCAAAGCATCAATCATTCTTTCGTTGTCACTTTCAGGAAAGTCAATACCTACCGTCGCAAAGCCATGAGAGGCTAAGTGTTCAGCAACATAACGTAAGGCTTGAAAATCCGAGTTTAACCCTGGTGCAATAACGACTATTGGTGCAGGTTTAGTTAATTTTTCAGGCAGATAAACAAAGACAGTTAAAGGTTCACCATTAGGACGGGAGATTGTCAAGGTTTCCGATGTCCAAGTAACTTTTCCTGCTTGGGATAATTCAGATAAAGCTATAGAAGGATTATTGAAAGTTTCCGTGTCGCTTTGACCATCTAACCAGGCAAAAATGCGATCGGTTGTTTGATATAACTGATCTGCCTCATGAATAGTATTGCGTAAAGTTTCCAAATTCAGAGCTAAGCTTGGACTATCATAATTATTAAGAACATCAATAATTTTAAAGCCATTAGGACTCTCCGCCGCCGAAATAATCGCACCCTTCAGTAAGGGTTGACTTTGTGCTGGTGGACTCTTAATGGCCATACTCAGTTGTTTAACAATTTCTTTGCCAAACTGGGTATTAAAAAATTCAAAGGCTTCGGTGCTATTTAATGGAAAGGATTTGTTTAATAACCCTCTTAATTCTGCTAATTCTTCAGCATTAAAATGTTTGGTATAAAAAGCAAAATCAGGGGTAATTGTACCGTCTTTGGCAAAAATGTCCAAACTCTTAACCGAAACATCAAATTCTCCCAAAGGCTGGATAAAAAAGGTAATTTTTTCGGCGGCAGAAACGGAAAAAGACGGCAATATCGAAAGTAAGCCTAATCCCAAAGTTAGCCCTAATTTTTGTCTTAAATTAATCATATAATCACTCCATAATAATGTTTTAATAACTTTTTTAAACTTCCAAAAAACATCTTAATTACTTTACATTCACCTATTGTCCTCAATACCGAAAATAGTCAGAATGAAAAGTAAATAAACTTTGACCTATCTAAGTTATTTTTTTTGTTTTAAAAGGCGATCGCCCTTTTTAGTTAGCAATCGCTACAGTTTTCCCTAAGTCTTTTTAATAAAGAACTGGACGGGGTGCGACATAAACAGGAGCAACTGGTACTACGGGTACAACAGGAGCAACTACGGGAGGATGATAGTAATATGCACCAGCACCAGCCGCCGCCGCACCAGCCGCGACACCTGCCCCATACATTCGCCAACGTCCTAAAATGTCGATAAAGAGAGATGATTCTTGAAAATTAGAGGGTAATTCTCCTTGTAAAACTTTAACTTGGTAGGAAAGATTGTTATTTTCTAACTTGGGATTAGTTAATTCTATTACTACGCTATTAACACCTTTTTCTCCAAAAATTGACAATGTAGCATTAGGGGGATTAGACGCAAAATTATCTGAGCCTTCATCCCAATGACCGATAAATTCAGCGTTTTGTACATGACCCGAAATACGTTCTGGGCGATCGCTAAAAAAGATAGTTGAACCGACTCCATTAAGATTCAATCTTTTACCGTCATAACTACCTGTGACAGAATTTTGCACAAACAGCAGTTGTACAGGATCAGAAATTTCTTTAGTTTCAGGGGCTGGTTTTGCCTCAACAGATTTATTAGTAATTAAATTACCCACAGAAACAGTCAAGGTAAGCATACTAACGGTAAATAAAGCACAAAGAGATTTTTTGTTCATGATTTTAAAATTATTAATTGAGTAGCGTGGGCATTGCCCACATTAAATTCATCGGTGATTGCAATTGCCCCCTTAATCCCCCAAGTTTGGGGGAAAGACGAATTGAATTCCCCCATATTTGGGGGCAGGGGGCAGTAAAAAAACTAAACTATTCAGAAACTTTATTGTTTCTCTGGGCTTGTTTTAGTTTCTCTATATCTTGAGGGCTTAATTGAGGACGATCGATCGTCAAAGTCAACTTATCGAGCTTACCGTTAAATTGAAAAGGCACTTGATAATCAGCATCATCAACAGGTGTACCCGTATCTGCACCCACATCAAAGTTTTCATCCCACTGCAAAATAAGGGGGACTGTCTGCTCCATCGTTTGAGTGGCAACGTTTTGACCATCGACCTTAAGGATTCCTGTGCCACTTCGACCAATCCCGCTCATGCTATTAAAAGCGAGTGTTTCTGCGCCCAGTCCATCATACTTAAAATCAAATTCAAGGGTATGTTTACCTGGAGAGAGAGCTTCTGTCCCTTCCCAGCGAGGACGCTTAAGATCGACTAAGTTCCAGAGAAATACAGGTTTTCCTTTGAGTAAATAGAAGCCATAACCGCCAAAACGACCACCTTGGGTGACAATCATGCCATCGCCGCCACCCGTTGGAACTTCTACCTCGGCTTTGAAATTGTAGGAACTGTTGAGAATACTGGGTGCATCCCCATTGGGTGTTCCCGTAATCTCACCCGAATAGGTAAAGACATTACGACCAGCACTGAGGCTAGGTCGTGGAGCAACGAGACGGGTTGCGACAGTATTATCTAAGGGAAGCACTTGATATTTTTCGGCTTCTTTCCAAAAAAGTGCCTGTAATTCCTTCAGTTTTTCGGGATTTTTGTCGGCAACATCCTCAAATTGTGTCCAGTCGTTCGTTAAATCATAGAGTTCCCAAGGATAATCAGAGGGTTGTTTATCGACTATTTTCACAATTTCCCAAGGTGGACGCATGACTTTAGTACTCGCAATCCAGCCCTCATGATAGAGTGCGTGATCCCCCATCATCTCGAAATATTGCGTTTTATGAGGTGAAGGTGCATTGGCATTTTTTGGATCAAAAGTATAGGCTAAACTGACCCCTTCAATCGGTTTTTGAGGAATACCATCTACGATTTCTGGTGCAGGGATACCTGTTACGTCAAGAATTGTCGGCACGATGTCAATAACATGGTGGAACTGATTGCGAATGCCACCTTTATCTTTGATCATCTCTGGCCAAGAAATAGCCATGCCCTGTCGCACACCACCAAAATGGGAAGCCACCTGTTTTGTCCAAGAGAAGGGAGTATCAAACGCCCAAGACCAATCGACGGACATATGGGGATAAGTTTGATCTGACCCCCAAACATCGTAAAAGTTCTTGAGTTGGTCTTCAACAGGCACATTGACACCGTTAAAGGAAGCTACTTCATTGGGTGTTCCAATTAGGGTTCCTTCGGCACTCGTTCCATTGTCTCCGTTGATATAGATGATGAGCGTATTATCCAACTTACCCATATCTTCAACGGTCTGAATCACCCGTCCAATTTCGTGGTCGGTATAAGCGACATAAGCAGCGAAAACTTCCGCTTGATGGATAAACATTTTCTTGTCGTCTGCTGATAAGGTATCCCATTGTTTAAGCAGATCATCTGGCCAAGGGGTTAACTTTGCATTTTGGGGAATGACACCAAGTTTTTTCTGATTTTCAAAGATGGTTTGCCGTAATTCGTTCCATCCTTTGTCAAACAGGTGCATGTTGTGGATTTTCTCAATCCATTCGGGGGTCGGATGATGGGGAGCATGGGTACCGCCAGGGACGTAATAAACGAAGAATGGTTGATCGGGGGCGACGGCGTTAACCCGATTCATGTATTGAATCGCATCATCCGCTTGGGCAGTCGTTAGATTCCACTTGGATTTACCTACATAGGGATAGATCGGGCTAGTATTGCGAAAGAGATTCGGTTGCCATTGGCTGGTATCCCCTCCAACAAAGCCATAAAAGTAATCAAATCCCATACCCGTTGGCCACTGATCGAAGGGGCCAGCTTGACTAGCTTGAAAGTCTGGGGTGTTGTGATCTTTGCCAAACCAAGAAGTCGAGTAACCGTTATCTTTAAGAATTTTGCCAATGGTGGCTTTTTCACGGGGAATAATCGAGTTATAGCCAGGATAGCCCGTTGATTGTTCAGAAATTACTCCAAATCCGACAGAGTGATGATTACGTCCTGTAATCAGTGCGGCCCGTGTTGGGGAACACAAAGCCGTTGAGTTAAAGTTGGTGTAACGTAAACCGTTTTGGGCAATGCGATCGAGAGCAGGAGTGGGAATGACCCCCCCAAAGGTATTGGGAACACCAAAACCGGAATCATCGGTCATGATCAGCAAGACATTCGGTGAGCCCTTGGGGGGAACAACACGAGACGGCCAGAAAGGTTTGGAGTCTTTAACGTTGCGATTGATGACTCCCCCAAATTTAGTTGAGGGCGGGGGCAATTGTTCCCCACTAATGGTCATGGTTGAGCTGGGAGAACCTGGTACGCCGTTGATTTGTTGGGCGATCACCGGAGCAAAAAATATTCCTGAACCTATTACCATGAGGAAAACCAGTATTCCTGCGGATATAAGCTTAAAATTCCCCGATAATAAGCGGTTAAGCAAAGATTTGAAACGTGTAAGCATTATTTTGATAAGTTGTTTAATTCCAAAATGGGTTAGTTCGATCGACAGTACAAGCCATACTTTGATTTTCAAAGGTATTAATCCAATTTTTCATTAGTGATTTACCTTCATTGCCTTTTATCCAAGTAACAGTAATCAGGTTAATGGTATTTTCATCGGATTCACAGGAAAACTGGACGGCGTTGTCAGGAATATTGACTAATTGTTCTTGACATTGCCATTGATTAGTCTCCATCTCCATGATTTCTTGCCAATTTGTCACCATTTTTACTTCTACTAAAATCTGTTGATTTTCTTGGTTACAAGACCAAGTTTTCATTTGATCTGTATTATTGGGTAAATCATCCACATCTGCTGGAATTATGGTGGGAATCTGTGAGGGTGTTTGAGCTTTCAGGGGATTTAAGATTAAATCACCCCATACAACGCCTAATAACATAGCAATTCCTAAATGACGCTTAGAGATCGTAAATACTTTTAAATTCATGATGTAAATATTTTTTGAACTAAAACAATCTATAAAAGCTAAATCTTCCTACTCCCATAGGTAAACCAGTGGCATTATTTCCCGCAGGAAAAGTGGTTACGCTATACAGATAAGTGTCATCATCTGGGGGATTTCGGAAGGCTTCAAGACGAATACTGAAAGTTGTTCCGGGAGGTACTGGGGGATCAAAAACCACCGTGACTGCCTGAGTTTGGGGATCTTGAGTAGTTTGGATAGTAAGGGGTTTACCTACATTTCCTTGAGTACCGATAAAAGCATAAGTACTCGATACATTGATCGGAATGACATTAACGTTTTGTTGTTGTTGAATAGTTATTTTTCCTAAAGATTCGATCGAATTATTAGGTAGGTGAAAGGTGAAATAATAATGAGCATTAGGCCAGTTGATGATAGAGTCAGGAGTTTGCGCACCTACAAAAATGGGAGGTTGCCCAGTGAAAAAATTAGGATTATCAATCTGTTGGGCATAAGTAGATGGATTTAACAAAATACCACTTGTACTTAATAAAAAAGGTGAAATCAGTTTAACTATTTTCATAGATTTGATCTTTTTAATCATCAATGACCTTATGTTAGTTCAGAATTTTTTTTAGCGAAAAATAATTTACTCAAGTTTCCTTTACCTAAATAATTATCAATTTCTTTGAAAATATTGTGAATCAAAAAAATCACGGAAACACATAAAGTTACTGCTAAAAAATGAGAAAAATGACGGGTTTCTAAAAATAGCTCGATCGCCCCGACCATGGCTTTAGTTTCCTTATAAGCATGGAAAAGATTTTCAATCATCGAAATAACTAAAACAGCAAAAGTATAAAGAAAAGTCTTATATAAAACTTCGATATAACGGGGTGATTGAGCATAACGATTTAAGAGCGGAGTCATGTCCATAATTGCCACTGCTTTAGCCGCCACTAATGAACTAATGATCGCCTTAGAAAAAACATAAGTATTAATCTCATATTGATCTAATAAAAGTTTCATCAGTAGCAAAATAAAACCAAATCCTATTAAAAAAAATAAGGATAGTGAGCCAATTTTTTTGAGTTCTTCTTTAAGTTTTTCCATTATTAGCAATAGTTCTTTTTGTATTTATCAGTAATCTCATATATTCCTATCTTAATGGGCCACCATAACCTCCGTAAACACCAACTCCACGAGTCCCAACTCCTACCCCATGAAAACCGGGACCAACTCCTCCACCCGCACCAATCCAGTCAATAAATAAGGCACTTTGACCACCAGATGTTGGCATTTTACCTTCGATGACTTTGTAATTGTAAACTAAATCTTTACCATCGATAACAGGATTACTAATTTCGATCACCACCAGACTATTTTGAGGTTGCCCTTTTTCATAAACCGAAAGAGTAGCATTGGGCGGATCACTCTTGAAATTGTCTGAACCAGCACTAGCAGTCCATTCTTTCATATATTCAGGAGTAGTAACATGACCTGCTAAACGAACAGGTCGATCGGCAAAATAGAGAGTTTGGGGATTGACGTTAACTAGGCGAATAGTTTTGTTATCGGTTTTTATGTCATCGGCTGTTTGAACAAACATTAACTGTACTTTCTGATCTTCTGTTTTTTGTTCTTGAGCTTTGACGGTGTAAAATGTAGCCGTGACGGAAATAACAGATACGGCTAAAGCTGAAATAGCGAAAAATTTGCGTATTTTTATCATGGAATTACTCTTAAATTTATTGATAAAGTTTTTTAAACTAAGTTGCATATATTTTTGCTAAAAATTAACTCACTTTAGTAGAGTTGAGCTGTTAGCAATGAAATTTATTTCATTGTGGGATATGGGTTGTGATTCATAAATCGCTTTGCCATAAATTGACAAAGCGTCGGGCAAAAGTCTGCTAAAGGTACGGGCATAATATATTATGCCCCTACAAAAATGCAATTTTAGTTGTACTTTGAAACAGTCCTGCCCTTATGCGCCCTCTTCTTATCCTCCCTCATTTACAATCTCAATGGGTTTCAGCTTATCTATGATGCCGATGTGACTAAACGAAATCCGATATGAGATGTACCCGTATCAGCAGATTCTGCTTCCCTAGCCGAAGGGCGAAAACGACTGCAATAGTTACGAGCGCATAGATAAGAACCGCCTTTAATAACGTGTTTAATGACATTAGGATCACGAGGATCAAAACTTTCTTTTTCGTCACTGACAATAGGATTTAGTTGCTGAGATTTACTGTCATGACCATAATGATAATAGTCTTGAGTCCATTCCCACACATTCCCCGTCATATCATATAAACCATAACCATTGGGCGGAAAAGAGCCTACTGGTGCAGTACCAAAATAACCATCGACTTGGGTATTTTTCACAGGAAATTCTCCCTGCCATGTGTTCGCTTTTTTGGGATTATAAGTATTACCCCACGCAAAAATTTTGTCCTTTAAGCCTCCCCTTGCGGCAAATTCCCATTGGGCTTCTGTTGGTAAAGATTTTCCTGCCCATTGAGCATAGGCGATCGCATCATCATAGGCAACATGGACAACGGGATGATTTTCTTTCCCTTCAATAGTGCTATTTTTTCCTTGAGGATGTCGCCAATTTGCCCCTTGTACCCAATGCCACCAACTTAATTCACTGAAAGATTGTCCTTCAGGAATAGGTTGAAATACCACAGAACCAGGCGATCGATCTTCTTCTGTTAATTCAGGGAATTGTGCCACAGATAAAGGGCGTTCGGCGATAGTAATATAACCTGTATCCTCGACAAACTTGGCAAATTGTTGATTAGTCACTTCGTGAGTATCTATACAAAAATCTTTCACGGTAACGGATTGAGCTGGTTTTTCTTCGGGAAATTCGTTATTTGCACCAATGGTAAAACTACCGCCCTTAATTTCTGTCATACCAGTTGAACAAGCCAAAACTGAGGGAATAAAGACGAAAAAAAGAACAGAGACTATTGCTAATATAAAAAGCACATTTTTCATCTTCAGAAGATAAGCCCGATCATCGATTTTGATTAAAGAAATTAAAGTAGCACTCCGCTATCAGCAATCAGTGAGCTTTTCAAGGTGTGTAATGGGGGATTTAAACCCTCGAATTTTTAGCTGACAGCTAAATGCTGAAAGCTGATAGCTAGTTAACTTTCATTCATATTTATTTAGGAATGAGAAAAGTATAAATATTTGTAGAAAACTTTTTCTTGCCATTTCGTGCCAATCTATAATTAAAAGATCCGTAAATACTCTGAAATTGTTTTCTGCTTTAACTTGCCAATGATTGTTAATTTTTGTTAATTATTTATGACTAATTATGTTCCTCTTTTACGAGTTTCCGCTTTAATTCCTTTTGTCGATTTTTTGCAAGAATTAGGCACTCCCACAGAAAAACTATTAAGACAATATAAATTACCTATTTTTGCTCTCGATGAACCAAATTTCTTAATCTCTCGCCATCAAGTCTTTGATTTTTTGAAGAAAACAGCATATCAAGAAGGAATAGAAAACTTAGGGATTTTAGTAGGAGAAAAAACTCCAGTGGAATCTTTGGGCATCTTAGGTAAATTAGCTTGTCAATCTCTCACTTTATATGATGCCATTTTTAAAGCTATTCATTTGGGAAATTTGTTTAATTCAGGAGAACATTTCTGGTTATTGGAACAGGGTGAAACCGCTTATTTTTGTCAAGAATTTACTAACTTAGAAAGTTTTGATTCTCATCATCCCAGTCATTTTTCTTTACTGTTAATGATGGATTTAATTCGTAAAGTAGCTGGAAAAACATGGTATCCAAAACAAATTACTCTACAAACTCCATTCAGTAACTTTACAGATCATTATTTGCAAGAAGTTTTTATCAATAAAGATGTGACGATAACTTCCATCGCTTTTCCTCGATCATTTTTAGCCTTACCTTTTCCTTCGGAGTTTAATTTATGTGAAGATCAAAAACATAAAGAGTATGAAAAACTACATCAATCTGTCCCTTCTACTGAATTTATTAACTCTTTAACACAGGCAATCAAATCTCAATTAAGAGAAGGTTGTCCATCTATTAATTTAGCCTCAGAAATTACAAAAATGTCTATTCGTAGTTTACAAAGAAGATTAGGGGAGGATGGCTTAACTTATTCTCAATTAATCACTCGTATTCGTTATGAAAAAGCGGTTTATTTACTGCAAAATTCTCCTTTAAAAATGATTGACATTGCCTATGAATTAGGTTACAAAGATCCATCTCATTTTACCCGTGCTTTTAAACGTTGGACGGGAATAAGTCCTTATGATTTTCGTTGCCATAAACTTAACAAAATATTAGTTAACACATTTTATTTACAACCTAACACTGAAGCAGTGTAAGTTTTGCCGATGGATTCTAAACCGTCAACAAATAAATTCACTTGATAAGGTTCATCTTCAGGGCGTGGCTCTGCTACTATTTTTAAAGCTTTATCTGGTTGAAATTCTACTTTTTGATTATTAAAAAATTCTCCTGCGGTTTGGTCACTATATTTAAGATACATTAATTTACAGATTTATCAAGCGGTGTAATTTCGGGCTTGAAAAATAATTTACTTAAGTTTCCTTTTCCTAAATAACTATCAATTTCTTGGAAAATACTGTGAATCAAAAAAACAATTGAGATACATAAAGTTATGGCTAAAAAGCGATAAAAATTATGCTCTTCCAAAAATAACTTAATTGCTTCTGAAATAACTTTAGTTTTCTTATAAGCATGAAACAAATTTTCTATAAGAACAATAACGAAAACTGCAAAAGTATAAAGAAATGTTTTGTATAAAACTTGGATATAACGAGCCGATCGTGCATAACGATTAAAGAAAGGAGTCACATCCATAATTGCTACTGCTTTAGCCGCAACTAAAGCACTAATAACCGCTTTAGAAAAGACATAAATATCAATATCATACTCCTCTAAAAGCAACTTGATTATTATAAGAATATAACCGAATCCAATCAGAAAAAATAGAGCCAGAGAAGCAAGTTTTTTGATTTCATTTTTTAGTTTTTCTATCATTAGCAATAATTCTTTTTTGTATTCATCATGGTTTAGTTTTTGTGTTAGAACACTATGGTAAATTTAGTTTATATAATTTGTTTCTCAAATATTGAAAATCTCACTATTCTTAATATTTTGATAAAATCTACATAATCAAATTATCCGAAATTTGCAACTTTTAACCCTTGACAAAATTTAGAAAATATGTGTGACATCCTCTCGGCACACTATTTTTTATTGTATTCCCCCCCTTATTAAGAGGAATCACAAATGTTTTAATAAAAGGAGAATTTTTCTAAAATTTCAAGGATTTAATTAACACCCCAATAAAACTAAGTAAGCCAATGATAAGTAAAGCCACTGCTACAATTTCCGCACTCTCAGAGTTTTCGTAAGTATAGCGATCGCTTTCAATTTGTTTAAGAATTTTACGATGTTCTTTCAATCCTAACACCATGCCAAACATTCCTGTACCGATAAAACAAAGTCCGACAATGACAGAAAATCTGATCGGGTTTAAATGACCAGCAGTATCAATTTTCTCTATCGCCGTAGTAATGGTAGGAATACCGAAGCCAAAACCGATTAAAGATAAAGAAGTCCGTATCCAAGCCATCAAAGTACGATCGGCGGCGGCACGACTACGATATTTTGCTAATTCTGTACGATCAGATGCTAAGTCATTATTAGAAAGTTGTTTAGGGGTTTCTGAGTCTTGGGGAGGTTGATTCATAATTACTTAGACTAGACAAAATTAATTGTGATCTAATGTACTTGTTTCATGGCAGGAGGATTCCAAATCCCATTAAGAGCTGATGATTTAGGTGCATATAAACGCATTGTTACCCCCAGTACACCCTCAGCAGGAGAAGGCAACCAATTAGATTCTTTATCCTCTTCGGGGGAATCCTTTTGAATGTAGATATCAAGTGAACCATCTAAGTTATATTTTAGAGCATCTCTATCCCCAATCGCAAAACGATCGAGCTTATTAGCTACTTGAAAACCCTCAGCATCATACATTGTAATGGACCAAAAAGCCTCCACGGGAGGAAGTTCATTTTTATCAAAATGTAAAACATATTTATTTTGACCTTCCATAGGCTTACCGTTAGCATCAAAAACATTCAGGGGATAAATGGCATCTTCGGGTTGATTTGCCCCTAATCCCACCATAGCCACGATTGCCCGTTTTAGATAGTAATTGCCGTAAACTCCCATAGTATCGGTGTTCATTTGCCAACCATTTTCGATTCGTGCTAAAGTTGGTAATTTCTCCATCATGATTTTCAGTCCATCTACCACTGCTTTTTCTAAACCAGCTTGTATGGCAACAGGTGCATTATTAAAGTCAAAACTCTTACCCTGCTCAATACCTATACGTTGCAGACGAGCAATACTTGACCAATCAGTAACTTGAGGGTGATTAATTTTTATCAATTCTGCACCGTAAGTGAAGTATTGACCTGCGGACATACTATTAATCTGTTTTAGGGGATCTGTTTTCATATCAACAGTAGGATCAATAACGGCTTCGACAGGTTCAACGGTTTTGCCCCACTGAGAAAAAGGAACAATTTTAAAACCATCTTGAATTTCATTTACCGCAGGATAATCTGCCACTCCGTTAGTTTGAATACGCCCCAAAATCCAAATATGAGGAGTAGGAGATTCGATCTTTTCGATCGCTTCTGGTAATTCTCCTGTCCATCCTTGAGGTACGATCATATATTGTTGAGCTTCTGTGCCAGTGGTACGTTTACCCGGTACGGCAAAAACATTTGACCACATATCCAACATCGGTAATAGATAGTAACGCCCATTAGTATTAGGAGTTAACACAATCATAGGCTCTTTAGTTATATCAACCCAGGCAACGGTATAAAGAGTGTCAAAGTTAGGACGCACTACTGCTCGAAAATCAGCTGGGGGAAATTGTCGCAGATGATGAAATGTGTTGACTGGACCGAATCCGGGTTTTTCTCCAGATTTATAATTAGTACATACCCGTCTAGTCAAGTCCATACTAATCAAGGGATAAAAGTAATGATAAGCCTCTATACCAATTTCGTAGGCTTCTTGTTCTGTAATATTATCGAGTGATAGATTCATAATTTTCTCCAAAAATTGACAATGTAGCGTTAGGGGGATTAGAAGCGAAATTATCTGAGCCTTCATCCCAATGACTGATAAATTCGGCGTTTTGTACATGACCCGAAATACGTTCTGGGCGATCGCTAAAAAAGATGGTTGAACCGACTCCATTAAGATTCAATCTTTTACCGTCATAACTACCTGTGACAGAATTTTGCACAAACAGTAGTTGTACAGGATCAGAAACTTCTTTGGTTTCAGGGGCTGGTTTTGCCTCGACAGATTTATTCATGATTAAATTACCTGTGGAAACAGTCAAGGTAAGCATACTAGCGGTAAATAAAGCACAGAGGGATTTTCTGTTCATGATTTTTCCAATTTTAATTAAATAGGTTTTCGCTACGGTTATTTTATCCTTTGAGTTTAGGCATAATGTCATTAACAATAATATCAATTAAACCTGTGACGATGAATTGAACGCCGATGGCGGCGACAAAAAGTCCCATCACCCGTTGAGTAATACTCAATCCAACGTTTCCCATAAGTTTTTGTAACCATTTACCAGAGGCAAGGACCGCAAACACTAAAAAACTGACGACAATTGTCATCACCATCAATTCCAGACCTAAACTGCCCTTTTTAGAAAATGTTTCATTAGCATAGAGAATGACGTTAGCAATTACCCCCGGTCCTACTAATAAAGGCATCGCCATAGGAATCACGATCTGACGGTAAACGGACTTAGCTTGAGTCAAATCGTTTTCATTTTCTTCTACCGGTAAAGTTTTTCCTCCGCTACTATCTTTTCCATTAACAATGTTAATACCAATGATTAAGAGTAAAAGACCTCCTGCAAGGCGAAAGGAATTAATCGTAACCCCAAAAAATTTGAGCATGGGTGATCCGATCACCATAAAAATTAATAATAAACTCATTACCGTAAGGGAAACAAATAAAGCCACGATACGTTGCACTTTGGTTCGTTCACGGGCAGTATAGGAAATAAAAATCGGTAACATTCCCAGAGGATTTAAGAGGGCAAATAAAGTAATTGCAAAATTGCGTAAAAACGACCATTCCATTTTGTTAATTAATCCTTAAATTCCTCGTCGTAGGCGATCGCAATTAAATCACTCATGTTCGTTAAATTAATTACTCTTTTAAATTAGTTTGGCAATCATAGCTCATTCCCTCGATTTTTTTCTTGCCATTTCGTGCCAAATTTAAATCAATTTTTGGAGATGTCTATTGCTCGAACGAGGGCTGGAGGGCTCACAGGTGTAGGTTTTTTACAAAAACATTCTGATGAGGGTGAAGACTTGCGGGGACAAGGGTGGAAAGTGGACAAGGAAGAGGGGCAATACTGCGAGGGATTTGCCCGAAAATCTTACTGTGAAGATGAAGTAATGAGTAATGAGTAATGAGTAATGAGTAATGAATAAAAATTTAACTAGATTGTTTTTCTTTTAATTTATTGATTGAACTCATTAATATTTTAATAATTCTTTCATTCTCTTCTATCATTTTTTGAAATTTAGATTGTGATACTAGCTCTGATTTAATCATTATTTTTATCCAATAAAGGGTCTCATTTGCTGCTTTTAAAGCTATAGAATATTTGTTAATAAATCCTTCTTCGACTGTGCATATTTTGCTTCTGAACAATTAGCCCCAATTGATGTCCCACTTCTTAAAAATTGTTTTGATAAAACTTTAGCTGCATCATCAAAGTTCCTTTTGTTCAGTTCGGAATAAGCTTTAATAATTCTGATAGCAAAATCTTCTGTTCTTTCTTGAATACTAATATTTATGTTATTATTAATCATTATAAACAATAAATATTTACTTATTACTCATTACTTATTACTCATTACTCATTACTTATTACTCATTACTTTAACCTCACCGTAACGTTTTTACCACTAACCGAGCAGTATTGGGAAGAGGGGAATCGTTTAAGAAACATTTTGTTACGAATAATACAGAAATGGCTGAAAAGACCATTTTTCGTTTGTACTATCTCCCTTGTCTGCTGTCCTTCGTTCCTTCCTTGTCTTGTCTCAACCCAAATGTAAAAAACCTACCCTTGTCAGGGGCTGGAGGGTGAATAATACCGCCAAAAGTAGAAGGCGAGACTATTTTAAATTTATAAATTAATTCATAAGATAAATATTCCTTAGCTAAAACAGTCGATAAAAACTAAGTCTTCCGACTCCCATGGGTAAACCAGTGGGATTATTTCCGGCGGGGAAAGTAGTTACACTATAGAGATAAGTGCCCTCGTTGGGAGGATTTCGTTGAGCCTCAAGACGGATGGTAAAAGTAGTTCCCGGAGGGACTGGAGGATTAAATACAACTGTAACAGCTTGAGTTTGAGGATCTTGAGTTGTTTGAATAGCTAAAGGTTTGCTTACATTTCCCTGAGTACCAATAAAAGCATAAGTACTAGCTGAATCAAGAGGAATGATACTAACGTTTTCCTGTTGTTGAATAGTTACTTTTCCCAAAGATTCCACAGAATTATTAGGAAGATGAAAGGTAAAATAGTAATGAGCATTGGGCCAGTTGACAGTAGAATCAGGAGTTTGCGCTCCGACAAAAAGTGGCGGTTGTCCCGTAAAAAAAGTAGAATCATTTAGCTGTTGAGCATAAGCCGAAAATGATAAGCTAAGACTACTAGCACTTAAAATTATGGGAGAAATAAGTCTCATTATTTTCATTAATTTACTCCTTGAAAATTTGATTTATTTAATTAATATTAATGATTAATTTAGAGATTGATCAAGCGGTGTAATTTCGGGCTTGAAAAATAATTTACTTAAGTTTCCTTATAAGTATGAAACAAATTTTCCATAAGAGCAATAACAAAAACTGCAAAAGTATAATTTAAAAGACAAAATCTTTACATTTCTTAACACCGTGTCCTATTTTGCGCGTATCTTTTCCCTACCCCTCATAGAGTCCAGATAAACTGGATTGGGATTGACGTAATTGGCGACGCACCACAAATTCCATTAAGGTAAAAACCCTTAAAGCAATCGTTAATAAAAACATCAACCCTTTAATCTTATCTTCATCTCTAAAATAAATGGGTAAAGCAGATAAGCGACCTTTTTTAAAGCGATGAAATCCTCTTTCTGGTTGCCATTGTTCTTTATAATCTGACACTGCTTCTGTCAAAGATAACCGTTCTAAGGAGGCATTAGTGACATATAACCGCCAACCTGCTATGGTTTTAAAAGACTCAATTTCGGAATTTAAACGACTGTAGTTAATAATTAATTGAGTTTCACGAACCCGACGATAAGAAGATGGCTCACTGCGACTGCCACGACCTTTATATACTTTATTGTAGCTTTGCTTTTTCTCAATTGAGTAAGTGATATACTTCGTTAATCCCTGTGTTTTCAGAGCTTCTCGTACCTTTTCCTCTAAGAGCTTCTCGTCTTTACCCGGTCTTTTTTGCAGAGATAATAATTTCTCTTCCCCTTTATTTAAACGATTTTCTAATCCTTTTATCTGACGAGAGGCCAAGGCATTTGATTTAACGACTAACCATCTTTCATTCCACTGATAACGTTTTTTATTCTCTGGGTCAATCCAGATACTTCCTAAAGGAACTTCAAATCCTAATCCCATTTCTTTATCTTCTAATTCTTCTTCTTTTTCCACGATTTTAACGACTTCACTTGGGGGATTACTTACCCAATCAGCTAATAGTTTAGGGCGAGGTTGATTCATGGCCAAGGGAAAACAGTAAATTCCTCCTTCTGCTTGGATTTTTGCCCGATTCTCATAACTTGAGGCTTTTGAGTCTGCTAAATATAGGAAATCTTTTTTTCCGAGTATTTCTGTCATTTTTCGCCATGTGGGTACATAATCCTTCTCATCCGTCTCATTTCCTGCCAAGGTCATTCCTAGTAAGGGCAGTCCTACTGGGTCTAATGTGGCCAACATTTGACGATATTGCCTTAAATCGGGTCGTTTATCTTTACTATATCCAAATTTTAACAGGGATGATTCTTCTTGAGCTTCTGAGATTTGATGATGTACTGAGAAACTTGTTGTATCACTTCGGCATTTTTCCGTGGGTAATTGATAAGCTTTGACCAGATATTGACATAATGATGTCTCTATCTGGCGTAAACTGTCTGATAAACCTAATGTTCTTAATAAGTCTCCACAACGGTCATCGGTTGCCTCTTTATCTCTTATTTTCCATCCTGTTGTTCCTTCTAGACTTCTTTGATGTTCATTTACCCATGTTTCTAAACAACACATTCTATGATCTCCTTCGCTCACGATATAGGTCAGCAATAATACGGCTAGTTCCCCATAGCTCAATCCTGTGCGATTTCCATGAGGCTTTTCCAGATTCTCATCTATCATTGATGCCACTTTCATTTGTTGCAACCAATGAATAATCACGGGGAGATCATCTATTCGCTCTGACTGTATCTGTGTGGTAATTATTTTGACTCCTTAAACTTAAACCTTTACTACACAAGGATTTTAACCTTTTTTGTCCTCGATCACTTTTTCATTTAAGCGAACGGTGAGTCAGTTAAACTATTCGTAATTATTTTTTGAAGATTCATGGGGATTATTCAAGGTTTGATAAGGGGGTTATCCCTCTAGCTTAACCCAATTAAGCAGCGAGAGTCCCCATTTTCTGATTTTTATTGAGTTAATCCCCTTTCTGCGTCTTCTCTAAGTCTTCTCTCTGTTTTTTCTTCGTCTTTTTGCCTCCAAGCCCCCCCAACTTTTTCCTGTTTGTAGCGATCTCCTTATTTCGTGGTGTTCTCATCACAACGGAGCCGGACTGATCTCACAGCCCGCATGAGCTTTTCCCAAAACCCCCATCCCCAGTCCCTTTCACCGACTTCAGGTCGATGCGACCTTTTTGCGTCGCTCCCGTTAAGACTTGACTTTTAGAACAAATACATTAGCTTGCTCCTCAAGAGTTAGGAACGTACGATCGATTTAGGTTTCAGCGACCCGATTAACTTCTTCTTCCCCAGTAGCGAGAGATTGTTTAGCTGCCCGGAAAAACAGTAGCAGACTAACCCCCGTTGTTATCAGGTTGATCCCGACCAACAGACCGAGAAGCGTCAAGGAGTCGAAAGGCCAGTTACTCCAGATCAAAATACCTAAAATAATGCCGATAATGCCACTGGCCAACAGCAAAACTCGGTTTTGGTTCGGGCGCAGTTCAAAGGCATTGATCACTTGCATTGCCCCTTCGATAAAGAAGAGAATTCCAATTACGAGGGTCAGGTCAAGGATTGAAAAAATCGGATGCCTCAAGATCCAAAAACCGACGACGAGGTAAAAAATGCCGATCAGGAGGTTGAGAATAAAATGTCCTACCGGGTTATTGCGAGTCTGAAAAGCGTAGGCTAGTTGCAAGATGCCGAACAGCAACAGCACAAAGCCAAGGACATTAAACGTGAAGACTGTCGCAAACAAAGGATATAGAATCGCAAGCCCCCCCAGAACAATCATGAGGATGCCGAGTGCGATCGCGGCCTTATAGTTCTGTTGGAATTCCCGGCGAGTTTCGGGATTGAGGTTAAACATGATGATGGCTTCTCCATAGAATGGGTGACTAAATATTTCTAAAAAACAAGCGGGAACCCAGATCCGGGCTCCCGCTCCGGTCAATGACAGGCGGTTCGTGCGGTTATTCGCTCGGGTGATGCGCGTTGGCTTTCTTGACCTGTGCGAGAATACTACTCAGGTTGTAGGATTCTGGTGCTTGCAACGGTGGGAACTTCTCGTAAGACTCCAGTTCCTTGAGCCATAACTGCTGGCCAATCGGCAACATATTCCAGTCATATATATAGCCGGTCACGGGGCCGCCCAGGGCACCGCCCAAGCCAAACGCCGTCTTCACGTTGGTGCCAACCGCTTGCTCGAAGGGGTCGCGCTTGATGTTCTGAACTAAGGTGAAGTTGAAATCGGTGAGTGGGAGGAGCCAGCCATCCGCTCCAGGTTGAGCCATGCTGTAGTACATCTTCCAGTTCTTGTAGCGCACCGCCGACGGCGTTGCCCCGGAGTAATAGAAGAAGTAATCTCGCGCCGACTTGTCAGACTTGCCTTCGAGATAGGCCCGCTGATTGACCCCATCCAGCGTCGTCTTGACGATACCAGGGTAATTGCCAGCCTCGATCTGTTTCTTCAACTCGTCTCCCTTGGCTCCACCGGCGATGTCCACCAGCGTCGGCACCCAATCCAGTGCCGCGAACAACTGATTATATACTGTTCCTGGCTGGACGTGTCCGGGCCAACGAATGACTGTTGGTGAGCGGTAGCCACCCTCCCAAGCTTCGCCCTTTTGTCCCTTAAACGGCGTGATGCCGCCGTCGGGGAAGGAGATCATCTCGGCCCCGTTGTCGGTGGTGAAGACGATCAGGGTATTGTCGAGCTGGCCCATGTCCTCCAGTTTCTTCAGCACATAGCCGATGTTATCGTCCATCTGCTTCATCCCAGCTTCGTTGACCCCCCAATCCTTGCCGCCCTTGGTTCCCACCATATTCATATACTTGTCGGATAGTACTGTGGTAACGTGCATCCGCGCCGGGTTATACCAGACGAAGAAGGGCTTGTTGGTCTTTTTGGGATCGTTGCGGTCGAGGAAGTCGATAACCTTAGCCGATATCTCCTCGTCCACCGTCTTCGATCGCTCTAGGGTCAGCGGGCCTTCGTCCTTACAGGACTGGTTCTTTTCTGTGCCGTCGGAAGACTTACACCAGAGGACTGGGCGGGGCGGGGTGAGGCAGATCGTGGTTGCGGCATCCACAGCACCGGGAACTGGGGCGAGACCGGGAACGGGAGTGTTTTTACAGGGGGGAGCGACGGCTTGCTCGGTCGGGCTTTTGTTAATGTCGGGGAAGCTCACCTGCTGCATGGCATCGAGGTGATAGAGATATCCCCAGTACTCCTCGAAGCCGTGGGCCGTCGGCAGAGACGCGGTGTGATCCCCCAGGTGATTCTTGCCGAATTCGCCAGTAGTGTAGCCCCGATCGCGCAGGAACTTGGCCAGCGCGGGAGTCCCAGGCCTGAGGTAGGAGGGGCTGCCGGGCAACTGGGGCGGGATCATGCCCGTGCGGAGGGGGTACATCCCCGTGAAGAAAGCATTGCGCCCTGAGGTGCAACTCTGCATGGCCACGTAGTCCATGAAGATGCCGCCCTCCTTGCCGATGCGATCGACGTTGGGGGTTTCCCCCACCATCAGTCCCCGGTGGTAGATGCTCGGCTGCATCCAGCCGATGTCATCGCCCATGATGAACAAGATGTTAGGCTTATTCGCAAATTTCTCAGTCGGTTGCCCAATTGATGGCGAACCGCTCGTAGTCGTCGTAGTCGTCGTAGTCGTCGTATTACCCGTCGGGGAAGGCGAGACCGCCGTTGTTTCGGGGGATTGCCCTCCGCAAGCAACTAGGGATATGCTTAGGAAGAGAACCAGCAACAGGCTCAACAATCGTTTAATTAAGGGTGGATTGAGCATCTATAAAATTAACTCCAGTAAAATTATCGGGTCAGAACAGGAAAATTCGCCTTTGTGATTGACTTAGTCCAATGTTTTCGTGTCAGTTGGATTGGTCACGAGACGGAAACCGAGATGGGCCATGCCCGTATCCGGTTCTAGAGCCTCCCTTGCCGCCGGACGGTAACGGGTGCAATAGTTGCGGGAGCATAAATAGGAACCTCCTTTAATAACGTGTTTAGCCACACCCAGTTCGCGGGGGTCGAAGCTTTGTTCAGCTTGAGCAACGACGGGATTGACTTGGTGAGCCATGCCGGGGTGTCCCGGACGATACCAATCCAGCGTCCATTCCCAAACATTTCCCGTCGTGTCATACAACCCATAACCATTGGGGGGAAACGAGCCCACGGGGGCTGGGCCGAGATAGCCGTCCGCCTGGGTATTTTTAACCGGAAACTCGCCCTGCCAGGTGTTAGCTTTCTTGGGAGAATAGGTGTTGCCCCAGCCAAAAACCTTATTTTTGAGCTTGCCCCTGGCCGCAAATTCCCATTGCGCTTCGGTGGGGAGGGATTTCCACGCCCATTGAGCATAGGCTTCCGCGTCTTTATAGGCGATATGGACGACGGGATAGTTTTCTTTCCCTGCCAGATTGCTGTTCGGCCCTGTGGGATGTTGCCAGCTTGCCCCCGGTGTCCAGTGCCACCAGCTCAGATAGGCGACTTGCTCAACTTGGGTTCCCTCTGGTGGTGGTTCAAAAACCAGGGAACCAGGCGATCGCTGTTCATCCGTCAAATCGGGATATTGATCCTTGGGGATAGGAAGTTCGGCGATCGTCACATAGCCCGTCTCCTTCACAAACTGAGCAAACTGGGCATTGGTGATTTCATACTTGTCCATGCAAAAGCTATCCACTGTGACTGCTTCGGCAGATAGCTCATCAGGATAGTGGTCGTTGGCACCGATGCGAAACGTGCCGCCCGGAATCAACACCATCCCAACCGGGCAGTGGGTACTTGCCAGTGCCAGAGCAGGGGGCGGATTGAACCCGCTAAAGAGCATTAGGAGAGCAACCAACAGGCTGGGCATTAACCAGGGCAAAATCGGGTAAATCGTCTTAGACATCCGCTTTTAACGTGTCATTCGTTTGATAAGTAGCAAGGCCCAATCATTTATAACTCACATTTATAAAACAACTGAACGACCTGAGATTACCTTACCAAAAATGGCAAACTTCTGGCAAGGCAAGTAAACAATTCTTGACAGAGCATCGGTGATAATTGATGGTTTTTGCCATTGCTAGAATAAGATAACGTTATGGTTTAACCACTCCAGCCGCCAATAATGCAAAAGCTTATCCATCAAGCGTTTCAATCTGAGTTCTTAGTCCGACTCTGTTTCAGCAGCATCCATCCGAGCTACTAAAGCTTCTAAGATGGCTACTTCTGCTTCTTCAACAGCTGCTGACGCAAAGACGATCGCCGCAACTGCATACTCTTCAGCACGGTTGGCACGAGCTAAGAGCTTTTTTTGTTCTCGCTTGGCTTTCCATTCCGCAACTTGAGACTCTAACTCTGTTTTCTTGGTCTCAACACGTTCTTCCAACTTGGCTTTTGCCTTGGCCATTTCTTGCTTTTTCGCTTCTACTTTGGCTTTCGCCGCCTCCAGTTTAGAGTGAATTGCGGTCTCGGCTTCTTTAGAAGCATCTTCTACGTGTGTCTTAACTGTATTTAAGTGACTAGTAATCGCATTCAATTTGTTCTGAAGGTTACTACGAAGATTATCAATTGTCTGACTCATTATGTTTCTCCTTGAAATAGTTAAATTTATTGTTAACTTCCGTAAGAAGCTATTGATACTGTTGGGGTTTCCCCATGGGTTTATACGGCTCGGGCAGCGCTTCGCTCTCGCACCGCTGCATTCTTAATTCTGCATTGGTTTACCACATAGTTCTATTCTTCGCTAAAATGCCCTTGTAATTTTGCCTCCTGCTCTTTGGTGAGGTTGGAACGAATTAATGTTGCTTTTTCTCCTTTGAGAGCATCTTCAACTTTATCGAGAGTTACATCACCGGTTAAGAGGAATAATGCGGAAGTTCCTTTAGTTACTTTATCTCTCACTTCTTTAATGAAATCATCATCAATACCGTAATCTTGAAAATGTCCCGATAAGGCTCCTGTTAATGCTCCCACTGCCGCTCCGAAAAGTGGGACAAAAAAGATTAAACCAAAAAGCATTCCCCAAAAAGCTCCATCTAATGCTCCCAGACCTACCAGGGGAACAGCTTGTTCTGTTTTCGGTTTCTTTTTCTTTTCTGGCCAAGTGACCATCGCTGCATCTTGAATTTCAATCAAGTGCTGTTTTTGCAGTTCTTGCAGTTTTGCTAACACGTTTTTCGCTCCATCAGGGGTGTGAAACTGCCAGACTGTTAATGATGATGACACAATAATTTATTCTCCTTATTTAGATATTTTGGATTTTTGTATTTATTTGTTCAAACTCAAAAAATACCTTGCCTTGGCATTTTTGCGACTGACCGCTACAGTGTAACTATTCTTGGCAATATTTGTCTTGCCATTTTGTGCCAATTTATGATTTAAAAATCAGTTTTCTTTAATGTTATGGCTATAACCTCCATCGCTTTTCCTCGTTATTTTTCAGCCTTACCTTTTCCTTCAGGATTGAATTTACGTGAAGATCAACAACACCAAGAATCCGAACAATTGCAAAACTCTGCACCTTCTTCTCAATTTTCTCATTCTTTGGCACAGGCGATCGCCGCTCGATTACGGGAAGGTTATCCATCTCTTCATATAGCTTCAGAAATTGCACAAATGTCTATTCGCTCTTTACAAAGAAGATTAGCAGAGGAATGCTTAACCTATTCTCAACTGATAACTCGTATTCGTTATGAAAAAGCTGTTTATTTACTGCAAAATTCCAACTTAAAAATTATTGAAATTGGTTACGATTTGGGATACCGAGATCCGGCCCATTTTACAAGGGCTTTCAAAAGTTGGACAGGACGATCTCCTCAACAGTTTCGTCATTCGCAAATTATATAAGGGTAACTTATAGCGATAAGTTTACTCAGTAAGTTCCTCATCGTCATTTTACTTGCTTGTTAGAGGATCTTACTAGATAACTCCCCAGCCGGGATGTTCATCCGTTGTGGTATGCCAATCTGAATATTATGGAGATCGAACGCCAGTTTTAAACGGCGACGGAACTCTCGCTCCACGCCCCACTGCTGGCCTGGTTCAGTTTTGATCCGAAGCATACACTGAATGACCGTATGGGCAATCTGATTCACGCCTATGTTATCAAGCGGATTTAAGATTTGCCCCTTCCACTGTGGATCTTGATACATTTCCTCAGCCACTTCTTTGAGCACTTGCAGAGCCAGTCCCACATCTGTGTCATACCCCACCTCGACGCTGAAATTGACCCGTGACCAATCCTTTGACATATTCTCAACTACATTAACCGCTGCATGAGGAATAGTGACCAGAATCCCCTCAGCAGTACGCAATTGAGTAATGCGTAGATTCATTTTCTCTACCAGTCCGGCCACTCCAGCAACTCGAATAAAATCACCCATGGCATACTGATCTTCGAGCAAAATTAAAGTGCCATTGATCACATCTTTGATCAGGTTTTGTGAGGCAAAAGAAATACCCAAACTGATGATCCCTGCACCAGCTAGCACTGGACCTACAGGAATTTTTCAAATCCTTCGCAGTATTGACTCCTGACTCCTGACTCCTGACTCCTGACTCCTCTGACGGCCAGATTTTTTAACTTTTGCAAGAGGTCTATTGAATTGTTTAAAGGCTTTCGGATCAAATACTATATTTTTCACGCCATTCTTTTGCTGTAATCGTCACCAAGTTTTCTTTATTTTCTATTCTCTCAATGGCTTCGGATAATGCACGCTGATTGGCTTCTGTTGAAAGAAGATATTCGGTTGTGTCGGGTTCAGTATCAGATACCAAAATAATAATATCCACATCTGTTCCTTCTTCTAGTTCCGTAGAATGAATCTCTATTTTTCCTTCTCTTCCAACAATTCCTTTCTGTTTAATAGCTCTAATCACGATTTTTCTTCTAAGATGTCAAGCGATTACGGCTATTATATCAAAACCATCATGAGTTAGAACTGATGAGAATAAAAACGATCGCGGTTTTAAAGTTTAATCAACAAAATGACGGCGTTGCCGAAGGCACTGCGAAGCAGACCGCACTGGGTATTTTGCTATCTAACCCGTTGAAGCTAATTTGCGCTTATGGTAGATTGAGTAGAGAACCCCAAAAACAGCCCCCACCATCAAATAAACCACTATTGTCGGCATTACCTGCTTTTCTAGACCATTTAAAATGGCAATAAACAAAGCTAAACCAACATTACGAGCAATACAGGAAATCGCTAGGATAGACCTTTGAGCTTCATTGGGGCCCCCTAAAACGTGTCCAATACCCAGAGATACAACCACCATAATAGTGATCGCAACTAATGGTAATCCCCAAAGTTTAAACAACAAAGGAAATCCAATAATACAGGCTAAAATAATTAGTACCAAAAACAGAAAATTAGCGATAAAAGTTAAAGGTTTTTCAACCTTTACTGCATAGTTAGCCCCAAATTTTTGCAGTAAAAGGCCTAGACTAACGGGTAAAAGTTGCACTATAGTCACTTGTTTAGCGACATCTAATATGGTTAGTTTTTCCGGAATACTTTGAAATAGGACAGTAAAAATAGCTAAGGTCAGAGGGGTAATAATAACCGCAAGTAAAGCCAGAGTTAGCTGAAGACTAGCAGACTGACTAGATTTAGCTCCCGCCATTTTGGTTCTTTTTGTGGTCAGAGGCGCACCGGGAGAGGCTGCTAAAAAGACTAATCCCATCGCTACTCCCAAAGGTAAGTTAAACAGTTTCAGAAGTGCCACTACCACTAGGGGAACCAGCACAACAACTGCTAAAAGCGCACGAAATAGTAAAGCAGGTTTGCGCCAAAAAGAAAACATTGTTTCCAAAGAAAATTCGATCCCCATGGCTAACATCAGGGAAAAAATTGTAACTTTAACGATTATGAGCAATAAAGGATTGTTCATGACTTAAATGCGAAGATTTGCCTCCAATTATTTTTCATGCTGACTACGAACCAACCTTGCTTTTTCGCTTCGTCATACAGTGCCTGAGTGAAAGTTCCGACCTTGGTGTCGGGCAGTCCCTGGGCTGGTCCGTAGGCGTACTCGCGTTTCGCGTCGTCGTGCAGCACGAGCATTGCTATCCTTGCCCCATCTCCTGCCTTGGTGTACTCCAGCATCTGGCGATCGCCAGTCGAGTTACCAAAGGCGGCATAAGGTCGGCGTCCGATCATCAGGTGGATGCCTTCGGGTTTACCGGCATTGTTGTCGTTAAGGAGCAGTTTCGGTTCTTTAGTGAGCATTGGCTGACCGTTTTCGTCATAGCCATACTTGGTGCTACCCGCACTGCCGACTACCTGCTCAGGGGGAATACCGTAGGTCTGCTCTGAGTAAACCCTTACGAAGTCTTGTCCCCCCCCCGTAACGATATAAGTCTTGTAATCGTTAGCACGCAGGTATTTCAGCAACTCCTGCATGGGCAGATAAGTGAGTTCGGTGTAAGGTCGATTCCATCGGGGATTTTTAGCCGTTTCTAGCCATTTTTTAGCTTCAGTTTTGAACTCATCCACTGTCATGCCTGTAAGGGTGGCGGCAAGAATCTTTTCAAGATCCGGCAGGGAGAGCTTGGCGATCGCCTCTTGGTTGCCCGAAAGCACGGTTTTAAATGGCTCAACATTGGTAAGCTCTGGTTTGTCCTTAACTACCGCCGGGACGCGATCAAGGACATAGTCTATCTGCGTATAGATAGGATGTTCGACCCATAAAGTTCCGTCTTGATCGAAAGTAGCAATCCGCTCTGGCAAAGGGACGAAATTCGGGTTCGATGGGTCGGTTGTTGTTTGCACAAACTCAATAATTGCGCTTTTTGTCGCTCCCCTATTCCAAGAGGGCAAAGGATCGGTGGATTGGGCAACTACCTTCCCGAAGTTGGCAGGGTTCCCCAGCCATGTCACTACTAGAACGCCCAATAGGGCAATCAGTAAGGTCTTGAGCGAGAATTTTTTTATCTTTTTCATCCTGCGATTTTTGGCTCAGTATTGTGGAATTGAGAGGAAAAGGTTTCTATCCTTAGCGAACAGTTCCCTTTTCCTTTCTTCTCTCTAGAACAGGCAATTTTTAACGGCTTCCCGCACCAGCTTGCAGTTTCTCTAATACTTGGTCAATAGTGAAACTCGCTGCTTTTTGACGAGGGGGAAATTCAACAAATGTCTGCAAGAAATCTCCCACGACTTTCTGGGCAGGGAAAAACAAATAAATATGATCGAGTACCCAATCCCAATAAGTATTAGAAGTTATATCTGCTCGTTCGTAGGGGTCAGTGCGGAGGTTAAACAATTTGGGAAAACGCAGAGTAACTAAGGGTTCTTGCCAGATGCGGAGGGTTCCTTGTACTCGTTGCTCCATAAAGATCAATTTCCAGTTATCATAGCGCAGTGCCATGAGGTCGCCATCATCAGAAAAGTAGAAAAATTCGACACGGGGACTCTTTTCCACTTCTCCCTTAAAGTAGGGTAAAAGGTTATAACCATCGAGATGAACTTTAAAGTTTTTTTCTCCGGCTTGATATCCCTTGAGCAGTTTTTCTTTGATGTCTGGTTCTCCTGCTGCTGCCAATAAGGTCGGCAACCAGTCCAAATTACTAACAATTTCATTAGATACCGTACCTGGTTTAATTACCCCAGGCCAGCGCACAAAACAGGGAACCCTGAATGCACCTTCCCAGTTAGAATCTTTTTCATTACGAAAGGGAGTCATACCACCATCAGGCCAAGAATTCATGTGAGGGCCATTGTCAGTACCATAAATAACGATTGTATTGTCTGCAATGCCCATATCATCCAGCTTTTGGAGCAAAGCCCCGACAAGTTTATCATGGTCGATCATGACATCATGATATTCTGATTGCCAACGTCCCGACTGCCCTAAACTTTCCGGTTTGGCATGGGTGCGGAAGTGCATATGAGAAGTATTAAACCATAAGAAAAAGGGATTATCTTCTGCTGCTTTGCGGTCTAGCCATTCTGAGGTTGCCTCAAAAACCTCATCATCAATGGTTTCCATGCGCTTTTTGGTGAGAGGTCCCGTATCTTCAATACGACCATCGGCATAGGAGTGCAAAACACCACGAGGGGCAAAGTGTTCGCGGAAATTGGGAAAATCTTTTTCGGGAGGATAATCCCGTAATTCCGGTTCTTCACAAGCGTTCAGGTGATACAAAAAGCCGAAAAATTCATCAAAACCATGTTGGGTAGGCAGAAACTTGTCCTTATCCCCAAAGTGATTTTTGCCAAATTGACCCGTAGCATAACCCAAGGGTTTTAATAGTTCTGCTATGGTAGGATCTCCTGCTTGCAGTCCGATATCAGCCCCTGGCATTCCCACCTTGCTCAAGCCAGTACGAAAGACCGATTGCCCCGTCATAAAAGCAGATCGCCCGGCGGTGCAACTTTGCTCGGCGTAGTAGTCAGTAAATAGCATTCCTTCTTCGGCAATGCGATCAATATTCGGCGTGCGGTAGCCCATCATCCCCTTAGTAAAAATACTCAGGTTGGCAGTACCAATATCATCGCCCCAAATTACTACAATGTTTGGTTTTTTCGTGGTCATTTTTGAGTTTTCCTTATTTGAGCTATTGCATATCTAGTATATACACGACTTGGCAAGTTATCGAAATTTAGATATTAAGTTTTATGGGCGATCGCTTGCGAGATAATAATTTGTCATGAAGTCTCATTAATTTGTTCTTCATGTTACGTTTAGGTTTGGCAAAAAACTCGATTCCAAAATCTTCCAGTAGCTTGGTCGCTAATTTTTGTGACACATAACCTCTATGGCCAAAGACTTTTCCCCAAAGCTCTTTTAAAAGGTCAACGACGGGTTTACGGTCATCAACATTACCTGGAGTTAAACTCATATTGATAATTTCCCCCAGTTCATTGACAACCAGATGAAGTTTAAATCCAAAAAACCAGTCCACAGAGGTTTTCCCTCTTTGGGCTAAATCCTGAAAGACCTTATGGCGTGAAATACGTCGATGATGACAGACTTGAATTTTAGTCGAATCGATAAAACTAATCCCAGTACAATTACCAAAGCAATGTTTAAGATAAACACACAAAGGAATGATCGTTGATGGAACCCATTGAATAAATCGCTGATAACTGGGAAGTTTAGGAAAAGCATTCGACCAATATTGTTGAAGAAGAATGAAGAATTAGTTTTGAGCCTTACTATACTATGGTGACGGTAATACGAGATTGCGGTTTTAAAGTTCAATCAACAAGATGACAGCGTTGCCGAAGGCACTGCGAAGCAGACCGCACTTTAAAGTTCATTCCATTCATCAATTGTTATTTCACGAGACATAATATTTTCAACTTCCTTGATCATCATTTTCAATTGAGGCACGGAATATTCAGAATTAGAGGGTATCGTAAGACGATATTGTTGATAAATCATAAATTGATGTTTTGTACCTGATCTTGGTTGTTCAAAACCTAATTTTCTTAATTTTTTGATAAAATCTCTTCTTTTACATGGATTTAAACGACTCACACTTTAGCACTCCTGATTAAGATCAATTCCAGCAATTACAGGTAAAATATGACCTAGTTTTAATCCTACTAAAATCCAATCTTCTAAAGTTGAGCGTAACTGTGTTTGGCATTCCGATAAGGTGTCACCAAAAGCAATCACTCCTTGACAGTTGGGAATTTTACCCACATAAGTGCCATCTTCTAGTTGTTCAATTTCTGATATAGCGATCGCTTCATGGATGTAATCACTTAAAGCATAACGAACTAACATCTTATTATTGCTCCTTATAGAATCTATCTAACGGTTATTGTAAACAATTTGTTGGGTTTCGTCACCTCAACCCAACCTACAAGAACTCGTACTTGTGCTGCTACTAATACTACAAGAGCGGCGATCGCCCGTGCAAAATTGTTAATAGTCTAAACTCCAGATCTCTAAATTTCTTTTTATATTGATTTATTGCACCTCTGGAGACATTAAATCTTTTAGCTAATTCTGTTGTATTTAATTCTATTCGCTCAAGGTTATCTGATAAGCGATCGCTTTCTAATTCTATATTTTCAGATGATTTTTTCTGTTTCTTTTCAGGTATGCTACTTGATAGTTTACTAAGTGTATTAACTAATTCTTTTAATTCTTGTACTTCTTTTTTAAGCTGTTCAAATTCAACTAAAGTAACACCACCAATCCAAGTTTTTTTAATAAGTAAAGTTTCTTCAAGCCCAAAATATTCAGCAATAATCACGTTTAATGCTCTTGAGCAATTAAGATTATTTTCCTGACAAAATTGGTCAAAGCGATCGTAAAGTTCGGGAATTATATATCCTGCTACCCTTTCATTTTCAGTAGTCATAATCAGTAATATACTTGGTATGCTAAAAATATATCAAAATCACTGAAAAAGAAAAGATAATAATTCCTTGTAAATTAAATTATTGATTATTTCTTCTATAATCCCAAGGCTTTTATAGATTCTTGCTGTAAATATTGAGCCGATTATTTTTGGCGATCGCCTCTGCTTGTTTTATCTCATTCCAAATCGGGCAATCAGACTTATATTGAGGATAAGGATAAACCCAACCATTCTTAACCTGCTTAACTTGAACAGCTTCGCCATTAAGAAGATATAAAACAGCTACACTTCTACCATATCTATCAGTATTAGTAATATCGAGATTAACTTTATTTCCATTTGATTGTAAAAGCGATCTTAAATAATCACTAGATTCAATGCCATATTCTTGGTCTTTTTCTGGACTATCGATACAGGCAAATCTTATTTTTAATTCTTCATTATCACTAGATATTACACGAAGTGTGTCACCATCATAAATGCTTCCTTCTTTTATTTGATATACTTGTTGTTGTACTTGGTAATTTACTTTATTGTTATTTTCACTAATTGCTTGATTATTATTATTTTGAAAGTAAACCCAGAGAAGGAATAAGCCTATAATTAAAGGTAATTTATTGAGTATTTTCATAATTCGTAATTCGTAATTCGTAATTCGTAATTGAATTCGTAATTCGTAATTTATCATGATGGCGATAACCCATGCTGTAATTAGTAGTTCAGTAACATCATTAGTTTTGGGAAAAACAGATACATTAACATTAGGATTATCGATTATAGGTAGTCAATTACCTGACCTTGATTCTAGTAAATCAATTATTGGTCAAATATTTTTTCCTATTTCCCGTTACTTAGAGAATAACTTTCCCCATCGCTCAATTACTCATTCATTAATAGCTACAGCTTCCCTTACTACGATTGCCCTCCTCATGGGATATTATTACTTTAATGATATTTATAAGTTAATTGCGTTACCAGTAGGTCACTTAGTGAGCTGTTTTTCTGATACCTTTACCAAACAAGGGGTACAGTTATTTTATCCTAATCCAGCATGGGCAATATCAGTAAGTAACCCACATCGTAGGTTACGAACTGGCTCACCTTCTGAATATTATGTTTTAGTTATCTTCTCAATATTGCTATTCCTGAACTTTTCTCTCATTAATAATACTGGGGGAATAACTAATGCTATTTCTATCAATTTAGGTTTAAGAGATGAGATAGTTAAAATGTATAATCAATCTGCCAATACTCATTTATTTAAAGCGTCTATTAAAGGTTATTACCAGAGCGATAGAACTCCTATTAATGATGAGTTTATGGTAATCAATAATATAGATAAAGAGTTTATTGTTACTGATGGTGAAAGGATATATAAGACTGGTGAAAATATAATAGTAGAAAATATAGAGTTAATTAAAGATAAAAAGATTATCAATAAAATTGAATCAATTACTCTTGATGATGAAGATATTAATAGTAAATTAAATCAGTATGCTACTAAGTCTGATACTAAGTCTAATACTAAGTCTGATACTAGGTATGATACTATATATATCACTGGGAGCATAGTGGTGGACTACCCAGAAGATATTGAGTTACCAAGTTTTATTAATGAGTATGAATATATCAAAATGACTGGTGCTACGATTAATTTAGATTATTGTCCGTTGGAGAAGGCGATCGCCATCTTAGATAATCAATTCGGAACTGGAAAGGTAAGAATTATGAGTTATGAATTATGAATTATGAATTATGAGTTATGAATTGTGAATAACGACCTTTCCTTGGCTTAAATTCAATTACGAACTACGAACTACGAATTATTCCCTATTCCCTATTCCCTATTCCCTACTCCCTACTCCCTACTCCCTACTCCCTTGAATTATGAATATAAGAAATAATATAATAAGTTCATTTTTAATAACTTTAGGAATCATATTATTAATCCAGCCATTAACAGAAACTAAGGCTGATAATGATAATGATAATAAGAATAATATAATTGTTAATCAAGAAGAAGTAATTAAACCAAATAGACTAAATATTAATCTGGCGATCGATTCTCCTGAAGATCTCAAAGTCAATGAAGGTGACGAGATTAAAAAGGGACAAATTATAGCAACTAGAGAGAGAAAAAAAAGAGAATTAGATAATAATTTATCCCGCTTAAAATTATCCTTAGAAAAAATCAAAACTCTACAACCTTTACCTCCTACTGCTCCTTTAGAAGTTCCGCCATTAAGTATTCTTCCTCCTATTAGTTATCTTGAATATGAAGCAGATATAGAAAAGAAAAAGATAGATATTGATTTCATTAATGATGAGATTAAAGTTAAACAAGAAGAGATAGATTATTTATCACAATTACCAGAATTAGATGAAAAAGTTATTAATCATGAGAAGGCTAAATTAAATAAATTAAGACAGAAATTGACAATCGCTTCTAAAGAATATCAATTAGCAAAAGGTAAATATGAGAGTGCTAAAAGTGAAAGAAAATACCAAGAATATCAAAGTCAAATTGATAAGGTAAAAAGAATAGAAAATATTAATCAACAAAGGCAAAATTACGAACGAGAATTAGCTTTATATCAGCAGAGAAAATCAGAACATGAAATCAAACTCAATGAGCTTAATAATCAAATTAGTTTAGCCCATGAAAAATTACAAAGCCTCAGCAATTCCACTAGCCCTTATTCTGGCATCGTCCGTCGGATTAAATTACTCAGCCAAAGCCCAGACGGAACAATCAACGCCGAACTCTCCCTCATGGTTAGAAACCACAATTCAGAACTCGGAACTCGGAACCAATGAGAATTCACAAAATGATTCCTCATTCATAACTCATAATTCATCATTCATAATTCCCCCCTCATTCATAATTCCCCCATCATTCATAATTCCCCCATCATTAATCTGTCCTTCCCCCGTCCTCAACTGCCATGATTATTTGACCCAGAGGGCGATCGCTTCTAGTGTTTTAATTGCTAATCTTGAGGATAAAATTACTAATACAGGAGAACAGATAAACTACTTAGAGGAGAAGATTCGATATTATAAATCACGGAACTGGACTAATTTTATTACTTTAGAACCAGTGAAGTTAATTCAGAATCTTTTTGGTGGTGGTGATGTGCAAAGAAATCAACTTACTATTACTGATATTGAGGTCAAAATAAACAGTTTAAAAGCCAATAAAAATAGTTTGGAAAATCAATTAATTGTTGAGAAAGATAAGCTAAAAAATGAGATTGCGATCGCTCTCTTAAACATTGAAGAAAGTAGGGAAAGGATTAAATTAATTAATCAGAAAATAGCTAAAGTAAAATTACAGTCTCAAGTATTTCTCATCAAATATAGTAATGGAGAAGGAACGACAAATCAGTATTTAAACTATCAGGAAAATATTGATAAACTTGATTTTGATTTACTTCAAGCTACTAATGATTATCGGCAAAATATCTCTAAATTGATGTTGTTAGTTGAGTAAGCGATCGCATAATTCTTGAACATTCATTGTGTTGTCTCCACTGCACAGTGTGTTGTCTCTACTATACACCTATCTCAATAACGTTTCTGATCATTCTCAATCTAATTTCTCTAAAAACACTATAATTACTTAATAAATTTTAACAATTTCTGTGTGAGGAAATGTCAAACTTAATATTCATCAAAGCTCGTGGTGGCTTAACTACGGGTGAAAGATTGTTACAGGTAATTAATCAATATCCTGATGGCTGTACTATAAAACATCTCAGTAATAGTATTAACCGCCCTGTATCAATGATTAACTTATCGCTGAAAGCCTTGATTAGGCCTAAACATAGGGTTCTTGTCATGAGGGGCAGTGAGCAATAAAAAGTCAAGAAAATGTATCTGAAACCCTTATTATTCCGTTCTATTATTATACAATACAAACTTAGTACATAAGAAAAAACTGATAGCTGAAACCCTTTCTAAATAAGGCGTTTGGCACTACGCTGCCCCTGGTTGCACGAACCCTATGTTTCCGCCTTCTCGGTGGGGTACATTACTAGTAACGTAGCAGTATTAGTAAAAGCTCCCAAGGTACATAAACGCATTGCATCCATGCGAATAAACCATGAGGATATACGGAAAATGGTTGATGGGGCTAGAAGTGAGCGCGATCGATTAATCATTAAGATGATGTACTTTTTAGGACTGAGGGTTAGTGAGGTACTGCGGTTGACTTGGGATGATTTCTACCTTGATAGTGGTGAGATGAAAGTATTTATCAGTGGGAAAGGGAATAAGGAAAGAACTTTGATTGTACCCCATGATTTATATCAAGAGTTATTGCCGCTTCAATCCGAGTACAATAAAACCTTTGTCTTTACAGCTTATCAAAGGGACGAAATGTTGAAAAGACAAGCGGTTAATATGATGTTGAACCGACTGAAGAAAAGATTAGGCATTAGTGCCAATATTCATCCTCACAAGTTTAGACATGAACACTCAATGACTAGTCTTGACAATGGTTGTGATATTCACTTGTTAAGTCGTAGTCTTGGCCATAGTTCAGTATCAATTACTGAAAGTTATTATCTCAATGGTAGGGAGAAGCAATCATCATCCACTTATATTAGTCTTTAACTGTAAAAAAAACACTGCTCAAGTAGCAGTGTTTTGTACAATTAAATTTCAGAGTCTGGAGTAAATAATTATTGAGCTTTAGATGATAGTTTCTTCTTCTTGAATAATGTTCCGAAGCCCAATGCCGTTGCTGTGCCTAAGATGGTTAGGGGTTCTGGTATAGCTTGTGCTGTCCAAGTCCCCTGGACAGTAACTGCTTCAGGGGGTAGAAATCCATCAAAGTCCCCATTACTGTTTAGAAAAATTCGGTATTGTGAAAATGGTGCGAACAAGACATCTGTTAAGAACCAGCCTTGGCCAACAAATAACCCTTGGATTCTTGGATCCCCTACGCTAATATTAAGTAGTTCACCAGGGCCTGGTGGGAAAAACTCTGTTTCGGGGGGTTGAAATAGTAAAACATTAATAAATGGAGCGCCGGGATCTAGTATACTATCAAACTGTATAGTATCAAGATCTACTCCTGATATCTGAGCTTCTATATTCGTTACTAGACGAAAATCATCGCTCGTTGCAATAGAAAAACTATCTTCCAGTACAAATTCTAGAGGGAGTTGGCTAGGATCTGTAATAAAAAAAGACTGAAAACTAGAACTAGATGACCTACCCGTAATGAAAGTCCCTTCAACAGAATCGGGTGTATATTCAAATGAACCATTACCTATTTGAATACCTTGACTGTCGCGAAATTCTAAACGTCCTGAGGTTACATCTTTAAATGTGACTGCTAGTGTAGTACCAGCTTCTAGGATACTCCCAAGAATAAAAGTGCTAACTAGAGGAGCTATAAACTTAGTCGGTGTCTTTAGATTAGACATATTTTCACTATAGTAAAAATAAATGTTATACGATGTGCAACTAAAAATGTAAGTAAAAGCAAATTCGCTGTGTTAGTTGTCAGACAATAAGAATATAACCATCATTTATTACTATAAAACTATTGTTTCATAAATATTTACAATTATTATTTATAATGTGCTTTCTATTACAAAATATATAAACAAGCTGATAATGGGTGTTTTTGCCTTAACCCTCGAAAAAGGGGATTAGGATTGTTGGAGTACGGTATAATCTGCCTTTCATGTCCTTAGACCATTGTCAAATTCACCGGAAACGATAGCAACGGTTCTTGACAAATAGCTTACTGAAAAGTTAGATTCCTAAGATTTCGTTACTTTTATCCAGATCAATACGCTAGTTCAGTAATTGGCTAAAATCCAGATATATCAAGGAAAAACGCACTCTGCCATACCCCTTAATCCCCTCTTTCGAGGGTTAGGGCAAAGAAACCCATCTATCTCGACAGAATCGCTAAGTTGAAGCCAGGGACAAAATACGAAGACTTCATTAATCGCTCTATTCATCTTTCTGCAATTTCCTTGAACGCAAAGAAGTTATTGATCTTTACCAATTGCCCACCAACAAAATGATCGATAAATATTGTTACAAGTCAAATCGTCATGGACGAGTAGATAACCATTCTCTTCCATGCCGCCTCACCTTCACCCATGCTCCACACAGAGTATAAGCCAAACTTATATAGCAGGTATTCATACTCAGCCAATCACGGGTTTAACCATAAGATTTGCTTATTCCCCCTCTGGATGGCAACGAGAAAACAGGCATTTAAGCGGTAGGATTGATCAAACTTCCATTAATTAATTTTATCTGAATCTTTCAGTAATGTTACCAATTCCTCTAATTGTTCATGTACCTTATCAGGTAGTGTAATATATACTCTCTGTAAAAACTTATTTATCTAATTATGTAGGCACAGGTACAATTATGATTAGAAAAGTAGGAATTGGGCAATATCTCCCAAATATTACTCCTTATCCACCCGTCCGGCTAACGCCCGACTGACCCTCGAAAAAATACTTGTCGTCCGGCTAACGCCCTACTGGTTCACTGGTTGGGTTGCTCTTCTTTACCATAAAATCTAAATGAAAATATTAGGTTGCGACATCGCACGGCGGTTTCGTTCTGGGGTTTGCCCCCTTTTTTTATCTTTCTAATAAGTGTATTAAACTTTACATTACTGGTAAAATACTTTAATTTTGGTATTAGTAACTTACTGAGTAAATCATTTTAAAAATACTAATTAATGTACTTAGTAAAACACTAATATTTGAATAATAACAAATCCTGATTCTAAAAGGCATAAAGCCTCATATCTTCTCTTAAAGTACATAGTTACTGAATCAATTAAAAGGCTAGATTAAATTGCTTATAAAAAACTTAATAATTCATTTTTACTTTCGTAGTTTTCATGGATAAAATGAAAAAATACGAAAATGGACAGGATTATAATATGAGTA
>CAVVOP010000010.1:0-55401 GCA_963749915.1 uncultured cyanobacterium
TGGGGAGAAGCCGAGATACGCGCGAAATCGGACACTCATATCAAGAAACCATGACATTTACAGTTGAAACGCTGATTCTGCTTAGATTTCAGTAAATCTATTTTTGTAACAAAGAGCCAAGTTGAAATTGCTCTAATGAAGGAGGTACTTCAGCTAGATTAAGAAGATAATCACCAAATCTTTTCACATGACTGGTTAAATAAGGACTTAGACAAGCTATATCTTTTTTATCGATTAAATAACCTTCTTTTTGTAATTGCTGTAAAATATTAGTTAACTCCACAACATTATGAAAAATAACAGCATTAGAAACTAAATCATTGTATTTAATTCTTTTTTCCATTTCTTCCCTATCATTGGTAGCAATAATCTTATCTCCCCCAAAAAATAACCATTTAGAAAAACCATTATAAGCCTCAACTTTATTTGTCGCCGCCGTAATTTGTTGCCTTAATTCTAAATCAGAAATATATTCTAGTAAAAAAATAGTTCTAATCACTCTTCCTAATTCTCTAAAGGCTTTATATAATCGATTTTTTCTACTATAATTTCCTAACTTTCTTAATAAACTAACACTGGATATTTTACCCGTATAAATAGATAAAACTACCTGCATTAAATCTTGCCAATGAGTCTCTATTAACTGCCAATTAATTGTCTCTGTAAATAATGAATCAATATGTTGATAAACAGTATTTTTATCATGACGATAAAAAACTAAATCTTTCCAATTTCTAATGCGAGGCATTAACTTAATACCTAATAAATAAGATAAGGCAAAAACTGGAGTACTTTGTCCTTGAGTATCGGCATGAATTTGGTTGGGTTTTAGCTCAGATTTATTCTTAAGTAAACCCTCAATAATATATACTGCTTCCCATGTTCCACAAGGTATAAAATGACTAAATAAGGCAATATATTTATCCGCAACATGATGATAAGCAATGCCACCATAACCACCATATCTAATATGATATTCTGACAATAAATTTTGTTCTCTTACATCATACTTAGTACCATCAGCCGCCGCTACATTTCCACTACCCCAAAGTTTAGGTAAATCTAATACATTATAGCGATTAATAATATCATTTATTGCCTTATTTAAACCATCAGTACTTATATGACGGCGATTAATAAAAGAGATTAATTTTGAGGTTAGGATATCTCTCATGTGTTTTTCAGCTTGAGAAGCCCCTAAATTGCAACCATAAGTAAAAGTAGTTAATAAATAACGTTCAGTGGGGTTATCTATTTTAGGATCACTACCACTAAGAGGTGCAAAATGTCTGGTAAAATTAGTCCAATAATCTACATTTTTAAGAATATCTATTAAGTTATAATTAGGCATTCTTTCTTCTATAATAGCTTCCAGATTTTTTAGAGTAGGACTAACTTCATTTTTCGTCACTTTCTTTAAAATTGGTTCTCCTTCATCATTAATAATTAAAGTAGCATTATTCGGATAGTTTAAATCAACTTTTTCTGCTGTTTGAATTAAGAGACTTTTTAAATTATTAACAAAAGTTTGAGCGGTTTTAGCAAAGCCTAAATTTTCACAATATTTATCAGCTACTTTTTCACATTCATCCCAACTTAATAATTGTGTTCGCCAATCGGCATATTCAGAACTTCCTTTGATACAAATATCCCCTGATTTTAATTCAAACGCTAGGTAAGAAAAAATACAAGTTTCAAAGTAACGGCGAAAAAATTTTGTGACCAATTCATTCTGATAAATCACTAACTTTTGCCACTGTTGAGAAGCAAAAGAAATATCCACTTCTCCTGACAAATATTCGCCTTTTTTATGTTGATTTTCTAATAAAAACCTTAAGGCATCTATTAATCTGTTATCAATACTGGTAGATTCTAATTCTAGAATATTAAGCAATCTAAAAAATGCACTGCGATGACTTTTATAAAAACGCCAAATAAAAGGCAAATAATTATTTCCTTTATAAGCATTTATAGCTTGGTATTCTTCTAACAATTGTTCATAACCACCATAAGTTTTCACCACTGAATATATTTGATTAAATAGGATCTCATTTTGATTTTCTGGAGCATCTTTTTCTAAGCCAAATAAGATTAATATTTCCCCAAAAGCTGAAATTAATTTTTCGGTTATTTCTTGTTGCTTTTCCTTTTGTTTTTGTAATTCCAGTTCAGCTAAGTTCTGGATTTTTTTCATTCTTTTTAAGAACATTTCTCCCAAATCATCCCAAGTTTTTTCTTGTTTTCGATGAATTAAACATAGTAAAAGTGTCAATCTTTTGGGTTCGTTTATATCCTTTAATTCTGAAGCATCTAAAGAATTGGCTACCCTGGCAAAATAGTCAATTAATGATTTGTTTATTTCTGATAAAAACTGTTCTACTTTTCCTAAAGTATTTAACCATTTTTGATGTACTAATAAGTCATTTAGATGATTTCTGGTGGCTTTTTTGGTGACTTTTTTTAGCTGATTATAAGGACTTCTTTGTTCTACTGGATGAATTAATAGTAAACTGTTTAAGGTTTCTTTATATTCAGGAGATAATTGATTATTCACTTGTTCATAAATTAGAGAATGAACTAATGTTCTGATTCGGGCTATTTGTCGCTCTAAAAAAGAAAAAGAGGGTAATTCATATCTTTCTTTGACTAATTCTTCAATGGCTACATTAATTAAGTCCGCAGGATTTCCCATTAAATAAGCCTTTTCTTTTACCTTAATTTCTAAATATTCTTGGGCTTTGTTGTCAAATTTTTTGACTTTTATTTTCTCTCTAATTAAATGTTGATGGCGATGATAAGTTCTCGGATTTACATAATCAATTGTTGGTTCTTCAGATAAACACAATATTTTTTTTATATGATTTATTATTGATAAGGGAATCTGTTCAAGTTTGGGGAAATATCCTAATCTTTGAAAACTTTTTAGTGCAACTAATAAATTCAAATAATTATTATCATTTCTTGTATGTTCTGTGGCGAAAAGTTTCTCTTCTGTGGTTGGGGTATAAATATTTTTTAGCTCATTTGGGGTATAATAACGTTTGAAGCGGGGATAAGCAGTTCTTTCAATTGATGCCACTTTTTTTGTTTAATTATTAATTGGAAAACTCCAATATTATAAACATGACTCGTCACTAATCTTGCCAAAAAGATTCAAATAAATCTAGATAGTCCCATCTTAATGCTACCAATTCGGCTGTTCTTAGTCCATGACGAAACATCTCAAGAATAATCGTTGAATCTCTGACTCCATGCCTTCCTACTTTTCGTGCTACTTTCATCATGGCGTTAATTTCATCAAGACGTAAATATTCTCTTTCTCCCTCAGTCTGTAGTTTACTAAGTTATCTAAAGGATTTTATTAAAGTATTCTGTTTATTAAATCAGTTATGTAATATTAATTCTTGTTAAAATAGATTTTCGGAAACCTAACTGGAATAAGCATTTCAAACGTAAATGTCATGTTTTCTTGATATGAGTGTCCGATTTCGCGCGTATCTCGGCTTCTCCCCGGTTAAAGTGGGATGCCATCGCTGATGAGGTGCGTGCTTATTTTAATCAAAGACTACGGGAAAATAGTTTGAAATCTAGTCAGTGGAAAATCGGTGAAAATCCTGTTTCACGCTTATTAGGTAAAGAATTAGTACTTTTGTCTTGGGCGATCGAGGATGCAGATCCCAATTTAATTCCTGTAGCTATCAAGAATTGGCTGGGATTAAAGCCTGAAGAACGTTGGTGGTTATTTACTATGACTAATGCGGCTACAGGTCATGCTATTTCAGGACGTAACAAAGGTTGGCGCAAAGCGGTGCGTTATGCCTTAACGGAAAATCCTGTTTCTGGCTATATACCTCAAACTGAGGCGATAGAAATGCCTTTATTTAATTTGTAATCTCCTAAAATTACGGTTTTAATATGATTTCCCGATTTCTTTTGATGTTAAAATTAATTTGATATACAACAAATAATATCAAAAGCAAATGTCTGTTGAATTTAGGTTTCATTCTAAAAAAGCTGTTGAGGCCGCAGCATTACTGTTAAAGTTGCATGGTAAGCCAATGAGGTATTTGGGCTTACTAAAAATGCTGTATATCGCAGACCGTATTGCTTTAGAACGCATGGAACAGCCCATTACTGGGGATGATTTCGTCTCAATGAAGTATGGACCTGTACTAAGTGGCGTTTATGATTTGATCAAAAACCAAGAAATAGATGATGCTTTATCTATTTGGCAGAAGTTTATATCTCATGATGATAACGATAAAAACTTTCTTGTTTTATTAGAAGAGCCTGAAATAGAAGAGCTTTGTGAAGAAGAAGAAGACATAATTAAAGAAGTTTACCAAGAATTTGGACAGATAGATCCTTTTGCTGTAGCAGAATGGACTCATAATTTTGACGAGTGGCAAGATCCTAAAATATTTAATAAAAAAGTTATCCCAATTTCTATCAATGACATTCTCAAAAATGTAGGTAAAACTGAGGAAGAAATAGAAATGATTCGGCAAGAAGCCCTTCGTGAAGCTTATTTAGATGAGGTTCTGAATGGCTAGTATTGAGATTAATTTAGGAGATGCTTTTTTACTGGATATTCCTGCTACTGGTAATGAACATCTTTATATTGCCATTGCCAAAACAACCGATGATAAATATTTATTCGTCAATGTAACAACTCGCAGAAGTAAATCAGACACTACATGTATTTTAACCCCTGGAACCGATGTTCCCAGTTTTATTAAACATGAATCGGTCATAGCGTACAAATTTGCCCGTGAAATGGATGGAACTCAACTTGCTAAACTGATAACTCCAGGTAGTTCCGTTCCTAAAGAATCTTGTTCATCTACTATTTTGAATCAAATACAACAAGGCGGTTTGATTTCTAAACAATTACCGAAAAAATATAAAAAGGCTTTAAAAAAATTTTTAGGAGTTGAATAAAACTATGAAAATAGAACTTAGCAAAATTGAAGATAATCCCAAAATTTTAGAAGAATTAACAGCGGAAATACAAGAACTAATTATTACTAAAAATAATGAACCAATTTATAAATTAACGAGAATTAATCGATCTAGTAAAAAACGTCGTACTCGTGGTAGTGCAAAAGGTTTGATTACTATGAGTCCTGATTTTGATGAACCATTAAGTGAGTTTGCGGAGTATATGTAATGCAATTTTTGTTGGATACTCATACTTTTCTTTGGTTTGTCAATGAAAGTGAAGAAATACCTGAATATCTTTTTAATTTATTAGAATCTGATGTTGATTTATTATTAAGTATTGCCAGTCTTTGGGAAATAGCTATCAAAGTTAGTATTAATAAGTTGACTTTACCTAAGAATTATCAAGAATTTATGAATGAACAAATCGAGATTAATGATATCCAAATTTTACCTATTTCTTTATCTCATTTGAGTTTAATTACTACTTTACCATTGCATCACAAAGATCCCTTTGATAGATTAATTATTGCTCAAGCTATAGAAAAAAATATTACTATTATTAGTAAAGATTCTGCTTTTAATTCTTACACTGAAATTAAAACCATTTGGTAATCACAATTAACTAATTAACTCAAAATAATGTCAAAATTAGTTTAACCAACAAAAATTAATAATTCATGGCAATTCGTCAAAGAAAATTATTAGCTAATCATTATTATCATATTTATAATCGGGGAAATAATCGTCAAAATATATTTTTAGAGCAAGAAAACTATTTTTATTTTCTCAGAAAAATTAAATTATATTTTTCGGAAGATGTAGAGATATTATCTTATTGTTTAATGCCAAATCACTATCATATTTTGGTTTATTTAAAGAATAATAATTTTTCTCAAATAATGCAAAAATTTACTATTGCTTATACTAAAGCGATTAATAAAAGATTTAATCGAGTTGGTAGTTTATTTCAGGGAGCATTTAAAGCTATTAATATTTCTACAGATGAATATTTATTGCATTTATCTCGATATATTCATCTTAATCCTGTTAAAGCGAATTTAGTTAAACATCCTCAAGATTGGCAATTTTCTAGTTATTTAGAATATATTGGTTCGAGAAAAGGTAATTTACCAAAAACAGATAAAATTCTTAGTTATTTTCCCAATCAATTAGATTATCAAAATTTTTGTGAGTCTTATCAATCTGAACAGGATAAAATAATTAAGCATTTAATCTTGGAGTAGTCAGAAATCGGGTTTATAAAATAAAAGCCCAAACTCTTTGATAAAACATAAAAAAACCCGATTTCTCTCTCAAAACCCGATTCTTGATAAAATGAGGAGAAATCAGATTTCTTTCTCTGTGGTAAATTCACACTATATTACCTATAATTTTTTACTCACTTCATAATTCATAATTCATAATTCATAACTCATAATTCATAATTCATAATTCCTATGCCCTCATTTATCGAAGTACAATTTCCCGTTTCTAAAGTATCCAAAGAAAGCTACAAAGAGCGTAAAGCTGGTGCAGGGCAAACTTTGACGGGGTTGGGTAAATGGTGGGGGAGAAAGCCCTTAATTTTAGTGAGGGCGACAATTTTAGGGTTATTATTACCTGCTACTGATAACCCTAAAAAAGATAGGGAAATTTTCCTTAAAATTCTCACCATGGATGAAGAAGGTTTATGGTTAAGAAAGTCTAAATCTATCCCTTTAAAAGTTCTTTATAGTCTCGCTAATAGTCAACAGAAACAAGAATATTTTAGTCCTGATTCTACTGAAGAAAAACCTAAATATAAATCTGGTTTAAAAGCAGAAAAAAAGACAGAATTACAGAAATTAATCTTTAATCAATTATCTTATGATGAGAAATTAAATTATACCGATCGCCCTGAACAAATAGACAATATTCCTACAGAAACATGGCAAGAAATTAACGAATATTTAGCTACAAATGCCACAAATTTATCAGAGTTAATTCAACAACTAGGTGTTAAAAAATTTGGGCATATTCCTAAAGTTGGGGATGCTTTTTGTGGCGGGGGCAGTGTACCTTTTGAAGCGGCCAGAATCGGTTGTGAAGCTTACGGTTCAGACTTAAATCCTGTGGCAACTTTATTAACCTGGGCGGCGTTAAATATTGTTGGTGGTGGTGAAGAAGTGGCGAAAACGGTACGAGAAGCACAGGAAAAGGTATATAACGAGGTAGATAAAATCATCACTGAATGGGGTATTGAACATAATAGTGAAGGTTGGCGTGCTGATGCTTATTTATACTGTAATGAAACCCGTTGTCCTGAGTGCGGTTGGTTAGTGCCTTTAGCCCCTAGTTGGGTAATTGGTGAAAAGACAAAGACGATCGCTCAATTAATTCCAGCCCCCCAGCCCCCAAGTTTGGGGGAGAGTAAAGAGAAAGTCCTTACTATTGGGGATTCAGGTTCTTCTCAGCTCCCACAAAGTAGCAATGGTATGTCTCTACAAAAGGGGGAAAATATACCAGGATATTTCGACATCATCATTAAATCAGGGGTATCTAAAGAGGAATTAAAAGAGGCAAAAAATGGTACGGTAAAAAATTCGGCTTTACATTGTCCTCATTGTCAAATGTCCACTCCTATAGTTATGATTCGAGGGGATAGAAAAACTGAAAATGGCACAGAGTACGGGTTAAGATTATGGGAAAATGATGATTTAATACCTCGCCCTGATGATGTTTTTCAAGAGCGTTTATATTGCATTCGTTGGGTTGAAACTTATATTGATGATAAGGGAAAAGAACAAACAAAACGTTATTATTTAGCCCCTGATAAAGAAGATTTAGAGCGAGAAAAAGAGGTTTTACAATTATTAACAGAAAGGTTTAAAATTTGGCAACAAAAAGGTTATTTACCTAGTCGTAAAATTGAATCAGGATATAACACAGATCAACCAATTCGTGAAAGAGGTTGGACACATTGGCATCATTTATTTAATCCGAGACAGTTGTTAACTCATGGTTTATTATTGGCTACGGCAGATAAGTTTGATGTCAAGGGCGATCGCTTGTCGAAAAAATCGGGCGATGCAGAAAAATCGGCACTTTCTGAGATTGACTCTTTAAATCAAGAAAATTTGAAAAGTGATTTTGGAAGGGGCGATCGCTTGTCGAAAAAATCGGGCGATGTAGAAAAATTGGAACTTTCTGAGATTGACTCTTTAAATCAAGAAAGTTTGAAAAGTGATTTTGGGGATAAAGCTGAGGACGCTGTAGAAAAATCGGAACTTTCTGAGATTGACTCTTTAAATCAAGAAGGTTTGAAAAGTTCCGATTTTTGGGATGACGAAAAGGAAAAGGCGATCGCTTTTAACACTTCATGGCAAAAACTATTAAACTCAAGTATATTACTAATTAAAAACTGCTACTCAATTTGGGACAAAATTACTGAATAAAGAAAGTATTTTTAGTACCTCCTTAGTCAGAAATGCCTTATTTGCCATTCGGGAAGTGGTGCGGAGTGAGGAAGTTTCATCGGGTAAAAATTGGCTGAGAAACGAGGTTTTAGACTATTGGAATCAACGTAAAACTCTGGTGGAAATCCTTAAATATCTGGCGATGGTGGGTAAAACAATTCCCCATTGGGAAAAGGATGCGGATGCCTCTCGATTATTAGCTGGGGCGGTGGAAAATGATAGCGTTTAAGATAAAAATATCTAATCTATTTTCTTTTTATTGAAAACAACTGAAAAACAATAAAAATAAAGTGGTACGTTTGAACGCCTTTAAATTCTGTAAAATTTGAGCTAGAAACAGACTTAAGCCTGTATATAATTACTGAATATGTTAATAAAAAAATTTATAACCCATGGCTGTAAAATCTAGAGCAGAAGAAAAAATTATTGAGTTGCTTCAAACGGAAGGCTCAATGAGCGTTGATGAATTAGTTGATCAACTTTTTGACGATTATCAAATCACCGAGCGAGAAGTAAAAGAAACGATTCTCAAATTGAGAGAGGAAGGGCAAATCCAACCAGATCGTCAATGGAAAATGGAGTATGTAGCTTAAACATGACATCTAAACGTCAACAACGTCAGCATAATCAAGATAAAAAAGGAGATCAAAGAAATGAGTTTCAGATAGATCGAGATAGATTGATCTATTCTTTTGCTTTTCGACGTTTAGCTCAGGTAACACAAGTTGCTAGTGCTAAGGAAGGAAATGTCTTTCATAATCGTCTTACCCATTCTTTAAAAGTTGCACAAGTCGGTAGAAGACTCGCTGAATACTTAAAATCTGAAACTGATGATGACTTAGTCAAAGAATTGGTGAATTAGATGCTGATGTTGTTGAAACTGCTTGTCTGGCTCATGATTTAGGACATCCCCCGTTTGGTCATGTTGCAGAAAAAGAACTGGATCAAGTAGCCAGGAAAGCTGGATTATCTGATGGTTTTGAAGGTAATGCACAAACCTTTCGTATTTTAACCAGATTAGAACCTTATAAACCAGAATATCCAGGTCTTAATCTGACTAGAGCTACATTAAACGCTACATTAAAATATCCTTGGTTTCGTGATAAAAATAATCTTCAATCAAAAAAAGGAAAAAAATTTTCGGTTTATGAGCTAGATGAAGAAGTTTTTAATTTTGTGAGAGCTGATGAAACTAATCAGCAATCGGAGCATCTTACTTTAGAAGCTAGTGTAATGGAATTTGCTGATGATATAACTTATAGCGTTCATGATTTAGAAGATTTTTATTTAGCTGGTTTAATTCCTATCAATGTTTTAGTTCAAAAAGAAGAAGAATGGCAAAATTTTCTCCAAAAATGGCTTGAAAGCGATCGCCTTACTGATGAAGATATTATAAATAAAATACAAGAACCAGAAGAACAAGAAAGATTAAAAACATTTCTTTCCACATATATACCTCCTAAATACAACCCCGGAACAGCTGACGAAATTACTTATGTCAGGGCAAACAGTTCTTTGTTAATACAAAGATATATTCACTCTGCTTCCATTTCTCACAATTACGGCAAATATGGTTATTTAGAACGAAAGTTAGACGAAGAAATAGAACTAGAATTATTACAAAGATTAGTGTGGAAATATGTTATTACTAATCCTCGTTTAGCAACTCAACAACATGGACAAAAAAAAATTATTCGAGAGTTATTTGAAATTTATCAAGAGGCAATAAAAAATAATAGAATCAATTTAATACCTTCTCGATTTTTAAAAGATGGCTCCATTGAAAAACTACTAAAAGATGGTGAAGAGTCTCAACAAAAAATAAGATTAGCGGTTGATATAGTTGCTAGTATGAGTGAATCAGAAGCCGTATTAATGTATCGTCGCTTAACAGGTTTAGAACAAGGATCAATCATGGATTATATCGGTTAATTTTAACGTTTTAAATAAGTCAATAAAAATCTATTTTTAAAAATCAAATCGAAAGATTATTGACAAAAATAATTAATATTAAAAATTTATTTCTATGACAATTAATCGATTTTCTTCCCGTCAAACCCCCTTAGATGAATCCTTTTTAAATGCCAGACTCAAAGGAGCAACCCAATACGATCGCATTGCGGGTTATTTTAGCTCCTCCATCTTAGAAGTAGCAGGGGAAGCGATCGAAACTATGACGGGAAAAATCAGGATTATCTGTAACTCCGATTTAGAAATTAAAGATGTAGAAACTGCTCGTGCCGCTAATTATGCCCTCAGACGGGAATGGTGTGCTTTTGAACCAGAAAAATTAGATCCTCGTAGTAAACCCAGATTAACCAGACTTTACCAGTTTTTAAGCACAGGGAAAATGGAAGTAAAAGTATTACCCCGTGATAAATTTGGTTTAGTCCATGGTAAAGCTGGAGTGATTACCTTAGCCGATGGCAGACAAACCAGCTTTTTAGGCAGTACCAACGAAACCTATTCAGCCTGGAAACTCAATTATGAACTACTCTGGGAAGACGATTCGGCTGAGGCTATTGCCTGGGTGCAAACAGAATTTGACAGTCTCTGGCAAAACCCCTTAGCCGTTCTGACTTTTCACGGTATCTTTTCCCTGAGAAAGGGTTTGGGTGTTAGGGGTTGGGTGATAGGGAAAATTCAGTTTTTGTTTTCGAGGGCACGAATCAATGCTGATAATAATCTTCCGAGGGATTCACATCTATTTAAAAGAGAATCAATGACTTTCCCCTCTCCTAACTTTACCCTTTTCGACAATAAAAGATGAGTTTCTAATTCTTTAAGAGAGCCTTGTGCTATGTATAAAAACTGTATATATTCTTTTCGGGTTTTTCGACCATGCCCCTCAGCGACATTGGCGGGAATAGAGGCTGATGCTCGACGAATCTGAGAAATTAACCCGTAAAGTTCTTCTTTGGGGAAATTGCGAGTAACTAAGTAGCATTCTTCTGCTAAATCCATGCCTGTTTGCCAAACCTTTAAGTCTCTATAGGATTGTATTCCCATCAGTTTCTAAGTGTTTTTTTTGACTGTTCAACTATTAAAGCTTATCCTCAATCCCTAATCCTAACACCCAACCCCTAACACCTAACACCTGTCAACCGAAAAAGATGCCGTGAAAAGTTAGCTTAGCCGTTAACCTGGCTGATTTTATTATTAAAGATATAGGCAGAATAATAGATCGCCAAGTTATCCCCACAGTACAAGTATGGCGAGAATCAGCTAATCCCGCTTCGGTTGTCATCGAAACCCCTGTTTACCGTCAAGAATACGGATTGTGGGAGCATCAAAAATACTTTGTCAAATTAGCCTTTGAAGCTCATCAAAAACCATCAGGAGCCAGATATTTATTAGCAGATCAAGTGGGATTAGGGAAAACTATGCAATTAGCCATGTCGGCAATGCTTATGGGTTTATATGGTAATCGTCCGATCTTAATTCTCGTACCCAAACCTCTGTTATGGCAATGGCAAGAGGAAATGAAAAACTTACTAGATATGCCTTCAGCCGTTTGGGATGGGAAACGCTGGATTGATGAAAACGGCATTGAATACCCTACTCTTGGTGCTGGGGGAATTAAACAATGTCCTCGGCAAATCGGGATCGTATCTCAAGGATTAGTTACTAGTCGCTCGGAAGCTTCCCAATATCTCTTAAAATTATCCTATGAATGTGTAATTGTCGATGAATCTCACCGTGCTAGACGTAAGAATATTAAACGAGATCAACCTCAAGATGTACCCGAACCGAATAATTTATTAGCTTTTTTGGAACAAATATCTCACCGTACTCATAGTTTACTACTCGCTACCGCCACTCCCGTACAAATTCACCCCATCGAAGCATGGGATTTATTGAGAATTTTAGATGGCGAGCGAGAATTTATCTTTGGTAAACCTTGGAGTCATTGGCGTTTCCCTAATTATTCTTTACCTGTGGTTATGGGACAAATAGAATTACCTGACGATGATTTAGAACGCTGGAATTGGATTCGTAACCCTTTACCCCCTTCCAATTCAGATCGCTGTTTGCAAATGCTTCGCCGTAGTTTAAAACTAGATGATCATATTCCCGTCGCACCCCCAGAAGCATGGGAACAATTACGCCCAGCTGATAAAAGACGAGTCAAAGATTTAGCCAAAACCTTTGGCACCCATCATAATCCTTTTATTCGTCATATTGTTCGCCGTACTAGAGAATATCTAGAAACGACGATTAACCCTGAAAGTAATGAACCATTACTACAGCCAGTGAAAGTAGAATTATTAGGAGAAAAACCCGAAGAAGCTATCCGTTTACCTCCTTACCTCCAAGACGCTTATGAGGTTGCCGAGGAATTTTGTCAGTTAATCAATTCTCGTTTGAAAACAGGTGGTTTTTTTAAGACATTTTTACTCAGAAGAGTGGGAAGTACCATTTATGCAGGAAGAATTTCGGCGGAGAAAATGCTTGAAGGTTATGACGAGACCGAACAAGACAACGGCACTCTTTTTACTGGGGAAGAAGATGAAGCAGAGGATGAGCAAAGACCAGAAAGAGGTTATACTCTGACTTTAGAAGAACAAGAATTACTCAGAGCTTTTATTGACAGACTCAAAGCTAATCAAGAGCGAGATCCCAAATATGCAATAGTCATAGACTTACTGTTAAAACAAAAATGGTTTCAACAGGGATGTATCATTTTTTCGCAATATTTTGATTCCATTTGGTGGTTAGCTCAACAATTAACCGAAACTATACCCGATGAGTCGATCGGGATTTATGCTGGGGGAAATAAATCAGGGATAATGTTCAACGGGCAGTTTAATCGTTGTGAGCGAGAAACCCTAAAAACTCAGGTTCGCTTGGGAGAATTACGCTTAATTTTAGGTACCGATGCTGCTTCCGAAGGACTTAATTTGCAGCGTTTGGGAACACTCATCAACTTAGACTTACCCTGGAATCCTACCCGTTTAGAACAACGTAAAGGACGTATTCAGCGTATTGGACAAATTAGAGAAACCGTTTTTATCTATAATATGCGTTACCAAGGTTCGGTAGAAGATAGAGTTCATGAGCTTCTCAGCGATCGTCTTGAATCGATTCATGCCATGTTTGGGCAAATTCCCGATGTTTTAGAAGACGTTTGGATTGACTTAGCCATGGGAGAAATTGAAAAAGCGAAAACTACTATTGATACTGTTCCTCAACAACATCCCTTTGAATTAAAGTACCACAACATTGAACGAGTTGAATGGGAATCTTGTAGCCAAGTACTAGATGCCGACTGTAAAAGAAAACATCTTTTAAAAGGATGGTAGTAAATCCAGGGGATAAATTGTTTTTCGTGCCAGTGGGAAAGAATTACTTTGGATAAGGACACTTTGAATAAGTAATTCACTCAAAAAATACAGTCAAATATATCTGACGTATGATTTGGCGGAAATAGAAGGTTCGTGCAACGAGGGGCAAGTGACAACTTGTATTCCGTAAATTACCTCTTTTTCCGGCTCGATTGATAAGAAAAACAAATAATAACTTTTACTTGTTGATATCTTACGCTGCGAATGGTTGCGTTAATCTCGAAATCCTCTCATTCATATCCAACTTAAACAGACCATAAGGATTGACATGACTAAAAATAAGAGGCGTAATTGCTCGCAAATCAGTAGCCGTCAGCTTTTTCTCCCAATGCTTTTGAGCTAGCACACTCTGAATCATCAAAGTATTTATATACACTAAACAAATTTGTAATAAATGCAAAGACAATACCGATAACTCCTGAGTTTCCAAACGATTCGAGGCAAACTCCCCACCCTTACCATAGAACCCACATTCCGCATCCGCACGTCAATTTGCACTATGTCATGTAATACCTTAACGCCTTGTTTACAAAATATTCTCCAAGTAATAAAACAACGAAATTGAGATTAAACAAATATAAATACTGTAAAAATCTGTATATGGCGATGCCAAAGGCACAGCGAAGCTGCCCGCAAAAAACAATAAATATATGTATTACCTATAGTAAAGTTGCGTAAAAGTCATTAAAATATGATTGTTTTCTAAAAGAACATGCGGAATGTGGGTTATATATTTCAAGAAATCTAATTTTCAAGTCCAGTCATAGTAAGTATTTCAGCCTTAGCGCACGTTTTCGTACGGTTACTACCGATCGCCCGAATAGCTTTCCACACTCGATATTGTAGAAGGAAAAGGTTTTTCTGGAGTTGCTTCCAAAGACCAAATAAAGTATCAGGTATTGGTTAAAGTGAATTCTTCGACATATTTAAACCTTTATTCGCTCGTTAATAAATAACCAATCCCCCATCCTACAATCCAAAATCCCAAATCTAATATCTGTTAATTGATTCGTTGCTTCAATAATTGCACGATCGCTTCCTCCCCATGCTTATTAACATACTGCTGTAACAGATTCAGAGTAGTAACAGATAGATTTAAAGGTTTAAGAGTAGGTGCAGTATCTTCTAAATCAAGCAATTTAGTAGGATTATCAGGATGAGTTTTTAAGATCCCCTTTTCTACCAAGAATCGGGAAAAAGCACCATTGAGAGTAGGAGTACTCAATCTCTTCTGATATATTTGTAATCCTTTATAGACTTCTTCCTCAACCTCAACATACCATTTACAACCTTGTCCTGCTTTATAGTTAAGCCCTTCTTTTATCAGAATTTCTTTCTTCTGAGGTTTTTGTGGTTTAGATAATGATGGTAAATCTAAATCTTGGAGTCGGATTAACTCTCGTTGGTCATTATCAAAAGCAACCACAAGAGAATGAGGAGAGGGAATCTGGGTAACAACTCCTTCCAGTCCACCAAAATAATGATTATCTTTTACTTTGACTCGATCGCCCACTGATAAGGGATTAGTTATTTTCTGTTTTCCTTTACTGGGTTTGACGTTGGTAGAATCTATTAATTCAGCATCAGTATTATCATTATCTATTTCCGCCGGTGCATCATCAAGATAGTTATTTTGCTGAAAATCTGTAACTTCTATATCTTCCTTAAGTTGTTCAGAAATTATCTGATTATCTTCTGCTGGTGTTAATGATTCTGATGACTTACTTTGACCGATATTTCCGACCCTCATCTTCGCCTCTATACCATCCTTGGTAATATAAGTTCTTATAACTTCTTTGTTACTTTCCTGATTACCACTGATAATATTATCAGTGAGATTACTATTGTTACTTTCCTGATTACCACTGATAACGTTATCAGTGAGATTGCTATTGTTAGCGAAAGTATTACGAGCAAGGTTAAAAATATCCTGACGAAGTTTAGAAACAAAAGGCTGACTAGTCGATGTTTTTCTAGCAATTTCTCGATCGCTCCATTGACTCCATTCTTCATCATTAAGGAGAGTAAAAACAGCTTTTCTTTTGTCCTCATTACTACGGCGTAAACCATGAATAGAATTGACACCCAGAGAAAACAATAAAGCTTCTCGGTAAGTACCAGATTTCTCGATAAAGGGTAATTCAGTTATTCCAGCTTGTTTCGCCGCTTCTACTCGGTGAAAGCCATCAACCAAGTAATAACGGGGAGTGGGCAGTAGAATTTGACTGTGTTCAGTAACCAGAGAGTCGGCAGTGGAGGTTAATTCAGAATTATGAGAATCAAATAATTGATTATTTTCACTACTCCCTACTTGCTCCCCACTCCCTACTTGCTCCCCACTCCCTACTTGCTCCCCACTCCCTTCCTCTCTCCAGACGGTTATAGGAGGAAGTTCGACACCTTCAGAATAAGCATTTTGATAATCATCCACCACAGAATCATTAATCTCTACCCTCTGCTGTAGGTTGACATCAATGGTAAGTAAAGTTAGCTTAATCTTTCCTGATACTTCCCGAATGCTATCTGAGATCGCCATAGGTTTATTAACCTTCTGAAGATTGTTAGCCAGTTCGGGGGTAGGAAGATTAGAACTATCCCAATTAACCCAAAACTGCAACATCTTGCCGTTATTAACGTGAATGTCAGTTACTTTGCCGACATTCCCCCTCGCAAATACCCAATCACCGATTTTGACATTATGGGGATTGAGAGAAAAGTCAGGATAATGTTTAGATTTAAGCATAGTGTGTTTGACCTCCTCCCATAGTTTTTAGCCATTGAGCTAAACGATTTTTGAAATTCTCATTAACGGGTATTTCTTCGGCAGATTCCTTGGTATAGGTTTTATACTTTTTCCCCTCAGCATCAGCAACAGTGGAATTATGAGTTATGAATGATGAATTATGAATTACCTCGTTTTCCTTTTCGTCATTTACTGGCTTTTGATCATTTATTGATTGGCTATAAATATTTACGTTGGAGGGAACGGGCAACGGGGAACTGGGAACGGTGTTTTCACTACTCCCTACTCCCTGCTCCCCACTGCCTACTTGCTCACTATTCCCTATTCCCTCTTCCCTGTTCCCTTCTTTTACTTGGGGTAATTGACGAATAATGATTTCTTCAATACTGCCTACTTCCTGTTCCCTGTTCCCTTGAAAAGATACTGATTGTTCTGAATCTAATGGTTTAAGGGCAGAAAGTCGCTCGATCGTCTCCTGTTGTTCTTCTGGGGAAATGGTACAACCATGATCGAGGCGATCTTTAATGTTCTGAAGTTTAGCGAAATACTCTTCTTGATACTGTTCCCAACGAATAGGCAGTTTAGCAGGATCATTACGGAAATAAGCCAGTACATTCGCCTTAGACTCATAAATATCACAATCTTGATACTTAACCATCCATTTCTTCGCTAACCACTCCTGAAAGGCTGGATCTAATTTGCCGTTAACATTCCAGGCACCATCTAGCAACCACTGCCAAATCGAATTGCGAGTTCTGGATGATGAATAATGAATATCCTCTTGTTTATTGCTTGTTTTCTGTTCCCTGACAACAATACTACTAGCCGAGACATTTTTCTCGACCTTGAAGTTTTGGGGATTAGCTAGTATTTCTGTATTAGATTCTTGGTTAAAAGAACTAATATACTGTTCTACTTGATTATTTTCTTCTTCTTCTGAAATACTCCAATAATCTGTGTGTGTGTCACAGTCTGGATACGTATGAATAGTTTTATTAGTTTGAATAGTCTGAGAGAGATTGGAATCTAGTTTTGGCAATGGTTCTGGGCTTTGGTTTTCGCAATTTTGAGAATCTATTCTCATTTTTGAGAGTGGTTTCTCATTTTTGAGAATAGTTTCGCAATTTTGAGAATGGCCTCTCATTTTTGCGAATCCTAAGATATTCTTAAATCTCCAACCCTTGTCCTCAGCGTTGATTAATTCGGCTTCCTTCAGTTTAGACATTGCTCGATAAAAGCTGGCTTGACTTATGGCCAAAAGTTGGCAAATATTCTCAATGTCAGGCAGCTCGCACCAGCGATCCCCAAAGGGATCAATTAAACTCAGGAAACTGTAAACCTTCCAATCATTCCCTGATAACTTGGAATTCCATATTTTGAAGATCGCCTCTTTAGATAGTTGGAAGAAAGACTTAAATGTCTCTTGTTCGATGCTTAATGTCGTCATCATTACACCTCACCCTGAGCTAAAATTTTGTCAGTCACCAATTTGTTCGTGATTCTTTGAGGATGTGTTATTTGTATTGTCATAATATTACTTAATAAGATAGTTGACCGAAAGCAAGACCCCATCCCCTGACGAAACGGGGCTTTTTGGGGTTAAACTTTTTGGGTTTGTTGGTTTCCAAAACGGTGTAACCACTCCTGTCTAGTGATTTCACCATTAGCGAATGGTGGGACTTTTGGGAAAGTGGGGGGAGGCTGGGGATTTGATTTGTGCTCCTTCTTCCAGAGGATTCTGCCGAGACCGTACTTTGAACAGCATCTTCTCAGGCATTGAGCTTCGACGTTCGTGGCCGGAGTGCCATAGGCATCGAGGTCCACATCTTCATCTCCACTGGCTTGACGGGAGATGGAGCGGTCTTCACCGATAATGGTTAATTCCCAAACTTGGGTTAAGCGATTACCGATCTGTTGTTGATCAACCATCCGCCAACTCCAGCCATCGATGCCCGCACGTGCGTCCAGTAAATCGGCTAAATTTACCCAAGAAATATACTCAATGCGATTGCCCTTGATCATCTTGTAGCTGATTAGTTTCGGGGGAACAGGCTGCTGCAGACGTTCCAGTATTTCAGTTAGTTTCATTTTTCTTCTCCTTACTGTAAAAAGAGAAAGGCAGGATGATTTTCTGTACCGTTGCCCCAGTTAAAAACTTCTCCGGCTAACGCCCCGCAGATGACGACACTCTCACAAAGTTGAGAGGTTTGGTATGATGGATAGTCAGAATAATTTAAAATTGTCATTGTAGATCCTCCGGATTTACATAGCGGCGTGTGGTAGGGGTTCAATCTAGTCACACGTCGTAATTGTATTTTGCTGAACCTTTGGTTAACTTCTAAGGCTTGAGGTTGGTTCTTTCCTTTTCCTTGTTTCCATTTTACAATTGATAAAAGGAAATGTCAAGAATGTTTGATCGATTTTTTTTGGGTATAATGGGAACAGGCATATAGACAAAAATTTTTAAATGTACGATAAGATGATGAGCAAGAAAAAATATACAAGAGGTGAACATCCGCATAGTAAGGCAAATCTGTCTTTTAGCGAAGGTCGTCCCTGTCTATATTCTGAGCCCAAAAAAAATAGGACTGTATGTTTGACACAGCGAGGATGGGATGAGCTAAAGTTACTGGCGAGAAATTTGGGCTATTCTAGTGTTTCTGATTTCATGGAAAAAGTGGCAAGAGGGCAGATCAAAATATCGGCTTAACATAGTTCTTATTGGCAAAAAGCAAGAACGTAGGGATGGACATATCGGGGTTCTTTGTACAACACCACAGATTAAGAAAAACTCTCAAAATAGTACTCCGGAAGAGTTTTGGCTCTTAAATGACCATATTATCGGTTTTTTGGGTGCGACTATCCAGTACTAGTCAACAGACAACTCCCTACCAACTAATTAAGCACCAAAAACGGCAATTTTCCGACTGCTCTCAGCCATTTCCTTAAGCTAAAACGCATTTCCGTTACAACTTCAGATTCAAGATAGCAAGGGTTTCACAGTTTTAAACCGCAGATTAAATGCTGCTTAGCTTAATAATAATCGCCCTTGCTTGTTTTCTTTCCTTTCCATCTGGGCAGTTCAATCTGCCCCTTCACTTGTCTAAAAAATTCTTTGACAATCATAAATTAGTTAATTTGGAAGAAAGAAACTACTTTCAATCAAGAAAAAAATAATGCAGATAACCAAAACAGAACTTAAAACTCAATTAGAGGAACTACTAGAGCGATTAGATGTGGAGAATGAAGACATCATTATTGTGGATGGAGGTAAGCCCGTATTTAAGCTCTCTAAATATGAGGCATCACCTAGCACAGAAGAATTATTTGCTCCCCTCAGAGGTAAGGTTAAATACTATGAAGACTTAACCACTCCTACGACGGAAGAGTGGAGTGAGCTATGAAAATAGTTTTAGATACTTGTGCTTTGATTTGGTGGAGTTTAGATCCAGATTACCTTTCAGCTTCAGCTAAGCATCTTTGTGCCACCATGGAAGAACAAAAAAATGGTTTAGTCGCTTCCATTTCCTTATGGGAAATTGCACTCAAGGTAAAAAAAGGTAAATTAGATTTGGGAACAGATATAGAGAGATATATATCTACTCTATTTCGTTCGGATGTCATTCAAATTATTTCCATTGATGTCAGTTTGTGGGTCGATAGTGTTAATTTAGATTGGGAGCATAAAGATCCTGTAGATCGAGTGGTGGTAGCTCTGGCAGCTCAGTATCAGGCTCAGTTAATAACTAAAGATACTGCTATCAGAGATTTTTATTCTCTGACTATCTGGTAAAAAAATTCCTCAGAATTCGAGCGGTGCAACCGCCTAGGGTCGGAAACAGTAGGCAAAAAGTCATCACCGAAGACAAAAAGAGACTGTCCTCTTGGGGAGGGAGAGATTATGTCTTGATTATAGGTTATCCTCAAGGAAGGAACACAACAAAAGGAGACTATCGTTGTAAAACCCTGTCCTTATCGCCATGAATTCCCCTCATCAACCCCTGACCGAAATCACTGATGACGCTTCCCTGATTAGGATGTGGCTTACTGGCAAAGGTCTGCCCACTCAAAAACTCTATACCCGAACTGTACGACAGTTTTTTGAGTTTGTCGGCAAACAGTTGGCGGATGTCCACTTGGAAGATCTACTCCAGTGGATGGAGTCTTTGGTCTATCGGCGTTATGGTAAAAATACTGTCTGCTTGAAGATTTCGGTGGTTAAGTCCCTATTCAGTTATGGGTCGAAGATTGGCTATCTCAACTTAAATGTGACGGCTGCTCTGAAATCACCTTCTCAGGTAAACGCCATCCATGAACGCTTCCTCGAACAAGAGGAGATCAGGAAGTTGATTGTGGCGGCCCAACCGGGACGAGATCACTGTCTGTTAACTATCATCTACAGCACTGGGTTAAGGGCATCTGAGGCTTTGGGCATTAATTGGCGAGATCTACAGCCTAGAACGAATGGCGGTCAGGTAACGGTCATGGGTAAGGGAGAAAAGATTAGGACTGTCCTGATTAACCAATCCCTCTGGCAACAGCTGATATCACTGCCACGGAAAGACGGAACAGATGCAGTTTTTGTTACTAAGTTCGGCAATAGGCTAGACCGCCACCAGCTTCATCGGATTATCAAGGCGGCGGCTGAAAGAGCAGGGGTTAATTCCCATGTCTCCGCTCACTGGTTACGTCATGCCCACGCCTGCCATAGTTTAGAGAATGGGTGTGATATTGATGTGTTAATGCGAAGTCTGGGTCATAGCTCCCTCACTGTTACATCTAAGTACCTCCACGCTAGACCGAATGAGGGTTCTTCTCAGTTTATTGATTTGTAGGGGCAATCGATTATAGCAACAGACTCAATGAAGTCTGGTTCCCAGACCGATAAATCGAACTATGCCAAAACCCATCAAAATAGCAATAATGATTGGCATAATGACCACATACTGGGTATGCTGAGGATCTTGCCTTTTCGCTATCCTCACCAGTAAACTTAGATGCGTAAAGTGCTTATTTTTATAACTCAATTGTATTCATTCAAATTTAAAGATTCCCCTGCATCATCGGCATTTCGCTCATTTACCATTACCCCCATAGAAAACTATGAAGCGAGATTAGCTCTTTATGAACTTAATATTTCCGCCGATTATGATCAATTAGTTTGTTTACCAACTTTAAATCATATTGATAAACATTGGTATCAAATAGAAACAGCCAAGAAAGTTATTAAACAATTTGGCGGTAGGGCAATGTTAGCCGATGAGGTGGGTTTAGGGAAAACCATTGAAGCTGGTTTAATTTGCTCTGAATATTTTACCAGAGGTATGATTAAATCGTTATTAGTCTTAACTCCTGCAACTTTGGTTTCTCAATGGCAATCGGAGTTACAAGAAAAATTTAATATTTCTACCATTACCACTGACGAAAGAAATAGTACCCCAGAAGAGTTTTGGGTTTTAAATGATTGTATTATTGCTTCTATTAATACTGCTAAACATAAAAGTCATTTTGAATATGTGACATCCAGAGAATGGGATTTAGTAATTGTTGACGAAGCCCATCATTTAAAGAATAAAAAAAGTTTAAATTGGCAATTAGTTAATAGTCTGAAAAAACGTTTTATTTTGATGTTAACGGCTACTCCAGTACAAAATCATTTAGGGGAACTTTTCAACCTTTTAACTTTATTAAAACCAGGTTTATTAAAAACCGAAACAGAATTTAAAAAGCAATATGTTTCTAGGGATGGAAGAGTGCCAAAAAATCCCGAACAATTAAGAACATTAATGCGAGAAGTAATGATTAGAAATACTCGTGCAGTAGTAGATGTAAAATTACCCAGTAGATTTGCTAATACTATTACTGTACAACCAACAGCCGAAGAAAAAGACCTATATTTAGCTATTAGTAATTATATTCGTCAACATCAATTAGTTAAAGAAAAAGGAATGGATAAATTAACTCTCCATAACTTATTAATGCGTGCAGGAAGTAGCCCAAAAGCATTGATAGATTCTTTAAAAAAATTAGATGAAAGATTTGACCATGATGAGTTAAAATTTATCCTTAAAAGGGCATCACAAATCAAACAATGTCAGAAGGCAAAACAGTTAATTGATTTATTAAAAAAAGCGACGCAAAAAACTTTAGTATTTATTAATCATCGTGCCACTCAAACTTATCTTTCTAGTAGTTTAGAAAAAGCTGGAATTGCCCATACTTCTTTTCAAGGTAATATGACATTAAAAGCAAAAGATGCCGCCATTGAGGCTTTTAGAGAAGAAGTGCCAGTGATGTTAGCTTCGGAAACGGGAGGCGAAGGGAGGAATTTACAGTTTGCCAATGTAATTATTAATTATGATTTGCCTTGGAATCCCATGAAAATTGAGCAAAGAATCGGGCGATTACATCGTATTGGGCAAACTCAAGATGTGTTTATTTTTAATTTTTGTATCCTAGGCAGTATTGAAGAATATATCTTAAAAATTCTTCATGATAAAATTAATATGTTTGAATTAGTAGTAGGAGAAATTGATACTATTTTAGGAAATATGGGGGATGATCTTGATTTTAGTGATACGGTAATGGATTTGTGGCTATCTCATCAAAATGAATCAGAATTAGAAAATGTTTTTGATGATTTAGGTAGTAAATTATTAGCCGCTAAACAAGAATATGCCGAAATTAGAGAATATGATGAGCAATTATTTGGGGAAGATTTTGAAACCTAATTTTATCAATAATTCTAGTAATAATAATATTGGTTTATATGGTAGAAACAAACAGTTTATTAGAGACAATTAATCAAGTTGTTACTTTAAATGATGGTATTGCTGAATATAGTGATCAACAAATATTAGAAGTACTTTTACCAAAGAAAATAGCAAAAATTTTAGGAGTAGCTGAGGAGGTTTCTTTTACTACGGTAGCTGATGTTAAAAATAGTTATTTTGTTAGTTATAATTCAGAAATTTTTGAGAGTTTAGAAAGTCTATTACAAGATACGGGTTATCTAGCAGGTTTAGGAGTTAAATATCATGGACATCTTAAACAATCTGGTTTTGAAAAAATGGTAACGGAAACTTTTTTTCCTCAAAATGGTTTAATTAAGTTTGTTAAGGCTTATCCAGAAGTTACTCCTTATATTTTGTTTAATGTGGCTTATACTGCTGAAAGTGATGAAACTCGAAAAGGAATAGTCTCTTTTTTTGTCAATGGAATCACAGGTGTTTCTGGAATTAATATTGGAGATGCTTTATCGTGGAAATCTGATAGAATTGAAATGCCCTCAGAGGAAGAAAAGTTAAGTCTTGATTATGAAAAATTATTGAATATTAGTCAGCAAATTGCTTCTGAATATATAGAAGAACAAATTAAACCATGGCGTAATAGTTTAAGTCGAAAATTAAAGCGGGATTCAGAAAGAATTGAAGATTATTATCAAACTATTATATCGGAAATTATGACAAAAATTAAGAAGAAGAATTTAGAAGGAGATGCACAAAAAAAAAGAATTAGATAGAATCAATGCTACTAAAATGGAATTAAAACGTAAGTTGACTGATATTGAACAAAAATATAGTTTAAATATCACTGCTTCTTTACATAGTAGTTTAATTGTTTGGATAGAAACTGTACATATAGAATGTCAATTGATCAGGAAAAAAAATAAGAGAAATATTATTGCTATTTGGAATCCTTATTCAAAAATAATTGAGCCTTTAAGATGCGAAAAATCAAATCTTTCTGTTACTTCTTTTTTTCTATCCGATGATGACAATGTTCAAATTATTTCTTCTCAAAAGCTGAAATGACGTAAATTGGTTAGCAGGCGATCACGAAGTGGCGCTGCGCGATCGAAAATGATATGGGTAAAAGACAGAGACATTAAAAATTTAATTGAGAAGAACTGTTTGTCACTTGCCCCTCGTTGCAAGAACCTTCTATTTTCGCCGACTCATAGGTTATTCTTCTTATGTCATCTATCTAATTGCAACATCAATTAAAGGTTCTCCTGTATGATGAGGGGTAATCTGAATCATTATTTTTTGTTCTAGTTTATTCAAAAAACTAAACAAACGACTTTCGGAAAATAGATGATATTTCCCTTTCATTAAATTAGAAACTTCTGGTTGTTTAATATTGAGTAAATTAGCTATTTCTTGTTGTTTTAAATTACGATTTTCTAACATCTTCCGGACAGCAAAACCGAGTTTAGCACGAGTCAGAAGTTCATCTCCATCATCTAAATCCATATCAGCAAAAACATTACCACTACTTTGTGTAAATTCAAAGGACATGATTTCTTCAGTCATTGATTTTTCTCCTTAGATTTTTCTAATGCTTGTTTGTACCGTTTTTTAATTAAATCCACATCTTTTTGGGCAGTTTTAATTCCTTTCGGTGATTTTTTAACAAAAGCATGAAGAACATAAATACAGTCGCCGATTTGTACAGCATAAACTGTTCTGTAAGTATCAGAATCGAATCTGGTTACAATTTCAAACACTCCACTGCCAACTCCCTTAAAAGGTTTGGCATCAGATGGCTTGTCTCTACACTGCGCATCATACAGAGATGAACCAATTTCACGGCGAACAAAATCAGGAAATTTTTTAACTTGTTCGAGACTATCTCCCATCCAAATAACTGATTTAATTTCACTGGTTTCTGACAACTTGCTTCTCCAGATTATAAGTAATTACTTATAATCTTAACCTATTTCAGTAAGCGAGCGATCGCTATTCAAGTAACAATATATTTTCTATTAAACCTTAATCTAGGTCAAAGCTCGCCTTCTAGCCTTCTCGTCTTCCGCTTCGCATATTCCGGTTCGTTACAAGTAATAAATAGTTTTTGCCAAGTATTTTACTTAGTATTTTACTTAGTATTTTACTTAGTATTTTACTTAGTATTTTACTTAGTATTTTACTAGGGCTATTTAAAGCCCCATATAGTTTATCTAATTGATAGATAAGTTGATTTTTCTCCTAGTTCTGCATACTTTAAGGCTTCTGCATCACCATTAATTACTGCTTCTTTAAGTGCCTTTTTATCTACTTCTATTGTTACCTTCTGGTATTGTTGAGGATAGCTTTTAGCATCTTCTCTGAGTAAATGTAAGGGAGCTATACTAGCTTTTCTGATGGATACATTAAACTTATTTGTTCTGAACTTAGTTTTACCTATTTTCTCTAAATGTTGTTTAAGATATTCTTGTAACCAGTCAATAGTTTTCTCATCCTTTTTAATTAATTTGTTCAGTCTTTCTGCCTCTGCTTTTCTCATTTCCAACCATCTTTTTCTCGACTGTATTAAGCATAAAATTGAATCAATTTTATCAATAAATTTATCATTTGTTTCTTCTGCTTCTGCTAATAATTTTAAGTATTCCAAGATTAAAGTAGGAGTAGCTGTCACCAGCTAAACCTCTCTTCAGAACGGTACGTGAGACTTTCACCGTCATACAGCTCCTCTCAAATATGTCCTTTGTCATAGGTACAAATCAACTGCCTTTGGTACTTCCATCACTTGCAGTTTTTGTGTCATGACAATGTCGATGTAGATACTTGTAGATTATTATATTCATCTTTGCCCCCTAATGATTTGGGGATAACATGGTCGATTTCTACTAAGTCACCATCCTTTAAATATAGTCCACAGTGATTACATTTACCCTTCTGTCTCTTGAGTAATGTTGCCATTCTCGTTGATAATTCTGGGTGCTTTCCTAACCTTGCTGACCAGTACAACATATCTCCATCGAAAAGGCTTTTATTCCCTTTGACTTTGACGTGTCTTACAATGGGTGTGTCTGAGTGTCTAAGAAGTTTTGTGCTATCTGTACTAAAACACCAATTTCTCATTATGACCTTTGAGTAATCGGTGTGCCAGTATTTCTGAGCTACCCAAGAGTTTGATTTCTTAGGATGTCTTCTTTCAGCCCATCTTTTTAATTGTTGATATAAAATATTGTCACAATAGTTGTATGTTTCTTTGCTACAGACAGTGCTGTAATAATTACTCCATCCTCTGATGATTGGATTTAATTTGGAAATTAAAGCCTCTTGAGATACACTTCTGTGACTTCTTATAATATCGCCAATCTTTTTGATGTGGGCTTTTACTTTACTTTTTGAGGGTTTTATGATAGTTTTAAATCCAAGTTGATTTCCGTGTGCGGATTTTCCACTTTGATATTTCCCAACGGGATATTGTCTGATGTTAAATCCTAGGAAGTCAAAGTCAAATTCTAAATTTCCTTCATGCTCATTGAGTGTATGGGAAATTTTGGTTTTGCTCGGTTTTAATTCTAGCCCTACTTCTTTTAACCAGTTTTCAATAATTAATTTACATTGTAGGATTATTTCTAAGTCTTTGTGCAGGATAACAAAATCGTCTGCATATCTTATAAGACTGAGGTTATCCTCATTCTCTTTTTTCCTACCTTTGAGAGTTCTGGCAAATTTCTTGACTTCTAATTCCATACCGTGTAAGGCTATATTTGCCAGCAACGGAGATATAACTCCTCCTTGTGGCGTGCCTTTGTCAGTAGTAATTAGGTCTTTGTTTTCCATTACTCCACTCTTTAGCCAAGCCTTGACCTGTCTGTTTAGTTGGGGGTAAGAATTGAGTTTTGTAAGTAGTTTATTGTGATTGATATTGTCAAAACATCCTGCTATGTCCGCATCAAGTACATATTTAGGTACATATCTGATTGCGTTAAATATAGCTCCAATGGCATCGTGACATGACCTTGCTGGTCTAAATCCGTAGGAATTGTCCTCGAAAGTTGATTCCCATTCCGGTTCTAATCCTAGTTTGACGAGGGCTTGTAAGGCTCTATCTTTTATGGTAGGTATTCCTAGACCTCGCTTCTCATCATTTGCTTTTGGTATGAAAACTCGGCGTAATGGCTTTGCTTTTCTACCTATGCTTAGGTTATTAACAAGTTCAAGTCTTTGATTGGGTGTGAGTGACTTTTTACCATCAACCCCTGCCGTTTTCTTGCCTTGATTATCTTGGGTCACACGTCTGGTTGCCCAGAGTTTTCCATAATAGGATTTGGTTAGTAATCGCTGTAAACTGTGAACCAATTTGACATCGCCACTTTGACTTGCTCTGAATATTCTTGTTTGTAACTTAAACGTTGCAATCTCTACGATTTTCCAATCGATTTGATTCCAAGCGTTCCATTTATACTTTACGTTCATAACATTTGAATTACTACTAAAAACTATTCAATACATATCTAAGTGTGTACGTCAGCATATCCTTTTCATTACAAAAAGGCATTGGCTTTTTACACAATCTCTCCTCTTTGGGGCTTACGCTGGTTACTACTTGAGGTTTTCGACCTCCTCAAGAGCCGTTCTGAGGTTATTTCGTTCCTGTCTTCCGTATTTTCTGACTTTAGATTCTTACTCTCCACCGAGCTCTATATTGATGTTCCCAGTTCAAATCTACAAATTTGCTGGTATGTTAGAGTGTTGCCTTTTGGCTATAGCTTATCAGCCTTATTTAGCTATTTCTGCTTCACGATGGTTATAACGTAAGTTCCTTGCGTAATCATAATCAGAATTGCTAGATGTGTACCACTTTAGGCTAGTAGTAGGAACACCATTTAACCCTGCGTTAGCCTATGAGTTACCACCTCAATTGACTAAGGGTTATGCTGTCAACCCAACATCTGGGCGGATGGTTTTGCACCACCACGAAAAACAAGTTGTCAAGGTACATATCTGTAAACCTTGCCTAGCTTACGTTTCAGTCAAGGGACTTAGACTTTGGCTAGAACGAATCGCACTGTACATCAGCAGGTATATCTACACCCTCCAGATTCTCTATAGTGTCCTCTAATTCCTGTAATTTACTGGTTAATTCATATAGTTTCATGGTTTTTCTCCTTAATTTAATGATAATGATGGGGAGTGGGGAGTAGGGAGTGGGGAGTAGTGTTAGAGTTTTTCTTTAAGTTTGTTGGTAAGACTAATCAACATTCTGGTAATGCTTAATAATTCTTGGTTAATCTCTCTGATAGATTCAACCGTTAAGTAACCAATTCTCTGAGCAATAATTAATTGAGTCTCCAATTCATTACAGCTTCCCTGAGCTATGTTTAAGAATCTGATATATTCAGCTGTGCTTCTGCGTCCGTAACCTTCAGCTATATTACTACTGATACTTACAGAGCATCGGCGTATCTGACTGGTTAAACCATAGATTTCTTCTTTGGGAAATGATTTAGTTAATCTGTAACATTGTTCAGCAACATCAATTCCTTTTTGCCAGACTATTAAATCTTTGTAATTAGTTATTTCATTCATTTTATTTTCTCCTAGAAAGAATAACGGTACGGTAATGGGTTTATCACTACTCCCTACTCCCTACTCCCTACTCCCTATTTACCTCCTTTTTTATTGCTTTTAACTTCTACTTTAGACTTAGGAGATTCTACTTGATTAGCATAGACAAATAGCTTACTTTTTTTCTCTCCTTCTTCTGTTTCCCATGAATTTTGTTCAATTTTTCCTGATACTATTACATAACTTCCTGAGTGCAAATAATTATTAACAAACATTGCTTGATTTCCCCAACATTCTACAGGTATCCATGAGGTTTTTTCCTCTCCTTTTATCACTGTATTTACCGCTATACTGAAAAGCTAACTTTTGTTGAGTTCTCATAAACATTCATGGTAGGTTCTGCACCTATATAACCAGCTATTGTTACTGTATTTATCATTACTATTGTTTCCTTTTTTCTAGTTGTTATACATAACTTTAGGTTTCTATCAAGGCTTTTCTCTCTCTCTTGATTTCCTTTTCGTTATTTCCCTATTATATCCAATATTTCTAATAATAACAAGGATTTTATCATTAATTACTATATAATAGCATGTTATAATAAAGAAAAAATATAAAAAGAAGAAGGTATTTATGCAGAATAAATCAGAGATTCAGGTAATAAATGAAGGAAGAGTAAATGTCCCCCTAAAGTTTAATTTACTGGAAGATGAAGACATCGAACAAGCTAGGATTGTTTTCTCGACAATGCGTACTTATATTAAACGTTATTTAGTAGAAAAAATAGATTATGGTACTATCCCTTATTGTGGGAATAAAGAGGTTTTATTTAAAGCTGGTGCAGAAAAGCTCCTTCGTCTTTTTCGTTTACGTCCTACATTTGATTTAATTGATAAAATCGTAGATTATGAGCAAAATTTATTTCATTATCATTATCGTTGTTCTCTTTATCGTTTTGGGGAATTGGTAGGGCAATGTGACGGATTAGCTAACAGTAAAGAAAAGAAATTTATTAAACAGATTAATAATAAAGATTATAGTGTTATTAATACTTTATGTAAGATGTCACAAAAAAGATCTATGGTTGGTGCTGTACTCATTGTTTGTGGTGCGTCTGAGTACTTCAGTCAAGATTTAGAGGATTAGTTCCGATTATAATAAAAGGGGTTAATCCCCCTTTTTACAAAAAACTAGAAAAAAGGTTAGCTTTTATGCTTTTCTTTTTATATTTTTATGATACCATTCTCGACTGCTATTCCTTGTCTTTTGTTATAATTTATATATTATTAATAGTATTATTATGAGTATCCGTAAATCTAGTAAAATTTTTCCTGATCAATATAAAGAACGGGCGATCGCTAATGGGATTTCGATTCAAACAGTTTATGCTCGATTACAGAGAGGATGGGATTTAGAGAAAGCGGTAACAAAAAAACCGGTAACAAATACTTATGCTCATAAGGCACATCGGGAGGATGGATGGATGACAGCCTCAGAACGTCCCCGTTTAAAACAATGTTTTTCTACCAGTATTTATCAAGATTTAGAACCTATATTTAATAAAGCTCTGGAAGAAAGTGGATTATCAAGAAGTGAATTTATAGCAAATGCAATTGAACAATATTTATTAAAATTATGGACTCCAAAGAAAAATCTCAGCAAAATAAAATAATTACAGTGGATTTCTCGAATAGGGAAACAGGGAATGTAGAGATTTACACAGAACAACCTAAGATTATTAATCACCCAATAATTAGAGAAAGACGGAAAAGATTAGGATTAAAGCTAAAAATTAATAAACAATGGTTTTAGGTTTGGGCGAAAAGCCCTTTTTTTCTGACTCTTATCTAGGAAAGGTGTTAGGATTTATGGTTTTTGTTTACCGTCATTAAAAACCGCTTCGCTAAGGACTTTTCCATAGAACTAGGCATACAAGGGAACAGGGAACGGGCAACGGTTTCCATTCCCTATTCCTTTTACATTCCTCGATGGGCTTCGTAACTAGCCACTTCTCGATCTAATCGTTCGTATTCTTCGATGTAATCAAATTCACCATTAATTAAATGGTAATAGTCTTGTTGTTCCTGATGTTCCTGATATTGACGGTTAATTTTTTCTTCTTCGGTGAACTCTAGGTATTCCTCAAAGCTATTGAATCCTAGATAAGATAAAAGGGCATAACCGTGTTTGCATAAGGCTTTCTCCCCTTCAAAGACTATCCATTGATTGCCATAATCTGGACAGGTGCAATCAATAAAGCAATCATTAGGGGTTAAGGTGTATTCCGTTCCTTTGATGGTGTTTTTAGCAGTGTAGGTATTATCTTGATTATCGATAATCTCAATGTCACTGCTACGGGCTGCACGATCGCTTCCCATCAATTTTTTAACTTCTTCTGCCGTTACCTTAATTTGTTCTCCTGTTTTTAGGGTAACTGTGCAATATTTGTTACTGCTAACCTTGATCATCTTTATATCTTTGCGATCAATCCATGCAACCTTTTCTATGTTGCTGAAATTAAATAATATATGTGACATGACGCTATCCTTTTTCTAGTTTATACACTTATTATAGCACATATTCCCAATAATTAATTATAAAATCTCACTAATTATTAGGAATATTTGTTATAATAGATATAACAAAACTAGAAAAAAGGAAAAAAATGTTTTACTTAACTTCTTAAAGACAATGAGGAAAATTTAGACAGTTGTTTTATCAGATTTGGAACACGCTTTAGTTATCCTTGATGAGGTTTCGGATAAGTTTCGTTCCACTCCTTCAGAATTAGCACGAATTGAAGGGGATTTATTACGATTAATCGAATCTATTGATTGTGAGATTCAAGATAATGAATTTCAAGGTCTGGGTAACGTCGCTTAATTTATTCGGGGGGGCTTCGGCTCTCCTTTTTTCCCCTGATTCACCATCGAGATTATGAAACTAAGAGATTTTTTAAGAAATAATCCAGATCTACAATTTGCTTATTTTCCCCATTCCCGCCAAAAAGAGTTTAATCAAAAGATATTAATTCGTTTTGACAATAAAGATAAGACAAACAGAGACAAAGAACTTTCAACACTTCTAAGGAATTTAAAACTTCCGTATTATATTCGTTCTTTAAATTCTTGTTTCTTCTTTGTAATTTTGCCTAACTTTTATTAAAAACCTACGGGGCGTAGTTGCCCCCAACAGCCACCACTGGCTATGACCAAAACAAAACTAGGGGGCGAGGAGTGAAGCGTGGGGAGGAAGTGGAGCGAGTGGAGCGACTGACGAAGGAGGGAGACGGAACGAACGCAACGCAGCGAGACGGCGAAACGACGAAGCACTCCCCCACCGCACGAATGGTAAACAATAATGGGTGGGAGAAAATAACAAATGGAGCGGTAACTAAGCACGTGAACGATGATTCCTTATCAGAAAACCAGCGACACAACAGGGTGGGCTATTTTAGAGCCTAGGTAAGAATTATGAAACAAAATAATTACTATTCTCATCAAAAAACCATCCTTTACCTTCTGGGTCTTTTGATTTCGTCCATTCTATATATTCTTCTTTCGTTATCTTATTATCTCTAAATTTCTTTTTATATTGATTTATTGCACCTCTGGAGACATTAAATCTTTTAGCTAATTCTGTTGTACTTTAATTCTATTGCTCAAGGTTATCTGTAAGATTGCTTTCTAATTCTATATTTTCAGATGATTTTTTCTGTTTCTTTTCAGGTATGCTACTTGATAGTTTACTAAGTGTATTAACTAATTCTTTTAATTCTTGTACTTCTTTTTTAAGCTGTTCAAATTCAACTAAAGTAACACCACCAATCCAAGTTTTTTTAATAAGTAAAGTTTCTTCAAGCCCAAAATATTCAGCAATAATCACGTTTAATGCTCTTGAGCAACTAAGATTATTTTCCTGACAAAATTGGTCAAAGCGATCGTAAAGTTCAGGAATTATATATCCTGCTACCCTTTCATTTTCAGTAGTCATAATCAGTAATATACTTGGTATGCTAAAAATATATCATAATATCAGTGAGATAAAAGAGAAGATAGAGAGTAGGATAGGGATTCCTTGTAAAGTAAATTATTTATTATTTCTTCTCCATTCCCAAGGCTTTTACTAGATTCTTGCTGTAAATATTGAGCCGATTATTTTTAGCGATCGCTTCAGCTTTTTCAATATCATTCCAAATAGGACAATCAGACTTATATTGAGGATAAGGATAAACCCAACCATTCTTAACCTGCTTAACTTGAACAGCTTCACCATTAAGAAGATATAAAACAGCTACACTTCTACCATATCTATCAGTATTAGTAATATCGAGATTAACTTTATTTCCATTTGATTGTAAAAGCGATCTCAAATAATCACGAGATTCAATGCCATATTCTTGGTCTTTTTCTGGAGCTATCGATACAGGCAAATCTTATTTTTAATTCTTCATTATCACTAGATATTACACGAAGTGTGTCACCATCATAAATGCTTCCTTCTTTTATTTGATATACTTGTTGTTGTCACTTTTTGTATTACTAATTGCTTGATTATTATTATTTTGAAAGTAAACCCAGAGAAGGAATAAGCCTATAATTAAAGGTAATTTATTGAATCCATTTCATAATTTTTAATTTGGAAGAATAATAATATCATGATGGCGATAACCCATGCTGTAATTAGTAGTTCAGTAACATCATTAGTTTTGGGAAAAACGGATACATTAACATTAGGATTATCGATTATTGGAAGTCAATTACCAGATCTTGATTCTAGTAAATCAATTATTGGTCAAATATTTTTTCCCATCTCCCGTTACTTAGAAAATCACTTTCCTCATCGCTCAATTACTCACTCATTCATAGCTACAGCTATCATTACTGCGATTGCCTTCCTCATGGGATATTATTACTTTAATGATATTTATAAGTTAATTGCGTTACCAGTAGGTCACTTAGTGAGCTGTTTTTCTGATACCTTTACCAAACAAGGGGTACAGTTATTTTATCCTAATCCAGTATGGGCAATATCAGTAAGTAACCCACATCGTAGGTTACGAACTGGCTCACCTTCGGAATATTATGTTTTAGTTAGCTTTCTCAATATTGCTATTCCTCAACTTTTCTCTCATTAATAATACTGGGGGAATAACCAATGCTATTTCTATCAATTTAGGTTTAAGAGATGAGATAGTTAAAATGTATAATCAGGATGCCAATACTCATTTATTTAAAGCGTCTATTAAAGGTTATCACCAGAGCGATCGCACTCCTATTAATGATGAGTTTATGGTAATCAATAATATAGATAAAGAGTTTATTGTTACTGATGGTGAAAGGATATATAAGACTGGTGAAAATATAATAGTAGAAAATATAGAGTTAATTAAAGATAAGAAGATTATCAATAAAATTGAATCGATTACTCTTGATGATGAAGATATTAATAGTAAACTAAATAAGTATGCTACTAAGTCTGATACTAGGTACGATACTAGTGGGATACTGAAAATAATACTGAGTTTGATACTCAAGTACGATACTATTTATATCACTGGGAGCATAGTAGTGGACTACCCAGAAGATATTGAGTTACCAAGTTTCATTAATGAGTATGAATATATAAAAATGACTGGTGCTACGATTAATTTAGATTATTGTCCGTTGGAGAAGGCGATCGACATCTTAGAAAATCAATTTGGAACTGGAAAGGTAAGAATTATGAGTTATGAATTATGAATTATGAATGATTAAGAGGTAATTAATTTTGGCAAAATAGTAACAATAATAATTAGAAGATTAGGGGTAAAATGAATGAGAAAAATATAGTAGAAAGAACTTTTAAATTTAGTGTAAGAATAGTTAAATTATGTGATTATTTAGCAAAGAATGGAGGTTCTGGTTATCAATTAAGTAAACAATTGATACGTTCAGGTACAAGTATCGGAGCGAATGTATGTGAGGCACAGTCAGCCGAAAGCAAAGCCGACTTTATTCATAAAATGAGCATTGCCCAGCAAGAAGCGAGAGAAACAAACTATTGGTTAAAATTACTAATCGCAACACAAGAAAATATAGAACAAAGACTATTACCACTTTTGAATGAATCTAATGAATTAACAGCAATTATTACTAAAATAATAGTCTCTACAAAAAAGAATAATTAATAACTCTTACTTTCATAACTCATAATTCATAATTCATAATTCACAACTCCTAATTCATCATTCTTGCCATGAATATAAGAAATAATATAATAAGTTCATTTTTAATAACTTTAGGAATCATATTATTAATCCAGCCATTAACAGAAACTAAGGCTGATAATGATAATGATAATGATAATAAGAATAATATAATTGTTAATCAAGAAGAAGTAATTAAACCCATTCGACTAAATATTAATCTGGCAATCGATTCTCCTGAAGATCTCAAAGTCAATGAAGGTGACGAGATTAAAAAAGGACAAATTATAGCAACTAGAGAGAGAAAAAAAAGAGAATTAGATAATAATTTATCCCGCTTAAAATTATCATTAGAAAAAATCAAAACTCTACAACCTTTACCTCCTAATCCTCCCCTAGAAATTCCACCATTATCAGTTTTACCGCCTATATCTTACTTAGAATATGAAGCAGAAATAGAAAAGAAAAAGATAGATATTGATTTTATTAATGATGAGATTAAAGTTAAACAAGAAGAGATAGATTATTTATCACAATTGCCTGAATTAGATGAAAAAGTTATTAATCATGAGAAGGCTAAATTAAATAAATTAAGACAGACATTGACAATCGCTTCTAAAGAATATCAATTAGCAAAAGGTAAATATGAGTCAGCTAAAAGTGAAAGAAAATACAAAGAATATCAAGCTCAAATTGATAAGGTAAAAAGAATAGAAAATATTAATCAACAAAGACAAAGTTATGAAAGAGAATTAGCTTTATATCAACAGAGAAAATCAGAACATGAAATCAAAATTAATGAGCTTAATAATCAAATTAGTTTAGCCCATGAAAAATTACAAAGCCTCAGTAATTCAACTAGCCCTTATTCTGGCATCGTCCGTCGGATTAAATTACTCAGCCAAAGCCCAGACGGAACAATTAACGCCGAGCTCTCCCTCATGGTTAGAAACCACAATTCAGAACTCGGAACTCAGAACGAATGAGAATTCACAAAATGATTCCTCATTCATAACTCATAATTCATCATTCATAATTCCCCCATCATTCATAATTCCCCCATCATTAATCTGTCCTACCCCGGTACTTAACTGCAGTGATTATCTTGACCCAGAGGGCGATCGCTTCCAGTGTTTTAATTGCTAATCTGGAGGATAAAATTACGAACACAGGAGAACAGATAAACTACTTAGAGGAGAAGATTGGATATTATCAATCACGGAACTGGACTAATTTTATTACTTTAGAACCAGTGAAGTTAATTCAGAATCTTTTTGGTGGTGGTGATGTGCAAAGAAATCAATTAACTATTACTGATATTGAGGTCAAAATAAACAGTTTAAAAGCCAATAAAAATAGTTTAGAAAATCAATTAATTGTTGAGAAAGATAAGCTTAAAAATGAGATTGCGATCGCTCTCTTAAACATTGAAGAAAGTAGAGAAAGGATTAAATTAATTAATCAGAAAAAGAAAAAAGTTAATTTACAGTCTCAAGTATTTCTCATCAAATATAGTAATGGAGAAGGAACGACAAATCAGTATTTAAACTATCAGGAAAATATTGATAAACTTGATTTTGATTTACTTCAAGCTACTAATGATTATCGGCAAAATTTATCTAAATTGATGTTGTTAGTTGAGTAAGCGATCGCAATATTAAAAACTTAACATTATTAACATTATTAAAACTTAGTATTACATCCTTTTCAGCATTAAGCTAAATACTCAGCGAATAGTAATAGTGGATATGTTCTAGATTTAATAGACATGTTCTTGATAACTGTTTGCTCTGCGAGATACTTGCTTAGATTGGGATAACGGACCGAAATGATGTCATAATTATACTGATTCAGTTCCAAACCATTCGGCTATATTCTTGATGAAATTCTGGTAGTATCATTATATTACCTATTTTTGGGCTGAGATAGAGTGTCATCATATAGAAATGAGTTGACCGTTTCCAGCAGTGTATTGGACTTGGTTCAAGGTTCTGGATAAGTACTGATCTTTATAATGAAAATATATTCGCTCGATCAGATAATAAGACTAGAAAGTCATAAATAATTTCCAACATAACCGAATAACTTCCAAACAACCTTTGTAATAATTATATGCCTAACTGCTTGGATAGATATTTTGAAAGAGGAAATCAAATCCGACTAGAAACATTTCAATTTTGTAGATTAATCGAGAAAATGATTAATTGCCGGACTATAGATGCAGTGACAGATGGACCGATGTAAGAGACTTTAGTAATTCATCAAAGATGTAAAGTGAGTTTTAATAATTCACAAAAATCATAAGCAGAATATAGAGTAAAGCAGCACAGTCAAATATAGAGGAATGAGTTATCCAGTAACCATACTTTTATTTAAGAAGACTTTTTTGACTTAGGTATCTTCATTAAAAATTTATATACAGTTTAAGTATTAATATCGTGGTTATAATTTCTCATTGCTTAAATAATTATTAGTATTAGAACAATAAATGAAGAAAACGTTAATAAAAATATGTTTTTAAACCTATTTGACCTAGCCATTAAAAATCCACTTAATAAAAAGGCAAGAGTAGAGCATGATGCCAAGCCTGAATCTAATTTTTTTGAAGATAAGCCGAATAAGCTTTTTGACTTTTTTAACAGAGATGGAAAAATAACTTTTGGTCAAGCTAAAAGATTAGGTGAAGCTCTAGGAGAAGAAATGGAAAAATATGATTACCCTAGTCAATTAAAAGAAGCCCTTATTGACTTTTGTAAAGGAATTGGGTAAAGATCATCGTTTGTTATCCTGATATGGATACAGTTGATATTTGGTATACCGATTACTATGATCTTAATACAGTGTGCTGAAGAATTTAGGTAGAAGGAGACTCCTCGTCTTCCACATTGGCCCGAAGAACCTAATGTTCATTATCGATATTTAGAATTATCTAAAAATGAGCTAGTTAGTATGCTTACCATTGTTACGAATGCCATTCTTGATAGAGATGAAACAGCTAATTACTCTTCATTCTCTATTGATTGGGATAATGAAATTAAAAAATTTACAAAAAAGTCGACTGAAGTCAAACAAGATAAGAATAGTTTGCCACATTTGAGTTTATAGATATATTAAGAGGAACTAATTAGGCATATAAGGCGGAAACGTAGTCAGAAAGAATATTCTAGCGATCGCCCCTATCATCTACTTCGCTTGAATACCGCCATTGCTACGCAAAGGCTATGTGTTAAAACTATTATACTACTTTAATAAATTACTAAAGATTACTTATACACCGCCCCGCTACGCAAGGCTATGGGTGATTTTTCTCGATCGCATTAATATAAGTGGCTTTGTCTGGGTTGTTTCCATGACCGTTGCCCGTTAACTTTTTCTCGTTGGGGGTTTGCCCCTTTTTTTTATCTTTCTAATAAGTGTATTAAACTTTACTTTACTCGTAAAATACTGTAATTTTGGTATTAGTAACTTACTTAGTAAATCATTTTAAGAATACTAATTAATGTACTTAGTATTATATCTAGCAAATAAAACGTCGGTATCCCTTAATTAATGATGCTCAGACTTTTGTTTTTAGCTTGTCTTATTAAGTAATAAGTTCAATCTAATTTTGTAAATTTGATTACTTAATAAAACTATATAATTAATAATTTAATACCAAAACGTTTCCGCACTTATAATAATTTAGTAAGGAAGTGCGGAAGTTGAGGAAGTACATATTATGACTAACATAGAAACAAAAAAAAATAATGCTTAAGGTGTGGAAGTAGGTGCGGAAGTAAGTGCGGAAACACATAAAAGAACTGCGGAACTAGAACAGCTTCTCGGAGTTAAAAGTACAACTTTTTATAAAGATATAGAGTTTTTAAATATAGAAGTAATTAAGGATGATGAGAAATTGTGATGGATTAGCAATAAAGATTTTGAGCGAATAAAACTATTAAGAAAATATATCGAAGATAACGGAAAAAGAACAGGATTTGAAGACTTAAATGAGGGTGAATTAGTAACAGTAGAAGAGAAAACTATTACTACTAATAAAAAAGGAGAAATAAGTAACCAAGAAATCTATGTTACTCCTGAAGATCCCAAGGATAATATGGATTTAGATAATATTGTTCGTAAGGGTGCGGAACTAAAGGCTCGTGAAATTGCGATGCCTCATTTAGTTGTCAGGGCGATCGCTGATAAATTAGAAGAACATGAATTACCTGAAGATTTACAGGAAAAGATTGAGGATGCGAGGGAAGCAAGTAACCCAAAGTTTACGCCGTCGGAGGTGGCGGATTCAATCTTGATGAGTTATCGTCAAAACTTAGCTTAAATGATGAGCAGTTAAACAAGATAGTTAACATCCTTAAGAACAGAACAAGTTTACTGATAATTGCGGAAACGGGAAGTACTGAATACTTACCAGAATATTTATTCTGTTCTTTGGCTGATTCTTACTCCTGTGCCATCGCCACCTATAAAGGCAGTGCTAAAAAGTTTATTGAGAAGGTAGCGTTTGATTTAAGCATTGATACCACAGAACCTAAATTTAACAATAAGGGTGATTGTACTGGTGAGCGACGACTTACTGTGGATGAATTGAAGGAGGCGATCGCCGAGTCATGTGATGAGGATACTACGATAATTATTCCTTTTGCTAATCGTTTACCAACATCAATTAGATATTGGTTGGAGGATTTGATGAACATTGGAGTAACTATTTGTGCTGTAGCTAATAATAATCCTTGTAAAGATATTTTCCTAGAAATGCTGGAGCTGGAGTTAGATTTACCTAAAGATAAACAGATTAGGGAAATAATGAAGGATGAAGCCCAGAGGTTGGGGTTGCAAGTGAGCGATCGTAAATTAGCTGAGTTGCAAAGTTATGTAGGGAAAAATCCTATGCTTGCAAGGAAGGCTATTCAAAATGAGTATCTGGGGCTGAATAAACAAAATCCTCAGCATACACAATATGTGGTGATTATGCCGATAATAATTGCTATTCTGATGGGTTTTGGAATTGTCAGATTTGTTGGTCTGGGAACAGGTAATAAGTCACTTTATATCTTTGGTGGTGTCACACTTGTGGCAGGGATGACTTTGAGGCAACTAGGGAAAGTTAGTGGACCGAAGAAAAAGCTGTAAATATTTACGTGCGACCTGAACTGGTCATTTGAATTGCTACACCCATATAGCCTAGTGATTTCTACCACTAGCTCTTACGGAAAGCACTTCACCCGAAGTGCGGTCACATCTAAAGTAAGTAACGTTAAGCTTTATTAAAGATTGAACTTGCGCTGGCTCATGTAATCTATAATTTAATTTATAGGTCTAAAGATAACAGAATTTTACAATTATTTGATTATTAAGGAGTTTAAATTATGACACTAACCGTAGAAAAGGCCAAAAAGTTTTTCGGCTCCCTCTATGAGAGTTCCTCATATATTCCCGACCTAGGGAGTTTTGAAGCTGCAGCTATAAGGCTTGTTGCATCAGTCGGTGACGAAGCCGTAGCGACTAAAGAATTAGCGGCTGGGGATAAGGCACTTGCAGTTTTGATGCTCAATCATGTAATGTCAGCAAGAGATATTGATAACCCTAATAAGGCTGCACTTACTGCAGCCGCTTTGCTCAACATCAAGGCGGAGATGGTCGGTCGCTTTGTGGATCTCTTCCCCGACATGACTATTGAAGAACTGACTAAAGCCGCCAGGGAAGCTGGTTATCACATCGAAATTCTCTCGCCCGATACTGCTGAGCGTACTCCGCGTTCGGTTGTCGGCCGGTAAGCGAAGGTCTGTGCAGGTTAAAGTAACGATTTATGAATCATCAACATCTTGGAATTGAGGGGCTGTGTTGGGAGTCAACATCTTCAATTGAGAACGGGGGCGGCTCGGTTGTTGTTCCATTCCCGACTACCGACTTGGTTCATCTCGTGTATCATGGTGACGAACCATTTTCTCATGGTCGCTATGGTTTGCATCGAGGACTCGAAGATCATTTGACCTTTCTTGGCCCCTCTACTAAGAAGGCACAAGGTTTCTTCGTCGATCGTCGCCGCCACTCCCCAACTCTCCATCGTCGAATAACTCTAGAGTTCGTTCCGAGTTCGCGGCGTACCTTAATTATCCCCTGCGGTGTAGCGCACGGCTTCAAGGGGGTTGAGGGAATTTATACTCTCAATTCGTTTAGAGCTTATTTGCCTCCTCCGGATCATCTCCTTACCAATCAGAATCCGTGGGCAACAGGTGCTGATATTTACAACTTCTCATACGATACACCTGATTTCGAGCTTCCAGTCGTAGATACCAATCCGTATCCTGCCTCCCCTGTGTTCTACGAAATTCTGAGCGAGATGCAGAAGGCTACACTCGGAACTATCGAATACGAGTATCCTCATACTGAAGATGTTGTCGAATCTGATGGCAACGTTGTCACACTAATGATTAAGAAGCGCCTATCGATCGGACAGCAGTTACAAGAGTGGGAACCCATCGAAGGTATCGAGGGTGTCGGCTGGCGTAAACATCTCTTAGTATGGTCGAGCCCAATCGCTGGTTATGCAGCTTTTACCGATGCTGCTCCCATCCAAATAATCGATCACGGCGAGAATTCCTACTCAACAGATGCATATGGTATCCATTTAGAGTGGGAAGACCGACTGACATTCGTTGGACCGTCTGATCGGACTGTACGAATCAAGTTGATCGACTGTAGGCGATTTACGCCTACGCAAGGCAGTGAAGTATGTTATGAGTTCAAACCGTCGCCTTTGAGAATGCTTGTAATTCCTCCCGGAGTTGCGCATGCGTTTGAGTCTCTAGAACACGTGTTTACTATTAACCGTCCCTGTCGCCGTGCAGGCGATCCAGAAGTCTTCGAGCCTGGGAATGATGTTATTGATTGGCCTTTAGGAAAACGCCCCGCACCATTGTTCGATATCAAAACGCGTGAGTTTCCATTTTCATACTATCGACAGTTGGTGCGACACCAGAAGGATTACCTTGCTGCCAGAAATGACAATCTTTCGACCCCGGCTGTTTTGCTTGTTGATGACGGCAGAGGTCGTCAGGTGCGGGTAGCGATAAGACGAGATGCTAAATTCAATGACACACTCAAGAAATGACTTTCCGACAGGGAAAAATTACCGTCGTGTACTACTCGCTGATGTAAATGACCTGCTCGATGAAGATGGTCGTCCGATTGGTGAGATTCGTGCAAGTGAGTCTGTTCGCCGCAACGTTAGAACTGCGTATGTACTATGTCCCTATTCTGGTAGCAGGAGTCGTGCCCTGCGCCTGATGAATTCGAGTGCCCTAGACCAAGTGCTCTCGAATTGGCCGAGTGTCCTGGGTCTTCTGGAGTACGTGAGAACAGGCTGTATTTCTGAATCTTCGCATCCCTCTCCGCTTATTGAGCTCGCTCGTACAGCAGCCGTAGCGCTTGCGGTTCCCGCCTATCTTCTATATAGAGAGCCGTGCCGGCTACCATCTCTCTCTATCCCGAGCTCTGTCGCTGCAGCGCACAAGATGTGCGCTGGGCTCTTTGGCATCTGCAAGAATCGACTCCTGTCTCAAGTTGCTCAAGGCAGCAAATACGAAGAAGTAACAGAATCCACTGCTTCTTTGTATCGCTATGCTGAAGAAAGCGGAGCTCTATTAAGTAGAACAGGGGTGGAAGCATGTGCTGGCCCACCACATCTTATGATTGAGGCGTTAGATCTTCTCGTTGTTGGTAACTGCCGGAGTAAAACGGATATTCGGGTAGCTGAAAATCTTGTCGGTGACCGGGAGTTATTGCTTAAGTACGCTTATGCAGTTATCGACTTGACACTTTGGCTGAACGTATTTGCAATTTACTGTCAAGACGCTGTAGCCAATCTGCATTTGCGTATAGAAAAGCTCAGTAGTGTGTATGATCCAGAGTTAGTCAACCAAACACACTCTGCCGCCAAAGATTACAAGCTTAAAGGATTTTCCGACCCCACACTATCTGGACTCTTCCAATTTCCGGAAGTTGTTCGCTCTCAGTATGCAACTGGCGCAGCGTCACTTTTGCGATATCCTGATCCCCATCGGATTCGCATGATGCTCGGATATGAAGCTCACTGTGCTTCGGACGAGTCTTTCGAGACCTTCAAGCAGTCTTTCATTACATCCATGCAGAGCCGGATGCCAGACGAAAGTGCAAGCTTTCTAGCCGAAGGTGTGTTTCGGACGCTGGTGCTGGAACGTGAGGGTGTGCAAATCTTCTTCGATTTGCAGTGCAAGCTGCACGAAGCTCTGAATTGGATGCCGCCGTCTCGGGCCGACGCACCCGGAGTTCTCGCCTCTGTTTTCGGTTTGCTTCCCAGCGATTATATAACGAGGGTGTTCGGAAGTGGAATAAAGACCTAGCAGAGAGACAAGGGGTTTTAGTCGAGATTGGTGTTTGTATAGCAGAAGAGAAAAAATGGTCGGTCAGGGATTTTCTGATACTATACTAGCGAAGGTCATAATTTGATGTTACAGAAATAAAGCTTTAAAATGACAAAGAAATTGGAAAAAAGAAAAAATTAATGCGACATCACTTTACTGAAGAAGAGAAAAATCAGTTCTATCTCATCGTTCGCTTAAATAAAATCAGATAACTGACAAAAAAAGGTTAAAATCTGGACTGGATAAAGCATTAAGCAACATGGAGTCAAAAGATTATTCCACAAATCCAGTCAGAACGAGTAGATGATTTACCATTAATTATCTATTGGCTAACGCAAATGAATATTGCCGCAATCATCGATGAAAATTTATTGACACCTCATGGTAATCGCAAAGGATTAAGTTATGGTCAACTAGCTGTATTATTACTCACGTATATTATCAGTGAAGCAGACCATCGCCTTTGTTGTCTAGAAAAATGGGTTAATGACCATCATCACAGTCTTTCAGCCATAACAGGATGGAACATAGCCGAAAAAGATGCTACAGATGACCGTTGCGGAGACTTGTTAAAAACCATTGGAATTAGTGGTGAGCAAAGCATTCCTACGATGGAAACATCCCTATCGAAGCATTTAATCAAAGCTTATGAATTACCAACCCAAAAAGCCCGAAGTGATACTACAAGTTTTGCGGTATATCATCAAACATCAGAAACAGAGCAAGAATCATCTTTGATAAAATTCGGTTACAGTAAAGATAAACGACCAGATTTACAACAATATCGTCAAATGTTGGGTACATTAGATCCCTGTGGAATGCCATTAGTGGGTGCGACTTTAGCTGGTAATGGCACAGACGAGGCTGATTATGTTTCCACTTGGAGACAAATGAAGGAAATGATCGGTAATCCAGATTTCTTATATTTAGCTGATTCCAAAGCATCAACATGGCACAATCGGGCAAAAATCAATGAAGAGGGAGGAATCTATTGTTTCCCGTTGGCAATGAGTCAACCACGTCCAAAACTACTGTCAGATTGGGTAAATAATCCAGTTACAGAAATAATTAAATTTTGGCAACAAGAGGAGAAAGAATCAGAACCAAAAGAAATAGGACTTGGTTTTGAAGTACCCCTTGGGAGTATATGGGTGGAACCAGAAACGAAAAAAAGCCATCAATGGGAAGAAAGATGGTTAGTAGTAAAATCAAATGCCTTAGCATCTCGTCAAATTAAGGGTTTACACAGTCGTTTACTCAAAGGGGAAAAAGCTTTAGCTACCTTAGCACAGCGACCTGGAAATGAGGAGCAAGTATTATGTAGGAAAGTAGAAGAGATACTAAAAAGCAATCGGATCTCAAAATATATGGAATATTCAATCGAAAAAAAGATGAGTTATGACAAGGTGTATCAAGGATTTGGAAATCGTTCTCAATCGTCATCTTATCGCCGAGTACGCAAGACTACTTTGACCCTCGGCTATCAACGTTGTCAAGGAGAAATTAATGAAATGGAGAAACTAGCAGGTTGGCGTTTATATGTAACAAATGCCTCGAAGGATAGATTAACGTTGACAGAAGCAGTAGAATCCTACAAAGAACAATGGCAACCAGAACAGGGGTTTCACCGCTTTAAAAAAGGTCGTTTATCCGCTTTACCCATTTATTTCAGGGATGAAGACAAAATTAGAGGATTGATGTTTTTGTTAACCATTGCTTTGAGGGTGTTTACCCTGATGGAATTTGTAGTTCGCCGTGAATTACATCAATCTCAATCAAGTTTAGCAGGTCTTTATGATGGTAATCCTAAACGCAGTACTAATCGTCCCACCGCCGAAAAATTATTACGGGCTTTCTGTAACATAAATTTATATAGACATCGAGATGGTTCGCAAGAAATATCGGCATTGAATATGTTGCAAAAACAGATATTAAGTTTGATGAAAGTACCAGAGTATATTTATACTAACTTAGCCAGTGATTCGGGTTAAACTACAGTGAAATAGGCAGATGGGCAATCAAAGAGGAAATGATTAGCGTATTTTAGACAATAATAAAAAAGGGAAAAATAATTAAATTGGAGGAAAATCCCAATACATTTCTCCTGCCCACAAAAAAACTTCATGTTGAGTCAATCAATCTCCTTTTATTATAGTATTGATTACACTAACTGATTTTTGTGGTGTAGCCCAAGTCTGATAATTTTTATTTTTGAGAGTAAGTTATAGTATCAAAATCGCTAACAAAAATCATCTCCCCTACCTTCTATACTTCGTTGCTACTTTTTTGGCTAAAATCCTTATCTATTAAACATTTGAAGTTATTTTTCAAATTTTTACTTTTTCAAATAAGCGAACAATGAGTCGGGAAATAATGAAGGATGAAGCCCAAAGGTTGGGGTTGGAGGTTAGCGATCGCAAACTAGCTGAATTACAATCTTACGTGGGGAAAAATCCTATGCTTGCAAGGAAGGCTATTCAGAATGAGTATCTAGGACTGAAACAAACAAAATCCTCAGCATACACAATATGTGGTGATTATGCCGATAATAATTGCTATTCTGATGGGTTTTGGAATTGTCAGATTTGTTGGTCTGGGAACAGGTAATAAGTCACTTTATATCTTTGGTGGTGTCACACTTGTGGCAGGAATGACTTTAAGGCAGTTAGGTAAAGTTTCAGGAGCGAGGAAGAAACTATAGGGAGATCAATGATGATTTAATAGTATGATTATTTTCTTATTATTTAGAATGGATTTCAGCCATCAGCTTTTCTCTTAGCCCCTCATGACAAGAACCCTATGTTTACGCCGAAGGGTAGCGACTCAACTCTGATGTGTCGTTCATAATCGACAAATTATGGTTGAAGTTTCCATTAATTCCACTACCCCGAAGGGTAGCGACGCTGATGCTAGCAACATACGTAAAGTTCAGCGCCTTCGTGTTTCCATTAATTCCACTACCCCGAAGGGTAGCGACGACTACAGAGAGAGGAAAGACTCCCTGATAGATTAAGAGAACCTATTCAATGTTTCCATTAATTCCACTACCCCGAAGGGTAGCGACCCCCTCATTGTAAGCCCTTACCCTGTCTAGTGTCTAGGAGGGGTTTGCGAGGCTCATCAAAAAATCTTCGTGATTGCGTTTGTTTGATTCTGCTTACATAGCTAAAACCCATACCCTGTATATTGCCGAGGCTCAGAACGAATTTAGTGGATTTGAGGTTATTTTCCTTTTGCTTCGCAGTTAAAGGGCGATCGGTAGTAATGGAACCAAATCGTACGTTTTCGTACGGTTACTACCGATCGCCCAATGATGATTTGATAGTATGATTATTTTCTTATCTACTATAACTTTTAGACGGTAAATCAATGGTTTTTATATCTTCTAAATCATCTGTAAATAAATAACTAGAAATAAAAAAAAAAGGCTTATTAATATCAGTTAGAATAGATGTTGTATAATCATTATCTAATGATATTTTAGCCTCATAATAAACAGCAATAATTTTCTTTTTTGTAGAAAGATTATTATAATAATTATAACTAAAATATTAATGATAATGAAAGATATTATTACTGGTTTAAACGGCAAAAAACCCCATTATCGAGTCACGAATCATTAATTATGAAAAAGTTATATTACAGAATACTGAGCAATAGAGAAAGCGGCTTATCTTTAACAGAATTATTAGTGGCTTTGGTTATGACTGGCATTGTCTTAACAGCGGCGACGAGTGGTTTTATCAATCTCTTACGGGTGAATAAAGAGGTTGAATCTAAAACTGTTCTCAGTAGTACTGTTAGTTGGGCATCAAGCTATATAGTAGAGGAGATCAAAGAGGCGAGTTCTATTACTTCAGAAGCAGCCGGAAGTACTAATTGTCCTTCAGCAGAGGTTGACTCGGATGAGTGTTTAGTTCTGACCTATCCCGATGGTTCGACAGTTTATTATGGCTATCAAGATATTACTAGCGGCTCTCAGATCTGGTTAAAACCGGGTATCCTGAAGCGGCAAGCCTTTGATGATACCGGAAATGCGGTCTTAGAAACAGGACAAGCCAATGCTTGGGAAAAGGAATATACCGTGATTGCTGATGGATTATTAGGCAGTGTTAATGAAGCAGATCCTAATCCAGTTTGTAATCAAGGTTCGGTTAACTGGACGGGTGAAACTACAGTTTATGGGGACGATAATACTAAAGGTGGTTTTCGCTTTTGCCTCAATGATTCTACTGCTACCAACCGCTTAGTTAGGGTCTTTCTTTATGGGCATATAGTGGTTGGCAATGACAATAACAGGATCTTGGTTAATACCGTAACTTTTGCTCGAGCCGATTAGGAAGAATACTGAAGTATTTTTTGTAATTATTCCCCTGAGCTAAATAAATAGCCAATAACTTCACTATGAGTTTTGAAGTTTAATTGTCTTCTCAGTAGTTCTAGTTGAAAGTAGATTTCTGGACTGACTGGTACATGGTAAACATTTTTGATTTGTTTACCATCAAACTTTTGGGTAACAAAAACTGTTTCGTTATTTTCCATATTTTATTTCTCCTTGATGATTTTGTTGAAAATATCTGGGTCTGATTCAATTAATTGTTTAGCTAAACAACAATCTTTGTTGTTGATTCAGATAACTAATTTTACTACTTAAATTAATCAGTAAATCATCAGTTTTAATCGGTGATTTTTCCTGTTTTTGCCCCTCTACAGCTCTGACTAAACAGGAGCGAATAGTGGGAGCATTAACTTGTCTTTGATATTCTTGAAAGAGACGATAATCTTCTTCCTCAACCTCAACATACCATTTACAACCTTGTCCTGCTTTATAGTTAAGCCCTTCTTTAATCAGAATTTCTTTCTTCTGAGGTTTTTGTGGTTGAGATAATGATGGTAAATCTAAGTCTTGGAGTCGGATTAACTCTCGTTGGTCATTATCAAAAGCAACCACAAGAGAACTAGGAGAACTAATCTGGGTAACAACTCCTTCATTTCCACCAAAATAATGATTATCTTTGATTCTGACTCGGTCACCTACGGTGCAGCTTCGCTGAGCGCCAATGGATAAGGGATTAGTTATTTTCTGTTTTCCTTTAGTGGGTTTAGTAGGATTTGCAGGCTCTATTCTTCATTATCGGTGAAGCTATCAGGTTTCAGCTCACAGGGCTTTCAGGTAATGCGAATTCGTTAATTGCTTCTTCATTAAATGAAGTTGTTCGGAGATTGATTGGATTTATCTTTACCGATGAATGATTCCGACCATCATCTTTACCCTATTACTCCATCCTTTATATTCTCCTTACACCATCCTTGGTGATTAAGTTCTTGCTACAACTGGCAACGTTTCCAGTTACATTATCTTGATTGCAGTAAAGAGTTACTAACTGTCAACGATTTACAGTTGAGTGACTGTTGTCTGATACTTGATTACGTAATTTGGCAACAAAAGTATGCGAAACTTTACACTGTTTAGCTATTACTCGATCGCTCCACTGACTCCATTCAGAATCTTGCAGTAGAGTCATTACCGCTTTTCGTTTATCAGCATTACTACGGCGAAGTCCATGAGTAGAATTAACACTCAGAGAAAACAATAAAGCCTCTCGATAAGTACCAGATTTCTCGATAAAGGGTAATTCAGTTATTCCTGCTTGTTTCGCCGCTTCTACTCGGTGAAAACCATCTACCAAATAATAACGGGCAGTGGGCAATGGGCAGTGGACAGTGGTTAATTCAGAATGATGAGAATCAAATAATTGATTATTGTCACTATTCCCTATTCCCTCTTCCCTTTTCCCTTCTTCTCTCCAGACAGTAATGGGAGGAAGTTCTGTACCTTCAGAATAAGCATTAGCATAATCATCCACCACAGAATTATTAATCTCTACCCTCTGCTGTAGGTTGACATCAATGGTAAGTAAAGTCAGCTTAATCCTTCCTGATACTTCCTGAATACTATCTGAGATCGCCATAGGTTTATTAACCTTCTGGAGACTGTTAGCCAGTTCGGGGCTAGGAACATTAGAACTATCCCAATTAACCCAAAACTGCAACATCTTGCCGTTATTAACATGAATATCAGTTACTTTGCCGACATTCCCCCTGGCAAATACCCAATCGCCGATTCCAATATTATTAGGATTGAGAGAAAAGTCAGGATAATTTTTAGATTTAAGCATAGTGACCTCCTCCCATAATTTGCCGGAAAGCATTTATCAAACCTAGTGCTTGAGGATTTTCTGGTATTGTTGTTTCTGATTGTTTAACATAATACTGTTCGTACCATCGATAAAATACTGTCCTTAAATTTCTGGTATAACCTAAGCTATTATCATCAGTAAAGATGTAATCAACACGGCAATTTTTAGCCCTGGTCAACCATAAATCAAAACAAGGTAGTTTATCCTTCCAGGAGATTTTCTCCCATGCTATTTGTTCTAGGCTTCGGCTTTTAACTCGGTACTCGTCAATGAGGTTATCAAAATATTCTGACCCCGTGGAGTTGGGGTTATTCTTTCCTGTTTTCCATTGCTGATACTCTAACCATAATCTTTCGAGGATGCGATTGCCCGTTGTTTTATCATTAGTGAGGAGGTATCGCTTAATATCTCTCGCTTTTGGCAATTTGCCCTGACAATATTTGATAAACTCCTCATTTTCTAATCTCTCATCTTCTTCTGAGGGAGTAGGTAGTAGGGAGTAGGGAGTAGTATTTTCTCTCAACACCCCTTCACTGTTCCCCGTTCCCAGTTCCCCGTTCTCCGTTCTCCGTTCCCCGTTCCCTGTTCCCCATTCCCCGTTCCCTTGAATTGTTATTCTCTCTTCTTGTATATCTTGTATATCTTGTAAGTCTTCCATCTTTCTATCATCTTTCAATCTTTCTGATTGATCTGATAAGTCTGAATTAGTCTGGATAGTCTGAGAGAGATTAGAATCAAGTTCTGGCAATGGTTCTGGCGATCGATTTTCTCGGATCTGAGAATTTTTTGCCGGATCTGATAATTTATTCTCGGATCTGAGAATTTTTTGCCGGATCTGATAATTTATTCTCGGATCTGATAATTCAGTTTCAGGACTATTAATGGGGGCTGGTTCTGATAATGTTTGCCCAGATTTGGAGATCCATTCAATCAGCAGTTTGCCTGATTTAATCAAAATCAACCCTAATTTCTTGAGTTGAGCGACTGCTTTATAAATACTGCTCTCTGGTATATTCCAAGAAAGGGCGAATTCTTTGGGATTAACTTCTACTGGGCGGTCACAAAATGGATTTTCATACCGCAGTGCTAGGTGGACAAAAGCAGTATTGTTGATGAGCTTGGCTTTTCGCAGAGCAATTAACTCATCTTTTTGTAAAGGATAAAATTCTCCTTGTAGTTTGTTATTGCTTCTTTGAGGGGTGGGAATATTAAATGTCATAATTACACCTCCTCTTCTGCGGTAATAAGAGCCAAGGCGATGCAATTTTGTTGATTGGCAATGTTAACCTTTTCCCATAGTGGTTCGGTTAACATGAAAAATTTTTGGTTCATGATATAATGGACTCCTTGAAAGGAGTTAATAAATTTTAAGTGGATTTAATGAATTCCTTGATAAAGCCCTTCATGTGCTAAACATGAAAAACTCGACTTTGTAACTAATGTTTTGACGATACTTAGTTACTTAAGTTAATAACAAGAAATCGAAAGACTCCTTCGGGGGTCTTTTTGATATTTAACTTTTTTTCAGACAAGGATTTTTGCCAGTTTTTACTATTTAGTTAATTTTACCTCGTATCATTATGATTTTATATCATATCATTATAGTTTAATTTGTTTATTTTTCCAAGTAGAAGAAATAAAATCATTGAGTTAGTATAAGTTACTCAATGGATAAAAGAGAAAGAAATTTATCAAATCTTTTACTTAGATTGAAAGATAATGAGAGTGAGAGAAAATTAGCTCAGAATATTGGAGTAAGCCAATATGCTATTAATTGTTGGTTAAATAATAAGCATTTTCCTGATACTAAGAATCTGAAAAAAATAGCTGATTACATGGATATATCCATCGATCAATTATTATCTCAATTAAATGAAGAAGAAGCCTATAAATTAGAAGAGATAAAGACTGCACAAGGAATATTCAATTCTATTATTCTAAATCTGTCTCTTAAAGAAAAGCTCATCTTAATTAAACTTATAGCTAATAACCTTGGAGAAAATCTGTAATTTTTTACACTTTTCATACTAATAATTATGAAACAATTATCTAAAGTATCAGAATTAATAAAAGATTTATGGTGGTGTAGTGAAATTGATGAGTGTTGGAAGCTGGAAATTGGGGATAATTTAGAGCAAATAAAGTTAGATAATGCTAAAACTGTTGATGTAGATAAGTTCTTTAGTAAAGCTACTCAATCTAAATCATGGTATGGAGAAGAAGAAAATAAAGAGGTAGAGCAATATCGAGCATTAGTGCAATGGCTTAAAACTAACTTAACTGATTTGATAGTTTATCTAATAGGTCAGATAACAATAGATATTTATGTTGTTGGTCAATTTGATGATAAATGGATTATTTTAAAAACTAAAGCAGTTGAAACTTAATATCCTTCATATATTTGACTCTCAATTTTATTTTGGACATTTACTGAAATTTCTGAGAAAAAATCATATCTTGTCATAGCTTCAATTTTATCGACTGAAACTAAATAGTCTTGCCAATCAGTTCCAGCTACTTGTTCATTATTAGGAATAAGAACAGCAATAGTATTTTCGGCATTATCTGATTTATCTAACACTAAGATTACTTTCCAAGTATATTTGGGTACGATAATTTGACCATCAGTGATTGCCTTCTCTTTTCCTTCTCCTCCAGCAACTATATATAATTCTTTACCTTGACTAACTAAATCTCGACTATATTCTTCTAGTTCTCGCCATACTTCCCTATTGTTAGCTGGAGACTGGGGAATTATATTAGTCATTAAGAAAGTAGCACTATTATCTATTTGATTTGATGTGCGATCGCCCGAAGGTGTTAAATGTCCGCGATCATATCCACTCCGCCGATAATCGTTGGGATGTACAGCATAACAATCATTAGGTAAATCAGGGTCTGGACGGAAATCATCCGAACGTTCTACACTTCCTAACCAGCTATGATTAAGTTGCCAACTAACCCAATTAGCAGTACCAGTTTGGCAGTTATAAGACAAAGCGTACTGTGGTTTTTCTAGTAAATAATTATTAATATCTTTAGAGTTAGCATTACTGGGATTACCATATTTGAGATGGATATTAGCATTTGCTTTCGCTTTGGGAGTAGTAGTAGTTTTCTTGCCTCTAGGTAATAACTCACAAGCAATACCATTACCGTCACCATCAAGTCTGTAGCGATCATCTGGAAAAGCCTCTAACACCGCCTGAGCTTCTTCTTGAGTAGTAAAATCAGAGCAATCACAGTCAGTTGTTGTACAAGTAGGTAGTTCTGAGCTTGTGAATTGACAACCACTTATCAACAATAAAAGAATGATGAGTAAAAGTTTATTCATAAGAAGTACCACACTCTGGACAATCCCAGAATAAAGGTTTTCTCGGATATTCATAACCACAATTATGACAGCTTCCTGTAAATGCTGGGTGATTATCTAAAAGCCAGAGCTGTCTTTCCTGGGGGAAACGCAGAATTCGGACAAAATAGTACGCTAAGGCTGAAAGCCTCTTCCTGAGTGGCTTTCAAAGAAATATCCTGAAAACAGGAAAAGAGTCATAATCTGTCAGATTGGGGTGTACCCTAACCTGATGTCATGCTCAACCACTAAAACCTGTCAGAATAGAGTGGTTTTATTATTTAATTGACAGATGTCTCGATAAGTCATAGACTTATTCCTGACACATTTGGCTTTATACATCTTGAAGGGTCAACGGATCGGCTATGTCAGGGTCAGTAGTTTCAACCAGAATCCAGAACGACAACTGGATCGAATCGAATTGGACAAAGTATTCACCGATAAAGCCTCTGGCAAAGATACTCTCCGACCAGAACTAGATGCACTACAATCCTTCGTGCGGGAGGGAGATACTGTTGTAGTACATACCATGGATCGGCTAGCACGAAATCTTGATGACCTTCGCCATCTCGTGCAGCAACTCACCAAGCGTGATGTCTGCATTCGTGAAACCTTGTACCAATATCTAAAAACGGACGACTAAGCATGCCACGTCGTTCAATTCTCTCTACTACGGAGCAAATGAGTCTGCTGGCATTACCTGACAGCCAAAATGACCTGATCTGTTACTACACATTCAACGAGACAGACTTATCATTGATTCGACAACGCCGTGGCGATGCCAATCGACTTGGCTTCGCAATACAGCTTTGTCTGCTCCGCTATCCAGGCTCAATGCTTGGAAGTGACCTGATAGTCACTGAGTCGTTAATTCAGTGGGTTGCCAGTCAAATTAGGGTAGATGCAGCCGCTTGGAGCAAATATGGTCAACGGGATGAAACTAGGCGCGAACACTTCCAGGAATTACGCTCTTATCTTGGTTTGTCGCCATTTAGTCTGGCTGATTTTCGGCTCTTAATCAATGGTCTAACAGATCTGGCGATGCAAACTGACAAAGGCTTGGTAATTGCAGTACAAGCGACGAAATTGTTAAGACAACGGCAGGTGATTCTACCTGCATTAAAGGTCATTGACCGAGCCTGTGCCGAAGCGATTACCATTGCTACCCGCCGTATTTACAAAACGCTCATCGAGCCATTAACAGCAGAACACAAGCAGCGTTTAGACGATCTGCTCAAGGTTAAACCTGAAAGCGGTATTACTTGGCTGGTATGGCTGCGGCAGTCGCCAGTTAAACCGAATTCTAGACACATGCTAGAACAGATCGATCGCCTCAAAACATTCCAGAAATTGGCTTTGCCAGCAGAAATCGGGCAGTCTATTCACCAGAATCGGCTATTAAAAATGGCACGTGAAGGGGGACGGATGACCCCACAAGACTTAGCCAAGTTCGAGACCAAGCGACGTTACGCCACCTTGGTGGCACTGGCTTTAGAGGGCACTGCTACTGTCACAGATCAGCTTATCGATCTGCACGACCGGATTTTGGGAAAAATATTTAGTACTGCTAAACACAAGCATCAGCAAGAATTTCAGGACAAGGGTAAAGCAATCAATGACAAGGTGCGGCTCTATTCAAAAGTCGGTCATGCGCTATTGGATGCCAAAGAGTCAGGCAGTGACCCATTTGTGGCCATTGAAAAGGTGATTTCTTGGGAGGATTTTATATTGAGTATTACTGAAGCCGACGAACTCAGTCAACCCGAATCCTTTGACCATTTACAGTTGGTGACTGAGAGTTTTAATATGCTCCGACGGTATACACCAGAGTTTCTAAATGTACTCAAACTTAATGCTGCTCCAGCCGCCCAACGGGTATTAGATGCCATTACTGTACTCAGGGGGATGAATGCCCGTGGCTCTCGCAAGATGCCAGAAGATGCACCAACTACATTTGTTAAACCGCGCTGGAAGCCGCTGGTAATTGTCAATGGCAGTATCGACCCTCGCTTCTATGAAATTTGTGCTCTCTCAGAGTTGAAAAATTCACTGCGTGCGGGGGATATCTGGGTGAGTGGTTCCCGCCAGTTCCGCAACTTTGATGAATACCTATTGCCAAGTGAAAAGTTCGCACAGATTAAACAGTCAAATGAATTACCAATTGCCATCGATTCTAACTGTGATGAATACCTCAAGCAACGATTAGATCGACTCGAACAACAATTGGCTAAAGTCAGTGAGCTAGCACTGGCCAATGAGCTACCGAATGTCATCATTACTGATACTCGATTAAAGATTACACCATTGGAAACGATCGTACCGGATGGGGCGCAACGACTCATCGACCAAACCTCTGTGCTACTTCCACGCATCAAAATCACCGAGTTGTTGATGGAAGTGGATGACTGGACTGGTTTTACTCGTCATTTTGTTCATCTCAAAGATGGACAACCCGCACCAGACCG
>CAVVOP010000011.1:0-87359 GCA_963749915.1 uncultured cyanobacterium
CTTTCGTGGTTTGGGTTTGCCATGCGGGAATAGGCAATACCTCTGTTAATATAAGCATTAACATTATTACGATCAAGTGTGATCGCCTTAGTATAATCATCAATGGCCAGATTGTATTCTTTCTGCCTGAAGTAAATAACACCCCTGTTTACATAAACATTGGCTTTTTTGGCATTATTGGAACTTTTAGCCCACATTTCGCACGTCACTTTGTAAGATGATAAAAGTATTAAAACCAAGCAACTTATTTTGGACAAAATATAAGTAATAATACTCAATATCTTCTTTATTTATGGTATTAAGTAATTGGACAAAATTATTTACATGATACTAATATAAAGTAAGCGTAATTATAGTAAGTGTAGCGATCGTGAAACGGCGCTGCGCGATCGCAAAAGGTGACGGTCAGCATACACGAGGCTGTTTCACGATGTCAAAGATACGCGGTGTGAGTGTAAAAGAAGAAAATTTAGGTACTATTTGTGCTCAAATGTTGGTAGAATAAGCCTTTAATAACTAATCACAATTTTTCTAGTTGAGAATTAAGTCAATAATGAGTCGAGAGTTTAATCAAGAAACAATCAAACTATTAAAACGGATACATTCTCAAAGTCGTCACTTTCAGGTACGAAAGAGGGCTCATTGTTTATTTATTACTCAGAAACAAAGGCTTTACCATTGCACAATTAGCTGTAATTAATTTTGTCTAAGTACTTATTGCCTCATTTGTATCAAGAAAATTTGAAAAAACAATTTAATTTTTCTGAATACTTAACTCTTTGTATTTTGCTAAACTTATTACATAATCTTAAAAATGTCCGACTAGAAGAAATAGCTCGTCGTTTCCCATATCCGATAAAATTAAGAAGTAGAATTAAAAAGTTACAAAGATTTTTGAGCCTGAAAAAATGGACTATAGAGCAAGTTTGGTTTCCTATAATTAAGTCCTTAATTTCTGATTCATATTCAGAAAATAATTTTATCTATTTAGTTATAGATAGAACACAATGGGGAGTCATTAACATTTTAATGGTCAGCATCATTCATAATAATCGTGCTATACCGATTTATTTTGATTTATTAAATAAAAAAGGAAGTAGTAATTTTCAGGAACAAAAAGAAGTATTAGAACCAAGTTTAAATTTATTAAAGGAATATAAAATAGTAGTATTGGGGTAACCGTTCACTCCCCCCATTTGTAGAGTATTCTTTTTTTTAGAAATGGGAGTTTTTTGTTCGCGAGAGTCAAACGCGAACTTTACTCAGAGTGATGATCTATCCCACATTCCGCACGTCAATTTGCACTATGCCATGTAATACCTTAACGCCTTGTTTACAAAATATTCCCCAAGTAATAAAACAACGAAATTGAGATTAAACAAATATAAATACTGTAAAAATCTGTATATGGCGATGCCAAAGGCACAGCGAAGCTGCCCGCAAAAAACAATAAATATATGTATTACCTATAGTAAAGTTGCGTAAAAGTCATTAAAATATGATTGTTTTCTAAAAGAACATGCGGAATGTGGGTTATAAGCTAGAGAACTAATCACCGAGTATTTCTTGTCGTAGTCAATCACTGTTCAACCTCTAACCTCGTAATCTGAATTTATACAAGTTTGACGTGCGGAATGTGGGTTCTGAAATAGCCATGACCGACATCTATGGCAATAGATAAAGTGGTCAAGTCTGGCTACTTCATCTACTTCTCCACCAATGGGGATAATCGGGGGAATTTCACCTCCTGTTTCTTCTTCTGGAATTGGAATACTGGCGGTGATGCAGATAGAGAAGTTCCTGCTGTTGAGTTAGGCAAAATATTGACCAGTTTGTGAATTTGGCGGTCTGTTTGATACAACTTGAAGAGTTGAGCTCCGCTCATTTCTGCAACATGACCTTCTGGATCGTCCCAAATACGAACCCAAGTTGCAGCATCAACAGTATCTGAATTGTCTATTACTATATCCACAAGATCCGGATTGGCTTGGACTTTTGCTAATAAGGCTTCAGTTTCTGGCAGGATGTTGAGTATGGTATCGGCATAGCCCACTGTAGGAGTATATATAGAGCCGATAAAGCGGATGTAGTCTTCAGCAGTCTGATTGTGCTTGCGCCAGCCCCTGTAAGGAGAACGGCCAATAAACCGCCAATAACCCCTGATGAAGTTTTCCAAACTGGTAAATTTACAATACAGCTCGCATCCATCATGAGCACAATATTCTACAGGTGTTGCTGCTCCTAGAGAGTTACCTGATGTCGCCCGCATTTCCTCTCGCCACTTCAAGCCTCCAAAATTGAAATGTTCCCGGGCTAAATCACTGGGATTGCGTCCTGCTTCTAAGACCCACTGTGCCAAAGTTATGGCCTTGAGGTGGGGAAATTCAATATCAGGACTGAGATTGATATAAGTTTGAGCCAACTTCTTAAATAAAGGGTGCATAATAGTCCTCCAATTTATTTATCGTTATTACAGGGATTAATCATCAGGCCAATTGTCCGCTAGATGAGGGATTAAACGCTAGAGTATCAAGATCTGTTCGGTAGATTCCAAGTTTATGAACCTCTTCGGGGAGCCTCGGCCAGATGTGGCATTCGCTCTCAAAGGTTCGCCAAAGTTGCGGGGTAAGGCGGAAAACTCGCTCTTGGACACAGGACGTTCCTGCAAAATGTTGTTGCATTCTTTGATTGACGTGCTGATTTAAGAGAGCAAAAACTCTTCGAGTTGTGGCTGGGTCTGAATATCCGTCGTAATGGTAAAAGGTGATATTAGTCTCCCTTTCTAGCTTATTATGGAAGCTTTCCGGTTCTTCCTTTCTTTGAGCTTCTTTGTAGCCGTTGGCAAAGACATCATGGGCAACAGATTCTAGATAAAGTTGTTTCTGAGCAACGGGATTGTCAGCATGGAAGATAATCTTAGCCACGGCTAAAGTTGAACCGACACAATTGCCAAAAGTACCCCAGGAACCGAAGGCTAGCAAATCACAATAGGGAAGAACTGACTCAGCATTCCAAGCCCCATTAAAAAGTCTTCCATCAACGATGACCAATTTACTGCGTTGCTCTGAAGAATAGTTTCTGTATTGAGCCAGGAATTGATCATCTAACTGAGCTTGTTTTCGGTCGTCCTTTTGGTAGTCATTAATTCTGCCATCTTGACGACGAGTTAGGATAGCTACCTCGAAATCCCAATTAGTTTCTGATTCTTCTAGACCAACTGCTGGCAATTTGCCAGCAACAACTTCCCTCGGCCGTCGTCTTGCATCGTAGTGGAGTTGAGTATCATCATTGGCAATCTTAATACGCACCTTGGTTAAGGGAAGAGTTTGGGCCATCGCCATTGCGACTAATTCATCAGCCCCCCATGTAATCGGCTGTTTTATCGCCGAGAGATTGTATTGGTCAAGGAGAGAATGAAGTCTTTCTTGGACTTTTTTACGCACATCTTCAGCGGCTTGACTTGGAGAATCGCCCATGGCACAGACGACAGCAGAAATTTTCCGGTTCATCGACTGTAATAGGCGAATAGATTGCTCAAGTCGCCAAAGCTCTTTGTTGTGCCTTTCCTTTGCCCAGTCAGGATAATAAGAAGCGCCTCCAATACCAACAAAGGATTGGATCAGAACGGCTTTGTCAAAATGAGAAATGGTGGGTAGATAGTCTTCGGGATATTGCACCAATCGCTCGGCGATAATGAACGCCGTATCCTTGACGGGAAGAAGTTTAACAAGTTGTTTGACCAAAGAATCTGTCTGTCTTCTCGGACTGAGAACGAAAACAGGACAAATTCGTTCTGAGCGATTATCTCTTCCATTAGCAGGAATACCCAGTCCAACTCCATCCTGTTCCGTGGGTTGATGGTAAACTTTAAATCGAGTGTTGTTTTTAATCTCCTCCAAAATTGTCTCTGTGGTTGGAGAGCTAGTAATAATTGTCACATGGGGAATGTAAGCAAACCATTTTGTTACTCTATTAACGGGCGAGGTAAGTTCTAATTCCCAGTGATTGTTGGCAGCAGATTTATAGCTGTTAATCTCAAGTGTCTCTCCTGCATCTAAGGAGAATTTCTCTGTGGGGTCTGTAATCTGACTGCTATCAATAGTTGATTGTTTAATGACAGTATTGACTTTTGCTTTTATTTTTTCAGTTACCATAATATAATCACCTCATTTTAGCGAAATAGGAATTTAGGAGCTTCGATTAGCGTCGAAAGTCGAAATTCGGCTTTCTCTTGGCAGCCTTGAAATGAGATGGAGCCATCAGGCATAAGGGCTCCACAGAGATAGGCCGTTTCTAAGTTAATTGCACCACTGAGATCCGTACCAGTTAGGTTAACGCGACTCAAATTTGCGTTGGTTAGAATGGTTCCGGTTAAGTTAACTTCCATCATGTCTGCGGCAGTTAGATCCACATTGCTAAGGTTAGAGTTGGCGAGGTTAGCTCCATTTAAATTTGTCCACGACAGAATAGCATTTTCTAAGTTGCAATGACTCAGATCCGCAGCACCTAATGAAGCTCGTCCTAAGTTGATTTCTTTCAAATTGGAATGGCTTAAATTTGTTTCAAACAAGAAAGAACTACTTAAGATAGCTTCCTCCAAGTTAGCACGGCTCAGATTCTTATGGCTTAGGTCAGATAGAGCTAGATAGCAGCCAGGACAAGATTTAGTTTCTAGAAGTTGCCGAATTTGTTCTTGATTTTCTGCTCTAAAAGCGTGGGAAAATTCAATTCTAGTTCCTAGAAGAATCGCTAGAAGAGCTATAGTATTCATTAAATTGACACTCACCTTGAACTTCTCCTCCTAAATTCACTCAGATAAATGCTTTTAGAAAAGTGATAGTTCTCCAGGTTATGAAAGAGTCATCACTATAACTAAGTCATCATTTTTCTCCTGACTCCCAAGATCATTAACCTAACCGACACTACGATAGGCAATAATCGAACGAGAACGCGGACCAGATCCGATATTACGAGTCTTTTTCTGACCGTAGTTATCTAATACCCATGCGTACTTTTTCGAGCCATCAGTGTACTTACGAAATACGTAGACGTGAGACCAGGTTCCAGCTATATTCGAGGTCTTTTTGTCAGTAAATACAACATCTCCCGGTTTGAGTTGGCGCATATCGGTGATTTTATGCCAACCCAAACTTTTCAACTGGGCTTCTACTTCATTGGTAATAAGTACTTGAGTAACCTTGATTCCAAACATTTTGAGTGCCGTAGAACAATAGGCTGCACAACCATAGGGTTGTGACCAAAATTTTCTTGCCTCGTCACGTATCTGTTGATAGTTATTGAAATAGTAATTCGCAAATTGCTGACCTTGCTGACTTGCCATGAGCTCAAATTTTCCGCCAAGAGCTTCCCAAGTTTCTTTTCCTACTTCACCATCAACTTTAAGGTTCTTTTCCTTTTGAAAAGCGATGACAGCAGCTTCGGTATTATTTCCAAAATCATTATCAATTCCTTTGGGATCAAAACCAAGGTCAGTCAGTGCTTTTTGAAGTTCAGTTACATCTTCTCCTTTACATCCGTGCCTTAAGATACGTCGGAGAATAGGAAGTTCCCCTCCTTTTTTGATTCGAACTGTACTTGCACTCGAATCCCATTCCACTTCAATAGTAGAAAGCTATCCTATTGCCCCAATAAATTCCCCAGTTTTTGGTACCTTTTGTTTATGCAGTTTATGCAGTTTTTGTCTTTTCTGACGCAGAGTTTCAGGAACGTTCTGCTCTGACCATTCCAGCAGTTCTTGGTGTGAAGACTCTCGGAGAAGTTCAGGGATGGAATCTCGCTCAAGATGAGCGCACAGAGCCGGAATCAGAAGAGCACTGCGGTTAATTTCTGGGGAAGGAGATCGTGACAGGGCGTATTTAAATTTACCAAACAGTGATTCGATGATGTCGCTGCTGACTAACAGAGGGATGTCTTCAACTGAACCCAGTCGGCGTTGAATGGCCATCTGCTGATTCAACCATCTGGGGGGGCGACAAGTCTTCTACAATTCTTATATAATAAGGCTTTTGAGCATTAATCCTTGAAAAGATCGGATACGCGATCGCTTCATAATTTTACGAGAGAATGAGGTTTTCAAGGACGGCGGTCTCGCTTTGCGAGTGCCACTGCATCGCTTCTAAGGGTCTCAAAAACTCTTACATGAGGCTGATCTTCCCGAAGCCTAGAGGGTTGTAAAGCTTGCGATTAAAGACTTTGAGCCTAGTTGTCGCCCCCTCAGTTCAACCATTCATCAAGGGCTTTTTTGACTTTAACCTCAGTTAATCCAGTCAATAGACCTCTGGTTGAGTTATAGGTCTTGGAAGTTAAGCCCTGATGTTTTAACCCACATTCCGCACGTCAAACTGTATAAATTCAGATTACGAGGTTAGAGGTTGAACAGTGATTGACTACGACAAGAAATACTCGGTGATTAGTTCTCTAGCTTATCAAGAGAACTCAGATAAATTAGTAGAAAAATGAGCAACGTTTAAGGGATAATTAAATTCAGTTTTTAATTTAATTTTGGAAATGATGTTTTCAGAAGATATACAAGTTCAAACCATTAATCATTTAGGATTAATTGCTGGAGTTATAGATGAAATTGGCATTGAAGAAATTATTAATGATGCCCTCGGTATTGACGAGAGGGAAATCGTGACAGCAGGTCAAATAGTCAAAGCAATTATTCTGAACGGATTAGGATTTATTTCTCGACCTCTTTATCTATTTCCACAGTTTTTTAAAGACAAAGCCACAGAACATTTAATCGGAAAAGGAATACTACCTGAGCATTTGAACGATGATAGAATTGGAAGAATAATGGATAAACTTTATGAAAAAGGATTATCTTCATTATTTTTAATTATTGCTTTAGCCACAGTAAAAAAATATAATATCAACATAGATTTTTCTCATTTAGATTCAACTTCTTTTGCGGTAGAGGGGAAATATAGTCAGGAAAAAATCACCAAAAATTTGGTGAAAGAAAATGCAGAATTAGAGTTAATTAATCAAATTCCAATTAGGATAATTAAAGGTTATTCCCGTGACCATCGACCAGATTTAAAACAATTTATTTTGGATTTAATTGTGAGTAGTGATGGTGATATTCCTTTATTTTTAAGAGTAGCAGATGGCAATGAAAATGATAAAGCAGTTTTCGGCAAAATAGCGAAAGAATACAAATCAATGATAGATTTTGAGACGATGATAGTGGGTGATAGTGAACCGATTATAATACAGAAAATGAACCTGAAATTAATTGTAGTAGGAGATAGGGAATGGTTGCTCTGAGAGTTAGCCAAGCGGTTATCAGTAAAGAAGCAAATTTAGTTATCAGAACGTTTCAAAAAGAGTGACTATGTGGAGTTTAGAAACGGATATTTATGGTATGAAGTAAGTGAATAAGGTTTATGTCCAGGGATATCTACGGTATATTGATCAACGAATAAAAGTAACAAAAACCAAGGGATTTTCAGGAATTAATTTAGCCGCAAAGTGGAAAAGAAATTATGGTGATGAAATCTAGCAAAGAACCATGGTTTATTTTAACAAATTTAGAAAATATGTCGGAAACAATCTTCGCTTATTCGAAAAGAACGGGGATTGAAGAAATGTTTAGAGATTTGAAATTAGGAGGATATAATTTAGAGGAGCACAAAAGTTGAAAATGAACGACTAATTTCTTTAATTCATACTAATAACATTATCCTACAGCTATTCAACATTTATAGGGGAAGAAATTAAAAGAAAAGGAATAAATGAATATTTAGTTCGCAAGTACAGAAAGAAGAAAGAAGATATTGAGTATTATTACTTATATTTTGTCCAAAATAAGTTGCTTGGTTTTAATACTTTTATCATCTTACAAAGTGACGTGCGGAATGTGGGTTTTAAGATCTGGAGAAAGCTATTGACCCTCTGCATAGTCTGGTTGAATTTGGACAGAAAAGGTTCTACTGATAGAAACTCAGGCAAATAGCTGCACGAAGTTGCTTAACCTCCAAATCATCTGGGACACTCTGGTCAGTCTGGAAAATCCCCAACCCAAGATTTGGACCGCCCATGATGTTACTCGACTAATGCCCTGAAACCTGCCCTTGCTCCGCAGCTTCGGAGGAATGAGATAACCGATAGAAGTCTGTCTCATCCTGGCCGCTCCTTGATTAATAATCTCTTTGAATTGACGAAAAGGCTCTGTGTCTTCAAATTGTTTTTTCAGTGCATTAGCTACTATATGACTGAGATCATCAATGGTGGGAATATTACTCTTGTAGTTATTCTCTTTCCACAGAGACACTCCTTTGGCGAGATCGCTTCCTTTATCTTTCAGGATTGCTACCGGGTCTCCTGTCTGCTTAAAAATGCTCTCAAGTGCTGCACTGACTACTTCTCCCGTGGCTGAGTCGTGAATTTTTAGCCCGACACACTCACACTCAGTTAGGGTGAGAGCTTTCCCTTTGTCTCTGAGTTTAGTTAGCGGAACTCTTAACACTACTAGCACTTTGTTCTTGCCGATTGCTAGAGAATAATCAATGATGGCAATCCAGGGTTCGGCTACTTTTCCCACTCGCTTCCATAAGGACAGCCCCACTCGCATTGTCCAATTGAGCACAGAGGTAAAATGAGGAATCCAACCGTCCTCACTCAGAATATTAAGTATCTTCGGTACAGCTCGAAACGGAATCATGGTTGACAGCATGATCAACACAGATAAGGCCCTCGTTTCTGATGCTTCCCTCAGCTGAATAATCTTACTGTTTTGAGCTGAGGGGGCGATTTTTCAGCCTCCCTAATTGGTTCATGGCGGAGCTCCCCACATTCTTTGACTCTCCGCTATTTTTTCAAATTTTGACCCTCTTTTGAGTATTTCCGTTACAAAATTCAAAATTCAGTCCAATTATCGGGAAATATTTTGCTCCCCAAAAATTCGGATTTCGACAGCCTACCTCCTGCCTTACCACCGCCGACAATTATATTTTCCAAAAACCTAAATTTTTAGAGCTTTTAGCAAAGGTGCAAGATCTCAGTATGAGCCAATCATTAAATATTATGATATTGATCCGATACAATAGACAATTATTGACAAAAACCGATCATAATTAGAAAAAGGGATATAGAATCAGTACAACAAGAATGGAATTATCAGATTTTAAAAGAGATATTAGCATAATCAGCGATCGCCTGGGTAAAACTCAGGACTATCTTTGACATACCCAATCTTAAGGCACAAATCGCCGATTTAGAGCAAGTGGCTGCACAACCAGATTTTTGGGAGATGGGAGAAAAAGCACAACAAACTTTACAACAGTTAAACGATGTTAAGTCTAATTTAGACGAGTTTTATCAATGGCAAGGTAATCTAGAAGATACTAAGGCCATTATTGAGTTATTAGAATTGGAAGGGGATGAGGAGTTATTCACTGAGGCACAAGAAAATATCAACTCTTTAACTCAAGCCTTAGATAAGTGGGAATTGCAACAGTTACTCAGTGGCACTTATGATCAAAAGGATGCGATCTTAACTATTAATGCCGGTGCTGGTGGCACAGACGCTCAGGATTGGGCTCAAATGCTATTGAGAATGTACACTCGTTGGGCAGAAAAGCAAAATTATCGAGTGATTTTAGCGGAAATGTCTCCGGGGGATGAGGCTGGCATCAAGTCAGCAACTTTAGAGATTGAAGGTAAATATGCCTATGGTTATTTAAAGGGAGAGAAAGGCACACATCGCCTAGTGAGGATTTCCCCTTATAACGCCAACGGTAAGAGACAGACTAGTTTTGCGGGAGTGGATGTGATGCCTAATTTAGGGGAAGAAGCCATTAAGTTGGAAATCCCTGACAAAGATTTAGATATTTCCACTACTCGTGCTGGGGGTAAAGGGGGACAAAATGTTAATAAGGTGGAAACTGCCGTAAGAATTGTGCATATTCCCACAGGGATTGCAGTAAGATGTACTCAAGAGCGATCGCAATTACAAAATAAAGAGAAAGCCTTAGCTATACTCAAGGGCAAATTATTGGTGATAGCAGAAGAACAAAGGGCCAAAGAAATTGCCGAAATTCGGGGTGATATAGTAGAAGCGGCATGGGGCAATCAAATCCGTAACTATATTTTCCATCCTTATCAGTTAGTTAAAGATTTGCGCACTAATACCGAAACAACGGCGGTAAATAATGTGTTAGATGGAGATTTAAACAACTTTGTTGAGGCATATTTACGGAATTAACCATTAATCCTATTATTATTTCTTAAAAATGCACATTCTAATTAGTAACGATGATGGAATTTTTGCCCTCGGTATTCGTACCCTTGCCAATAACATCGCCAGTTATGGACATAAAGTTACAGTGGTAGCACCTGATCGGGAGAGATCCGCTACAGGTCACGGTTTAACCTTGCACCATCCCATTCGTGCGGATATAATAGAAGGGATTTTTGCCCCAGAAGTTACCGCCTGGTCCTGTTCCGGCACACCTTCCGACTGTGTTAAATTGGGATTGAGTGCCATATTAAAAGAAAAACCTGATTTTGTTCTCTCTGGCATTAATCAAGGCTCTAATTTAGGGACAGATATACTATACTCTGGAACAGTTTCCGCCGCTATGGAAGGCACAATCGATGGCATTACCAGTATTGCTTTTAGTTTAGCTAGTTTTACGAAAAAGGAATTTCAACCCGCCGCTAATTATGCCGTAAAATTAATTGAGCAATTAGTCAAAAATCCTTTACCCGAACCGACTTTGCTCAATGTCAATATTCCTCCTTTGCCAGAGGCGGACATTGCTGGAGTGAAAATTACTCGTCAAGGTATTCGGCATTATATTGAGAATTTTCAGGAAAGACTTGATCCTAGGGGGAGAAGTTATTATTGGTTAGCAGGAGAATTGGTGGAAGAAATCGAACAACCAGAACATATTTATTTACCGCCCGATTTGCCTACAGATGTTCAAGCTAATAAGGAAAATTATATTACCATTACTCCTTTACAATATAATTTGACCGATGTTGTGACTGTAAAAGGTTTACAAAATGAGAATTTCGAGGCTCATATTTACTTATAATAACTTTTCCCTTCCCTTAATACTTTATTTCTAATTCTGTCTCAAACCATGATATTCTGAATTTTACAAACTAACTTTAATCAAAATTCTAGCTAAAACTAATTATGTCTTCCCCCCAATTTTCTTCTGAAAGTGGGCCTTATGATGATAGTGAAATTGTCACTATTTATGATGAAGAAGGGCGATCGCTGGATTGTTACGTCGAAAACGAAATTGAGTATGAAGGGAGGGACTATGTCTTATTAATGCCCATTGACTTAGCCATTGTCATTCTCACTGAAGAAATCAACACTGATGATGAAGAATACGCCGAAACCATCATGGTAGAAGATAGTAACGAAATGGAGGCTATTTTCGATGATGCTAAAGCAGTCTTAGGAGAATTAAATCTTTTCCTGAAACGAACTGGTTTTATTTTATCCGCCAGTGGTGAATTACCACCTCTTGAAGAAAATAATATCATTAGCCTTGAAATAGAAGAACACATATCGGAAATCGAACCTGAAGAATTACAGTTTTTGGCTAGTTTTTACTGTTTAGAGCAAAAATATAATATCTGTACTCCTTTAACTCCTATTTTATTTGTGGGAGAGAGAAAAAAAATGGGACAAATTGAGGTATTCCAAACAGGGGAAGAAGAATTGGGTTGGATTCTTGAAGAATTATTATTTGATGAAGATTACGAAAATAATTAACGAAAGCAGAAGGCAGTCCCCATGAAAAAAAATTTTTCACCATCAGAGATGAAAGTTGGCACTTTCAAGGCAGATGTTACCATTGGTAATTACTTCAAACTAACGAATATATTAGACATCTCCAACAATTGGGAAAAAGGGGGTTGAAATGCTTATCCTACCCCACCAAAATTATAATTTATGGAGAGGTCTAATGGATATTTTTGACTTTATTTTTTTCTTAAGCCCCGTTAATTAATTTTTACGCCCCAACAGCTTCTTTAGCGGCATACATAACTTCTAGGGTAATCTCGTTGAATCCTCGTTCACGGGCGAATTTTTCGGTATTACGTTTCACTTTACCGCGTACAAATCCGGGTACTTTATTTAATTCTCCTTGTGCTTCTCGATTCCAGTTTAAATCAGAATCGGCGGAAATACCCTTTGTGATTACCTCTTTGGTATCGTGACCGCCAAATATTTCTAATAGGTGATCTTCCATACCCAATGTAAAAGAATTATAAATTAAATCGGTGATTTGGTTTGTGCCTTCATAGCCTAAAAATGGTTTATAACCGATAGGGAAGTTTTGAATATGTATAGGTGCGGCGATGACTCCACAAGGTATATCTAATCGTTTACCTACATGACGTTCCATCTGTGTTCCAAAAATAGCCGCCGGTTCAAGTTTGGCGATTGCATCTCCTATTTCGCCATTATCTTCACTAATCAAGACTTGATCACAATATTCGCTGACTTCTTGACGAAACCAATCAGCATCATATTTGCAATAAGTTCCCGCTAAGACGACATGAATACCCATTTCACGGGCTAAAATTTTAGTAATGGCGGCGGCATGGGTGTTGTCACCAAAAACCACGGCTTTTTTGCCCGTCAAATTTTGACAGTCAATAGAGCGAGAAAACCATGCAGCTTCGGACACATGGAGAGTTTGGTATTCGATAAAATCTTCATAGTCAACATTCGCACCTTGAGCATTAATTACCTGTTGAATTTTGCGTATACAACGGGCCGTTTCTACCACTCCCATGGGGGTTATCTCCACGGTCGGTATCCCAAATTCTTGTTCCAGATAACGGGTCGTCATTAACCCTAATTCCCGATAAGGCACAAGATTAAACCATGCTTGAGGTAGTTTTTTCAAATCATGGACTGAGGCACCATCAGGGATAATAAGGTTAATTTCAATGCCCAAATCTGCCATTAATTTTTTCAGTTCCCGACAGTCATGGTGGTTATGAAACCCGAGGGTAGAAATGCCAATAATATTTACCGAGGGATTAGGGGTTTTCTCTGTGACAATATCACCTTTTTTCTGGCCTTTACGAATATAGTATTGCACAATCTGCTCCAAAGTGCGGTCGGCGGCTTGTAATTCATTAACACGATAATGGTTAACATCGGCTAATAGAACATCGCCCTTAGAATCAATTTGTGCCCGTGCCACAAAATTTTCTAAGTCTTCCTGTAAAATACTAGAGGTACAAGTGGGGGTAAGTACAATTAAATCGGGATTTTCTTCCTGATCTTTGCGGACAATATTATCGACAACTTTTTCTTGGGATCCCCTCGCTAAAACATTGCGATCGACTATACTAGCAGTAACGGGGGTAAAGTCTCTTTCTCGCTCCAACATCGATCTCATAACGTTAAAATAATCGTCGCCCAGGGGTGCGTGCATAATAGCATGAACATTTTTGAAAGAACTAGCAATTCTTAGTGTGCCAATATGTGCAGGGCCAGCATACATCCAGTAAGCTAATTTCATAGAATAATATCTCCGTGTTTTGGCTGATCTCAATCTTCTTCTTATAGTTTGGTATTTTTTCTCCCTTTCAGGGATTTTCAGTTACAAATATTCACTATACAAAACTTAATATAACCTCATGTGCATAAATTATTTAGGCCTACTATTTCACCTACACACACTTGATTTCTGCCATTTTCTTTAGCTTGATAAAGTGCAGAATCTGCTTTTTGAACCATGGCATCAAAATTTTTATGGTTGTGGTGATACACAGAAATACCAAGACTAATCGTTATACTAATTTCGCTATCAAGGAGAGGAATCTTCAATAAAGAGACATTTTCTCTGATTCTTTCAGCCATATATTTACTGTCGGAAAAATCAGTTTCTGGCAAAATAAGCATAAATTCTTCCCCACCAATTCTACCAAAATAATCTAATTTTCTGATTAATGTTTCAATAGTTTCAGTGACTTTTATTAAAACTTTGTCCCCTGTAGGATGTCCATATTTATCATTAATTTGCTTAAAACAATCTATGTCTAAAATTAATAAAGAAAATGATTTGTTATAGCGAATACTCCGATTAAATTCTTGTTCTCCTAAAGCAAAAATTTTACGACGATTAAAAATACCAGTCAAAGAATCTGTGGTTGCCAATTCCTGTAATTTATTAATTAAAATCTCTTTTTCCGCTATCAAGACTTTTAAATTATCTCTGGCCTGTTTCAACTGTAAATGAGTCTTCACCCTAGCTAAAACTTCCATATACCTGTAGGGTTTAGTAATATAATCCGTCGCGCCTTTTGCAAAAGCCTCTAAAATGTGATTTTCATTATGACTAGCCGTTATAAAAATAACGGGAATTTCTTGGTATTTAGGTTGACTTTTAATAATTTCACATAATTCTAATCCGTCTATTTCAGGCATCATTAAATCAAGGAGAATTAAGCTAGGAGTAATGTTTTCTAGTTGATTTAATGCTTGAACAGCATTGTCTGCAGTTACAGTCTGATAATTAGCTTGTTTCAAAATGCCTATGATTAATTCAACATTCATAAAAGAATCATCGATGACAAGAATAGTGAAATTTTCAGGATTAAACATTGACATTGAAATTAAAGATTCTCATTTATTATATCTATAATTAAACTAACAATTGACGACGTTTTTGTTCAAATTCATATTCGGAAATTAGACCTTCTTGACGTAATTTTTCTAACTCTCTTAATGCTATGGCAATTTCTGTAACTTGTTGGGGATTTTTTATACTATTTTCGGTTTCCACCGTTAAGCTAGGATTAAAACGAAGATTAAAAAAATTCTGATCTTGGGTTAAATATAGTACTGTATCTACTGCACAAGCGATACGTGCTATGGGACTTTGCCAACTAAGAAGAAGATAAAGCACTCCCCACAGAGGTTGACCCAAGTAAAATTTATGTAAGCCTACTAAAGGTGTTACTGTTCCCATCAGAGCGAGAATAATGGTGAATATTCTTTTCTTTGGTTGATTTAAAAAACTGATAGATTTAGAGAGCATAGTGATTGAAGGTTACGGAAATCCGTATTTTGAAGATAATATACATAATTTTATAATTAGTAATATATTAAAACAAGAAAAATTTATTTTCTATAATAGACATAAAGTTGTGAAAACGGGGGCAAAATGGGATTTTTTGATTCAGAAGTCGTACAACAAGAAGCTAAACAGTTATTTGAAGATTATCAGTCATTAACTCAATTGGGTAGCGAGTTTGGCAAATTTGATCGGGAAGGAAAAAAAATCTTCATCGAAAAAATGGAAGATATGATGGATCGATATCGTATTTTTGTGAAAAGATTCGAGTTATCAGAAGACTTTATGGCAAAAATGACCATTGAACAACTTAAAACCCAGTTAAATCAATTTGGGACAACTCCCGAACAAATGTTTCAGCAAATGCATTCAACCCTAGAGAGAATGAAAAAAGAAATTTAATTCAGAGGGGAGATAAACCTACATAAAAAGTTCGGTTTTACTTAACCATAAAAAGGAATTAACTTGGTACATTGTCAATAGATTGATACTTTTACATAAAAGAATCTTTGAAGGAGAAAAACAGTGAATTATAAACAAAATCGTCGTAATAAATATTTCAATCAGCCAGAAGAAGACAATAATTTTTTAGATTATCTTCAATCCCTCACTCCAGAAACTATTAATCAACTTTCTAAACCTCAATCTCAAGAAGTGTTTCAAGTAATGGAAAGGAATATTATGGGGATGTTGGGAACTTTGCCGTCAGAACATTTCGGCATTATGGTTAGTACTAATAGGGAAAATTTGGGTAAATTACTAGCTTCAGCAATGATGAGTGGTTATTTTCTCAGAAACGCTGAACAAAGAATGGATTTTGAAAAGGCCTTATCAGCAGGGGAAACTCACCATGACCACAGTGATTCCCCTGATTAGATGGATTTGGGGAAAGACAAAAAAACTAGGGGAATAGGTAACAGTTAATTATTTTAACTACGAACTCATTGTTGATTGTTAATTGTTAATGGCTAATGACTAATTGCTAATTACTAGTTGTCAACTCATAGCGATTAGTAAGTTTGTCTAACTGCTGTAATAACAGGCTGAGGAATAAACCGACATCGGTGACTATGCCCACAGATTCCACTGAACCTCGATCGCTTAACTTGGTCACTACGGCAGGGTTAATATCCACACAGACCATTTTTACTCCCGCCGCCGTCATATTACCGACACCAATGGAGTGCAACATTGTAGAAAGCATGATGATCATATCTGTGCCTTTTAACAGACGAGAATATTCTTCTTGTGCTTTGATTAAATCCATATGGGTGTCAGGTAAAGGGCCATCATCCCGAATTGAACCGGCGAGACAGAAGGGAACGTTATTGGTTACGCATTCATACATAATCCCTTTGGTGACGATACCTTGTTGTACGGCTTCAGCAATACTTCCAGCACGGCGGACTGCATTGATGACTTTGAGGTGATGACGATGACCTCCGCTTACCGGGATGCCTTTGCGCATATCTACCCCTAACGATGTTCCCATGATGGATTGTTCCATGTCATGAACAGCGATGGCATTGCCACCGAGAAGACATTGAACATAACCCTCACGGATGAGGCGAGAAAGATGTTCAGAACCGCCAGTATGAATAACTACTGGACCAGCGACAACGGCGACTTTACCCCCTTGATCTCTGATATGACGCATTTCCCAAGCAATTTGTTCTACTAATAATTCTACTCGGCGCTCACTGGAAACACCACCACTCATGAAACTAAATTCTTGGGTTTGGTTTCTTTGTTCTCTTGATTGGGGAGATCTGACTGTGCGTATGCCATCGACTCCCACAACCACTTTTTCGCCAACTTCTAAGTCACGCAGTAATTTACAAGTCGCAATGGTCCCTTCTTCTGTTTCGCAAATGGCGATAGCACCATCCATCCGTTGATTAGTAACTCTTTCCCAATAACCGTTAACTCTGACTTCGGTGGGGTAAATTGTAGTTACATAAAAATCATCAGGAGAAACCCCTGCTTTTACCACCGTTTCCAGGTTGACATCGGACTCTTTATCAGGGAGAGACATCGCACCCAAATCAATCAAAAGACTGACAATATCCTCCATCACTTCCCCAGACGGTGCAGAAATACGGACTTCCGCAGTAGATGGACTTTGTCTTTCGATTCCTAAATCAAAATTCAGTACTTTAAAACTACCACCTTCTTTGATAACCACATCTAAAGCACGATTCATCAAGCCACTATCGAGTAAATGCCCCTCCATTTTGATAACTCGACTGGTGACAGTTATATTTGCATGAACGTCCTCTAAAATCGGTTCAGTGACTCTCAGAGTAAGACATTTTGCGGCACCACCGGCTTTCAAAAATTCCGTTAAAGGAGTTTGAAGAACTTTAAAACCTTTATCGGTGATGTTTTGTTCTAAATCATGAGTAATTTTATTCATGATCACCACATCGTCAATGTTAACGGCGTTACAAGCAAAATTAACCGCATCGGCTTCTTCGACGATAATACGTTTTTCTTCCGGTACACGCATTTCGATGAGGCGATTGGAATAGCTATCAAACGCTTCGGGATAGTAAAGTAAGTAACCATTAGCTAGAGGACAAAAACAAGTGTCTAAATGATAAAAGCGGTTATCGATGAGGCGTAGAGATAAAACCTCTGTATCCAACCATTTAGCAATATAGGGATGAGAGTCTAATTCTGAGCGGAAACCGTAGCCAGCCCATAACCAACGTCCTTCTCTATCAAATAAAGCGTCTCCTGCACCTTCAAAGGGTAAATCTTTCGGCAATTCATAGACGGTAAAAGCGTTTTCTTCAAACCACTGTTTAAAAAATGGTTCTTCCCCTTGTCTTTCAGGATGATAAAAGCGACTTAACACCACATTCTGCCCCAACACTAAACCAGCATTAGCGGTGAAAACCATATCAGGAACACCTTTTTGAGGGGTGACTAAATCGACAATAGCGTGTTCTTTGATAATGTGATGAAGTTTTTGCCATTGCTCAACAGCACGATCTCGACTAGATTTATGTATATTACCTTCCATCCAAGGGTTGATCACATAGTCCACATCGTAGTGATCAGGGGCACACATAAGGATGCGAATGTCTTGAGTCATAACAATCTAAAATTTGATATTTACTATAAGATTTGATTGGCTAATACAGTGCTTTTCAGAATCAATGAACCAGATTTGGATTTGGGTTAATACCATTCGCCCGACAAATTTTCTGGTTTACCCAAACGAAAACTACTATAGTGTCTGTAACCACAACTTTTTTTTGCCAACATTCTATTATAACTTGATGTTGTAGGTGCTTTTACTCTAAAATTTGAGATGTATAGAAATGATAACTTATAGCAATGAACAATCAACAATCCATAGTTAACGGTTATCAATTACCAATTAGTTTTTTTAAGTTAAATTTACTTTGGTTCGATCTTTGCTCAACCTGAGTTGCTCCAAATGCACCGTAATTCATAAATAAAGACAAAACATTAGCAAAAAAAATCAAAAAATGGGTATGAAATTGTACAATCTTTACGATATGATTAGGCACATTAGAAAAATTTACTTTATTTAGTTTAAATAACAGAGGAAATAAACTGTGGTTAGAGTTGCTATCAATGGTTTCGGACGTATTGGCCGTAACTTTTTACGTTGTTGGTTAGGTCGTGAGAATAGTGGTTTAGAATTAGTAGGTATTAATGACACTTCTGATCCCAAAACTAATGCACATTTACTCAAATATGATTCCATGTTGGGTAAATTAGATGCTGATATTCAAGCGGATGAAAATTCCTTAATAGTTAATGGTAAAACTATCAAATGTGTTTCTGATCGCAATCCTCTTAACTTGCCTTGGGGAGATTGGGGAGTAGATTTAATTATCGAAGCTACTGGGGTATTTGTCACCGATGAAGGAGCTTCCAAACACATTCAAGCAGGAGCGAAAAAAGTCTTAATCACCGCACCAGGGAAAGGTGCTAATGTGGGTACTTATGTTGTAGGTGTTAACCATAAAGACTATAGTCACGATAAATATAATGTTATTAGTAATGCTAGTTGTACCACTAACTGTTTAGCACCCATCGCTAAAGTTATTCATGAAAATTTCGGTATTATTAAAGGTACAATGACAACTACTCACAGTTATACTGGGGATCAAAGGTTGTTAGATGCTAGTCATCGTGATTTGCGTCGTGCACGGGCGGCAGCTGTTAATATTGTACCTACTAGCACCGGGGCGGCTCAAGCTGTAGCTTTAGTATTACCTGAATTAAAAGGAAAATTAAACGGTATCGCCTTGAGAGTACCTACTCCTAACGTTTCTATTGTAGATTTAGTCGTACAAGTTGAAAAAAGTACCATCACAGAGCAAGTTAATGACGTTGTCAGAGAAGCCTCGGAAGGTGAATTAAAGGGTATTTTAGGTTATAACGAATTACCTTTAGTCTCTTCTGATTATCGTGGGACTAATGTATCTTCCATTGTTGATGCTAATTTAACAATGGTCATGGCTGGAGATATGGTTAAAATCGTAGCTTGGTATGATAACGAATGGGGTTATTCTCAAAGAGTTGTTGACTTAGCGGAGATTGTTGCTTCTAACTGGAAATAATAATTAACTCAGTTTGAATAGACATTTCCAAAAATTAAAATTAAAATCAATTTGAGGCAATAAATCATGAATTTCCCCCCCTATTTCTTATTGTTTGACCTCTAAAAGAAGTCTGATATATAATCGCCGATGCTCTGTGATAGGGCATCTTTTTTTTGGCGTTGCACCGTGTCCATCATTTTGGATTTTGAAGCAGAGATGAGGGCGGCGATGCCCCATGGACTGTAACAAATAATTTTTTTTTATTCGGCAGAAGACCAAGCATTTATCGTTACTGGGACTATTGGTGTTATTAGTTCGACAATTGCCTGAGCATAAGCTCCAATTTCACTTTGTGCTCCAGCACCACGACGCAAATCAATAAAATGTAATAAAGCTTGTAAAGAAACGGTCCACACCCAAGATGTATAAACAGAGGGAATCAAAACGCCCCTAGCTTGCTCTCTTCCAACTCCTAAATCTAACAATTTAGAATATGCCTCATAACTTGCTTGACATTGTTTTTGATAAATAGAAATTGCTATATCATTTTCACTTTTTTCCAAGTTGCCACTAGTTGACTGTTTATTGCTTTTTGCCTGCTTTCTAAAGGTTTGTGGAATATAAAATTCATTACTATCATCAATAGATACATAACGAAAACTTTTTTCATTCCAGCCTAGTTGTTCGTCATTATGATTACTGGCGATGACGTGTTTCCACCATTGACGACAAATATATAGTGGAGCTTTAACTTTAAATTTGAAAACGACACCCCGAAAAGGGCTCGTATGCTCATGCTTTATAAGATATTGAATTAATTTGATATCTTTTTCATTCAACTCCAATGAACTTTTTTCAAAAGATGCTCTAGCATCATTTACAATGCTTCGGTCATTGCCCATTGAGTCGATAAGTTCGATTTTACTTTTTCCATCGTTTAAAGGGCCTTTATAGTTCACGATACTCCTTCTATTCCTCTGATAGTATTGCACAAGTTATTTGCGACTTTTTCGTTCATTTCTAAATGTCGTTGCCATGGTGGTAAGGCAGGAGGTAATTTATCGGTCATCACCATCACCTTTTAAAGTATTGTTGACTTGTCTATTAAGCAATTTATTAATATTTTCAGCCATGACTGTTTCCGGATTTAAACCCAACTCGTCACATAACCTTGCCCAATACCACATTACATCACCCAATTCTTTGGTTAGCTTCTCTTTAGCTACATCTAAATCGTAATCTTTTCTGATGTATTTTTTGACAGCACCACTTACTTCTCCTGCTTCTGATGCCAATCCTAAAGTGAGATATTCTAAGAAAGTATCTTGAGAATAAATGGCTGTTTTTCTAGTTAATAATATATATTCTTGAACATTCATAAAAAACAAAAATAAACAATCAGAGTCCGGAGTCACCCCATAATTAAAAATGAGCCAAATAAAAGTTTTTTAACTCAAGCTATTATAGAGTTTTCTCCTTCTTTTTAGGTTCATCATCGCTCTTTAACGGCGAGGAAAACGGCGACGTTGCAAAAATTCGGGAATATCCAACCCTGGTGTAACATTATTAGGGTCTGAATTAGGGGTATTAGCGGCATCGGCGTTACTTGGATTCACCAATGTATCTTGTTTCGGTGCGGTGACAGTTTTTAGTGTCGGATTAATCTTCTTTTCCCCAGAAAAACCTGTCGCAATGACTGTTACTCTCACTTCTCCCTGCATTTTTTCATCAACTACCGCCCCAAAAATAATATTAGCATTGGGATCAACGATGTCATAAATGGTTTCGGCGGCAGTATTCACTTCATGTAAAGTTAAATCATGTCCCCCTGTTATATTTAAGACTACTCCCGTCGCCCCTTGTATAGAAGATTCCAGTAAAGGAGAAGAAATAGCCGCTACAGCACCTTCTTTGGCACGGGATTTTCCCGAACCAATACCAATTCCCATTAAAGCCGAACCAGCATCAGCCATAACGGCTCTAACGTCGGCAAAATCAACGTTTACAAGACCTGGTATCGTAATAATATCAGATATTCCCTGAACCCCCTGCCTTAAAGTGTCATCTGCCATGCGGAAAGACTCTTGTAAGGGAGTTTCGGAGGGAATTACCGACAATAATTTATTGTTAGGGATGACGATCAAAGTATCAACCTTGCTTTCTAAGGCTAATATGCCATCATCCGCTTGATTAGTACGACGACGACCTTCAAAAGTAAAGGGACGGGTGACAACTCCAACGGTCAAACACCCCATTTCTTTGGCGATTTCTGCCACGATAGGGGCTGCCCCCGTACCCGTTCCGCCCCCCATTCCCGCTGTGATAAAGACTAAATCTGTATTTTCTAAGGCTTTGGCTATCTCATCTCTGGATTCTTCGGCGGCTTTTTGCCCGATGGCTGGATTACCCCCAGCACCTAAGCCTCTGGTGAGTTTTTGTCCAATTTGTAAGCAATAGCTAGCCATTGATTGAGCTAAGGCTTGAGCGTCGGTGTTTATTTGCCAAAATTCAACCCCTAGGACATTACCTTGTATCATGCGATTAACTGCATTGCAACCACCACCGCCAACTCCGATGACTTTGATTTGGGCTACATTACTAGGTACAATTAAGTTAGAATTCATATTTTGTTCTGGCGACTCGTTTCCTTGTCTCACTTTTTTGCCTTGACGAATTGCTGGATCAGCTCGATTGGTGAATTTTTGTGCCGATGGTTCGAGATATTCGGCTAGGTTTAAATCAGTTTCATTCATGGTTGGTTAGTAATCATTTGCCACTAGTTGGTTATAAGACACGGAGGGCTAGGATTTGGCTAGCTTTGATCAAAATTAATTTCAATAGTAATAATAGCTTCTTATTAAAAATAATAAATATATTTTTAGTATCGGTACTGAGCAAAATTATAGCTTAACTTGTTAATGTTTTTATGTAAGTAATTATCATTATGTACTTTAGACAATCTTTATAAGTTAAAAAATTTTACTAATGTCGTTAATTTATCCCAAGCAGCTCCACTAGCAAGGATTTCACGGCATTTTGTGATACCCCGATCATGTTCACCCATAGGGATTAGACCTGATACTTGTAAGGCCAGAGAGGCATTTAAAATAACCGCCTCAGATTGTGGTTTTGTGCCTTTTCCTTGAAGTACATTGGTGAGAATCTCTGCATTTTTTTCCACATTACCACCTTTTAAAGCTGAAAGGGTTGCACTGGTAAGATTTAACTCTTGAGGATTGAGGGTAGTAATGGTTATGTTGCCATCACTTAATAAAGCTAAGTCCGTTATATCTCCTAATCCTGCTTCGTCGAGTCTTTCCCTACCATGTAAAACCATGGCTTTTTCTACGGATAAATACTGTAAAGCCTTAACCATAGGTGCGATAAACTGAGAATCGTACACGCCAATTACTTGACCCGTAGGGCGTAAAGGATTGACTAAAGGACCTAATAAATTAAAGATAGTTCTAATCTTCAACTCTTTGCGTATCGGTGCAACGGCCTTCATGGCAGGATGCCATCCGGGGGCAAACAAAAAAGTGATCCCAACCTCATTTAATGCTTGTTTATATCTGTTTTCCTCTGCGTTTAGCTTGATACCCAGATATTCTAACACATCCGCAGATCCCACCTTACTAGAAGCTGAGCGATTACCATGTTTGGCTACTTTTATCCCCGCCGCCGCCGCTACAAATGCCACTGCGGTGGATATATTAAAGGTCGAAGATCCGTCCCCCCCGGTCCCACAGGTATCTATCACTGGAGAAGGGCGGCTGAGACTTTCCAGGTTTCCAGATTGAGATTGTAGTAATACTTGAGCCATTCCTGCCAATTCCGTTGCGCAAACCCCTTTACCCTGAATAGCGGTAAGAATCGCTCCAGATAACACCGGGGAAATTTCCTCTTTTAACCACCCTTCCATTAATTCTGCCGCTTGTGCCTGATTTAGGGATTGTTTCTCTAAAAGTTGTGTGAGTAAATTTGACCAATCTGTACTCATTAATATTTATTAAACTATAGTTATTCTGACTTATCCTATCATTGACAGTAACTCAAATCAACAACAGATAAGCCAAGACGCTTTTAAACTGGATGTTTTAAAAGTAGTCGAATAAAACTGAATTTCTCAACCATTTCCGCTTCTCCATCCTCCAAAAACACTTTTTCAGCAACTACTAATTACTAAGAGGTTTTTGTAATTGAGATTGCAACGGTACTTCCTCATTATAAAAAATTCCCCTTAAAAAATTATCCTTAGCATCACCTTGATTTTTTCCCGGAGAAGGAAACATCATCCAACGACTACCATTAGACAATAATGACAGTGAATTAATGTCTTGAGATAACCAAATCACAGGAGAAGAAGGAATTTCCGCTGTCATGCTTACGCCGTAATCAACTCCTGCAAGGGTTTCTAACATTACTTGATTGCCATGAATCAACCCGATATCGGCAGTCCATAATTTTACCTCCAACTGTTGATGACTGGCATAAAAATACATGGAAGCCGCCGTAATTACCGCTTGTTCAAAATATTTGCCTTCCCACTCACAAGAGTTATGCAAACAAATGATAATCTCTTCTCCTCCCGTAATAGTTTCTAATTCTCTTACCTGCAAATCTCCAAAACGGGCACTACTTCGCCAATGTATCAAGCGAATGGCATCTCCGTAACGATATTGTCGTAATGTCTTGGTTATTCCTTCTGTAGCATTTTGATAAAGTTTGTCACTTTGTCTTTGTTTGGCTTCTTGATTCCCTATATTATCAATTAATGGGCAGGTTTGTAACAGTAAAACTTGAGGATAAACAATGGCTTTAGCCTCCACTTGTCTCCGGCGACTACTATAAAATAATCCAAAAGGTGCGGCAGTTTTGAGGGTGACATTATGCCAATGATAAATTCCTCTTTTTTCCGTATGACAATAGGATACTATTTTTAAGTTACTTTCGGCTGGTATTCCTTCAATAGTATTAATGATTTTTCCTGATAATTCTGGGGGAAGTTCGTCTATAATTTCTATCAAAGTTTTTGTTTTTTGGGTAGGATTTCTTATTATCAATGCAATGGTTAATTCATCCCCTGCACCAATGGCTTCTATGGGCAATCTTTTTACTTGAAGTCTCTTTAAGGTGCGAACAGAAATAACAAAATTTATGCCTAATAAAGATAAAAGGATACCACTTAGGACATAAAGCCAACCAGCCATAGTATTGGTTGCGGCACCAAAAAAACTTAAAGCAATGCCAATTAACACCCAACCACTATAAGCTGGAATTGCCCAACGATTTTCCAACCAATGGGCAAAGGACAGAATAAAATTATTGGGGGGAGAAATTTGGCGATTCATAAAACCTTCCGCAAAACTAGAATTACTCTTGATTAGGTGATTAGGATTCGACTTGGACACCACGCCAAAAAGCAACATAGTTTTTAATATTGGCAGCTTTCTCTTTTGGATCGGGGTAATACCATGCGGCATCTTTATTTTCTTTTCCGTTAACCACAATAGTATAATAGCTAGCAACCCCTTTCCATGAACAAGTTGTGTGGGTCTCACTGGGTTTAAAATATTCTTGATTAACGGCATTTTGGGGAAAATAATGATTTCCTTCTACCATTTCACAATTGTCACTTTCGGCGATGATGACACCATTCCAAATTGCTTTTGCCATTATTTTTAGATGAATAAATAAATTACTGATTATAACTCATCGTTCGCCTATTTGAAAATGAGTTAGAAAAATTGTTGACGAAATATAAGGATCATAGCGTTTGTTAATTTAGCGATCGCAACAGAAAAAGAAATTGGTATGAGCATACTCTATCAGGCTATAATATTGGCATAGTCTTAGAGAAACAAATTTTAGGAGTTGCCCATGTCACCCTCATCCCTACCGATCAAACCGGCTGTGCTGGTTGTCATTATTGGTGAAACCGTCTTGCAAGACCGCATTATCAAACTGCTGCAAGACTTAGGCGTGAATGGCTATACTCTCAACCAAGCCCAGGGTGCAGGTCGCCACGGAAGCCGCCGGGGAGATATGGTCGGCTACAACACTAATATTGAGATCAAAACCGTTGTGTCCCAGGCAGTCTCGGAGGCGATCTTCTCCGGTTTGGTCGAGTATCAATCTAATCATGCCTTAATTGCTTTCCGACAAAATGTAGAAGCGTTGACTGGATTTGAGATAATTTGATTCATGAGTTTTGAGCCAAATCCTGGTCTGGACAAGTAGGTGGATAATAAAGTGGATGTTCTAAACGGGAGGAAAGATTGATTTGACCAACCACTCATTTGGCTTCTATTGGTTCGTCTTCTTCGGGGTTATTCTGTCCCGCTATTTTTTGATTGCTGGCGGAGTGTACTGGCTATTCTATTCGGTTCTGGGAAAGTCCTTGGCTGCCCGAAGTTTACGGCAACAGCGAAATTCTGCTGTCTACAGAACGCCCCCACTGCGCCAGTCGATTGAGCGGGAGATCAAAATGTCCACTCTCTCGGCGGTCGTTTTTGCCCTTGGTGCAGCTTTCGTCATGACAGAGTATGATTGGGGGATAACCCTTTTATACACTGACTTACACCAGTATGGATTGTGGTATTTAGGAGTCAGCTTTGTGGCGGTACTCGTTCTTCAAGATGGGTATTTTTACTTTCTCCATCGGTTATTTCACCACCCTTTGCTTTTTAAATGGATACATGGTGGCCATCACCGTTCAGGAGTTCCCACCCCCTGGACATCCTTTGCCTTTGACTTACCAGAAGCGTTCATCCAGACGTTCTTCTTTGTTGGTGTCGTTTTAATTATCCCGCTCCATTTCTTCACTTTACTTGCTGTACTCCTGACGATGACATTATGGTCAGTGTGGAATCATCTCGGGTTTGAGATATTTTCCTCCTCATTTCCCCAGCACTGGCTCGGAAAATGGCTCATTGGTTCGACCCATCACGCCATCCATCATCGTCAATATACAGTGCATTATGGGCTATATTTCACGTTCTGGGATAAGTTGTGCGGCACCCAAGACCCTCATTATGAGAATGAGTTTGACTTTAATTAAGTTGAAGATAGACTGAGAATATAGATATACGAGAAGTTAATTAAAGGCTCTAAATTGTTTATTAGACTTCCGCAAGAAGTCTATAGTTTTTAACTTAACTTCTGACCAATTGCTAATTGTTAATTGCTAATTGTTTTAGTTTCTAGCTAACCATTTTTGGGCATTTAAACGCTTGAGAGTAAATAAAACCATTAAATCAAGAGTAGCTTTACGCTCATCAATCATAAAAGATTCGATGGTACTAGGTTTTTCTCCATTATTACTACAAGAAAAGGCTTTCTGACCATTAACATTTTCGTCCAAAAAGTAAAGAGAAAACTGGCGATTTCCGAGATTGCCGATCACTTGCCAACACTCAGGATTAGACTCAAAACCAATTACAGGAATTTTGTCCTTTTTAAAATCTAACTCAACATTTTTTAAACCCTTTTTATCTAAGGCAATTTTGAGACTAGGAGTGAAATCTTGTTCCATAAACTCAGTAAAAGGCTTATCTTCTAAGGCAGGGGGTTTAACTTTTTTCGGAGGTTTCGTTGCCGCAGCAGCTTCTGGTTTATTTCGGGTTTCCGTTGTCTTAGTTTCTTCAGTCATAAATTTACCTATAAATAATTTTTGATAGTTGTTTTTAAATTAACACTGAATAGTAGGTTGGGTTGAACAAACTGAAATCAAAAACCCACAATCTCGATCTTTCGGTTACATTAACAGGACTTATAATGTTATGTGGTCAGGTTTAACACAAGAAATGTTGATTCTTGGGTTACTTTTTTGCTAGACCAACCTACAAAAAACCACTTAGTATTTGATGCGGGTTGAGGAAATAATAATTTGTTGATTGTTCATTACTAAAGAGGGCGATAGACCCGATAATCAATTTCAGGGAAAATATTATCAATTTCTGCCACTTTAGTTAACCAACCAGAGTCAACTTTTTCCGCTAAAATCTCGTCATAGAGTTTATTTAATCTTAACAAGTGACTCTTTGTTCGCCTTACCGCATAAGGCACCATTGTACCCGTACGCATGATGAAAGCCCAATCGGAAGACTGTGCCAATAACAACTCTCGTGCCGCCTGATTTAACGCTCGTAATTGTAATTCGTCAGTTGGTTCAATTGTTCCTAAATGAATCATTTTTTCAGCGGCTTTATGTAGATGAGGATAAACCCAGGCATTAGTATGATTCAACCAATATTCATGGAAACCTTTATAACCCCAACTCGATTGAGAAGGTATCGCCACTTGTTGGGTCGGATGTCCTTTCAAATAGTCCGCTAAATGAATCATGTATAAAGGATCTTGATCAAACCACGCTTTACGGAACAGAAAATCAATGAATTGAGGTCCTTCATACCACCAATGTCCATATAATTCAGCATCATAGGGTGATACCACAAGGGGTTCTCGTTGCATCATTCCTGCCAAGTGCTGAACTTGTTGCACACGATTATACAAAAAGTTTCCTGCGTGTTCAGCAGCTTTTTCCCTTGCCCAATAAGGATCATAAAGGGCTTTGTCCGATAAACCCGCTTGACGGCTAGTAATTTTATGATATTTTATGCCCACATTTTTTCGCTGACCGTTGGGCATAATATAGGGTTTAATGTAATCGTAGTCAGCTTCCCAGCCTAAATCTTTGTAAAATTCTCGATAAACAGGATCTCCCGGATAGCCGACTTCCGATGACCAAACCTGTTGAGATGACTCATGATCACGACCAAATACTGCGACTCCTGTTTCGGTGAAAATTGGGGCATAAGTACCAAAACGAGGACGGGGACGGGCGTATAATATTCCATGACCATCGGTTAAGAAATACCGTAGCCCTGCATCGGCTAACATTCTTTCTAAACCTTCATAGTAGGCACATTCGGGCAACCAAATCCCCCGTGGACGGATACCGAAATTTTCCTCATAACTTTGACAGGCAACCTCGATTTGTGCCCATACCGCTTGAGGGTACATTTTCATCAAGGGTAAGTAACCATGAGTTGCACCACAGGTAATAATTTCAATGTTATTACTATCTTGAAAATTTTTAAAAGCAGTAACTAAATTACCCTTATATCTTTCCCATGTTTGGCGAATCCCTTTGAACTCCTCAGCATAATATTCAGCAAGATATTTTATATGCCCATTATGTTCGTTATGTTCAATTTCTTTTTCGAGTAATTCTTGTAATTTTTCTAAATGTTCGCTATATCTTTCTTGTAATAATTTATCTCTGAGCATGGACACTAAAGGGGGTGTCATACTCATGGTTATTTTAAAATCGACCCCATCTCGTTTTAATCCCTCAAAAACGTGAATTAAAGGTATATAAGTTTCAGTGATTGCTTCATATAGCCACTCTTCTTCTAAGACATAATCACTTTCCGGATGGCGAACAAAAGGTAAATGTGCGTGTAGCACTAAGGCAAGGTAGCCAAGAGCCATAATATGTCGATAACTATTTGCTAGTTTTTACAGGTTGACAGTTCTAATAAAAATAATATTATTCTGTCATTAGAATTTTAGGATAAAACGAGCGTGACTCACATTAAAATAAAAACTTAATTGCTGATTAAATTTTAAAGTAACATTGTAAAATGCCATTAAAGTTGAAAACTCATCCCCTAAAATCGCCTACGATAAATGATTAATGATTTATTAATCACTATTCACTAGAAAATAAATTATAATCACTATCTGAAAGTAATTTTTATATTATAGTAATGTATTATCAAAAAAGTTTTTCTTTTCTCTTTACCTCTTTATATTTAGTCTTAAGTTATATTACTCCCGGTGTGGCTCAAGAAAGTAATAATAATCCGTCAACGGAACCAAACACGCCAGGATTCTTCTGCTAGGGAGGTCACTAAATTTAATTCTAGTGCCAATCCGTTGCTGTTTCCCACCAAACCCGAAGAAGTAAGCATCGAAAAACAACAATCGGTGACCTTAGACGAGGCTATTGAAATCGCACTCAAAAATAATAAAGATTTACAAGCTGCTAGGCTTGAGTTACAGAGATCAGAAGACGGTTTAAGGGCTTCTCTAGGAGCTCAACTACCTACCATTGACACACAATTAGACTTTAATCAAAGGGGAGATGATGTCCCGGCAACGGAGGATACGTTCATTAGCCGGGACAGAACTCAATTATTGGGGCAAATAGAAGTGGGTTATGATCTTTACACTGGTGGTCGCAGGGGTGCAACTATTGAGCGTTCTCGTCGAGAAGTTTATTCGAGTAAGTTAGAAGTAGAAAGGATCTCTGAGGAAACTCGTTTTAATACTGCCACTAGGTATTATGAGTTACAAAATAATGATGCACAGGTAGCCATCGCCCAAGCTGCCATTGAAGATTTTTCCCAAACCTTACGAGATGCCCAATTATTGGAACAAGCAGGATTAGGTACCAGATTTGATGTTTTACAGGCGGAAGTTGATTTGGCCAACGCCAATCAAGCCTTAACTAGAGCGATCGCAGATCAAAGAAATGCTAGAAGAACATTAGCCGAAGTTTTAAGCGTGGGGCAGAATGTAGAATTAACCGCCGCTGATGAAATTAGGGAAAATGGTGTTTGGCCATATTCCTTAGACGAAAGCATTGTTATGGCTTACAAAAATAGGGCTGAGTTAGAACAATTATTAGTAAGCCGAGAAATTAACGAACAAGATAGGCAAATCGCTCTTTCCGAAACCCGTCCCCAAGTCGGTCTTTTTGCCAACTACAATTTTAATAACAACATTGCTGATAATCTCGGTCCCACTGGTTATGCCGATGGTTATAATGTAGGCGCAAGAATAAGTTGGCGACTGTATGATGGTGGTATCACCAGCGCTAGAGCAGATCAAGAAACCCGTAATATAGAGATTGACGAGACAAATTTTGCCAATCAAAGAAATGCGATTCGCTTAGAGGTAGAAAATGCTTACAATACTTTAATTGCTAACCAAGAAAACATCAAAACTACCGAAACAGCCGTTGTCACCGCCACAGAAAGTCTCCGTTTAGCCCGATTAAGGTTTCAGGCAGGAGTTGGTACCCAAACTGATGTCATTAACGCCCAAAGAAGTTTAACAGACGCAAGGGGAAACTTTTTACAGGCCATCATTGGATATAATCAGTCCCTTAATGAGTTACAACGTGCGGTCAGTAATTTGCCCGATAATCGACTCTTTGAATTCAGATAGAAAAAACTTTGGTAGTATTCAGAAGCATGCCTGTAAAGTTTATCGGGCACTTAACACTTTTGCTCAGAAGCAGATGTGGAAAGCGATCCCCAATCACAATAATATTTTTGGCAATTTATACTAAAGTAACTAAATTTTCCTTCATCCAATCAATGCCGATGGATAATTGTTGTTGCATTTGTGATTTTGACGCTTGATAACGTCGCCCATGACCAGGTAAAATCCATTCAAAGTTATATTGCGTAAGTTTTTTTGTGGATTCTATTACTTTTTCCCAAGAAAACCAACAATAGTCCCGAAAACCAACTAACTTCTGTAGATAATTTGACCATGCAAGATGATCACCCGTAAATAAAAACTTATTTTTGTACAATAAAACTGTATGACCCTTAGTGTGTCCGGGTACAGGTATAATTAACACATCTTCTGCTAATGGCCAAGGTTCGGTAATGTCTAATTTAATCTCAACATTTTCTGTTTGCGGTTTAATATCCTCTCGGTGTAAAATGCGATCGCAATTGAAATGGTCATGAAAGAATTGATGATCGGCAACATCATCTTGATGAGTAAGATAAAGATACTTAACACCACCCATTTTTTCTAATTGTTTGACTAAAGAAAGATTAAAACGAGGAGAATCAATTAAAATGTTACCCTTAGAGCGTTGAATAAAATAACTAGTCGCACCATAAGATTTTTGAGAATGATAACCACAATGATAAACATTATCAGCTATCCTTAAAGGAAAACTTTCTTGAATTTGTCCAATATCTTGAGGTTTATTAATTGTGCCAATAGAAAAAGTCGGACAAGATAATAAAGCCTGTAAAGAATGTTGTCTTTCTTGTGGTGTAATAGGCTGATGATACACTGCAGATTTTTTTTCCTGACGAGTAAAAATTTCTGGTGCAATCCAACGACAAGTATCACAATCAATACAAGTATCATCAACAAAAAAATCCCCTTCAACATTTTCTTTTCGTCGCCGAGCGATTTTAGCCATAATAATTTTAGGAATCTATAGAAAACTTAAGATTACCTATCTATTTTATCTCTTTTATCTCTCTTTAAATTATTAAGTAAGTAAAAGAAAAAATGGTAAATTGGTAAAATAATCTTAAAGTAAAAATAACCGTCAACAGCCAAATACCAACTATCAACTATTCACTATATGGAATGTATCGTCAATCGTCGGGGAAAATTTAGTGCCAGTCATCGTTATTGGTTGCCAGAGTTATCAGAGGCGGAAAATCAAGCCAAATTTGGAGCCAATAGTCGTTTTCCAGGGCATGGACATAATTACGTGTTATATGTATCCATTATCGGTGAACTAGATAAATATGGCATGGTGCAAAATCTTTCTGAAGTAAAAAAAGTCATCAAACAGGAAGTAACAAGCCAACTAGACTACAGTTATCTTAATGATACATGGATAGAGTTTCAACAAACTTTACCCACTACTGAAAATATCGCAAAGGTAATATGGGAGCGTTTATCACCTCATTTACCATTGGCAGATATACAATTATACGAACATCCTCAACTTTGGGTTAATTATAAGGGAAATAATATGGAAGCTACTTTAACTGTTCAAACTCATTTTAGTGCGGCACATCGTCTTGCTTTACCTGACTTAAGTTTTGAAGAAAATAGCGAAATTTATGGCAAATGTGCACGTCCCAATGGTCACGGTCACAATTATCATTTAGAAGTATCTGTAACCGGTGAAATGGATAATCGCACTGGTATGATAGTTGATCTGGGTGCTTTACAAAGAGTGATCGATGATTATGTAGTAGAGCCCTTTGATCATACATTTCTTAACAAAGATATTCCTTATTTTGCACAAATTGTGCCCACTGCAGAAAATATTGCCGTTTATATAGCTCAATTATTACAAGAGCCAATCAGTAGATTAGGTGCAGAACTGGATAAAGTAAAATTAATTGAAAGCCCGAATAATTCTTGCGAAATTTTCTGCCGTAAATCGAGCTTAAATAGCGAAAAGAAAAGCAAATCTACTTTTCAGCCCGTTTTAGCTTGATTTTTAATATTTAGGTTCTTTACCCCCCATTTTGGGGGACGAAATTATTCTCTGTAATATCGAATTAACATTGAGATCACCAAGTGACACTTTGGGATCCCAAGGATACTAAATGGTTTCTATAGGACACTTACTATAAAGTTAAGTTAGTCTTAATTGATTACGGGAAGCTAAACGAGCTTTTCCCGATGTTGCCCAATTTTGCAAAAACTCAATCTGTTCCTTGGCAGTACGAGCTAAGGGTATAATTTGACTAGCGGCGGTTAATATATCATCGGTGGTAAAGTCTCGATTTTGACTAAAGCCTAAGTGCATCGCTTCAATGATGGTTTGCTCAATTTCGGCCCCTGAAAATTCGGGAGTTTCATAGGCTAATCGTTTAATATCATAGCTTTTGAGGTTATGGGGACGCAATCTAGTTAAATGCACATTGAAAATCGCTTCCCTTTCTTCTTGGCTAGGCAATCCCACAAAAAATATTTCGTCAAATCGTCCTTTTCTGAGAATTTCTGCCGGTAAACTTTGAATATTATTAGCGGTGGCTACCACAAAAACGGGGCTTTCTTTTTCCGCTAACCAAGTAATAAATGTGCCAAACACCCGGCTAGTTGTGCCTGAATCCCCTTTACCATCAGCACCAGCAAAACTCTTATCGATCTCATCAATCCATAAAATACAGGGGGATAAGGCCTCTGCTAGGTTGATCATCTGACGGGTGCGAGACTCGGATTCCCCCACCAATCCCCCAAATAGTCGCCCTACATCTAAGCGTAGTAACGGCAAGTGCCAATGGTGTGCGATCGCCTTTGCGGTTAAAGATTTTCCTGTACCTTGAATGCCCACTAATAGTAATCCTCTGGGATATGGTAGCCCGTAAGCCCTTGCAGATTCACTAAAGGCACCACCCCGTCTCAATAACCATTCTTTGAGATTATCTAAACCGCCGATGTCGGATATTTGTTCTTTGGCTGGATAGTAATCAAGGATTTGTGTTTGTCGTATGGACTGTTTTTTCTCCTCTAGTATCAGTTCTACGTCTTCTTCCTCTAATGTCCCATTTTGAGCGATCGCCCGTGTCAGGACCCTTCTAATGCGTTCTAGGGAGAGTCCTTGGGCGGATCTCACTAATTCTCCTAAAAATTGTTGACTAAGAGATTGCCCCGTAGATGATAATAGCCGTTGAATTTCGTATTTGATTTCTTCGGCTTGGGGTAAGGCAAACTCAACGATAGTAAAGACTTCTTTTAATTCTGTGGGAAGGTTAATTTCTGGGGCGACTACCACAATATTTTTCGGTTGTGCCTTCAAAATTCGGGCTAAATTACGCAATTTACGGGAAACGGAAATATCCTCCAAAAATCGGTGAAAATCCCTTAAAATAAAGATTCCCCCCGTATTAGAGGGCAATTTTTCAATAAATTCAAGGGCTTGTAAAGGGTTCCGTCTGCCAAAATTCGCATTATTAGGATTATCTTGATAGCCGTCAACGAAATCCCATGTATAGATGTTGCGATTATTGGCATTTTTCCCCACCGTTGCGATCGCCTTTTCAACTCTTTCTTCTTCTTGGGTAGGGATATAAATAAGAGGGTAACACGCCCTTAATAACAGTGAAAATTCTTGACTAAATTGATTCATTTTGTTTATTTGTCAAAGGTCTAGGAAGGATCTAGGTCTAGGGGGGATCTATAAGACTAGCAAGACTCGACCAACGACCATCTTTAGTTGTAATATCTTCTTTCTCCTTGATCATTGGAGGTTGACAGTTGTTACCACAAAGGTTGCGCAGTGGCATCGCTAGAGATAATTGCTCATAAATCCAATCATCGACAATTAAGTTACCATCAGGGGGTAAAGTCTCGGAAAGATCTTCGGTGATAATTTCTCTTTCCAAAGGTAAGTTTAGATCTGATTCTTGCTCTTTCAATAAAATAATCTCCGAAGTATCTACTTCTAAACGATAGTTAAAAGTTTGTAAACAGCGATCGCAGGATAAAGTTAAGATGGTATCGGCTTGTAATTGTAGCTCTAAAAAGTTACCCCGATGGGCAACCTGAAAAACGCCTCTGACCGGAGTAAGACTATTTAAGCCCGAAATTTGATGATTCAACTTAATTTCCTCTTTTTGTTCGGGCATTTTCAACAATCGAGGGATATAAATTTTTTCCATGATCAACGCTATTGATAAGGTTTTTGGTGGACAATACCCACCTACTTATGATTCTGTAACCACTGACGAAATTCTCTTAATAAGGCATTTTCCCCCATTTGTTTACGCTTTTGTAAAAATCTGAGAACATCTTTTTTTGTCAAAATTGACAATACATTAGATCGATCGTGCAGTTCATAGACTCCGTTTTGTAATACATAAATAAATAAGTCCTCACCATCAAATCGCCACACTTCACCAATGCCAAGACTAGCATAAATACTTAATCGATCCAAAGAGCTGCTGGTAATATCAATTTCAAGGGCTAAATCTGGAGGAGGATTTATATTCAAGTCAAAATCTAACTTCCCTCGAATGATGGCCTCATTAGTGATGTAATAACACTCATCAGGTTCAATACCTCGTTGTAAATCTTCCCGACTCCATGTCGTCGAACCCAAACTAAAGATCTCCAACCCTAAAAATTCTGTTGTTGTTTCCACTATGCGCCCCAAAAACCTCTTGTTAAGCTCATGTTCTGGTAAGGGAGTCATAATTTCCAATATGCCCTGATTATAGGTCAATTTTTTACTGGGATTTTCAGCTAAATCCAAAGCCAAAGCCTGATAAGTTTCCCACCCTATGCCTGTTAAAAGGGATCGAGTTTCTGCTTGACGTATATTATTGATAACTTTCATGATTACAATTCGGGGTTCGAATAGAGGACAAGTTTTGGACTAAAAGATTGGGAGGAATAGTTAATATTGTTAATTGTTAATTGTTAATTGTTACTTATTCTCTTAATTTAACCAGTAAACGCCGATCAGGCTCATTTCCCTGACTTTCGGTGGACAAATCTCCCGATTTCTCCAGAATGCTATGAATTTGGCGACGTTCTACCGATGATAGATACCGTATTTCCTCAGGTACACCCGTTACACGCACTTTTTCTGCTGCTTTTTGGGCGATGGCCATTAATTCCGCCTGACGACGAAGACGATAGCCATTTAATTCCACAGTAAAGAAACGATGAGAACCCTCTTCCACAGAGATATTCAGCAAAGCATTGACTAAATATTGAATCGCATCAATAGTTTCCCCTTTTTTTCCCGTTAAGGTTTCAATTTTGGCTAAATCTAAAGTACTTTCATCAATGGTAAGCCAACAGGAAATAACTTGATCCCCATTTTCCTCTAGTCTGCCTAAATTAACGTTAGCAGGAACACCCATTAATTTTAAAAGAGTTTCCAACCATTTTTGACCCCGTTGGATTTGTTCATCCATAATTGATATAAAAAATATGATTGATTATGAAGTTTTTTCTTTCTTTTTCTGACTTTTTTTCTCAAAAGGAATTTCTTCCCTACCCCTAGCAGCCTTTTCCCTTTCTTCCACTATTTTTTGAATATTCTCTGGTAATGGTTCACGAGTTAAAATCAGAGTTTGAATAGTTTGGAAAACGTTGGCAATAACTATATACATTAAAACCCCCGCAGGAAGTGGGAAAAATAAAAACATCCCCGAAAAGATTACGGGAGTAATTTTATTAACGGTTTGTTGTTGATCACTACCGGAAGGAGTTTGACCACTACCTGATAATTCTTGGTTTAGATAAATACTTAAACCAAAAAAGATCACCATTCCTAAAATATCCCAGTTAATCGAACCATCTTCACCAGTAACACCAACTCGGCCCAAGGCTTTAATGAATAAAAATCCTTTGTCGGCGGCAATACCCGGAATGGTAACTTGAATGGTAGCGTCCCCCGTAGCTAAAGCCGTAATTTCCCCATTTTCATTAACGGTAACTCTTTCTTCACCTTTGGTTACCTGCCAATGAGGTTGTAAATGACTATCAGGATATTGAGCAACTAAATCCTGTAATGATTTACCTTCGATGGTTTGAAACTCAATTTTTTGGGTTTCACCAACGGTTAATTTATTTCCTGTGGGCAAAATCGCCGTAATTTTATTATGCACTCCATCATTGATAAAGATATTTTGAGACTTAGTGCTATAGGCTTCAGGTTGAATACGTTCTATTTGTTCTTGAGGAAAAATCTGTACATCGACAGTGTAGTTAATGTCTGAAAAAGGGGATCCTCTCAGGGTTGCAAATAAAGCAAATAAAATGGGCATTTGTAACAACAAGGGAAGGCATCCAGCCAGAGGATTACCAAACTCTTGCATTATTTTCGCCATTTCCTCCTGTTGTTTTTGAGGATTATCTTTATATTTTTTTTGTATTTCTTCCTGTCTTTGTTTCATCAAAGGCTGAGTAATGCGCATTTTTCTCATATTGCGGATTTGTCCAGCACTGAGGGGATAAACGGCAAATCTCACCACTAAAGTGAGGGCAACAATTCCGAAACCATAACTAGGCACAATCCCGTAGAAAAAGTCGAGGATTGGCAACATAATATTAGTTGATATAAAACCTATACCAAAATCCATTGTAATCTCTTTGATTTACTATATTTTTAATTCTAAACAGATATTAATTGATAACGATAACCTTTCGTTGGTAATTGCTAATTGCCAATTGTTCATGGTTATTGTGCGATGGCATCCTTCGGACGGCCAGTTTTATCCGCTGCCCGTTCGGTAATATAATCATAAATTTCACGAAAACGGGGAACAGCACGCATTTCCAAACGGCTTCGGTCCTTGAGTGTCACCACAATATCGCCCCACAAACCTAAACCTCTGGGTACTTTGACCACTTTAACAATTTCTGAGTAAATAATATCAGTACGGTCTTTACCCATCCATCCGCCGGTGATGGAAATTCGACGATCAGTAATACGAAATCTTAACCAAATAGCACGAACGATCGCCCCAACGGTGAGAGGGAGACAGATAACCGTAAAAGCCAATAAAATATTGAAAATGAGATCCCCGATGTGAGGTCCACCTTCATAAAAAACGTCTTCTCTAATTCCCATGGATTATTTCCGCTCTAATTAATAACTGTTCTAATTCTCTCAAAAAATGTTCATAATTGCATTCTTGAGCTGATGGTTTCACGATAACAACAATAAGCCAAGGAGAGGAGATATTCGGCAGTAAACACCGAAATGCTGATCTGATTTGTCTTTTAATGCGGTTGCGAACTACAGCTTTTTTGCTAACTTTGCGACTAATAGAAATACCTATTTTTGTGTCCATAGGTTGGGCAAAATTTTCGGTCACTGGTAAAGCTCGAATAATGAGATAATGACCAGAGCGGCGAATACCCTGCTGATAAACAGATTGAAAATCCCACCGCCGTTTAAGTCTATGGCGTGATGGTAGTCCCACCTAAATTTATGATAATTACAATAAAAAAATGAGAGATAGTGATTCTAAGGGAATAAGAAATACAAAATTAACAATAAGTTATACAGACAATCTTTTTCTACCTTTGCTACGACGAGCTTGAATCACTTTACGACCATTTTCCGTTCTCATCCTTGCACGAAAACCAGAGGTTCTTCTTTGTTTACGTCTTGTGCCATTTAAAGTATGTTTACTCAACGGTTTTTCCTCCTTAAATTTAGTTAATTTAAAAAACAGCAATAACCATTATATGCTAGATTTACTAACCACGTCTATATTCGATGAACAATTGACAATGGATAATCAATAAACTCCTAAAATTTCAAACATATTTTAATTAAACTTTGCTTTTGCTTCTAAATAAAGTTTCGCAGTAATAAGCGTTTCTCCCTTATCACTGACAAACTTTTCAATTTTCTTCCTAGCCGCAGGACGTACGAAAAAAGGTATTTCCTTTAATTTTGCCTCAGCTTCTGGTGTCCATTCCATGGTTTTTTGTTATATTTAACTAAATTATTACAAGGCTAATAATATCTCAAAGATCGTGATTTTCCCTAAGTCATTAACTATAAAATAATAACAGTCAGATTTTGAATAGTCGCTTAATTCTTAAAGAAACATTATTATCAGAAATTAAAAACCTCGCCAAAAATCGTGAAATTAACCCTGAATATCCTATTACAGATTCAATGTTATCCCCTTCCGAAGTGAGGAACATTGAGCAAATAACTGTCAATTTAGAGGGTTATAATCCCTTTCCTAAACCGTTATTTAATGGAGTTAATTTATTAGATGGAATCTGGCAATTACATTATTCAACAGCTAGGGAAATTAGGTCTTTAAATAAATTACCTTTAGGCTTTAAATTACAACAGGTTTATCAAATAATAGACACTCAAAAAGCTTCATTTTTTAATATTGCTTTTGTAAAACATTCTTCAGGTTTAATCAAGGGATATGTTAAAGTAACCGCTACTTTTGCTCCAAAAATAGAAAATAACGAAATTTTACCCAAAGATATAATTAATGTAAATTTTGAAAAACGTTTTCTTTCTATTACAAAAATAGCGGGAATAAAAACACCAATATTAGATCCAGTTAAAGTATTTAACGCCCGTAATCCTGAAGGAAGAATCCCCAGTTTAAAAGTTACTTATATTGATGAGTCTTTAAGGATTGGGAGAGGTGGCGATGGTAGTTTATTTATTCTTTCTAAGCAAGGAAAAATGATTGATGATTAAAAGGTGAATTTTATTCTTATGTCCCAAATATGAGTTAATTACTTTAATTAAGAGAAATTATGATTATCCAGTATCTATTATTAGTTAATAAAAGTTAACTTTTTTATTGTTTTTTAACCACAACTACTCTGAAAGAGCCTTAAATTTTATGACTCACGATCTAAATAAAGCCTTGACCATACTTAAACAATATAGTTGTATAGAAGTAAAAATGGTCAATTCTGATGCAGAAAAACAACAGTTACAAGAGGCGTTAAAATTAATAGTTAGTTTATCTGATAATCAAAATTTCGGTATTTGTGCTTCCACCACCACAGAAGCCTTTAATACTTTAAAAAATTATTTACAAGCATTAGGATATAGTGAGGATATCGGGAACAATTTACCCAAAGAAGATAAGCCCGTTTATGTTAAATTTAGTACTGAAAGAAACTCCTATAATTTAAGTGATTATCTAGGGGGGTATCGGGGAGTTTTAATTACTATTTTTGCTGATTTTGAGGATAAAATTGTCGGGACTTATGGTCATTTACCTTTGGATTTATTTCCCTAAATTTTCATTCATAAGTTTCAATAATAAGCATCTTTAATTTGGGTTGGCATTGTATAAAAATCTTTTAACCTTTTTTACTCAATTTTCATCAAAAGACCATCCTATAAAAATAATAATTGTGCTTAATAATATTATTGCTAAGTAATGACCTATGCCGCTGAATATATTCAGTAAAGGAACGGTTATAAAGTTAAAACTGATTTTGTTGAAGACGAAAATAAAAAAGACCACAAACAACAAAATAATCATGATGAAAAACATTATAATTCTACCGTTAAGATATTATAGAAAATAAATAACTGTTTAAAATTTATTTAAAAGATTAACAATGACTACTATAAGCAATCCCTTATTAATCGGTGAAGGATTACCTCCATTTAATGATATTAAATCTGATGATATCATTCCAGGCATTAAACAATTATTAAGGGAATTAGATGGGGAATTAGGCCAACTAGAGGCTATTGTTCAACCCACATGGCAGGGTTTAGTTGTGCCTTTGAATCGCCTAGAAGATAGACTGCGATGGAGTTGGGGCATTATTGGGCATCTGATGGGCGTTAAAAATAGCCCTGAATTGCGATCCGCTTATGAAACTATACAACCTGATTTAGTACAATTTGCCAACAAATTAAGTCAAAGTAGGGCTTTATATGAAGGGTTTACCAAGATTCGGGATAGTCAAGAATGGGATAGTTTCGAGTCGGCACAAAAAAGAATCATCGAGGCGGCTATCAAAGAAGCGGAGTTATCGGGGGTTGCCTTAGAAGGAGATAAAAAAGAGCGTTTTAACCAAATTCAGTTAAAATTAGCGGAATTATCGACAAAATTCGCCAATAATGTTTTAGATTCTACTAAAGCCTTTAAATTAAGACTCACGACTCCCGAAGAAATCGATGGTTTACCTGCTAGTTTACTCAGTTTATCAGCACAAACAGCTAGAAGTGAAGGAGATGAGAATGCTACTCCTGAAAGTGGTCCTTGGGTGATAACCTTAGATTATCCTAGTTACGTGCCTTTCCTTAAGTTTAGTAAAAAGGAGGATTTAAGAGAAAAAGTGTATCGGGCGTTTATTAGTCGTGCTGGAAGCGGAGAATTTGACAATAACCCCTTAATTAATCAAATTTTGACCTTAAAACAGGAATTAGCCCAGATTTTGGGTTATTCTAACTATGCTGAGGTCAGTCTTGCTAAAAAAATGGCGGATAGTGTGGAGGCTGTCGAAAAATTATTGGAAGAATTGCGAGTTGTCAGTTATCCCGCGGCCGTCAAGGAGTTGAAAGAGTTAAAAGAGTTTGCCAAAATTGATGACTTAAAACCTTGGGATGTGAGTTTTTGGGCAGAAAAGCAGAGAGAAACTAAGTTTAATTTTACAGAGGAAGAATTACGCCCTTATTTCCCCTTGAATCAGGTGTTGGAGGGTTTATTTGCCTTAGCAAAACGGATTTTTGGAGTGAATATTACTCCTGCCAATGGAAGTGCACCAGTTTGGCATGAGGATGTCCAATATTTTCAAGTTGCCGATGAAAGTAACGGAATTATCGCCCATTTTTACCTTGATGCCTATTCCCGACCATCGGAAAAAAGAGGTGGTGCATGGATGGATGATTGTTTGGGAAGGGCAAAATTTGAGAAAAATGGCCAGGTTATCACCCGTCTCCCTGTGGCTTATTTGACTTGTAACCAAACACCACCTATTGATGGGAAGCCTAGCTTAATGACTTTTGCGGAGGTAGAAACTTTATTCCATGAGTTTGGCCATGGCTTACAGCATATGTTAACGGTGATTGACTATTCAGGTGCATCGGGAATTAATAATGTGGAATGGGATGCGGTGGAGTTGCCTAGCCAGTTTATGGAAAATTGGTGTTTGGAGAAAAATACCCTCTTTGGCATGGCAAAGCATTACGAGACGGGGGAAACTTTGCCTTATCACTATTATGAAAAATTGTTGGCTTCTAAAAATTACATGAGTGGCTCGGTTATGTTGCGTCAACTCCATTTGAGTCTCGTGGATTTGGAGTTACATTCTCGTTACCAACCAAATAGTGGTGAAACTCCCCATCAAGTAAGGGATCGCATAGCTAAAGTAACTACAGTTATGCCACCATTACCCGAAGATCAACTTTTATGTAGCTTCGGGCATATTTTCGGCGGTGGTTATGCGGCCGGTTACTATAGTTATAAATGGGCAGAAGTTCTCAGTGCGGACGCGTTTTCGGCTTTTGAAGAGGTGGGCTTGGAAGATGAATCGGCCATGGCCAAAGTGGGCAGACGTTTTCGGGATACGGTGTTAGCATTGGGTGGTAGTTTATCCCCCATGGAGGTCTTTAAACTATTTCGAGGCAGACAACCAAATACTGAGCCTTTATTAAGACATAGCGGACTGTTAGCTGCGTAATTTTCCCTAAATCCCCGTTCTTGGGGACTTTTTTCCATTTATCTCATATTATTCACTTTCCCCACGTCAAAATATGTTCATAATGAAAATTGGGGTTGCAAATGACCAATATTAAAAGAGAAATTAGCTATTAAAAGACTTTCATTGTTTACTGTTCATGGATAAAAAATGCTTGATTTAGCCAAATTAGCTTCAAAAATGCCGAATATGGGGCAGGAAATGCAAAAAGATGCCTTAGCTAGTGTCGAAAGGTTAAAACTAGCTCAATCTCTACTTGTTAAAACTCAGGAACAACAAGATACTTTCATTAAAACACAGGAAGAATGGAGGGATCGCTTAATTTTTACGGCGGCAACTCCTCTGGAATCGATAACTACTTGTGTTGATGTAGAATCTGCCCCTGTCAATCATAGCGTATTTTCTGCCGACGGCTCACAAATAGCCCCTTCTCATCACGAAATCGCTTACTGTTATTTAATTAATATTGGGCGGATTATGTTGCATTATGGGCAAAATTTACATCCTCTTCTTGATACTTTACCCGAAATTTACTATAAGTCTGAAGATTTATACGCTTCCCGAAAATGGGGCATTCGTACGGAAGAATGGATGAGTTATCGGCGCACGGTTGCCGAAGCTGAAGTGTTGGCAGAAATGGCTTGTACATGGGTTAATCCGCCGGGTGCCCATTTTAATGTCCCCAATTTAGCCATGACCGATGGTTCGTTAATCTACTGGTTTTTGGAAACTATAGCCGTGGAAGCTAGAGAGCAAATTTTAACTCCCATTTTACAGGCATGGGAGCAATTACGACAAGCCAATATTCCTTTTGTGGGTTATGTTAGTGCTTCCCGCAGTATGGAAGCAATTAATTTTCTTCGTTTTCCCCAATGCACCTATGATAATCCTAATTGTGTCGTTTTTTGCGGTGAAGAAATCAATAAAACTCCCTGTCAAAAAGTTGAGCCAATACGAGATGCTACTTTATGGAGTAGTACATTGAAGCCTCGCCAAAGAAGTGCACTTTTTCGCAGTAACTCCCGAATTTTGGATTTATATGGAGAAAAACAACATATTTACTTCTGTTATCTTCATGTAAATACGGAAGTCGCCCGTTTAGAGTTTCCTCAGTGGGTAGCGGAAGATTCTACTTTACTCAATCAGGCTTTAAGTATTACCCTCACCCAAGTTGATAAAGGTTTTGGTTATCCAGTTGCTTTAGCTGAAGCCCATAATTTGGCCGTAGTTAAAGGTAGCGATCGCAGTCGTTTCTTTGCACTACTAGAAGAGCAAATGATTAAGGCAGGGTTAAGAAACGTTGGTACCTCCTATAAGGAAGCACGTAAACGAGGCAGTATAGCTTAATGTTAATTAAGCTAAAACAATAATCAATCTTGCTAAATTTTCGGACTAGAGAGGTAAACTGGAATTACCTTCCCAATCAAAAATGATGAAACTAGCCGAACCAATTTCTTCTTATCAACTGGAAAATATGTCCTCTCCTCAATGGGTAGAAGTCTTAGTGGATTGTGTCTATGCTGAAGGATTATACATTTACAAAACAAAATCCGACACTGTCATCAAGGCTGGTGATATCGTGAGTATTCCTTTTGGTAACGCGATCGTAGGCGGTATTGTCATCAAATTATTGTTTCAAAACCCCGAAAATTTGGCCATAGAGAATATTAAAGAAATTGACGATATTATTACTACTGGCTTTTTTCCTGCTCATTATTGGGAATTATTAGAGCGTACTGCCGAATATTATCTCACAGATTTAATTAATGTGGTAAGGGTTGCTTTACCGCCCAAATTATTAGGCAAATCCCAAAGGCGGGTAAGGCTTTTAAGACAAAATATTCCCGAGGATAGTGAAAATGATTCCACCGTCAATCAGTGGGAAGTGATCAAGTTACTAAAACAAAGTAAGACAGGAGATTATACCTACAGTTTCATCAATCAGAAAGTAAAAAACGCTAGACAGGCCATTAACGGGTTAGTTAAGAGACAATGGCTAGAAATTTATTTGCAACCCCCCACAAAAGCAACGCCAAAATTAACAAAAGTGGTAACATTTCTCGGTGAAAATGAAGACAGTCAACTCACTCAAAAACAACGGGACGTCTTAAGGGTTTTAAAAAATCGTGGTGGTGAATTACCTTTACCGGAATTATTGAGAATCTGCGAATTAAATAGTAATTCTGTGGTGAATACCTTGGCCAATAAAGGTTGTGTTCTGATTCAAGAAAGGGAAACTTTGCGCCTCTTACAAGACTCCTCCCCGGAAAAAGATCTTCCCAAAACCTTGACAAAAGAGCAAAGTCGTGCGTTAGGAATTATCAACAGTTTAGATTGTTATTCGACGGTATTATTACACGGAGTCACAGGATCAGGGAAAACCGAAGTATATCTACAGGCGATCGCACCTATTCTACAAGGAAAAAAATCCGCCCTAGTCTTAGTACCAGAAATAGGCTTAACTCCTCAATTAACCGATCGATTTAGGGCAAGATTCGGGGATAAAGTCTGCGTATATCACAGCGCCTTAAGTGACGGGGAAAGATATGACACATGGCGACAGATGTTAAGAGGGGAATCCCAAGTTATCATTGGCACTCGCAGTGCAGTTTTTGCACCATTACCGAACATCGCTATGATCATCTTAGATGAAGAACACGACACCAGCTTCAAACAACATCAACCTATCCCCACCTATCATGCCGTTAAAATAGCCCAATATCGGGCAGAATTGCTTAATTGTCCCCTAATTTTGGGTTCTGCAACCCCATCTCTCGAAAGTTGGCGTCTAGCTACCGAAAATAAGCCTTTAATACCCCTAGATTCTCAATTCCACCCTCAGATTCGCCCCATTGAAGACGGGAGAGATCTTTCCCCTGCAGAATTAAGTAAAAAAGAGCACAACTATTACTTATCCTTACCTAACCGTATTCAAAATCGCCCCTTACCGCCAGTGGAAATTGTGGATATGCGCCAAGAATTGAGAAAAGGCAACCGCAGTATTTTTAGTCATAGCCTTCGAGATGCCTTAAATAACCTCAAAACTGACGGAAAACAGGCCATTTTATTTATTTCCCGGCGGGGACATAGCACTTTTGTCTCTTGTCGTAGCTGTGGCTATGTGATGGAATGCCCCCATTGTGATGTATCCTTATCCTACCATTACACCCAGGTCGGAGCAACAGAGTTATTACGTTGTCATTATTGCAATCATACCGAGTTACATCCGAAAAAATGTCCTCAATGTTTTTCTCCCTATCTCAAGTTTTTTGGTACGGGTACACAAAAAGTCCTATTAGAGTTAGAAAAAGAGTTTCCTGATTTAAAAGTCCTACGTTTCGACAGTGATACTACTAGCACAAAAAATGCTCACCGCCGTATTTTAGAGGATTTTACCCAAGGAAAAGCAGATGTTTTAATCGGCACTCAAATGTTAACAAAAGGCATCGATTTAGCCCAAGTAACCCTTGTGGGTGTAGTTTCTGCTGATGGTTTACTCTTCCATTCCGATTATAGAGCCAGTGAGAGGGCTTTTCAAACTTTAACTCAAGTGGCAGGGCGTGCAGGTAGGGGTGATGATGCGGGGAAAGTGATTCTTCAAACTTACTCCCCAGAACATCCCGTTATTCAATCCGTCAGACACCATGATTATTTAAGTTTTTGTCAACGAGAATTAGAAGAAAGAGCCACTTTAGATTATCCTCCTTATGGTAATTTAATTTTACTGAGGTTTAGTGGTATTGATGGCAATAAAGTTAGACAATCTGCTGATGTGATCGCTGATATTTGTGCCAATTTATTACCAAATAATATCGAAATTTTGGGTCCTGCCCCAGCGAATGTGATGAGGGTAGCAAGGCGTTATCGTTGGCAAATATTACTAAAATCTGCAAATATTTTTACGGTGGAAATAAAGCAAAAATTATCAACTTTAAAACAGTATTGCCATAGTGGAGTATCCCTAGTAATTGACGCTGATCCTTTGATAATTGAGTGATATAAATTGTAAGCGTTCAGAGGATTACGCAACTAAAGGCATAGACTCATCTTTACTTAATTTTTGTTGCACTACAAAATTTTTAACTTTTTAAAACAGTATCAACCTCTAATTGAAATTGCCCATTCTCTAATCTTTTGACGAATTGTTCTTCTACCTGAGTTACGATATTGATTGATAATAGTTGGTATTTCTTGGACAGAAAGATTGGGGAAAACGAAGCTAGATTCTGATTCTTGATATGTTTCATCTTCCCCCAGTAAATAAATTTTCAATTCTCCATCATCATAACTCCAGATTTCGGGAACTTCTAAACGAGCATAGATGGGAAAGCGATCGAGAGATTTACTGGTAATATCTATTTCTAAGACCAAATCAGGAGGAGGATCTTGATTTAAATCATAATCTAATTTACCGCGAATTTTCGACTCATTTTGAAAATAAAAACAATTATCAGGCTCAACTCCCGCCATTTTTGACTGTTTACGCCAAGTAGTCGAACCCAGACTCTCATAATCCCTATTTAAAACTTCCGCTATATCTTTAATGCAATCGCCAATACTTTCCTTATAGTACTCATGTTCAGGTAAAGGGGTCATAATTTCTAATGTTCCGTTATCATAAGCCACACGAGTACCACGACATTCTCCCAATTCCCCCAGAATGTTTTCAAATTGTTGCCAACTCAGATTATGTAATAAGACTCGATCACGAAGTGGCGCTGGGCGATCAGCACAATTTTGAGTAAGCATAAATGACTGATGGTATAGGGTTTTATTGATAATTGTAACTCAAATCAATACTGCAAGGGATTTGCCCGAAAACGCTCTGGCGAGGGAAATTTAGAATTTAGAATTTAGAATTTAGAATTTAGAATAACTTTTTCGGAAGATTATTCACGGAAAAATAATATTTCCGAACTCTGAACTCCGAACTCCGCCCCGCTTGCGGCAGGAGCGAAGCGACCTCTCCGAACTCCCCAAACCGACAATTATATTTTCCAAAACCTTCGCAGTATTGTGATACGTTTAATGTTTCTGATTATAGTTAAATTGATAATTGCGGTGTTTTTCCTTGACATTAAGCTACTAAAACTTCTTCGCATAGTTTGTCTTCTAAATCCGTCTCCTCTTGTTTGACAGTTGCGATGGCATGTCGGATGATTTCGGTAATGGATAACCCTTGTTTGTATTGCTGCAACCATTGTTGAGCCTGATTACCCTGTTCAAGGATTTTGTAGGCGGGAGTTAAAAAACAAGCAAATCCTTTAGTTTTAGCAATGGGGTATAATTCGCTGATTAATTCCTCTAACCAATCACGAGCGATAATCTTACTACCATCTTGCCAACGATATAATACAGCATCCAAACTATTTTCACTGACGGCTTGTTCATTGTATTTTGTGATTTTTAGAAATTCCGTCTCCAAATCACCGTGATTAATAGTACTTTGTTGTAAAGGATCTAAAGTGTGATCAGTCAAAATTTTAAAAATTCTGGCCTCTAAAATAGCGGTTATAGCTAGCAGATGAATGGGGTTTAAGACTAAATCACAAATTCTCAATTCGAGACGATTTAAGCTGTAAGGACGATTATCACCATTCGGACGCACTGAACACCATAAATGTCTAACATTTTGCATTGTGCCTAAAAATAATTGTTGCTTAGTCCAGTCGATAAAATGAGCATGATTGGTAAATAAAGGCACGTTTTCGGGGGTTTGAGGAAATAAATGCCAACGGGTAGAATGATAACCCGTAACCCGATTGTCTAAGAAAGGAGAAGAGGCGCTCAACGCCAATAATAAGGGTGCTTCTAATCTAATTAAACGGTAAGCTTGGATTAGTTTTTCCGTATCTTCAATACCGATGTTAATGTGAATGCTAGCGGTAGCTATTTTTGTATGATAAGTTTGCTCAATATAGTCATGATAATGATTATCGGGATCTGAGCGGAAAAATCGGCTACTGTCCCCTAATGACAGAGTACTACCCGGAACAATAGTATAATTACCCAAGGATTGAAGATATTGTCGCAAGTCTCGTCGGGGACGTAATAAAGCACACAATAGGCGATCGTAATTGCACAGAGGAGCGGTAGTATATTCTACATTACGACTATCCGGTTCTCGGACAAAACCGTGTAAATCCCTCACAATTTGACTAGAAAGCCCGGTTACCTCACCTTCCTTAGTGCCTGTATAAACCTCAACTTCAAATCCTTTCGATAACAGCACATTTTTTCCTCAATCATTGCTCTATATTTCAATTATCAACGATTCTAGTCTTCATTACAACCAATGATCTTCCCTATTTTAACCCTCAAGGTAATTATTTAAGAATGGGGAAGGAGAACATAAATTTTATTGTTGTTTTTATTTTTTCTCTATTTTCCCTTATTTTTTGCCTTTGTTTCTTTAATTCAGAGCCATTTTGCGTCAGTCCTGAAAATGTTACTTGACAACAGCCATCTATCGGACTTGAACCGACAACCTTATCATTACAAGTGATGTGCTCTACCAATTGAGCTAAGATGGCAATGATTTTAACAATATTTGAGAAGACCTATTGAATCTCTTTTTCTACCCCACGGACTATTATAACTAATCACATCTGGGGTTTGTCAAGGTAATTATCCTGAGGGCCAGGAGAATCCCTGGAAGCTGTGCCGTAATTCTCATTTTGCAAAGATATTAGCTATAGTTTTTGATATGACAAAAAGAACTCAGGAAAATTTTGTCCAAAAAATGCTAGAGTTATCACTTTATAACAACAATGTATAAATAATTTTGTTCACCTACTTATAACAATATTTCTGCTTCTTCTTACCCATTGCTAATTGATTGATCTATGGTCATAAATCATTGATAATTGATCCATGATCATAAGCGAACGTAGCATTAACATTATGGTACAAACCGATTTAAAACCAACTTTAATGTCCTATTCTGATTTTGATTTAAAAATCTATTTACAGACAAAAAAAGACTTAGTTGAAAAGGCTTTAGATGAATCTTTACCGATGGCTGAGCCTGAGAAAATTTACGAAGCAATGCGTTATTCCCTCTTAGCAGGAGGAAAAAGATTACGTCCGATTCTTTGCTTGGCAACGGCGGAATTATTGGCAGAAAATGAAATGGTAGCCATGCCTACGGCTTGTGCCTTGGAAATGATTCATACGATGTCATTAATTCATGATGACCTCCCGGCGATGGATAATGACGACTATCGTCGAGGTAGGTTAACAAATCATAAGGTTTATGGGGAAGATATAGCGATTTTGGCAGGGGATGGTTTATTGGCTTATGCCTTTGAATATGTGGCAGAAAATACCAAAAATATCCCAGCAGAAAGAATCGTTAAAGTATTAGCTATCTTAGGTAAAGCCGTTGGTGCCCATGGTTTAGTTGGTGGGCAAGTTATGGATTTGGATTACGAGGGTAAATCGGATGTTACCGCAGAAACTTTGACTTTTATTCACAGTCGCAAAACGGGCACTTTGTTGGAAGCTTGTGTGTCTTGCGGTGCGGTGTTAGCAGGTGCACCTTCTACGGATTTAACTCGTTTATCGATGTATGCTCAAAATATTGGTTTGGCTTTTCAGATTATTGATGATATTCTTGATGTTACTGCTACCAGTGAGGAGTTAGGTAAAACCGCAGGAAAGGATATTTCTGCCCAAAAAGCTACTTATCCTAAACTTTGGGGTATCGAAACCTCTCAGGCTAAGGCGGAAGAATTAGTTAAAAACGCCATAGCACAATTAGCGGAATATGGTCAAAAAGCCTTGCCGTTACAAGCTATTGCGGAATATATTGTCAAGCGCAAAAATTAGGCGAGGAAAATGCAGGTTTTTATTGAAATATTCACCAATCGTTTAATTGTTATTCCCCTACTTGCCTGTATTCTGGCACAAGTAATTAAGGTTTCCGTCGATACTGTTACCCATCGTAAGTTTAGTTTCCGTTATCTTGTTAGTACTGGGGGGATGCCAAGTTCTCATTCTGCCCTGGTAGGGGCTTTGGCTACGGGAGTTGGTCAAATTTTAGGATGGTCGTCTCCAGAATTTGCCATTGCCTCCATATTTGCTGGTATAGTAATGTATGATGCCGCTGGAGTTAGGCAAGCCGCCGGAAAACAGGCAAAAATATTGAATCAAATAATGGATGAATTTCTTAATCATGAAGACTTAAACGAAGAAAAACTAAAAGAATTATTAGGGCATACACCTTTTCAAGTTTTAGTGGGTTTATTGTTAGGAATTTTAAGCTCAATATTTCTGTTACCATTACTCCCTAATATCTAAGTTTTACTGCTAGAATCAGTATTCCTATTTTTTTTTGCCATTAAATTTTTTCTTTCTATCAATTATGAAAACTGCACTAATAACAGGGGCATCTTCGGGTATTGGCAAGGCTTTTGCCGAAGAGTTGGCACAACGTAACTATAATTTAGTTATCGTAGCACGATCGCAATCAGCTTTAACAGCACTTAAGGAAAAATTGGAATCTACTCATCAAATTACGGTCACTGTTCTTGTCCAAGATTTGAGTTTACCCCATGGTGGCCAATCTATTTTTAATGAAGTTAAATCTAAAAATATTACTGTAGATTTATTAATTAATAATGCTGGTTTTGGTGATTATGGTAAATTTGCTGACCGCACATTGCAAAAGCAGTTGAACATGATACAAGTAAATATTGCCGCCCTGGTAGAATTAACTTATTTATTTTTAGGGGAAATGACAAAACGCAACAGTGGAGAAATTATCAATGTAAGCTCCATCGCCGGTTATCAACCGTTACCTTATTTATCAGTATATGCCGCTACAAAAGCCTTTGTTTTGTCATTTTCGGAGGCACTTTGGGCAGAATATAAGGAGTATGATATCAAAGTTTTAGCCCTATCTCCTGGCCCTACAAAATCAAATTTTCCGGAAGTAGCAGAATTTCCTAATTCCTCAAGTTTTAATGATAGTAAAAATTCGCTCACAACGGCGGAAGAAGTTGTAAAGAATGCCCTTTTGGCCCTAGAAAAACAACAATCTAATGTTGTTACAGGAGGAGTCGGTAATCAAATTATTGTCAATTTAGGGAGATTTTTTCCTAGGGAAGTTATTGTTAGTGGTGTAGAAAAACAATTTCGTCAAAAGAATAAATGAGGTAATAAAAAGTGGTGGTACTATAGGGAAATATTGAATTTATAGTAAGCGTTCAGGGGGTTATGCAGCTAAATGGTTCATGGCGGAGCTCCCCACATTCTTTGACTCTCCGCTATTTTTTCAAATTTTAACCCTCTTTTGAGTATTTCCGTTACAAAATTCAAAATTCAGTCCAATTATCGGGAAATATTTTGCTCCCCAAAAATTCGGATTTCGACAGCCTACCCTAACCCCTTTTATTAAGTATTTATGTACTGGTGCAAGATCTGAGTAAAAGAGGATGATAAGCTTGTTAAATATTAAAGGTGATTAAATAAAAAAATGTTGAATATCCCTCAAGTTATTGCCAATGAATTATCTCTCAGTATTCAAAGTGTTGACGGTGCTTTAGAATTATTGACAGAAGGTGCTACAATTCCTTTTATTGCCCGTTATCGTAAAGAGCGTACAGGATCATTAAATGAAATTGAATTAAGGAATATTAATGATCGCTTTATCTATTTGCAAGAATTAGAAAATCGTAAACAGGCTATTTTAGATAGTATTGCCTCTCAAAATCTACTCAGTGACCGATTAAAAGCCCAAATAACCGCCTGTTTGCAAAAAAATGATCTTGAAGACCTTTACTTACCATTTAAGCCTAAAAGACGCACCCGTGCCATTATAGCTAAGGAAAAAGGTTTAACTCCTCTTGCTGAATTTATCAAAAATCTTAATCATCCTCAAGCAAAACCCTCATCTATTGAAAAAGAAGCCGAAAAATATCTATCAGAAGAAGTAAAGACCATAGAAGAAGCATTAAATGGTGCTAGTGATATTCTGGCGGAGGATGTAGCCGAAAAAGCCGAACTAAGGGCTTATTTACGCGAATTTATCTTAGAAAATGGGGTATTTATTTCTCGTATCAAAGACGATTATCCCGAAGGTAGCACTAAGTTTGAAATGTACCGTAATTTTCAGAGCAAACTGACTAAAATTGCACCCCATAACATCCTTGCGTTATTTCGAGCAGAGGCGGAAAAAATCCTTATTTTAGATGTTGATTTTGATGATTCAAGGGTGATGAATTATCTTCAACTCAAGATAATTAAAACTAAAATTAATGCCGTGGGAGAATTTTATCAAGTAATGCTTAAAGATAGTTTCAATCGGTTGCTCAAACCGGCTTTAATTAGAGATGTACGTTCTGAAAAAAAAGCATGGGCGGATCTGGAATCTATTAAAACCTTTGAAGCCAATTTGCGGGAGTTGTTATTGTCCCCTCCTGCCGGTATGAAAGCGACTTTAGCAATAGATCCTGGATTTCGGACGGGTTGCAAGATAGCGATTCTCTCGGAAACAGGGCAGTTTTTGGAATATCAAGGGATTTTCCCGCACACTGGTAGTCAAAAAAGGACGATCGCCTCGGACACCATTAAAAAGCTCATTCATAAGTATAATATAGAGTTAATTGCCATCGGCAATGGTACAGCCTCACGGGAGACAGACGAATTTATTACGGAAGTTTTAGCAAATATTGACCAAAAACCAGTTAAAGTTATGGTGAATGAGTCCGGTGCGTCCATTTATTCCGCCAGTGACGTGGCGATCGCCGAATTTCCCCACCTAGATATTACCGTCAGAGGGGCAATTAGTATTGGCAGACGTTTACAAGACCCTTTAGCAGAGTTAGTTAAAATAGATCCAAAATCCATCGGTGTGGGACAATATCAACATGATGTTGACCAAAAACTGCTGAAAAAAAACTTAGAAGAAACTGTCGAAAGTTGTGTTAATTATGTTGGGGTGGATTTGAATACTGCCTCCAAAGAATTGTTAATGTTTGTTTCCGGAATTAATCAAACTATAGCCAATAATATTGTTAGCTATCGGAACGAAAAAGGAGCATTTATAAGTAGAAAAGAATTATTAAAAGTCAAAAAATTAGGGGCAAAAACCTTTGAATTAGCCGCAGGTTTTTTGCGTATTCGTGATGGCACAAATCCTTTAGATAATACGGCAGTGCATCCCGAAAGTTATGGAATTGTTCGGGCTATTTCTGCTGATTTGAAAATACCTTTATCTCAGATTTCTCAAATAGGTTCTCGTGTTCAAAGTCTAAATTTAAGACAATATGTAACTGATAATATTGGTCTGCCTACTTTACAGGATATAATTAGTGAATTAGAAAAACCCGGAAGAGATCCTCGTGCTGAATTTCAATATGCAACTTTTAAGGACGGAATCAAAGAAATTCGTGATTTAAAAGAAGGAATGGAGTTAGAAGGAATTGTCACCAATGTGGTTAATTTTGGTGCTTTTGTGGATGTAGGAGTACATCAAGATGGATTAGTGCATATCTCTCAATTGGCAGACAGGTTTGTGAACGATACTAAGGAAATTGTCAAAGTAGGGCAGGTGATAAAAGTGCGAGTTTTAGACGTAAATGAAAAATTAAATAGGATTAGTTTGTCTATGAAAACATGAGACCTCTTGCAAAAGTCTTTTATGATATGACAGAAGAAGAGTGTTATTAACCCACATTCCGCACGTCACTTTGTAAGATGATAAAAGTATTAAAACCAAGCAACTTATTTTGGACAAAATATAAGTAATAATACTCAATATCTTCTTTATTCGCGTTTTGTGCTCGCGAACTTTGCTCAAATTAAAATCTCATTGTCAATAACTTCACCTTTAATGAGAATAAATAAACAGAGCAAATCTATCAGTTTTCTATTCTTTATTTATGGTATTATAATTGAGAATATTTAGACTCTTAAATCCCATAAGTTATCCAGATAAAATATAATAATTATGACAAGAAATCGGGAAAAAACTTAAAATTAGTTTTGTTCATTTGTTAGATTTACTATCTGTTTTATTCCTTGATTTATTACTAAATGAATCCCCTGAAAACATTGAAATATCCATCTTAAGGATTCAGAATGAAAAGAGAACCAGCTCAAAGTTTTCCCGATTTAATAGTCTGGCAAAAAGCCCATCAGTTTGTACTTGACGAATTTTTCCGAGGCGATCATCTGCTCATCCGCCAGTCAGAGAGTCCTCGGATCTCGAAAAAGAGGACTATATACTTTCATTGTTAATTGTTGACAATCTAACTTGATTTGTCGTTTAAGATCATCTAAAGAAGAAAATTTTTGTTCAGGGCGCAGGAATTTAACCAGTTTAACCCTTAAAATTTGATTATATAAGTCTCCTTCCCAATCCAGTAAATGAATTTCTATGGATATATTTTTACCGTCAATAGTGGGGCGTGTACCGATATTCATTATCCCTTGTAAATTAGATAATAAATCATTATTTTCTACATCAACTTTAACACCATAAACTCCTTTCTTCGGTAAAAACTTTTCAGGAGGGATAGTTAAATTAGCTGTAGGAAAACCGATTTTTCTTCCTAATTTTTGGCCTTCTATTACCTTTCCAATAATTTGATATTGCCTACCTAACATTTCACTGGCTAACTCGGGTTTTCCGTTACTTAAATTTTGACGAATATATGAACTACTAATTCTCATGGATTCTCTTTCTTTGGTTAAATTTTGTTCTTTAGTAATACTTACTTTCACGTTATATTTATTAGCTAATGATTGTAAATATTCAGCATTTCCTTGTCTTTGATAACCAAAACGAAAATCTTCGCCCACGCTGATCAAATTGGCTTTAATTTGTTTAATTAGTATGTCTTTTATAAATTTTTCTGCACTTAAATGGGCTAATTCTCGATCGAAAGGTAATAATATTAATTGTTTAACCCCTAATTTTTCTAAAATTTGGCATTTTTCGGGAATAGGGGTAAGAAGTTGTTTTTTTGTGCCTGTAAAAAATTCCTCGGGATGAGGAATAAATGTAACTAAAGATGGTGTTAAATTTTGATAATTAAAAATGGTTTGAATTACTTGTTGATGCCCTTTATGTATGCCGTCAAAGTTTCCTAATGCTACTGCACAAGGATAATTTATATTTACGATGGGGGGTAAAATATTTCCTACCGATACGGTAATAATCTTCAACACAATTAATGATTAATGGGATTTTTGGTATTTATATTTGTCCGAAAAATTTGTTAAATTAAGTGAACATTCTACTACACTTTCAGGGATGGAATCTTATCCAGTATAAATTATCGGAAAATTTGTTGATGGTGGGAATATTTCAACAAGAGATTTTTGTCAACTTCTACCCCAATACCTGACTTTGTTGGCACATTTATTGTCGAATCTTCTGAGTTGAGATAAAAGGCTGGTTGCGTTATATCTTCCCGAAAATAGCGATTAGTAGCGGAAATATCGGCTGGTAAGACAAAATTGCCCAAACTAGCTAAGTGTAAATTCGTTGCTCTACCAATGCCTGATTCTAACATCCCTCCGCACCACAATTTAATCCCCATTTTTTCACATAAATCGTGAATGTCTAAGGCGTTTGTTATACCCCCAACTCTCGAAACTTTTAAATTGATTACTTGGGCAGATTTTAACGCGATCGCCATTCTGGTATCGTGGAGGGAATTAATACTTTCATCGAGACAAATTGGGGTATTAATTTGAGTTTGTAATAAAGCATGATCCAATAAATCATCATAAGCCAAAGGTTGCTCAATCATGATTAAATTTAAGTCATCCATCCTCCGAAATAAAGCCACATCATCGAGGGTAAAAGTCGAGTTAGCATCCGCCATCAAAGATAAATTAGGATATTTTTTCCTTACTTCCCGTAAAGGTTTTAAATTCCAGTCAGGTGCAATTTTTAATTTTAGCCGTTGATAACCTTGATTAACGTAATTTTCAACTGTGTTTAATAATTTACGTAGATCTCCTTGTAAAGAAACACTAACTCCTACTTTTATTCTCTTTTTAACACCACCTAAAAATTGACTAAATGGAACTTTTTTTTTCTTAGCAAATAAATCCCATACTGCACATTCTAAAGCGGATTTAGCCATATTATGTCCCCGAATTGGTTCTAATAAATTTCTTGTTTCTCTGGGAGAATTAATATTTTTACCGACAATTCTGGGGATTAAACAATTTTTTAAAATATGATTAGCGGTGTGGATAGTTTCGTAAGTATAATAAGGATTTTCAAAAGTAGGACATTCTCCCCAACCTGTTAAACCATCACTTTTCACCGCCAAAATTAAACAAGTATGAGCTAATAATTCACCGTTAGCGAATTTGAAAGGAAAAATAAAGGGAATAGAAAGATTATAAAGCTCAATTTGCTCAATTTTCATGGTTTAGGTTTTGAAACAAATTGAAAAACAATATAAAAAATAACCCCTAAAATAACAAGGCTAAAAGTCAATTGTACGATAGATAAAACAGTCCTTAACACAGAAAAAGCGATCATTAAACCAAACACCCCGACAACGACCTTACCCGCAGAAGGTAAAGTCGCAAACCAATTTTTGACAGACTTGACAAAACTAGTAAATGCTTCAGGTTTAACGGAAGTTGAGTTATAGATTTCCGCTTCTAATTGTTCCAATTTTTTTCTATTATTGTATTCTGAATCTGACATAATATTTAATATTTAATAGTTAATAGTTATTAATTGTTAATTGCTTCATCTGTCCAAGGAGAAAAATTCACATCTTCTGATTGTCCCATAGGTGGATCAATTTCATCAATAGTTGATGATGTATCTTCAGGGGAAGAAGTCTCTGAATTAATATCAGGCTGATAGTTAAAATCAGTGGTTAATTGGGTATTATTATTAGCCGGTTGATTAGACTGTAATAAGCCTTTTATTTGAGTGAGAATATTACCTAATTTACCCTCATCTAATAGGGTGTTAATTAACGATAAACCGCTAGTAGAAAGCAATAATTTATTAATATCATTCGAGTTATTGGTACCATTACCATTTCCCCCTGGAAAAGCGTAAATTCGTGCGTCTCCCAAAACTCCGGGTTGCGGTGCCAAAGATTTGACAATTTCAGGCAATTGAGGGGCAATTATAGGGAAAATGAATTTTATGAGGTCAGCGGTTCGATTCGAGTTATTAAGGTTGTTTTCCGATTGTATAACAGCTAATTTACCTTGGGCTTCGGCCAATAATCGATACTTCTCAGCATCGGCTAAAGTACGAATAGATTCAGCTTCTAATTCTGCCGCTTGGCGGGCAATTTCCGCTTGACGGCGACGACGGAAAACATTGATTTCGACTACGTTTTGATCGGTAATACGTTTTTCTGCCGCTTCTCTTTCCGCTACGATTAAGCTTAATTGTTTCTCTCTTTCGGCATTTTCCACCTGACGTGCGGTATTAACTCCTTCTTCAGCTTTGGCTTTTTCCGCTTCGGCGGCAAATCTTTCTTTTTCTTTCTTGGCAATGGAAATGGAGGCCTCTTGTTGGGCAATTTGGGATTCTTGATCCGCCTCGGTGACGGCAATTTGAGCTAATAAACGAGAGGCTTCTACCGTGCGCTGACGATCGATTTCGGCAACTTCTGACTCTTGTGCCTGTAAAATTTGAGCAATTCTGAACTGTTTATTGCGTTCTTCTAAAGATATATTAGCTTCAATTTGACTTTCTTGTACGGCTAATTGTTGCTTAATTCTTTCTTCTTCAATGGCTTGTTGTTGTAGGATTTTATTCCGTTCAATTTTAGCCTGTTCTTGATCTCTAGCCTCTTGAACTTCTCTTTCCCGTTGAACTTTCAGAAATTCAATTTCTTTCATTTGAGTTAATTTTGCCTCTTCCTTTTCTTTATTAATAGTTAAAGACTGTTTTTCTGCCTCTAATTCTTGTTGTTGAATAGCGACTTGAGTACTGAGTTCAATTTCTCTTTTTTCCCGTTGAGTATCCAGTTCCACATCTAATTTTTGTTTGATGGATTTTTGGATGGTTTCTGTGCGTAAACGAACCCCCTGAGCATCAAAAAAGTTATTTTCGTCGTAGGTATCGCTTTCTTCAATTTCGGAAATAGCAATATTATTTAAGGTCAAACCAACCTTTCTTAAATCTTGTTGAATTAAGTTTAAAACTTCTTCTGCAAAACCCAATTTATCGGAGTCAATTTCTGCAATACTTTTCTTTTTCGCCGCAGCCCGAATCGCATCATCGGCTCTTTTTTCTAAAGCATCTTTTATATCTTCTGCAGAAATTTTACCTTGTTTAGATAATCGTTGAGCAGCCGTTAAAACTGCATCTTTATCCGCACTAATGCACACATAAAATGTCACTCTCATATTAGCCCTTAAATAGTCTCTAGTTCTAACGGCTAAATTGCCTTGTCTGACTACATCGATGGAGATTTCCCTTAAGGGTACGCGGGTTAATTCATGGATGCCAGGAATGACTATACAACCCCCGTTAAGAATGACTTTTTTTTCTTTAGTAAATAAACCGCCATTGCGCACAAAAGCCTCGTTATTAGGGGTAACAACATAAACTCTTGTATAACCCCATATGGAGAGTAACCCCAGTAAAACTAATGCCCCAATTAACCCTCCAAAAAAGCTCATATTTCCTAAATTTAATTGAGCCATAACGGGGGAAGATGTAAGGGGCATTTCTGCCATCGTTGAAGTAAAAATATTAGTATCATTTTGAGCCAAATTTTGATCGTATTGAATATGTTGATTTTGCTTAAATTGCTCTAAATTACTAATAGGTAAAGATTGAATAAATAGTAACCAAAATTTCATTTTTTTACTCCTAAATATATACATCATTCAGCATCTAAATCCGCAAATTTGGGGACTTGACTTTGAATTTTTTTCAACGGGGAACTCATTGTGAATTGTTCATTGAATTAAGCCATTTATCTTGATCAGAACTATCCTTGGCGATGGCAATAAAGCAATGTTTTTGATGATCGATAATTAAAACTTCTTGTCCTCGATGGGGTATAACTTTTGCCCAGTCAGGCAAACAAACTTCAATAGTAACTAAATTACTGGCGTTATCCAGAACATCCGCTTGGGCGATTCTACCTTCAATAAGATAAGGCACTTGTTTAGATGTTACAGAACCAATACAACCAATTAAGCGATCGCCCTCGGTTTCTTCCCCAAAATTAGCAAAAATTTTACCGATAGGCTTAGAAAGCAACCTACCGATGTAAATACTGAATAAGAAGGAAACGAAGAAAATTAAACTAGCGATGAAACCATCAGGAATAGCACCCAAAAAACCCCCCGCCGCTACATTTAGAAACCAACCTGACACCCCCCAAGTGGAAAAATCAATAGCTAATAAGATTAAAAGAGGACATTTTCCTACCCCAAACCAGGATAAAAAGGACAAAAAATCGAGATTTTCGTCCCCGTCAGCATCTATATCAGCATCGAGATTTGCTTCTGCTTCTAAATCACTATCGATATCTGCGTCTAAATCAGCATCCAAATCCATATCAGTGTCTAAATCATGATCCTCCTCCCCACCAGAGACAATAACGAGGAGAAAGAAAAAAACACCGATACCCAGAAAAATCCAATAGGTTAAATTTGCCGTGTCAAAAAGCATTTTTGTGATTAAAAACTGATCAAAGAAGTTAAATAGCCCTTATTTATTAGCTTACTCTGAAGATCAAGGAAAGATCCAAAATGTAAAGAAAATCTTTATATAAATCAAGAGATCAATTATTCTCAGAAAGGGAATTTAACTGGTAAATCAACTCTAAATTTCATTTGATGTGTTATCGTAGGAAACCGTAAACTAAAATAGTCGTCTTGATTAAACATCACCACTAAAAATTAATATCGTTAATATCTTTAAACAATTATGTTGAAAAAAAAATCTTTATTAAATAAGGTCAAAAATGCCAGTTTAGTTGGAGCGGCAGTTCTTGGTTGCTGGTTAACGCAAACCACGAAATTATTAGCATTGCCCCAAGAAGTAATCTTAGAAAAACTCAAACCTATTCCCGTATTCACCATCGCTGATAGTAAAGGTGCACCGTTGATTGCTTCTAATGATCAAGACGGCAAAGTAGCAGGAGTTTTTATTAGTAAAGAAGATGCTAATAGTTTTGTGCAAAAACTTAAACAAGATAATCCTGAATTAGGCAAAGAAGTACAGGTTATCCCCGTATCTTTAGGAGAAATTTTTGAGTTAGCCGAGGCCAACGCTAAAGAAAAAGATGGTGTAAATTTTGCTTATGTGCCTTCAAAAACACAGGTAGATCAAGCCAAAAAGCTCAATGAGCAATATAAAGCTGGAGTGCCCCTATTTGTCGCTAAAGCTGGGGAGGATCAGGGTTATTTAACCATCAAACAAAATGATCAAGAAGTAATACCATTCTTTTTCGATCAGCAACAAGTAGAACAATTAGTCGAAAGTTTTAAAAAGGCTCAACCTGATTTAGCCTCTAGCATCAAAATCGAAGTAGTTATTTTAGAAGGGGTCTTAGAGGCATTAAAAGAAGGAAAAGATGAAATGCTTACTAAAATTGTGCTCTGGCCTTCCAAAGAATCCATCGATTTTCTTCGTGACAATGCACCTAACAAAGATGAGGCACCTAAAAAAGACGATGCACCTAAAAAATAATTAGAGTTCGCACTCGAGGTTACGATTAGATTAAGTCTCAATTCTTTCCGTACCAAAGAGACTCGATTTTTTCTACCATTAATCTTCCCTGTTGATAAATCTTTTCTGGGTTATTTTCGGTTAACAATACCGTCACATGACCCAGTTTTCTGCCGACACGAGATTCTGATTTACCATACCAGTAAACAAAAGCTCCTAAACTCTCGATTTTTTCTCTTTTTTTTAAATAATCGTTATTTACTGATTCATAACCCAATAAATTTACCATTACTGCCCCGGAAGTTTTTAAGTCTATATTCCCTAAAGGTTTATCGGCGATCGCTTGTAATTGCAGAGCAAATTGAGAAGTATCACAGGCATCAAGGGTATAATGTCCCGAATTATGGGTACGAGGTGCGGTTTCATTGACTAAAATTTCTCCGTTTTTTGTCAAAAATAGCTCGATAGCTAACACCCCCACATAATCTAAAGCTATCAAAAGTTTTTCGGCCATCGCCTGAATTTGGGTAATTTGACCTGGAGTTAACAAAGCAGGGGCGATGACCCAACGACACACTTGATTTTCTTGATAAGTTTCCACCACCGGATATATTTTGATTTCCCCAGAAACGCCACGAGCGGCTACAATAGCTAATTCTCGCTCAAAAGGGATAAATTCTTCAATTAAGAGAGAAATACCTTCAAATGTTGGCAAAACCGCTGTTAATTCCCGGGAAGAATTGACGATAATTGTGCCTTGCCCATCATAACCATGACGACGGACTTTTAACACTAAGGGAAAGGAAAAAGAATCAAAATCAGAAAGAGAATTATAAGCGTGAAAATGAGGCACAGGAAAACCGTGATTTTGTAAAAAACACCGTTGTTCATATTTATCCAGCAAAGGGGATAAACTAGAAAGACGAGGATAAAAACAAACTCCGGCCTCTGCTAATTTTTGTAATTCATCTAAATTGACAAATTCATTCTCAAAAGTAATCACATCAGAATCTTGAGCCAATTGAATTGTGGCGATCGCATCGTCAATAGGGGCCAAAATGGCTTTCGTAGCTAAACTAACAGCCGAATCAGAATGACTAGGAGTTTGTACCAATAAATCAATATTTTCTGATGGTGCAACTTGTGCCATCATCCACGCTAATTGACCACCGCCTATCACCCCAATTTTTTTTCTCATTTCTGCATTGTTTCTTACTTATTGCTTTACTATTGCCAATTGTTAATTGTTAGTTACCGTCCAGGGTTAAAAACTTTTCTAAAGCTACAATCATATTAGGAGGCCAACGTCTTACTTGCCTTAACCACTCCACATCCCGATAACGACTGTCGATGCCAATGGTAGCCACCCAATTACTCTCAGCCTCCCCTTGTTTGCCATTTTCCCATAACACTGCCGTTAAGGCCGCACGCATATCGGGAAACATGGGATATTTACGCACGAGGTTACGCATTTTCCTCAAGGCTTCGTCTTTTTTACCCAACTGATATAAGGCTAAAGACTCATTCGCCCCCGCAAAGGCAAAGTTGGGTGATAATTCTGTGGCTTTATGATAATATTCCACCGCCGTTTGCCAATCTTTTAGTCCGGCTTTGGCATTACCTAAGTTGTTATAAGCCATGGCGTCTTGTGGATCTAATGCTAACACTTGTTCATAATCGGCGATCGCCTTTTTGTATTCTCTTAAGCCTTCATAAGCAGTGCCTCGATTGAGATAAGGATCTGGTGCGGTAGGTGCAAGTTTAATCGACTCATTATAGTCAGCAATGGCATCTTCTAATTTATTTTGACTGACCCTCACATTACCACGATTACTCCAGACGGCAGGGTTAGTGGGAAATTCCTCAATTAATTGAGTCCAATATTTTTCTGCTTCTATAAAATCACCTTTTTCCGTTGCCTTTAAGGCTTCAATGGCGATGTTTTCTCCTTCTTGTAATTGTGTTTCGGTGAAAGAAGTATTGGTAATATCTTCGGCGATGGTGGGAGTATTAAAAAAACACAGACAAAAAAGTACGGTGACAATAATTAGTCTTAACATAATAATTTAGCTGATAGTAAATAGGGAACAAATCAAAATCGGCATAAAACACCGAAAAAAAGCATTCTCCGATTTTAACCTAAGTTCCTATTTTTTCTTTAATGCTTCCCACTATGGGAATGATCGGTTTTGCCATTGATTTATGGATATTTGCAATTGTCCCCCCGTAATGGTGCAATCGAATAAATCCGACAATAATTCACTTAATCCCTCTTGGGGACAGAGCGTTAATTCTTGCAACAGAGAAATTCACAGCCTTTTCTAAACTTAAAGAAATCAGCAGAAAAATCGGGAAGAGGCCAACTACAACTAAACCTCCCAATGGAGATCCTTTTTCTAAGTAACCCATTTTTGTGAGGAGGAAGTAGTACGACATATGGAATAAATATATGGAAAATGAATTAATTCCTATAAAGTTAATCAGCTTCAGGGGAAGCATATTAGCCGAAATAAAACTTCCCATAGCATAGACACAAAGTACAAGCAGTAACAATAACCCCCCAAATAGAGGTAACCGTGGCACAATTTTCTCCATAAAAATATAGGTAAGCGTCACAAAGACTAAGATGAAGAATAGGGAATAACGCAGTTTGCTAGAAACCTTACTAGCAAAAGTTCTCTGTTTATCAACAAGATCAAATTTGTGAATGCACATTCCGATAAAGAACAAATAAATGTTGAGGAAATATATACCTAGATAAGGTTCCTTGGATAACCGAAGGAATTCAAATATGAAACTGAAAGTTGAGCTGTATGAACTAAGAACAATTGATGTTCCAAACAGGACTGTGGTTATTAAGAATGTTCTAAAGACGTTAACATTGACAAAGAAGGCTAGAAATGGTGCAACCAAGTAGCACTCTAGGATAGAAGCAATAAACCAGTAGTGTCCTTTTGGTTCAAAACCTAGGAACGAAAAAACTGGATAGCTTGAAGAAACTATTATTCCTTGTATTAGTAAAGCTAGCCAAAACAAGGGTAATATTTTACATAATCTTCCATAGTAAAAGTTTATAATTTGTTTGTGATCCAAATCTTTTCCCCATCGCTTTGTTAATGAAATGAATATACCATAACCACTTAAAAGGAAAAAAATTGATACTAGGACATTAGCAAATCCTCCAATTCCGAAGTCAGTATAATGATTCAAATAGTGGTTAACAAGTACGGTCAGTATTGTAATTCCTTTCAAAATATTGCTTGCTTCTCTGATTGAATTCCTCTCGGAGTTTTTCATGGGTTTTTTTGGGTTCATTTACAACAATACCTTCGCCAAAATGAGTAAAGAAAATTAAACTTGAAGTCAAGAGAGCTGGTAATTAAACATTTTTTTGATTAAGTACCAAGTGCATATTAACTTAAATTCTAGTGTTTCTTGAAAGAATAATTGATAATTTTGTTAATTATTCAATGTCCTTTATGATTAAATACGGCTATGATTAAATACGGCAAAACATCAATCAATATTTAAACTTGATATTCTAACTATGAAAATTTTAATCACCGGAGGCGCTGGTTATATTGGTTCGGTAATGACTCCCGTATTGTTAAGTAAAGGCTATGAAGTAACAGTGATTGACAACTTCATGTTTCGTCAAAATAGCCTTGCTGAATGTTGTCAATACGATACTTTTAACGTTGCAAGGGGCGATTGCCGAGATGAAGCTTTAATGAAAGACTTAGTAAAAGATGCCGATGTAATTATTCCCTTAGCTGCCTTAGTAGGTGCACCTTTATGCGGTAGAGATAAAATTGCTACCCAGACAACTAACCGAGATGCTATCCAAATGTTATGCCGTTTAGCCAGTAAAGAGCAACGATTTTTAGTGCCCATTACTAACAGCGGTTATGGTATCGGGGAAAAAGGCAAATTTTGCACAGAAGAAAGCCCATTACGACCGATTTCCGCCTATGGTGTTACTAAGGTAGAAGCGGAAAAAGCCATCTTAGAGAGAGAAAATAGCATTAGTTTCCGTTTGGCTACAGTTTTCGGGATGTCTTCTCGTATGAGAGTCGATTTGCTTGTCAATGATTTTGTTTATCGTGCCGTAACCGATCGCACTGTGGTAGTCTTTGAAGGATACTTTAAGCGTAATTATATCCATATTCGAGATGTAGTAAAAGTGTTTTTACACGGTTTGGACAATTTTGAAACTATGAAAGGCAAACCTTATAATGTTGGTTTAGAAGACGCTAACCTGTCAAAATTAGAGTTATGTGCTGAAATTCAGAAACAAATCCCTGATTTCTATTATATTGAGGCACCCATCGGCGAAGATCCCGATAAAAGAGATTATATTGTCTCTAATGCCAGAATTTTAAGTACTGGTTTTACCCCCGATTGGTCATTAAGTCGAGGTATCAAAGAGTTAATTAAGGGTTACACCATCCTTCGCAACACTATTTACTCTAATGTCTAGATTGCCCCTCACACCCAATTATGGGGAATTTCACCAGTCTTTTTTCCTCAATTCGGGAAAATGACTTTGTAAATTTTGCCCTCTGAAAATCATTCCGGGGGATAATAAATAAAGTCTCCAAAATTGTGGACTCGGAGGCATTTCCCCCTCAGAAAAATCATGACACAACGCAACCTCTATTTTCTCTTCCCCCAAATGAACATCAATAGCGGTGGCCATATTGCTCAACTTAAATTTATGGCCATCGCACAATCTTTATTTAAAGCTCAGCCCGTAACTTATAAGAAAAAAGAAGCTGACACTTTGCATCTTGATGATGTCATTAAAGCTAGTAAAGCGGCAGAGGATATTTATCTTATTCATTGGGGTCCTCATATTCCACAACTCTTAACAAAACTTAAAAATCACCATGTAGTTTATTTTGCTCATAGTACGGGTTATAAATTTCAAATTCCGCCAAAAGTACCGATAATTAATGTCAGTAAACATTCTCAAGCCTACTGGGGAAAATATGCCCCCAATAATCTCATTTTTTATCTTCCTAACGAAATTTCCGACCAATATCATAATCGACAACTACCTCGACCTATTGATGTATTAGTACAGAAACGCAAGTCATCAAAATATTTGATCGAAGAACTTGTCCCCGCCTTAAATCCTCACTGTAATTTGACTTTAATTGATTATTGGGTGGAAGATTTAGCGACAATTTTTAATCAAACAAAAGTCTACCTTTACGATTCAACAGAATATTGGGTACAAGCAAGGGCCAGTGAGGGTTTCGGTTTACCCCCCTTAGAAGCAATGGCTTGTGGGTGTACGATTTTTTCTAGTATTAATGATGCTTTATCCGACTATTTGGATCCTAGTTTTAACTGTCATAAATTACGAGTTTATTCTCAAGAATATGATGTGCAAAGAATTTTGTTGGCGGTGGAAGATTGGCAAAATAAACCCAATATTGGTATAGTTAATGACTATCGTTTACCAGTAATAACAGAGCGTTTGGTTAAAATATTTAAGGAGATTAATAACTTTTTTGACCATCAAGAATCTTACCCTGAAAATATTCCTATGATTATCAAAAATAAGTCTTTTTCTTTAGATAAAATAATCAATAAATTAAAATCATTTTTCTAAACTTTGGGGGAGGTGTCTCTCACCTCATCCTAAATACTTACTTATAACTTTTGATTTATAAAAATTAAAAAGGCTAAAGTCTTTACTACAGAATATTAATTATATCATGATAAATTTTGAGATGAAAAAGACAATCGCTGTTATTTTAGCAGGAGGATTTGGTACTAGAGTGAAGCATTTATTACCTAATATTCCTAAGCCTATGGCAAGGGTAGCTAACAAACCCTTTATTGAGTGGATTGTGCAATATTTACGACAACAAAATATTGAGCAATTTATTCTCTCTACTGGTTATTTAGGGGAAATAATAGAGGCATATTTTAATAACAAAAAAATAGATAATATTACTGTTAATTGTTATCGAGAAACTGAGCCTTTAGGCACAGCCGGAGGATTTATTAATGGGGTAAAATTATCCAACCAACAACCTTTTTCATGGTTAATAACTAACGGGGATTCTCTTATTTTTACTGACTTAAAACCTTTATTTAATTACTTAGCAAATGATGATGAGATTGAGGGGGTTATTTTAGGTTTATCTTTGCCTGACGCTTCTCGCTATGGTTCCTTAAAATACGACCAAGATAATAATTTAATTAGTTTTGCTGAAAAACAACAAGGGCAAGGTGTTATTAATGCAGGAGTTTATCTATTTAAACATTCTGTTATTAGTAAATTTCCCGATGGAAAACCTCTGAGTTTTGAATATGATGTTTTTCCCGAATTACTGAGTCAAGGGTGTAAAATAAAAGTACATATAACCGAGGCACCTTTTTTAGATATTGGCACACCAAAAACTTTAATTCAAGCGGAAAATTTTATTATTGATAATTGGATAACTTAACCCCAAAAAATATTTATTATAAAAATATGATCGATCTAAATATTATTAACAATTCTGTCGCTTTATTCGATGGTTCTAATCATGGTTTACTTAGTGTTACTGGAGATGATCGCCTTCGTTTTTTACATAATCAAAGTACTAATAATATACAGAGTTTAAAAGTAGGGGAAGGTTGTGATACTGTTTTCGTTAATTCCACTGGCAGAAACATTGATTTAGTTAGTGCTTATGTTCAAGAAAATCAAGTTTTATTATTGGTATCTCCAGAACAAAATAAAAGATTATATGATTGGATGGATCGTTATATTTTCCCCTTTGATAAAGTAGCCATAAAAGATATTAGTAATGAATATAAAATCTTTACTTTAATGGGCGAAAAAAGTATCGAGTTATTATCAGAATGGATTGATAATGACTTCTTAAATGCCTCTGAATTTAGCCACAAAATTATCACTATTGATGATATAGAATTAATAATAACTGTTGGTTGCAACTTAAAATTAACAGGTTTTAATTTAATTATTCTCCAAGAAAAAGCCACTAATATTTGGAAAAAATTAGTGGCACAAAATCCTATTTTAATCGATCATAAAGATTATGAAAAATTGCGAATTTTACAAGGAAGACCAATCCCTAATCAAGAATTGACCGAAGAATATAATCCCCTCGAAACAGGTTTGTGGGATGCAATTTCTTTTAATAAAGGTTGTTATATTGGACAAGAAACCATCGCCCGTTTAAATACCTATAAAGGGGTAAAACAAAAACTTTGGGGCATCAAATTAAATAAATCTATTGACCCAGAAAAAGATAATATAATCATGGTAGCAGGCGAAAAAGTTGGTAAAGTTACCAGTTATTTAGAAGCAGATTCGGAAAATTTTGCTCTCGGTTATATTCGCACAAAAGCTGGAGATATTGGCTTAAAAGTCACCATCGGAGGAGTGCAAGGAGAAGTTGTCAATTTACCTTTTATTCGTCATGAATATTTTGTTTAATCTATTATAAAATAAAGGCTAATAATTTATTTTTTATTGTGTTTTGCGGTGATTTAATATCCTCAGAATTCAAGCCTTTCCGAGTTTTGTTTGATAGCTTAACAATGAGGGTAAGTCAATTATCCATTGTCAATTGTTCATTGCTATATTAATTTTTTATGAAACTTCCATCAGTAAAAGAAACCGCCCGTAAAACCCTTAATTTATTTCGGGTTGACGAGACAGAAATTGTGAATATTTTAGAATCTGTGCGATCGCAATTACCCACCACAGAAGCGTTACTCATCGGCAAACCCCAGGCGGGAAAAAGTTCTATTGTTAGGGGTTTAACAGGGGTTGGTAGGGAAATTGTGGGGCAGGGTTTTCGTCCTCATACCCAATATACAGAGCGTTACGCTTATCCTTCGGAAGAATTGCCTTTATTGATTTTTACTGATACGATGGGCTTGGGTGATGTTGCCCAAAATACAGAAGAAATTATCGCGGAATTAACCACTCAACTAGATATAGAAACAAAACGGGCAAGAATTTTAATTTTAACTATAAAAATTAATGATTTTGCTACGGATAGTTTAAAAAATATTGCTCAAAATTTAAGACAAAAATATCCCCAAATTCCTTGTCTGTTAGTAGTCACTTCTTTACATGAACTTTATCCTAATATTGAGAATAATCATCCTCAATATCCTCCTGATTTTCTGGAAATTAATAGGGCTTTTAACGAGATAAAAAAAGCTTTTAATAATTTATTTGATCAAGCAATATTAATTGATTTTACTTTAGAAGAAGATGGCTTTAATCCTGTTTTTTATGGTTTAGAAAACCTCCGAGATTCCTTAGCAGAATTATTACCATCGGCGGAGGCAAAAACTATTCACCAATTACTAGATGAAACCGTCAATTCTGAATTGGGAAATCTCTACAGGAACGTTGCGAGACGCTATATTTTAGCTTTTAGTATCATGGCTGCCACCCTTGCCGCAGTGCCCCTACCCTTTGCCACTATGCCCGTGTTAACTGCCCTAGAAGTAACAATGGTGGGAGTTTTAGGACAACTTTATGGACAAAAAATTAACGCCTCTCAAGCAGGAGGAATTATTAGTGCCATCGCCGGGGGATTTTTAGCTCAAGCCATTGGCAGAGAATTGATTAAGTTTGTGCCGGGGTTTGGCTCAGTGGTAGCAGCAAGTTGGGCGGGGGCATATACATGGGCTTTAGGTGAGGGCTCTTGTGCTTATTTTGGGGATATTGTGGGGGGTAAAAAACCTGATGTAGAAAAAATCAAACGGGTTATGAAAAATGCTTTCGACATGGCTAAAAAACAATCAACAATGTAACTGTCAAGATTACGAAACTGTAAAAAATCTTAATGTAAAGTGACATTGATTCGGTTTAAGGTAAAAAGTCAGCAATAAAAACAGTTTTGTAAATTTTTATAAACAAAATCTTAGAAATCAAGGATAGTAAGGAATATGAGCGTTAATTTAGCCACAATGTTAAAAGAAGGCACAAAAAAATCCCATTCTATGGCAGAAAATATGGGTTTTATTAAGTGTTTTCTCAAGGGAGTTGTTGAGAAAAATTCTTATCGTAAATTAGCGGCGAATCTTTATTTTGTCTATGGTGCGATGGAGGAAGAAATGGAGCGTTTGAAGGATCATCCCCTCCTTAGTAAAATTTATTTTCCCGAATTGAATCGTCAACCCAGTTTAGCAAAAGATCTTCAGTTTTATTACGGCACTAACTGGAAAAATGAAATTCAAATTACTCCTAATGGACAATTATATGTCGATCGCATTCATGAAATTGCTAGTAATGCTCCTGAATTATTAGCGGCACACTCCTATACTCGTTATTTAGGGGATCTTTCTGGGGGACAAATTTTAAAAAATATTGCCGAAAAAGCGATGAATTTAGACGGTGAAGGTACGGCTTTTTACGAGTTTGAAACCATTGGCGATGAAAAAGCCTTTAAAAATATGTATCGTCAGGCATTAAATGATTTACCTGTGGATGAAGAAACCGCCGAGAGAATAGTGCGGGAAGCTAATGATGCTTTCGGCATGAATATGAAAATGTTTCAAGAGTTAGAAGGCAACTTAATCATGGCCATCGGCAAGATGCTATTCAATAGCTTAACCTCTCGCCGTCGTGGTGGTGTTAAGAATGAGTCCAACGGTGAATTAGCTACTGCTGAATAATTAATCATTAACAATCAACAATTCTTGCTTCCCAAGTTATCTACATTGGGATCAATTACCCGAAAAGATCACGACTAAAGTAACAATGATCGCCAATCCTAGTATGATAGCTAAGGCAATTTTTATTATGCTATAGGGGCGATCGCCTTGAACTTCTCCAGTATCGACAAATTATATTTAGGTTGACTAGTAGATAAATGGCCAAGCTAATACTCTTAATTAATTACTATAAAACTGTTGGGCATGGAAACTAGCGTATCTGCCTTGTTGTGCTAGTAATTCTTCATGAGTACCAGACTCTAGGATCGTACCATGTTCTAAAACTAATATTTTTGTAGCCTTTCTAACAGTGGCTAAACGATGAGCGATGACAAAAACAGTACGTTGTGCCATAACACGCTCTAAGGCTTCTTGCACAAGAGTTTCAGACTCCGAGTCAAGGGAAGAAGTCGCCTCATCTAAGATTAATATTTTCGGGTTTAAAAAGATAGCCCTAGCGATGGCAATTCGTTGGCGTTGTCCTCCAGAAAGACTGATTCCCCTTTCTCCTACATAAGTATAATAACCTTGAGAAAAATTGCCGATAAATTGATGAGCATTGGCAATTTTTGCAGCTTTTTCCACATCTTCTATCTTAAAATTACCACAACCAAATGCAATATTTTCGGCAATAGTACCTGAGAATAAATTAGTATCTTGAGGTACGATGCCAATTTGTTTTCTAAGACTCTTTAAAGTAACATCTTTTACATTAATACGATCGATTAAAATTTCTCCTGATAAAACATCATAAAAACGGGGTAATAAATTAATTATAGTACTTTTTCCTGCCCCAGAAGCCCCTACTAAAGCAATTACTTCTCCTTGTTTGGCAGTTAAATTAATGTTTTTTAAAACAGGCTGATCAGGATTATAAGCAAAATTGACATGACGATATTCTACTAAACCATTAATATTTGTTAATTCGATGGCATCGTTTTTTTCAATAATTAAAGGTTTCAGATCCAGCAATTCGACAATGCGCTCAACGGACGCCTGCCCTTGTTTAAATTCATTATAATTATTAGTCGTAATAGAGATAGGATCAATTAATAAAGCAACGGCGGCAATATAACTTACAAAATCGGTGCCTGTCATATTTTTAGCCGAGATTTGCCATGCCCCTAAAAAGAAAAGAAAAATAACGCTCATAGCCTCTAAAAAACCCACTACCACAAACTGCAAAGCCTTAATTTTTTCAGCAGCAAATTTACTTTTACGATTATTTTCAGATTCCTGTGCAAAGCGATTAATTTCGTATTCTTCCGCCGTATAAGCCTGAACTAATCTAATGCCAGAAAAAACTTCAGTAATCAAAGCAGATAAATTAGAAACTTTAGTTTGACTTTTTCTCGTTAATTCTAATAGTTGAGAACCAAACAAAGTTATTAAAAGAGCCATAATGGGAGCAACGATAAAAGTAGCAATAGTTAACCGCCAATTAACATAAATCATATATCCTAAAACTACAATTAATTGTAAAATACTAGGAATAAATTGCTGAAAAATTTTATTGATAACTTCTCCAATTCTGTCTATATCCTCAGTGAGACGATAAGCTAAATCTCCTGTTTTTGCTACTTCAAAATAATTTAAACTGAGGGTTTGTAGATGAGAATATACCAAGTTACGCAAATCAAGGGCAATTTTCAGGGCGGCTTTTGCCATTAAGGTATCTTGTCCGTATTGCACCGTACCTCTGAGGAGAAAAACGATGGCGGCAAATCCTGCAAAATAGATAATAGATTTTATATCCCCATTGCCCACATATTCAGCCATGCGTCCGGCTAACCATGCTAGAATAGGCCAAAAAATTGTAAAACCAATAGTACAAATAAAAGCTAAACTGATGGTTTTGGCTTCTCGGCGAAGATAAGGGAATAAATAGCTAATTTTAGATGGTAATTTCAAGGTGTTTTTGATAACTTAACTCTTATGCAGTTTACCTGAAAATGTTGTTAAAAGTAAATGTAAAACCCGAAACTCAAAACAATGATAAATTAGTAAATTAGATTCAAAAAATTTATTTTCAGACAGATAAAAAATGGTTAATACATTCAAAAAACCTCAAGATGATAAAACTGTTGTAAAAGAATACTTTAATGCTACTGGATTTGATCGTTGGCGCAATATTTACGGCAATGGAGAAGTAAATAAGGTACAGTTAGATATAAGAGTTGGACATCAACAAACTATCGATACTGTCGTTGGTTGGCTAAAAGATGACGGCAATTTATGCCAATTATCCATCTGTGACGCTGGTTGCGGCGTCGGCAGTTTAACTATGCCTTTGGCGCAAGAAGGGGCAACGGTTTTCGCCAGTGATATCTCAGCGAAAATGGTGGGAGAAGCCGCCGAGAGGATAAAACAACGAATAGACAATCCTCGTAACATTAGGTTAGCCGTACAAGATTTAGAATCTATTAGGGGTGAGTATGACGCCGTTATCTGTTTAGATGTCTTGATCCACTATCCCACCCATGAAGCTGCTGACATGATTAAACACTTGTTATCCTTATCCAAAACTCGGTTAATCCTCAGTTTTGCGCCAAAAACCTTCTTTTTAACTATTTTAAAGCGTGTTGGTGAATTTTTCCCCGGACCTAGTAAAACTACCCGTGCTTACCAACATAGAGAAGAAGATATTATTAACATTCTTAAAAATAATGGTTTTCAAGTCAGGCGCACAGGAATGACTAGCACCAGTTTTTATTATTCCCGTATTTTAGAAGCCGTGAGAAAGAATTAAGAATTAATTTTGCCCCCAACTACAAATTTGGGAAATAAGTGAATTAATTAGTAGGGTGGGCAATGTTCACATTTTTTAAGATAATTTATCAAACTTGCACGGTTCTTCCAGTGTGAGTATAATTAAGTTATCAATAAAACTGTTACTTATTTTCTGATTTGCATAAAAAGTTTATTAAAATTGAAAATATGCCATTAAATGATAAGCAAAATCTGAGGTTAAATTTAGCCTTTTTTGTAAGTCAGCAATATGGCGATAATTACCGTTATTTTCTCTATCCGTAATAATTTTTTTTGCGGTAGTTAAATCTAAATTAGGAATAGTTTGTAATTGATTTAAACTGGCATTATTAGGGTTGATTTTTGCAGGAAAATAAAAACTGTCAGAGGCATAATAGGCAAAGTAGAGAATCGGTTGCCAAGACTGAATTTTTAACACGGAAACCCCTAAAGCTGAAGCTAAATCTTCTAAACATAAAAAATGTATTCCTGAGTTGGTTATCTCCACCAAACTCCGTGCTTGAGTAATGGATATTCCGGGTAATCTTAACCAATCATCCACCGAGGCTAAATTGGCATCAATTTTTATGCCCAATTCGGCGGCGATGTTAATTTCTAGATCCGATTGAAAACGATAATAAGAGTTTGCTTGAATTTTTTTAACGATAGCTTGACGAGAAACATTCATTTGCTGACGGACTTTTTTTGCCGAGGATAGCCATTTAGATAATGTCATAGAGTGTCACCTAGAAATATTTACTATTCCCTTTTGTGATTTTCTGTTGCAAATTATTACGAAATCATGCAAAAGTTACCATCTTAAGGCAAATTAAATAGTAATTTAAACCTAATTCTATCAATTTATCGTCATTAGAGGAGTCTTTTCCATATGTCTATTTCTGATACTCAAGTTTTCGTAGCTTTACTAATTGCCCTTATCCCCGGTATTTTAGCTTTTCGTTTAGCGACTGAACTTTATAAGTAAATAAACTTGACTGTATAAATGTAGGGGTAGGATAAAAATGGATAGTTAACTTTTAATTGTTCATATCCTACACCTTAGCAAAAATCAACAGTGAGATGAATACTAACCCAAAATTAAGGCAGAGAAAAAACAAAATGTCTATTCAAATAAAATATCTTCAAAACATTTTTCTCCTACTTCTCTTAACTGACGTCCTACTTTGGAGTTACTGTCTGCCTGTTGACTTATTTCTCTAAATTTTTCGGTGGTATAATTTTTCCTAAATTCTTTTATACTGCAATCGCAAACACTTTTTGCTGTATCAAGGGGTAATCCCTCTTTTTGCGATCGCACTAGACATTCTTGTGTATAATTACACCATACAGAGGCCTGTTCGGGTTTTAAGTCTTCTTTCACTAAACCTTGAATACACTGTTGTTGATTAAATGGTTTAGCAGATTCTGCGAAGGATTTAGAAGAAAAAAGGGAAAGTGAAAAACTCAAAAAACACAAGTTAATTATAGTAACAAAACCGTTAGACTTGAGCATAATTTATCCTCAAAAAATTGTTTAATTGATAGTTATAGCTAATAGGGACGCTAAGAAAATTTGGAAAGTTCCCAGATTAGTTGATAATTTATATTTTACAGTTAATAATTGCTGATTTGGGAGCCGAAATAAAAAATTGATTAATCATTAAATAGTTTTTTTGTGTCTTTGAAAGGGACATATTAATAGACTGATTCAGTAACGCCAACCAGATAAATTAAACAAAAATTGCCCCGTCCATAATTAATTCTTGTTTTTTCTCCTCATCTAAACCTAAATTATTACTAAAAATAGTGCCTTTAACATTAGTTTGACCTAGACTGGTATTTTGTAAATTAGTATTAGTTAAATTGGCATTACTTAAATTTGCACCGATAACATTAGCTAAAGCTAAACTAGCACTTTGTAAACTAGCATTTTGTAAATTTGTACCTTCTAAATAAGCACCACTTAAGTCAGCACCATTAAGTTTAATATACTGTAAATTAGCCTCACTTAAGTCAGTATCGGTTAAATCGGCACCTCTGAGATTAGCGGCGGCAAAATTAGCACTACTCAAATTTAATCCACTTAAATTAACAGCGGTTAAATCTCCTCCAGCAAAGTCTGTTAAAGGATTTAAACATGCTATTTGGGCTAATTCTGTGAAACTATTTTTATTGTTTTGATAAATGATTTGGATCGTTTTCTTCAAGTCAAGACTTTCCTTTTCAATAATATTAGCTTGTTGTTGATGAAGTAAATTAGGGGTAAAATCTAAATCCTCAGACCCAAAAATTGCTTGAGAAATGTAAGGTTTTAATTGGGTATTTTCGATAAACTTTGCTAATTTACGCTCTAAAATAGCATGTTTATTAGGGCTAATATCATGAAACCATAAACCTTCAATATCTGTTAAGAAAACATCAGCTTTGTCTGCTAAAATTTGACCTGTTAATTGATAAGGATAGCCTTGAATTTCTAAAACTCCCAACTTAATATTTATCAAATCACCTTGTAAAAACTTGCCGTCGGCGGTGTTCCTTATTTCCCACATTGGTTGAGGGGAAAAAATATTATCTATAAAAGTAATTAAAGGGGAATTTAAGGACGACTTTTCGACAAGGATCAGATTATTTAAACTTAATGATAACTTGCTTGATCTAAGACTAAATTTTACTTTTCCTTCTAAAATTTCTTCCTGTTGTTGATTATATTTGAGATTAATATATAGCTCAAATTGATTGTCAATATTAGCTTTAGGAATAATTTGTAATTCCATCAATAGGCAATCTGGACATTGATTATGAAATTCTAATAATTGCATCGTAATCTCGTTTGAACTATTATGTAAATAAGTTTGATTCTTAATTCTCTTTAAACACAATATCATCTCAGGTTATGATACTCAAGACAATATCTGTATTGTTTACTTGACTCAACATTGTTTACTTGACTCAACAAAAAAAGCGTACTTATCCTTAATTAATTGAAACAGAAATGACTGCTATACCTTGGACAAGAAAACATATTATTTCCTTAGAAGATTTTACCGTAGATGAGTATAATGCTGTTTTAACCACCGCTTGTAGTTTTCAGGATGTCCTACAAAGTCGCACAAAAAAAGTACCCGCATTACAAGGGCAAGTTATCGCTAATATGTTTTTTGAGCCTTCTACTCGTACCCGTAGTAGTTTTGAACTAGCAGCTAAAAGGCTTTCCGCCGATATTCTCAATTTCGCCCCTAGTAGTTCTTCTTTAACTAAGGGCGAGACAATTTTAGACACCGCCAAAACTTACCTAGCGATGGGGGCAAATATTATGGTAATTCGTCATAGCCAGTCGGGAGTACCTTTAAATATTGCCTTGGAAATGGATAAACTAAAATCAGGGGTAAGTATTTTAAACGCTGGTGACGGTTTACATCAACACCCCTCTCAAGGTTTATTGGATTTATTTACCATTTGTGCGTTATTAGATGGCAAAAATCCGCAAATATCTTTATTAGAAGGCAAAAAAATTGCCATCGTCGGGGATATTTTACATTCTCGGGTGGCTCGTTCTAATATTAATAGTTTATTAGCGGGAGGAGCAGAGTTACATTTAGCCGCACCTCCCACTCTCTTACCTGCTTTATTCGCTGAAACTATTATTCCTACTTATAAAGATCGCTTATTTTTGCATTGGCAGTTACCACCCGCTTTAGATAAGGCAGATTTTGTGATGACCTTAAGATTACAAAAAGAACGCATGACGGATTATCTTTTACCCAGTTTACGGGAATATCATCAATTATTTGGCATTACTTACGATCGTTTACAGTTGTGTCAACCTCATGTTAAAGTATTACATCCCGGACCTGTCAATAGAGGGGTAGAGATTAGTTCTGATTTAATGGATGATCCCCTGTTTAGCCTAATTTCCGATCAAGTTACTAATGGGGTGGCTGTGCGTATGGCTCTGTTATATTTAATCAGTACTTCAAAATAATAGACTTCTTACAGAAGTAGGGCAAGGGGTAAGGAATGCCATTCACTCCTATATTAGACCTCTTGCAAAAGTCAAAAAATCTGGCCGTCAGAGGGGTCAGAAGTCAGAAAGGACCAGCGGGAGCATCCAAACAGAAACCTACGGTTTCGCTGAAATCCATATCCCATTTGACTTTTAAACTCTAAAAATCCGAGTAATATTTTCGGAGCTGCGGTAGTCTAGTGCAGATTTTCAGCGGTAGAATGAGGGTTTCAGGCTATAGATCAAGAGGTTTGAACACTACTTTTCTCAAAACCGTAGGTTCCTGGGCAAATGCCCCCGCTAGTCCAATCTGGGCCGCGCTGATTCTTGGAGCCATATGGGGGCTGTGGCATTTGCCTGCCTTCCTCTTGAGCGGAACCCAGCAGAGTGAGTGGTCGTTCACGGCATTCTTTGCTGGATGCTTGGCGATAAGCGTCATCGCGACTGCACTGTTCAATAGGTCGCGTGGCAGCATTCTGCTGTCGGCGTTCTTCCATAATAAGTTAAAAATTTATTACTGAAAGTTAAGAAAAATAATTGTCAATTTTCTCAGTAATTATTTTTATAGCAACGGACAGGTTAGAAAGACTTCTAGGATTTATAAATTGCAAGTGTTTTCGGAGTTTGACAAAAGAGGGTTATTTTAGTGAGTCAGATTGTACAAAATGGTGTCATAAATCGCTCAAAGTTTACAAAAGACAATGAATATTCATATGAGCTAATATTAATTGATTTTCCATTTTTCTACGTTGAAGTTGGCAACGGTTTTAATTCTGTCAAAATCAGTGTCGTTTGAAACTATGGTTAAATTATCATCAACAGCAATTGCACTTATCCATAAATCATTTTCATCAAATCCTAACTCAGTTATTTTAGTTTTTTTGCGTTTGTTTTTTTCTTTAGGTGCGTATTTATTAATTAAATAGGCTTTAATTTGTCCATAAATTTTACTGGTTTTATCATCGATATAATAGACTCTAATATCATCTAAAAACTGATTAACTAAGGTTAAATTAGCTTCTTTATATTTAGATTTTTCTACCATATAATAAAGCTCACCAACTGTTATTATGCTGATAGCTGTATTAATTTCTTTGACTGCTTTTATATGAGCAATAATAATCGGATTTTCTTGAATAACTAAGCTAAAAATATTGGTATCTAATAGGTACATTATTTATTGAAAAGGATTGATACGATTATTAATTTTGACTTTACCTCTATTTTCATAAACTGATTGAAGACAATCTTCTAAATCATCTCCTACCCATTTACCAGCGTGACGTAAATAAGAGTTTCCAGAGGCTGGTTTATAATTAATTGGCTCTATTTTAGTCTCTTCTTTTTGTTTAATAAATTCGATAAATTCAGCCACTAATTCGAGATTTTTAGACGAAATTATTGATAAGTTTTCATCTATTTTTTTTCTAATATCGTTATCTGTAATAGTACTCATGTTAAAATCCTCTTTTCATTAATTGGTTAGAGACTAATTAGCCGTTACTCCTAAACAAACATTCTACTCTACACGGCTGATTTTAATATTCTTCTTACCTGAGTATCACTCCAGTTAATTAAACCTTGCTTAGTCTGATATTTTCCTGTTAATTTCTTAGCGGACAGCTTCGCTGTGCCTTTGGCATCGCAGTATTTCCTAAACCTTCTCCTTTTAATTTCTTAATCTCGATTACAGCTTCATCAAAAGATTTAACCTCGCAGTTATCTACTAATTCTAATGCTTTATCGCCCTTAGCTACTTTAATATTATTTAACTCCTCGTTGCTGGTATCTATAGGCTCAAAGTCTTCTATACTAAACACTTCCTTTATTGCCTCGGTCTGGTTTTATCTCCCAATTTATCGGATTCAGCCGTGCCTTGATTAATCGCTTTCAATCCTAAGTTAATTAAGTCAAGGATAATAGGAGATACGGAGACTTTGGGCTGAATCAAATTGCCTTCTTTATCTTTTTTGAGGCTACCATCACGATTAGGTTTTGTGGTAGGTGAGAAGGGTAATTTATTGGCGATCGCTATCTGTGTTTAGCGATCTCATTATTACTCCACTGACTCCATTCGGAGTCTTCCAGAAGTCTCATTACTGCTCGCCGCTTATCAGCATTGGTACGTCTCAAACCATGCTTGGCATTAGCACCCACAGAATAAAGGACAGCATCACGCCTTGTCCCCTGCTTAACTATGGCAGCTATTTCGGTAAGTCCTGCCTTGAGTGCCGCTTTATCTCGGTGAAAACCATCAGCAAGCCAGTGAAATTCCCCATCATAAAAAACAGTAACTGGAGGAAAGCGATCGCCGTTCTTCATATCCTCGGCATACTCAATTACCGTTTCATCATTGATAGAGGCTCTGGGTTGAGTCCCACCATCACGGCGTATTTGCGATAAACAGAGCATTCATTATTGGCTGATTAAACGGGGGTTGCTTCTCACTGTTTAATCCCACATTCCGCACGTCACTTTGTAAGATGATAAAAGTATTAAAACCAAGCAACTTATTTTGGACAAAATATAAGTAATAATACTCAATATCTTCTTTATTCGCGTTTTGTACTTGCGAACTTTGCTCAAATTAAAATCTCATTGTCAATAACTTCACCTTTAATGAGAATAAATAAACAGAGCAAATCTATCAGTTTTCTCTTCTTTATTTATGGTATTATAATTGAGAATGTTTAGACTCTTAAATCCCATAAGTTATCCAGATAAAATATAATAATTATGACAAGAAATCGGGAAAAAACTTAAAATTAGTTTTCGTTCATTTGTTAGATTTACTATCTGTTTTATTCCTTGATTTATTACTAAATGAATCCCCTGAAAACATTGAAATATCCATCTTAACGTTGGACGTTCCGTTAGTTTTCCCAGCTGATTTTTTATCCCCGTTTTTCTCTCCTTTAATAAGCGACGCACTTCTCTTTGCCCCAAAGAATATACTAACAGACATAACCCCAAAAACACATTGCCATTGTTTCGATTCTTTTTGGGGTTTTTAAAAACACACTATCGGCAAAAAATAATGGATCTTTCAGAAAACTAAAACCTCTTTCTGCGGCTTGTTGCTCTTTATACTTAATTAAAATCTCATCGGAACTAAATTTACTTTTATCTAATCTATTTTGTTAATGTTTCTTCTGCTTTTTCTTTTTCTTTCTCTATTTTTTTTCTCAGCTTTTCGAGATTTGATTTCTTTCTTTTTTCACTTTCTATTACTAACCATCTTTGCTCAATTTCTGCATAATTATTTTTCACTTCGCACCATAAATATCCCTCTAAACTGCTGGGAGTAAAATCAGATTCACCCAGTTCTGAAACTAAATTGAGGGCATCTTTTATTGATAAGCTAAGACGCATCAATCTAGGATATAATTTAAGTCAGAAAATATTAAGATGAAAATCCATGCCTATTAAAAACTTTTTGTCGGATGAAGAAAAAAAATATCTCCAAAATTCCTTAAAAACGGAAAATAGATCAGAAGTTAGGCAAAGGATTTTGATATTTTTATTAGAAAATGATGGCAAAAATTATCAACAAATAGCAGATTTTTTAGGTTGTTCCACAAAAACAGTAGCGTATTGGGCAGTGCATGGTAATCCTAATAATGTAGATTCATTACAAGAGAAGATTTAGGATATGAATTTGGGCGATGGACAGGGAAAAGATTGTCAGAACATCTCGAAAAAGAAACAGGAATTAAATTAAGTAAATCACAAATAGCGAGAATATTAAAAAGAAAAAAGTATAGTTATATTTGGGGAAAATATAGTTTGGAAGATAAGCAAAATAAAGAAGAAAGAAAGGCATTTAAAGAAAAATTAGAAGATTATATAAAAATAAGTAAAGAAAATCAGGAATTACTCCAGATATGGTTTTGGGATGAGTGTGGTTTTAGTTTAAGGGTAATAAGAAGAAAAACATGGACAAAAAAAGGAAAGAGAAAAAAAATCAAGGGACAAAGAAGAAGAGGAAGAGTAAATATCATGGGAGGCTTAAGATATTCAGATAAAAAAAGACTGTGCTTTATGATAGAGAAAGGGAACTCAGAAACATTTTATGAGAAAATAGAAAAGTTAAAAGAAGAAGTAAAAAAAGAATGGATAAGTAAGGGAAATAATGAAAAAGATTTTGAAAAAAAAGGACCAAAAATAATAATAATTTTAGATAATGCGAGTTTCCATAAAAAGAAAGAAATAATAGAAAGAATAGAAACAAATTTATCAAATATAAGATTAGAGTATTTACCAGTATATAGTCCAGATTATAACTTAATAGAATTAGTATGGCATTCGGCTAAAGAATTTATAGCTCATCGAGATTTTGAAAATAAAGAACAATTAGCAAAAACAGTGAATCAATTATTAAATGAAGGAGGTTTAGTGATTAATTGGAGCAAAAAAATCAAGAATAAGGGTGAATTAATAAATGTAAGTTAAATGCGTCTTAGCTTAATGGAACTCTCGATAACCATTCTATTCCACTCATCAATTTGAGGTTATTTTCTGTATATAAGGTACTATCACTTACTATCATCGTCTCAAAATCTATCATTGATTTGTATTCTTTCGCTATTTTGCCGAAAACTGCTTTATCATTTTCATTGCCATCTGCTACTCTTAAAAATAAAGGAATATCACCATCACTACTCACAATTAAATCCAAAATAAATTGTTTTAAATCTGGTCTATGGTCACGGGAATAACCTTTAATTATCTTAATTGGAATTTGATTAATTAACTCTAATTCTGCATTTTCTTTCACCAAGTTTTTGGTGATTTTTTCCTGACTATATTTCCCCTCTACCGCAAAAGAAGTTGAATCTAAATGAGAAAAATCTATGTTGATATTATATTTTTTTACTGTGGCTAAAGCAATAATTAAAAATAATGAAGATAATCCTTTTTCATAAAGTTTGTCCATTATTCTTCCAATTCTATCATCGTTCAAATGCTCAAGTAGTATTCCTTTTCCGATTAAATGTTCTGTGGCTTTGTCTTTAAAAAACTATCGAAGTTGGAATTTTTATCAGCAAAAAAGTTGGCGGTCTCGCAGAGCTAGTGCCTACGGCACCGCCGATGACATAAGGATGGCAGAATCCAGATTTGGCAAAAGTTTTCCGAAAGTTCCAGAAGAGCGATAACTATCCTTTTCCTTACGTTTCCCTCCAAGAACAAACCCAAATCGTCCAAGAAATCGAATCAAGATTATCAATATGTGACCAATTAGAAGCCACCCTCAGCGAGAATTTAGACAAAGCCGAAGCCTTGCCCCAAAGTATCTTAAAACGTGCTTTTGAAGGTAAACTCATCCCCCAAAATCCCGATGATGAACCCGCCAGTGAACTCCTCAAACGCATTCAACAAGACACCCCATCACCACCCAAAAAGCACCACCCAAAAACGCAAACCCAAAGCCCAACAATTAGAACTCGATGTCAATTAAAACCTCTCCCCTAAAAGATAGATAAAATCCGTTACTATGAATAGTGTAGAGGCATAAAACGTTCCCTTAATCCTAAAACCTAGCATTTAATCAACATGGCTCAGGCAATTCGTCAAACCACCTTCGTTCAATCCGATGGAACAATAAAAATCGACACCCCCCAACTTCCCCAAGGGGCAAAAGTGGAAGTTATTATCATCCTCGAAGACACCCCTCAAACCCTATCTGCCGAAGCCTTAGCCATAGAAAGACTGCCCCAATTAGAAAACCCCAGTCAATTAATCACCCTTATGGAAACAGACCAAGAAATTGACGAAGACGAGCTAAAACAGTGGGTTGCCAATGAGCAAAGCTAAAAATCCTTATATTATTCAAAGCGTCAAAGAACTGCAAAAAGACATCTCACAATTACCAGAAAAACTGCTACAAAAATGGCAAAACTATCAAAAAATACTCGCCTTAGACCCCTATCAAACATTAGGATTTCCTAGCCATAACTTAACAGGAAAACTCAAAGGGTGTCGTGCCTTAGAAATTGACTGGAATGGAATCCCTTACCGCCTTGTTTATCGCATCCATGAAAAACCCTCCCCCAAACGAGTCATTATCCTCAGCTTTGCCGAACATGACCCAGCTTATGAAAAAGCCAAAAAACGCAAATAAAACCCTAAAAGTGAGACTAACCCCATGAATACCGCCTCAATTGTGTCCAAAGTATGGAGTTTCTGTAACACCCTGCGGGATGATGGAATCAGTTACGGCGACTACCTTGAACAACTTACCTACCTCTTATTCCTCAAAATGGCGGATGAATACGCCAAACCCCCCTATAACCGTCAAACAGGCATCCCCGATGATTATAACTGGCAAACCCTCCCCAGTAAACGCGGGTTAGACCTCGAAGCCCATTACCTAGCCACATTACGGGAATTAGGACACAAAAAAGGGTTATTAGGGCAAATCTTCACCAAAGCTCAGAATAAAATCCAAGACCCTGCTAAACTGCTCAAAATCATTACCATGATAGACGATGAAGACTGGGTAATGATGGGCGTAGATGTTAAAGGTGAAATATACGAAGGACTCCTCGAAAAGAACGCCGAAGACACCAAAAGCGGTGCAGGACAATCTATGACTCTTAAAAAGGCCTCGTTAATACCTTCAATTACCTCGATAGATTTTTTTCTTCCGCCTCCTTTTTCTCTGATACGATCTTCATTGATTAATTCGGTGGATTCTAAGTCTGACAACCCTCTTTTGATTGTATCCGGACGACATCCGAATAGCCTGACGATATAACTTATGCCTCCATACCCCAATTTTTCAGCTTCTATGGCTGCATAACGCCTTCGCTCTTTTTCTGATAGACTATTATAGTATCTAATCATTTTTTCTTCTATTTCTTCGGGATAGGGTTGTATTTGTCTCATTACTCTCTTTCTACTACATCAGCTATTTTGCCATATTGCTTAAGCAAATCTCTTTTCTAAAACTTTACCATTTTATTTAATCTTCATTCCTAACCATTTATTAAAAAACTTTTTGCCAGATTCTACTTAATAATACGACTAATTTTCAAAGGAAAATCTGGTATTAACTCGGAATTTTTTAATTCCTCTTTTTTATTATAAAATCTCATGTTACCTTCTCGATCGCAAAACCAAACTTCCTGAGCTTGAGCTTGAAAATATAAGTCCATTTTTAATCTCATTTCGCCTTCACTATTACTGGAAGATATAATTTCAACGCAAATTTCTGGAGCGATACTAGCAGTTATTTCATCTTCAATCATAGCTAATCTTTCCTCTGAACACCATACCACATCGGCAACTTTAGTATTATCAAGGGTTTGAATAGCACATTCAGGAAAAGCGAATCCATTAGTAGATATAGAGTTTATTAATTGAGCAATTATTCCTTGATAATAAGAGTGTTTAATTTTTGCTGGACTCATAATAATTTGTCCCCATTTATTTAACTCTATTTTATAAGGTAAATTAGTTAAGTTTTTGTCTTCACAAATGTCTTGCCATTTCATAATATTTAGTACTTTGTTTTTCGTAGTCCTTCGTCTCGGATATTAATTGCCGCATTTATATCCCGATCCTGTCTTGTCTTACACTTTGGACATTGCCAATATCTTATTTCCAAAGGCAAACTTCCTACCTGGTTTAAGCAAACATGACAGGTTTTTGAACTGGGGAAAAATCTATCCACTTTATATTAAGGTTTTCTAGCACTATAACTTGGTTGTCGTTTACTATCCTACGAGATAGCTTATGCAGAAAGTCCTCACGGCAATTAGTATTTTTCTTATGTAATAAAGCAACTTTTAGTCTTGCTTTATGACGGTTGTTTGACCCTTTCTGTTTACGAGACAATTGTTGCTGTTTTTTCTTTAAGTTCTTCTCATGTTTATTTAGTATTTTTGGATTATCAAATTTACTCCCGTCACTGGTAATGGCAAAATGGTTTAATCCCAAGTCAATTCCTACAGCTTTACCTTCTGAAGATAATTGAGGTTTCTGTTTCCCATCTTCAAAAAGAATAGATGCAAAGTATTGATTACAGCAATTCTTAGTAATAACGACTTTTAACATTTTAGGATAATGTTAGAGAGAACTTGATTTGCTATAAAGTATCTTAGCACAAATTTTTGAATTTGTATTGAGAATATTATCTCTTTGATTATATAGAAGATATATGGTTGCAAAGAAAAATATTCCCACGACGATTCTACCATTTATGTAAATCATTTAAGATACTTAACCCCTTCAGCACCAATACTGCGAGGGTTTTGGAAAATATAATTGTCGGCGATGGTAAGGCATTAGAATTATGAATTCTAAATTCTAAATTCTAAATTCTAAATTCTAAATTTCCCGAACATAGCCTCTACAACTCCGAACCCCGAACTGGTAATCTCAAAATCACGTTATGATCGGTAATAGTTTTTAATGGGTTTTTAGTATGCAGTTAACTTGGTTAGATAGCAATTCATGGTTAATCGAAATCGCAGGATTGAGAATTTTACTTGATCCTTGGTTAGTAGGTTCTCTGGTGTTTGGGAATGCCACATGGTTATTTGAAGGGAAAAAACGCACTTCACGGGCAATTCCTGAGAATATTGATCTCATCCTATTATCTCAAGGTTTAGAAGATCATGCCCATCCCCCCACATTAGAGATTTTAGACCATAATTTGCCTGTGGTGGGTTCAGAAAATGCGGGAAAGGTTTGTCAAGGGTTGGGTTATACCAACATTAAAACCTTAAAACATGATGAAACTTATATTTTTGAGGACAAAATAGCAATACAGGCCATCGCAGGTTCGCCCATAGGACCGGGTTTAGTGGAAAATGGTTATATTCTTAGGGATTTAAGTAATCAAGAATCCTTATATTATGAGCCTCATGGTTTCCACTCAGCCAATTTACAACGACAAGAAGCGGTAAAAGTGATTATTACCCCATTAACTAATATTAAAATACCCTTTATTGGACCCGTCATCAAAGGACAGGAAAAAGCTGTGGAGGTTTGTAGATGGTTAAAACCGGAATATATCTTATCCACCGCCGCCGGGGGAGACCTAGAATTTCAAGGTGTCTTAACAAAAGTGTTGAAAGAAGAAGGTTCCATCGATAATTTTCGCGACTTACTCACTAAAGAGAATCTTAACACCAAAGTTGTTGAACCCGAACCTTGGGCGATGGTGACAATTTGATCGCCCTCTTAGGAACCAGGATTTAATTACTTATTGCTTCTGACCAACACGAGATCTAGCGATGCGATAACTCAAGATTATTACGGGTAAAATACCTACCAAAATAATAGTCAAGGCCGGGGCGGAGGCTTCCATTAATCTTTCATCGGAGGCGTACTGATAAACCCGAACCGCAAGGGTATCAAAGTTAAAAGGGCGCATGACTAAAGTGGCGGGCAACTCCTTCATGACATCCACAAACACCAACATGAGGGCAGTTAAAACCCCCCCCCACATTAAGGGTAAGTGTACTTTTAAAAGAGTAGAAAACGGGCCATATCCAAGGCTACGGGAAGCATCATCAAGGTTCGGCCTAATTTTGCTCAGACTCGATTCAATGGTGTTGAAAGATACGGCCAAAAATCTCACTAAATAAGCGTAAATCAGGCCCACAATCGTACCGCTTAGTAATAATCCG
>CAVVOP010000012.1:0-22156 GCA_963749915.1 uncultured cyanobacterium
AACAGTAAAACTAAAGTCAACAGTAAAGCAGAAATAGCAATAGGGCTAAGATAATGCAAAAATTGCTCTTCAAACCATTCCCTTCCTTTGTACTTAAAAATCCAGTGACGGCTATAAATCCCCGCTGCTAAAGGCAAACCAACATAGATTAACACCGAGAGGACAATAGTTTGCCAGGGTACAGTTAAATTATTGGCGGAAAGCAACCATTTCCCCAAAGGTGCATAGAGAAATAACATCGCTAAAGAGTTAACTGCCACCATAACTAAGGTATGTCCTTGGTTACTGTAGGAAAGGTATCCCCACATCAAGACCATCGCTGTACAGGGAGCAATTCCCAAGAGGATGCAACCAGCAATGTAGGAATTAGCTAAGGTGACTTCCGTGCCGCGAATAATTTCCGTAGAACTCAACAAGGGCAGAAATAACCAGCCCAAGAAAAACTGAGCAAATGCCACCATTGTAAAGGGCTTAATCAGCCAGTTAACCACCAAAGTCAAGATGACAGGTTTGGGGGTTTTTGCTGCTTTGACAGCTTGGGAAAAGTCAATCTTGACCATGATGGGATACATCATGAAAAATAGGCCGATAGCAATGGGAATGGAGACGTTGTAAATACTCATGTCATCTAAGGTCTGGGCTATATCTGGAAAGGTTCTTCCCAAGGCAATCCCCCCTAAGATACAAACAATTACCCAAAGGGTGAGATACTTTTCAAAAAAGCTGAGTTTTCCTCCAGCTTTCACAGCTTTGGGATTGATTTGTGAGGTAGTCTTACTCATATAGTTTTTTCCTTTTATTATGAGCGATCTGCTTGCAGAGTGCGCTTGCGCTCCCGCGTAACACACCCTCGCTAATCAGAGGAGAAGTCTTGATTAGTGACGAAATTATCATCGTTATATAGATAGAGCCTATTTGAGATCTTTGACAGATGTTAAGCTAAGCTAATGATATCGGAGTGATTGAGAAACTGATGGACGCTTTACATCAACGAGTGCGCCAGCAGGTAAAAAAAAAGCCAAGTGGACAACCTTGATTATTGTGTGAATATTCCCAAGATCACTATTCTGTTAGACCATGGTTATCATCCAGACCACTTGAGGGAGGAATTAGAAAAGGTCTATCCCCAAATCATGACAAAAATTAAGTTTGAACTGTCAACGAAACCTTCAAAACAAGAAAAGGCTGCACTTGGAAAATCAGGATTTGTGCCGGCGATCGCCAGATGGGTAATTGAACGTTCAAATGGGTGGATGGAGAGATGTAAGATCCTTGTCAAGAACTTCGAGAGGACTCTATCAAATGCGACGGCAAAACTCAATCTTTGCTTTGTCAGACTAATGATTAAGCGGCTTGCCGCCTCTGGCTAGAGATCTCAAATAGGCTTTATATTTTCAGATGATTTTTTCTGTTTCTTTTCAGGTATGCTACTTGATAGTTTACTAAGTGTATTAACTAATTCTTTTAATTCTTGTACTTCTTTTTTAAGCTGTTCAAATTCAACTAAAGTAACACCACCAATCCAAGTTTTTTTAATAAGTAAAGTTTCTTCAAGCCCAAAATATTCAGCAATAATCACGTTTAATGCTCTTGAGCAATTAAGATTATTTTCCTGACAAAATTGGTCAAAGCGATGGTAAAGTTCGGGAATTATATATCCTGCTACCTTTTCATTTTCAGTAGTCATAATCAGTAATATACTTAGTACGATAAAAGTATATCAAAAGTATAAAAGATAAAATATGATAATTCCCTGTAAATATTTACAAGATTATTTATTATTTCTTCTCCATTCCCAAGGCTTCTCTAAATTCTTGCTGTAAATATTTAAACCTTTCTTAATAGCGAACTGCTTGCAGCAGCGCTTGCGCTCCGCCTCTGCTTGTTTTATCTCATTCCAAATAGGACAATCAGACTTATATTGAGGATAAGGATAAACCCAACCATTCTTAACCTGCTTAACTTGAACAGCTTCGCCATTAAGAAGATATAAAACAGCTACACTTCTACCATATCTATCAGTATTAGTAATATCGAGATTAACTTTATTTCCATTTGATTGTAAAAGCGATCTTAAATAATCACGAGATTCAATGCCATATTCTTGATCTTTTTCTGGACTATCGATGCAGGCAAATCTTATTTTTAATTCTTCATTATCACTAGATATTACACGGAGTGTGTCACCATCATAAATGCTTCCTTCTTTTATTTGATATACTTGTTGTTGTACTTGGTAATTTACTTTATTGTTATTTTCACTAATTGCTTGATTATTATTATTTTGAAAGTAAACCCAGAGAAGGAATAAGCCTATAATTAAAGGTAATTTATTGAGTATTTTCATAAGGGGAATTACGAATTACGAATTACGAATTACGAACTAATAATGACTACTAATTAATATTAACAAATATAGCACAATAATAGAAATAAAGCTATAGTAAACAAGCTAATATTATGGCAACAATAGATATACAAGAAAGAACATTTAAGTTTACTATAAGAATAGTTAAATTATGTAAATTTCTCAAGGTAAATGGGTAGCTCAAGAATTTCTCGGTTTCTTGGGCGACAGACTTTATCCCCATGGGAGTAAAGATAGAACCCACCCCGAATGAATCTCAGACACTCGGAACTACAGTAAGCTCTCCCTATATAGCTTATCTCACTCTCTCCTTTGACGAGAGCAAGCAGACACTAAAATTAACGCTACCCACACCCAACCCCCAGCCAACTCCCGCCAGCAGGTTGTAAGAAGCAGCCGCAGCAAAGGCAGCACCAGCGATCGCTCCTGTGACCTGTAATGCCAAGAACAGCTTGAGGATGTGATTGGATTTTGATTCTGAACTTCCGTTCACCTTCGTTGGTCCCGCTGCCGCAGTTTCTCCAGCTTCTTTTTTATGGACTCGCTTGGCACTCCCGTCATGGAATTGAAACTTTGCCTCACTGCCTCCTCAGATTTGTGGACTTCCTCTGCCAAACCAGGAATGGTGAAATTTCTGTTCTTCATGTAGTCCAGTTGGCGGTAGTTAAAAAGTGCCATCAGTTCGGCAGCACTGTACTGAGCAGCGACATCAACGCTTCCTAAATTTTGTTCTCTAATATCTTCGAGGGGATCTCGATCTACGTCCACCTCAATTTCTTCGTTCTGTTCCGAGGCAATTTCAACTTGGGAACTAGGCATGGAAACAAGTTCTGACCCAAACCCGTGACCATTACCATTTTGTTCTCCTTCAGCCATTGGCGGTTGAGTTATTACCGGAGGAAACGTGTCCATCGTTGAACCGGACTGGATGTGGCGTAAAGCTAGGGAAGCTGCAAAATCGGCAAAGTAGCTAAAACTCAATCACTGCAAAGGTTTTATGATAGCTACTAAGTAATTTAAATACACTATGGTTATTCTCTAGCATAGTTCCGAATTTTATCTAGAGATGACACTTTATGAACTTTTTTTAAATATAGGGATAAAAAAGAGCCTTTTAGGATATGATTATCAGAAATAAGTTCCGACACTATCTAAAAGCGGAATAAATATAGGAGCATAATCTAACTTGAAACAAAATTGGGAAGTAGAAGAACTAATTGAATATTGGATTTTATTACCATCTGAAATGGCATTGTTAAGAAATAAAACAGGAGCAAAACGAATTGGTTTTGCAGTTTGTTTCAAGTATTTTCAGTTATTTAGTCAGTTTCCAGAAGCTCTTACCCAAATCCCTCTGGTAGTAATTAATTATATTGCTAGTCAAGTTAACGTATCATCTTCACTATATTTAGAATATGATTGGCAAGAAAGAAGTAGCAGATACCACAGAGAGCAAATTCGGGACTTTTTTGGTTTTAGATTAGTACAAGAACTAGATTTTCAAAAACTCAAAAACTATTTATTATCAGATATATTACCCCAAGAACAAAAAGAAGAACATTTAATTATAGTAGTTGAGCAATATTTCCAAGAAAGCAAAATAGAACTGCCTAGTAAGAAAATATTACTACGTTTAATTCGTTCAGCGGTTCGTCAATTTGAAGAAGAGCGGCAACCGAACCACCTAGAGAATTACGCTCTCATTCCCCTATTATTCGTTATACTTTAGTATCTGCTTTTTCCTGGTTAAGATTACTCCAAGTTACGGACAATTTGGTAGATTTACTGATTTCTATCATACATAGTATAAGTAGAAGAGCCGAAAGAAAAGTCGATACAGAATTAATCAAAGACTTTAAAAAAGTCACGGGTAAAAATCATCTTCTTTATCTTATGGCTAATGCTAGTTTAGAAAAACCTGATGGTGCTGTATCTGAAGTTATCTTTCCCGTAGTAGATGAAAACACACTATCAAATTTAGTCAAAGAGTTTAAATCTCAGGGTACTGCTTATCGTCAAAAAGTACATAATGTAATTCGTTCTTCTTATAGTCGTCATTACCGTCGCTTAGTACCGTCATTAAGGCAATGAACGGATTAATCGTATTAACTATGAAATAAGTGTTCTTCAAGCGTTGAGGGAAAGATTAAGATGTAAGGAAATTTGGGTAGTTGGTGCAAATCGTTATCGTAATCCCGATGAAGATTTACCCTCAGATTTTGAACAACATCGAGAAAATTATTATCAAGCATTGCAGTTACCAATGGATGTGGAAAGTTTTATCACTCCCTTGAAAATAGCATTATCATCTAATTTGATTACTTTAAATGAAGGAATACCCAAGAATAAGAAAGTCAAAATCTTGGACAAAAAAAATGGTTGGATTAGTGTCACACCTTTGGATAAACAAGCTGAACCAGTTAATATTTTTCGATTAAAAAGTGAATTGGTGCAAAAATGGCCGATGACAAGTTTGTTAGATGTGTTAAAGGAGGCTGATTTAAGAATCGGTTTTACAGATAGTTTCAAAAGCCTTGCCAGTAGGGAAGTTTTAGAAAAAGATGTATTACAAAAAAGGTTATTGCTTTGTCTGTATGGATTGGGTACGAATACAGGATTAAAACGAGTTAGTGATGGTACACCAAATATTGATTACCATGAACTTCGTTATATCAAACGCCGTTTTATTCATAAGGATTCACTTCGGGAAGCCATCGCCTCTGTAGTTAATGCTATTTTTGAGATCAGAAATCCTGAGATTTGGGGAAATGGTACTACTACCTGTGCATCTGATTCTAAGAAGTTTGGTGCTTGGGATCAGAATTTAATGACGGAATGGCACCTGCGTTATGGTGGTAGGGGTGTGATGATTTATTGGCACGTTGAGAAGAAGTCAACTTGTATTTACTCTCAATTAAAAACTTGTTCTTCTTCGGAAGTGGCGGCGATGATTGAAGGGGTATTGCGTCACGATACTCAAATGACCGTTAAACAGCAGTTTGTGGATACTCATGGGCAAAGTGAAGTCGCTTTTGCTTTTTGTCACTTGTTGGGTTTTGAGTTGATGCCTCGACTCAAAAATATTGGTAAACAAAAATTATATCGTCCAGAAGCAGGAGATAAAGAGAGTTATGAGAATTTACTCCCTGTTTTAACTCGCCCCATTAATTGGGATTTAATCCGTCAGCAATATGAGCAGATGGTGAAGTATGCTACGGCTTTGAGATTAGGTATTGCTGAACCCGAAGCGATTTTACGTCGTTTTACTCGTGCTAATGTTAAACATCCTACCTATCAGGCTTTGGGGGAATTAGGAAAGGTAGTTAAAACTATGTGCTTTAACACCTTTAATTTATAGTCATATTAATCCTTACGGTACGTTTCATTTGGATATGAATGAGCGACTTGTGCTTAAGGTGGAGGTGGTGGTGGGGTGATCATGCAACGTACCAGTGCTAAAGTTAAGGCTAGAGCGATCGCTAAATTATTAAGGGATGAACATCCTGATTACAATTATCTTAAAAGTGTTTTTCGGCATCTGCGTACTGAGCTAAATATTGAGGTAACTCATTCTGAAAAGAAATTACCAAAAGTTCCTACGGAAGAAGAGTTACATAAATACTATCAAGCTGTTTGGAAAACTCGCAATGTGCAGGATATGGTGATTATTAAGACTTTTCTCTATACGGGTGTAAGAGTATCGGAGTTAGTTAATATTCGATTGGAAGATGTGGATTTTGATCGTTGTCAGATTCGGATTAATTCAGGGAAAGGGGGAAAGGATAGAATAGTTCCGTTTCCAATTTCTTTTAAGGAAGTTTTGGCTATGCACGTTGATAAGATGGAGGGTAAAAGCGCTAATTATTTATTTGAGTCTAATCGTCATCAAAAATATAGCGATCGTGGAATTAGAAAGATTTTGACAAAGTATGCAGACATGGCTGAATTAGATCATTCCATTTCACCCCATCAATTACGACATTTTCTGCTGACATGGCTGAAAAAACAAGGGATTGATGATGCTTTAATTCAACCCTATTCTGGTCATTCTTCTCGACAGTCATTAGAAGTTTATTCTCGCTTAAGTTTAAATGAAGCACAGTCTGCTTATGATAACGTTATGTCCAAATTCCCTCTGTGATAGCTTTTTAGCTACTTTGCCGATTTTGCAGCTTCCCTAGCTTTACGCCTAATTGAGAAGAACTGTTTGTCACTTGCCCCTCGTTGCAAGAACCTTCTATTTTCGCCGACTCATAGGTTATTCTTCTTATGTCATCTATCTAATTGCAACATCAATTAAAGGTTCTCCTGTATGATGAGGGGTAATCTGAATCATTATTTTTTGTTCTAGTTTATTCAAAAAACTAAACAAACGACTTTCGGAAAATAGATGATATTTCCCTTTCATTAAATTAGAAACTTCTGGTTGTTTAATATTGAGTAAATTAGCTATTTCTTGTTGTTTTAAATTACGATTTTCTAACATCTTCCGGACAGCAAAACCGAGTTTAGCACGAGTCAGAAGTTCATCTCCATCATCTAAATCCATATCAGCAAAAACATTACCACTACTTTGTGTAAATTCAAAGGACATGATTTCTTCAGTCATTGATTTTTCTCCTTAGATTTTTCTAATGCTTGTTTGTACCGTTTTTTAATTAAATCCACATCTTTTTGGGCAGTTTTAATTCCTTTCGGTGATTTTTTAACAAAAGCATGAAGAACATAAATACAGTCGCCGATTTGTACAGCATAAACTGTTCTGTAAGTATCAGAATCGAATCTGGTTACAATTTCAAACACTCCACTGCCAACTCCCTTAAAAGGTTTGGCATCAGATGGCTTGTCTCCACACTGCGCATCATACAGAGATGAACCAATTTCACGGCGAACAAAATCAGGAAATTTTTTAACTTGTTCGAGACTATCTCCCATCCAAATAACTGATTTAATTTCACTGGTTTCTGACAACTTGCTTCTCCAGATTATAAGTAATTACTTATAATCTTAACCTATTTCAGTAAGCGAGCGATCGCTATTCAAGTAACAATATATTTTCTATTAAACCTTAATCTAGGTCAAAGCTCGCCTTCTAGCCTTCTCGTCTTCCGCTTCGCATATTCCGGTTCGTTACAAGTAATAAATAGTTTTTGCCAAGTATTTTACTTAGTATTTTACTTAGTATTTTACTGGTATATTACTAGGGCTATTTAAAGCCCTATTGAGATTATTTAATTGATAAATAACTGGACTTTTCTCCTAGTTCTGCATACTTTAAGGCTTCATTATCACCGTTAATTACTGCTTCTTTAAGTGCCTTTTTATCTACTTCTATTGTTACCTTCTGGTATTGTTGAGGATAGCTTTTAGCATCTTCTCTGAGTAAATGTAAGGGTGCAACCGATGCTTTTCTGATGGATATATTAAATTTATTTGTTCTGAGTTTAGTTTTACCTATTTTCTCTAAATGTTGTTTAAGATATTCCGTTAACCATTCGATAGTTTTCTCATCCTTTTTAACTAATTTATTGAGTCTGTCAGCTTCTGCTTTTCTCATTTCCAACCATCTTTTTCTCGACTGAATTAAGCATAAAATAGAATCAATTTTATTCATGAATTGTTCATTTGTTTCTTCTGCTTCTGCTAATAATTCTAAGTATTCCAAGATTAAAGTAGGAGTAGCTGTCCCCAGCTAAACCTCTCTTCAGAACGGTACGTGAGACTTTCACCTCATACCGCTCCTCTCAAATATGTCCTTTGTCATAGGTACAAATCAACTGCCTTTGGTACTTCCATCACTTGCAGTTTTTATGTCATGACAATGTCGATGTAGAACTTGTAGATTATTATATTCATCTTTGCCCCCTAATGATTTGGGGATAACATGGTCGATTTCTACTAAGTCACCATCCTTTAAATATAGTCCACAGTGATTACATTTACCCTTCTGTCTCTTGAGTAATGTTGCCATTCTCGTTAATAATTCTGGGTGCTTTCCTAACCTTGCTGACCAGTACAACATATCTCCATCGAAAAGGCTTTTATTCCCTTTGACTTTGACGTGTCTTACAATGGGTGTGTCTGAGTGTCTAAGAAGTTTTGTGCTATCTGTACTAAAACACCAATTTCTCATTATGACCTTTGAGTAATCGGTGTGCCAGTATTTCTGAGCTACCCAAGAGTTTGATTTCTTAGGATGTCTTCTTTCAGCCCATCTTTTTAATTGTTGATATAAAATATTGTCACAATAGTTGTATGTTTCTTTGCTACAGACAGTGCTGTAATAATTACTCCATCCTCTGATGATTGGATTTAATTTGGAAATTAAAGCCTCTTGAGATACACTTCTGTGACTTCTTATAATATCGCCAATCTTTTTGATGTGGGCTTTTACTTTACTTTTTGAGGGTTTTATGATAGTTTTAAATCCAAGTTGATTTCCGTGTGCGGATTTTCCACTTTGATATTTCCCAACGGGATATTGTCTGATGTTAAATCCTAGGAAGTCAAAGTCAAATTCTAAATTTCCTTCATGCTCATTGAGTGTATGGGAAATTTTGGTTTTGCTCGGTTTTAATTCTAGCCCTACTTCTTTTAACCAGTTTTCAATAATTAATTTACATTGTAGGATTATTTCTAAGTCTTTGTGCAGGATAACAAAATCGTCTGCATATCTTATAAGACTGAGGTTATCCTCATTCTCTTTTTTCCTACCTTTGAGAGTTCTGGCAAATTTCTTGACTTCTAATTCCATACCGTGTAAGGCTATATTTGCCAGCAACGGAGATATAACTCCTCCTTGTGGCGTGCCTTTGTCAGTAGTAATTAGGTCTTTGTTTTCCATTACTCCACTCTTTAGCCAAGCCTTGACCTGTCTGTTTAGTTGGGGGTAAGAATTGAGTTTTGTAAGTAGTTTATTGTGATTGATATTGTCAAAACATCCTGCTATGTCCGCATCAAGTACATATTTAGGTACATATCTGATTGCGTTAAATATAGCTCCAATGGCATCGTGACATGACCTTGCTGGTCTAAATCCGTAGGAATTGTCCTCGAAAGTTGATTCCCATTCCGGTTCTAATCCTAGTTTGACGAGGGCTTGTAAGGCTCTATCTTTTATGGTAGGTATTCCTAGACCTCGCTTCTCATCATTTGCTTTTGGTATGAAAACTCGGCGTAATGGCTTTGCTTTTCTACCTATGCTTAGGTTATTAACAAGTTCAAGTCTTTGATTGGGTGTGAGTGACTTTTTACCATCAACCCCTGCCGTTTTCTTGCCTTGATTATCTTGGGTCACACGTCTGGTTGCCCAGAGTTTTCCATAATAGGATTTGGTTAGTAATCGCTGTAAACTGTGAACCAATTTGACATCGCCACTTTGACTTGCTCTGAATATTCTTGTTTGTAACTTAAACGTTGCAATCTCTACGATTTTCCAATCGATTTGATTCCAAGCGTTCCATTTATACTTTACGTTCATAACATTTGAATTACTACTAAAAACTATTCAATACATATCTAAGTGTGTACGTCAGCATATCCTTTTCATTACAAAAAGGCATTGGCTTTTTACACAATCTCTCCTCTTTGGGGCTTACGCTGGTTACTACTTGAGGTTTTCGACCTCCTCAAGAGCCGTTCTGAGGTTATTTCGTTCCTGTCTTCCGTATTTTCTGACTTTAGATTCTTACTCTCCACCGAGCTCTATATTGATGTTCCCAGTTCAAATCTACAAATTTGCTGGTATGTTAGAGTGTTGCCTTTTGGCTATAGCTTATCAGCCTTATTTAGCTATTTCTGCTTCACGATGGTTATAACGTAAGTTCCTTGCGTAATCATAATCAGAATTGCTAGATGTGTACCACTTTAGGCTAGTAGTAGGAACACCATTTAACCCTGCGTTAGCCTATGAGTTACCACCTCAATTGACTAAGGGTTATGCTGTCAACCCAACATCTGGGCGGATGGTTTTGCACCACCACGAAAAACAAGTTGTCAAGGTACATATCTGTAAACCTTGCCTAGCTTACGTTTCAGTCAAGGGACTTAGACTTTGGCTAGAACGAATCGCACTGTAAATCAGCAGGTATATCTACACCTTCAAGATTCTCAATTGTCTCCTCTAATTCCTGAAGGCGATCGCTTAATTCATAGAGTTTGTATGTACCTTTAGTTTCTGTCATGTTTTTAGTGTTAGTGAGTAGTAATTGATTTGTAGGTGAGGGCGGTTAAACCCTCTAATTTCTTATTTATTTACCTTTTTTCCTCCTTTATTTCCGTTCCCCATTCCCTGTTCCCCGTTTCCTTTAGACTTAGGAGATTCTACTTGATTAGCATAGACAAATAGCTTACTTTTTTTCTCTCCTTCTTCTGTTTTCCATGAATTTTGTTCAATCTTTCCTGATACAATTACATAACTTCCTGAGTGCAAATAGTTATTAACAAACATGGCTTGATTTCCCCAACATTCTACAGGTATCCATGAGGTTTTTTCCTCTCCTTTTATTACTGTATTGACTGCTATACTAAAGCTAACTTTTGTCGAGTTCTCATAAACATTCATGGTAGGTTCTGCACCTATATAACCAGCTATTGTTACTGTATTTATCATTCTTATTTCTTACCTTTTTAATTTGACTTTCCTATAACTTAAGATTAGTATTAAGGCTTATTTCTCTCTCTTAATGTTTCCTTTCGTTACTCTTCTATTGTATATTATTTCCTCGAAAATATCAATTACTTTATTATATATAATTAAGAATAAAAAACAATAAAAATGTTATAATAAGGATAAATATAGTAAATTAAAATTAATTTATGGATAATAAATCACAGACTCAAATAGTTGATAAAAGCTTAGTTAATGTCCCCCTAAAGTTTAATTTACTGGAAGATGAGGACATCGAACAAGCTAGTATTGTTTTCTCGGCAATGCGTACTTATATTAAACGTTATTTAGTAGAAAAAATAGATTATGGTACTATCCCTTATTGTGGGAATAAAGAGGTTTTATTTAAAGCTGGTGCAGAAAAGCTCCTTCGTCTTTTTCGTTTACGTCCTACATTTGATTTAATTGATAAAATTGTAGATTATGAGACAGAATTATTCCATTATCATTATTGTTGTTCTCTCTATCGTTTTGGTGAATTGGTAGGTCAATGTGATGGAATTGCTAATAGTAGAGAAAAAAAATTTATTAAACAGATTAATAATAAAGATTATAGTGTTATTAATACTTTATGTAAGATGTCACAAAAAAGATCTATGGTTGGTGCTGTACTTATAGTTTGTGGTGCGTCTGAGTACTTCAGTCAAGATTTAGAAGATTAGTAAAGCTAAAATCAATGAAGGTAAGTTAAGGAATTATCCCTAGCTTACTTATTTACAAATCAAACAAAAAGGTAAACGAATAAATAAAATATATATCGATTCTCTTTTTATATATCTCATGTTATCATATTTTAAAATTATCTTAATTATACGTTATACTTTATTTATTATATATTAGATTATTATGTCAGAATTGAGACCAGGTCATATTCTTCCTGATGAATATAAAGAAAAGGCGATCGCCAATGGTATAAATATAAAAACAGTATATCAAAGAATAAAGAGGGGATGGGAAATAGATAAAGCTGTAACAACGCCACCGAGTAAAACGGGAACATCGGCAATATATAATAAAAGAGTACATGGATCTATAACAGCAGGTGATCGCCCAAAAGGATCACCGATAACTTTTACTATGTATAAAGACTTAGAGGATTTATTTAATGATGCCTTGAAAGAAAGTAAATTAACAAGAAGTGATTTTGTAGCTAATGCAGTTGAACAATATTTATTAAAATGGACTCCAAAGAAAAATCTCAGCAAAATAAAGTAATTACAGTGGATTTCTCTAATAGGGAAACAGGGAATGTAGAGATTTACACAGAACAACCTAAAATTATTAATCATCCAATAATTAGAGAAAGACGGAAAAGATTAGGCTTAAAGCTAAAAATTAATAATCGATGGTTTTAAGTTTGGGCGAAAAGCCCTTTTTTTCTGACTCTTATCTAGGAAAGGTGTTAGGATTTATGGTTTTTGTTTACCGTCATTAAAAACCGCTTCGCTAAGGACTTTTCCATAGTAGGCGGTTTTGTGTTGATAAATTGTTAATGTTAGTTGTCTGTAAATATTTACATTCCTCGATGGGCTTCGTAACTAGCCACTTCTCGATCTAATCTTTCGTATTCTTCGATGTAATCAAACTCACCATTAATTAAATGGTAATAGTCTTGTTGTTCCTGATGTTCCTGATATTGGCGGTTAATTTTTTCTTCTTCGGTGAACTCTAGGTATTCCTCAAAGCTATTGAATCCTAGATAAGACAAAAGGGCATAACCATGTTTGCATAAGGCTTTCTCTTGTCTGTAAATATTTACATTCCTCGATGGGCTTCGTAACTAGCCACTTCTCGATCTAATCTTTCGTATTCTTCGATGTAATCAAACTCACCATTAATTAAATGGTAATAGTCTTGTTGTTCCTGATGTTCCTGATATTGGCGGTTAATTTTTTCTTCTTCGGTGAACTCTAGGTATTCCTCAAAGCTATTGAATCCTAGATAAGACAAAAGGGCGTAACCATGTTTGCATAAGGCTTTCTCCCCTTCAAATACGATCCATTGATTGCCATAATCTGGGCAGGTGCAATCAATAAAGCAATCATTAGGGGTTAAGGTGTATTCCGTTCCTTTGATGGTGTTTTTAGCAGTGTAGGTATTATCTTGATTATCGATAATCTCAATGTCACTGCTACGGGCTGCACGATCGCTTCCCATGATTTGTTTAACTTCTTCTGCCGTTACCTTAATTTGTTCTCCTGTTTTTAGGGTTACTGTGCAATATTTGTTACTGCTAACCTTGATCATCTTTATATCTTTGCGATCAATCCATGTAACCTTTTCTAGGTTACTGAAATTAAATAATATATGTGACATGACTTTTTTACCTTTTTGTTTGATTAACTTTATTATAGCACATCCCCTTGAATATATGTAAGAAAATAGTAAATATTTTTAAGAAAATAAGTTATAATAGATGTATCAAACAAATAAAGGTAAATGAAAAAAATGTATTATCTATCTTCGTTAAACAATCAGGAAAAATTAGAAGTTGTTTTGTCAGACTTAGAACACGCTTTAGTTATCCTTGATGAGGTTTCGGATAAGTTTCGTTCCACTCCTTCAGAATTAGCACGAATTGAAGGGGATTTATTACGGTTAATCGAATCTATTGATTGTGAGATTCAAGATAATGAATTTCAAGGTCTGGGTAACGTAGCTTAATTTATTCGGGGGGGCTTCGTCCCTTCCTTCACATAAATAAATGGGGACACTACGCCCCCAGTAAACCACCACTGACCACAGGTTCGGCAAGCTCACTGACCACTCTTTCACCAAAACTAGGGGGCGAGGAGTGAAGCGTGGGGAGGAAGTGGAGCGAGTGGAGCGACTGACGAAGGAGGGAGACGGAACGAACGCAACGCAGCGAGACGGCGAAACGACGAAGCACGAACCCACCGCACGAATAGTAAACAATAATGGGTGGGAGAAAATAACAAATGGAGCGGTAACTAAGCAAAGATAAACGATGATTCCTTATCAGAAAACCAGCGACACAACAGGGTGGGCTATTTTAGAGCCTGGGTAAGAATTATGAAACAAAATAATTACTATTCTCATCAAAAAACCATCCTTTACCTTCTGGGTCTTTTGATTTCGTCCATTCTATATATTCTTCTTTCGTTATCTTATTATCTCTAAATTTCTTTTTATATTGATTTATTGCACCTCTGGAGACATTAAATCTTTTAGCTAATTCTGTTGTATTTAATTCTATTCGCTCAAGGTTATCTGATAAGCGATCGCTTTCTAATTCTATATTTTCAGATGATTTTTTATCATTGAACTTCAGCAAAAGACGAACAGCGATCGCTATAATCAATTCAAAGTTCAAAATTCAAAATGCTTCCTGTGACATAGAAACTGAATGAATCTAAAATCAGATGACAAACATACAATCAAAGTTTATTAATTTTGAAGGTGGAAAAATCCATTATTTAGAAGTGGGTAAAAAAGACCAGCCTTGTGTTTTATTATTACATGGAGCAAGTTTCAAAGCCCAAACTTGGCAGGATTTAGGCACTTTACAATTGATAGCGGAAAAGAATTATCATGCTTTAGCGATCGATTTACCTGGATATGGTAATTCAACTGTCGTTTCTACTCCTCCTGCTCAGTTTCTCTCAATCTTATTAGAAGCTTTGAATTTAGATGCACCGATAATTATTTCTCCTTCTATGAGTGGAAATTATAGTTTCCCACTAGTTGTTCATCATCGAGAACAATTAAGTGGTTTGGTGGCGCTCACCGAAGGTGCGGCTACGCCGATCGCTCCTGTCAGTATAAGTAAATATGCTCAACAATTGCAGGGGGTTAATTTACCTACTTTAGCAATTTGGGGAAGTAATGACAGAATTGTACCCACTCGAATGGCAGATAAGTTAGTTGAATTAATGCCGAATGCGTCAAAAGTCATTTTAAAGGGTGCTGGTCATGCTTGCTATATGAGAGCAACAGATGAATTTCATGATCATTTGATTCAGTTCATTAACCAAATATTCAATCAATAAATAATGAGCAGTTTCAGGTGTTAGTTGACAGGTGTTGGGTAATAGTTTTGAGAAATAAGCGATCGCGTAGCGCCAGCCTTTGGCTGATCGTGCGTAGCACGCCACTGCCTGATCGTTTATACTTTTACAGTTGAGAGCATAATTCTGAGATTCATTAGGAAATTAAAGAGTTTAATCCTAAATATAAAAGAGATTGCTATAATTAATCAAATTATTATTATTGGAGAAGGGATACTATGCTCACAGAAACGATGGTTAAACCTTCTATTTGGATTGACCAAGAAATTAAATTAACACCAGTTAAAAATCTTTTTTTATTTAAGTTTAGCGAGACTTTACAAAATAGATTAGATGAACTTTCTCAAAAAAGAAATCAAGAACAATTATCTGTAGAGGAAGAAGCAGAATTGGCAGGAATACTAGAGTTAAATCAAATTTTTACTCTTTTAAATGCTAAAATTATTGCTGAACCTCAATGATTAATTCCAACCTGCGTCAGTTAATACGAAAGCGAGCGAATTATTTGTGTGAATATTGTCACTCACCAGAAGAAGCTAGTGCGGCACTTTTTCAGATAGATCATATTACTCCTCAATCATTGGGCGGTTCTGACTCTCCAGAAAATCTAGCTTTAGCTTGTCAACGGTGTAATAGTTATCGTTATAATTTTACGACTGCTATTGATCCACAAACTCAACAAGAAGTAAATCTTTATAATCCTCGCCAACAAAAATGGTCAGAACATTTCATCTGGAGTGCAGACGGTTGTTTTATTATTGGACAAACAATTATTGGACGTGCTACTTGTCATCGTCTTGATTTTAACGATCAATACCATAATGACGGATTTATTATTAAAGCAAGGCGACTATGGGTAATTGGTGGTTGGCATCCTCCCAGCGAAGAGGCGAAACTCTCCGACTAAACACCGTTACCAGTTATCAGCTTATTGATTTTGTATTTTGGATTACCTTTGATGTTAATATCTTGGTTATTGATGGCATTTAATAAAGATATTTAGCTATGGCTGGTAGAAATACAACTCCTCGTCGTAAAACGACACAAGCGAATAAAACTCCTGTGACAACAGAATCTGTGACAGCAGATATTCCTCAAAGTTCACTCTCCTCGATGACGGTTAAGCTAGAGGCGATCGCCGTCCCGGAGCAACAAATACGTCGTTACTTTGACCCTGATAAAATGGCTCAATTAACCGCTTCGGTAAAAGAGCATGGTATTTTAGAAAATTTGCTGGTACGTCCTCATCCTACACGTAAAGGCTTTTATCAATTAGTGGCAGGGGAAAGGCGTTATCGGGCGGCTAAAGAGGCAAAGTTAACAGAAGTTCCTGTTATGGTCAAAGATTTGACTGATGAGGAGGCTTTGGCTATTTCTTTGGTGGAGAATTTGCAACGGGATGATTTAAACCCTGTGGAGGAAACGGAGGGTATTTTATTGTTGTTGTCCACGAGACTCAAACTCTCTGTTGCTGAAATTTCTTCAACTCTTTATCGGATGCACAATTTGTTAACGAAGAAAGTTACCAATAACGTTATTGGTAAATCGGAAAATGAGAGTGAGGTTGAGATACAAAAGGCAATTGAGGGTATTTTTGCTGAGTTGGGGTTGATGAGTTGGGAGTCTTTTGTCAGTAATCGTTTACCTTTGTTAAAGTTACCAGAGGATTTATTGGAGTCTTTACGGAAAGGCAAAATTGCCTATACTAAGGCAAAGGCGATCTCGAAGATTGTGGATGCGGATGAGAGGGAGAAGTTATTGGAGGAGGCGATCGAGTCTTCTTTATCTTTGACTCAAATCAATGAGAGGGTAGCAGATATTCTTCCCAAGAAAGAAAAATATGATCTGAGAAATCGTTTTGATGCTACTTATAAGCAGGTAAGACAAGCGAAGGGTATATGGCAAGATCCTCAGAAGCAGAAAAAGTTGAAGTCTTTGTTGAAGCAGTTAGAAAACTTAATAGATGAAGGTTGATAAGTCTCAGGTAGGTATCAGTAACCAGTGAGCAGTTATCTGTAGTTTTTTGAGGATGGGCGAGGGACTCATCTTGCAGGAACTTTGAGCAATCCCATGCCCACTTGATGGAAATGGTCATCATCTGTCAAAATCTGATTGATTCCTAATTCTTTCATGACAACCATAGATGATAAATCAGTAAAAGAAATTTGTGGTTTATCTAAATATTTTACTCTTAATTTTAAGGTTTGCTCAAATCGTTCAGGAGTTATCCAAATTTTCTGAAAATTATCATGTTCAAAACTCTTTAGTAATGACTCCATCGAGACTTTAGCTTGATAATTGTTTAATCGTCTAAAGAATAAAGTAAAAGTTTCGTCCAAAACATAATCTGTTGTATAAAATCTGCCTTTTTGTCGGAGAAAATTGTGATAAAACTCAACAGTTTCTTGATGATAAGTTTCCCGCTTATCATTAAGTGTTAACCATCCCCAAGTATCGATAAACAAAAGATTATCCATATAAATCCGAGTCTATCTTATCAGCTAAATTCCCAGATTCTACAGCACCGACAAAATCAGCGAGAGGATCGATAATTTGCTCTTCATCAGCAGTGGCACTCTCAGAACATTTGAGAGAATGGAGAAAATTTAACACCATGTCTAACTGTTCAAGATCAAGTTGGTTGATTTCGTTTAAGACTTGTTGACGAACATTAATAAAACTACTCATAATTGAATATTTTTTGGCACTTGACAGTAGGTTTTATAGATTTATTTTAGCAAAATACTCTGTAGTCGTTATTCTGAATTGATAAATTAAAAATAGACCAACTGGTCACTGGTCACCGATAACTGCTCACTGCCCTCCTCCATTCCCAAGGTGGTTGACTATTATTATTTTTCCACACTCCTAATTTAGATTTTTGGGCGGTTTTTTCAGCTACAACAATGTCTTGTTTATGGGGACAATTACCAGAGTATTTTTGATAATGGTAGGCTAAACCTGCTTTGACCATTTCGGCGTTGAGAAAGTTACCATTTATATCAAATAGTTCAGCTACTGTACGTCCATAGCGGTCGCTTTCGATAGGAGTAAGATATACTTGACCATTACTAAAGGCAACTAGAGAACGTAAATAATCTCTCGATTCTAGCCCCAATTCTTGAGCTTTTTCGGGGGCATCTATGCCGCAAAATCGGATTTTTAATTCTTCATTTCCTTTAATAACTCTTAAGGTATCCCCATCATAAATGGAACCTTCTTTCACCTGCCATAATTCACCAGGAGGATTTTTAGTGAGAACAAGCTGTTGATTAATTAATGAACAACTACTTAGGGCGATCGCTGTGAGAAAGAAAAATGAACGAAAAATGGGGAAAGACATTTCGATTTTGGATTTGGGATTTTAGATTTTGGATTATAAAAACATCAACAAACATCTGGCAAACTCTCTAATCTTGGTCAGATTTGGAATTATGCTCTTTGGCTCTGGGGATAGGAGAGCTTAAATATATTCTAAAGGAGTGAAATGCTGATGGGAAGGGGGTTAGACAGCACATTTATTTGAGCACAAAACACAGAATTTCTTGTAATACGGTGTGCCCTTTAGCTAGGCTGAATTGCAGCAGTTAGAGCACAAAAAAGACATGAGCATTTTGTGCTGAGTGAAATAGTTGGAAGTAAAGAATTGTTAAAAGAGAACACTTTCAGTTGAGCTAATTATTGGTTCTGGGCTCGATTATAATTACCAGCACCAAAACACAGAATTTTTTGTAATATGATGTGTCCTTTGGGGAGACTAAATTTCAGCCATTACAGCACAAAGGAGCACCAAAAATAGATTGTCATTTTGTGCTCTCATAGGATAATTTTAAATAAAGGATTGTGGAGAGAAAAATTATGGCAGGAGAAGAAACAGCGAAAGTTGCAACTCTAAAGGAACAAGTTTGGGCAGTAGCTGACCAAATTTTAGCCACTGGGAGATACCCAAATCGGGATGAAATCTGCCAGGCTCTGGGCAAAAGCTCCCACACCATTGGTTCTCATTTTTCCCAGTGGAAGAAGGTAAATCCGCGCTCGTCAGTAGTTAAGCAACAGCCGTCGGAAATAGATAACTCGGCTACCAATTCTCAGACTCCTGAAACCAGAGAAGTGGTCAATCACGCCATCAGCGATGAAGATTTCCAATACAGTGCAGCCAAAGCGGTGGCGGCGGAACATTACTACAAAAAAACTTGGGATTTTACAGTCCCCGGTTTGCGGGAAAATCTAGAAGAAGCTTTAGCTGAAATTGATGATTTGGCTAGAAACCAAGATGAAAAAAAGGACCCTTTAGGAATGGTCAATTGGCTGATGAGCAGGAGAAAATAATCATCTACCGTCAAGGAGTAACCGATTGTCGGCGATCTCTATTTAAGTCCTGGTTTGCGGGTACGTTAGCATCCTTTGTCATATTGGTTCTAATTCCGGGAGTTAAGGATTGGCGAACAGTAATGACTACAACCTTTGCCGGAGGTAGTGTCAGTTTCGTGGCTTCCTGGCTAATGGATAGGAGTAGAAGTAGCTAATTTATTATTCTATTTATGAATAGTAGAGAAATCATTAAAAGTTTAAAAGAAGATGGTTGGTATCAAGTGGGAACGACAGGGAGTCATCATCACTTTAAACATCCAGTTAAAAAAGGAAAAGTTACTGTTCCCCATCCCAAAAAGGATATTCCTATCAAAACTTTAATAAGTATTGAAAAGCAGTCTGGCATTAAGTTGAGGTAAAAAATGACACAATATGTTGCTACCGTTCATAAAGATCAAGATAGTGAATATGGCGTTCAATTTTATGATTTTCCGGGTTGTATTAGTGCTGGCAAAACTATAGAAGAAGCACGAAAGATGGCAACTGAAGCCTTAACAGGTCATCTTAGTTGGATGGTGGAAGATGGAGATGAAATTCCTACTCCTAGCTCTTTAGAAAATATTTTAACCGACCGAGATCATCAAGATGCGATCGCTTTTTTAGTCATTGAAATTGCTGACAACCTAATTAGGCCTAAAATTGAGTTGGTTAGTTAGAAAGTAGTAAATCCAGTTAACGAGAGAATCTTTCGTAGTGATTCCTGTTGAGCTATCTGAGTTTGGATGAATTGGTTTTCTAATCTTTCCTGTTTCTCGATCGCCGCTAAATAGGAGTTAGTCGAACTGCCACCCATGCGATATTCAATTTCGACCACCTTGGAAATAATTTGATGGTTATTCAGTTGGGCAGTAATCAGAGCAGCCTGCCTAAGAGCCTCTTCATATTCCAACACTAAGGTTAAGATTTCCTCCCTAGTTTTGTTTTGGATTCTACCTCGGCATAACGCCTCTCCAATTCAGCTCTTTGTGCTTCGACATTCGCCTTCTTGAGTTCTAAATCAGCAATGGCTATCCTGCTCCTCTGAATGTCACCGCCCCCGAAGATATTCTTAATCCAAGAGAAGGGATTGATGATGTTGAGGGGATTAGGAGAGAAGGAATCCGGGATGTAATTAGTCCACAGTTTGCTTTCGGCATAGTTGATGCTCTCACCTGCCAGTCCTAACCTTCTATCAAGCAATCCAATTCGTGCTTCCAAGGTTTCGAGTTCAGGAGAATTAGCGATCGCCTTATCAGTCAATAAATCAATGCATTCATCACTACTATCTAAACAAGGCAAATCAGTGACCAGCTCCGGAGGGCGCTTCGCACCCCCAAAAGAAGATGAGAAACTAGCTTGCTTGGCTGATACTATCAAAGATGAGTGTCTTGATTCAAAAACCGGAGTCACAATGGTGCAATTTTCGCCCGATGACCAGCTTGGTTTGAGGGAAAGTGGACAACAGAATTGGTGAAAGGCAAGTCCTTATCCCGTTGGAGAGAATGAATTAAGTTAACCATCCCTCACCAAAGACACTTTTTAATTCTATTAGTGACATAATCTAAAAAGATGAGCAAAGTTCCCCGCAAAAAACAATCTCGGAAAAAAGAGCAAAAAAGTCAAGAGTCTCAATTAACCATCATTAATCCCCATACTGCGGGAATAGATTTGGGTTCAAGAGAACATTGGGTTTGTGTCCCACCATCGGCAACGGAATTAAATATTCGTTGTTTTGGTTGTACAACACCGCAATTGTTGGTTTTAGTACAACTGGTTAAGTGATTGTGGCGTAACTAGCGTAGCTATGGAATCCACAGGAGTAGAATGGCATACCTTATTCAAATTTTAAGTCAACGTAACTTCCAAGTATTTTTGGTCAATGCCAAAACTGTCAAAAACGTCCCGGGAAGAAAAAGTGATGTACTTGACTGTCAATGGTTGCAACAACTACATAGTTATGGTTTACTGGCTCCTTCCTTTGTACCTGAAGGTGAAATAGCAGTCTTAAGAAGCTATTTAAGACAAAGAGAAAATTTGATTCAGAGTAGTACTAGCCATGTACAAAGAATGCAAAAAGCACTCACGCAAATGAATCTACAACTGCACAAAGTTATTAGTGATATTACTGGTGTGACCGGTTTAAATATTCTCCGAGCGATTATTGGGGAGATAAGAAATCCGCAAAAACTAGCCCAACTAGCAGATAAAAGGATTAAAAGTAGCCCTGAACAAATAGAATCAGCTTTAACAGGAAATTACCGTGAAGAGATGGTCTTTATCTTACACCAAGAATTATCTTTTTATGAATTCTCTCAACAACAATAGTCATACTTGATAGTCAGATTGAGAAATGTTTCAGTAAATTTCCCACAGTCACGGAGCAAAAGGCTCCAGATTCCTAAAGAAAAGCGTCGTCGTCCCACTCATCCAGCATTTGACTTACACTCTCATCTGTTCGATTACTGGGGTAGATTTTACTACCATGATGGCTTAGATGTGGTTACAGTTCAAACAATTATTAGCGAGGTAGGATTAGACCCTTCAAAATTTAAGAGCATTAAACATTTTACCTCTTGGTTAGGGTTGTGTCCCGGTTGTCGTATTACAGGAGGAAAAGTGAAAAGTTCTCAGACCAGACCAGTGGTGAATCCAGCTGCCACGGCTTTTCGATTAGCAGCACAAGCAGTTAGCCGTTCTCAGACTGCGTTGGGTGCTTTTTATCGTCGCCTTTGTAGCCGATTA
>CAVVOP010000013.1:0-23645 GCA_963749915.1 uncultured cyanobacterium
ATTCATAATTCCCCCATCATTCATAATTCCCCCCTCATTCATAATTCCCCCATCATTAATCTGTCCTTCCCCCGTCCTCAACTGCCATGATTATTTGACTGAGAGGGCTATCGCTTCCAGTGTATTAATTGCTAATTTGAAGGATCAAATTACGAAAATAGGAGAACATATAAACTATTTAGAGGAGAAGATTCGATATTATCAATTATGAAATTGGACTAATTTTATTACTTTAGAACCAGTGAAGTTAATTCAGAATCTTTTTGGTGGTGGTGATGTGCAAAGAAATCAATTAACTATTACTGATATTGAGGTCAAAATAAACAGTTTAAAAGCCAATAAAAATAGTTTGGAAAATCAATTAATTGTTGAGAAAGATAAGGTTAAAAATGAGGTTGCGATTCCTCATTAAACATTGAAGAAAGTAGAGAAAGGATTAAATTAATTAATCAGAAAAAGAAAAAAGTTAATTTACAGTCTCAAGTATTTTTCATTAAATATAGTAATGGAGAAGGAACGACAAATCAGTATTTAAACTATCAGGAAAATATCGATAAACTTGATTTTGATTTACTTCAAGCTACTAATGATTATCGGCAAAATTTATCTAAATTGATGTTGTTAGTTGAGTAGGCCTAAACATAGGGTTCTTGTAACGAGGGGCAGCGTGCAAAAGCTAGATAAAAAGGGCTGAAACCATTATTATTTCCTTGCTTCCCCGTAAAATACAAAATTAATACAAGAGAAAAAAGTCAAAGGCTGAAACACTTATAAATAAAGAGTTTTAACTTCAAGTTGCACGCTTGTTGCACCGAGCCTATGTTTAGGTCGAGTAAAAGAACATGCAGAAAATGGATTGAGATGAGAGAAGATACATTTTTACCTTCTTCATTAGTATATCCACTAAAACCTAGAAACCTAACGGTTGAGTTCAGCGGCGGCTATTAACCTTTTTATCCTAGCCAACCGTCTTTATTCCGCCGCTGCAACGATTTGTTATGCCCTAATGCCTGATTTAACTATGCTCAAGATAAATCTTGGCCCACTATGACGTTATCGTTATCACCTTGTTGGGCTATATTCTTCTTCAGCAATCCCGCCATTTCTGCTGACATTAATTTAAGGGATATTTCTATATTTTCTTTTGCTTTCACCATATCTCTGGCTGCATTTATAATATTTTCTACAAGCTTCCAGTCATCTGGAATTGGAATTAAAATCGAGGATATATGCTTCGGTTCCAGATGTTGTTGAACAGAACCATACTCGTTTCTGATCATCTGATCATATCCTGCAAACGACTGTAAATATGCGTATACGTAAAGGCGCAACTTTTCATCAGAAATTCTTACACCAATCATATCGTCAGAGACAATCACTCCTACGAGCTTTTTAGTTGCATAGGCTACACGTCCAATTGTCCCAGATCGCGTAACTAAAATATCTCCATGATTGACCCTTAAAGCCTTGATTGTACGAAGTTGATTTGTAGATGCTCGTGATATATCGATTGGCTTAGCACTCTCAGATTTTTCTTGTAGCACAGCCATTGGTGGATAGTAGAGTTCTGATCCCCTTGAAGCATCATCAACGACCAAATTTTCTGTCTTAATTCTTGGCCCTTTAAAGATTGCAACATCCTTTGATATTTGTCCAAGAGTTGATACAGTCCATCCGTCAATACCATCTATCTCTTCAATTCCTTTAATTGTCCTGTTTAAGTTAGGAAGATAGAATTGAGGGTTTATACACAAAGTTTCACTTAGATTTGTTCGCTCAACGGAAAATCTATATTCTGACTCCTTCAGAGTATTTTTTTCAAAATCTCTATAATCAGATAATATTTCGTTCAAATCATGATTGATAATATCTGTCTCTGTATTCTTATCATCGCGCTTAAATATTGGAATACCTTCGCTATCTTGTCCAACTTTTTTAGAAACTCCCATAAAAATAGAATAATTTGTGCTAATTTTCTCCCCCTCTTTTGGGCGATAAATAAATACCAAGCAAGTTCTTACACCCGTATGTGGTTGAAAGGTGTTTTTATGGCAATTTACAACTGCTAAAAGTTTGTATCCATTGAACAATTGCTTTCGTGCGGGATAATAAGTTGTTGTGTCTAAAAAACTTTTTGGCATTACTATCCCAATTTTTCCACCAGGTGATATCCATTTAAGGCAACGCTCAAAGAACAGCATTTCAGGTGGAACTCCATCATCTATAATTTGTGAAGTAAACTCAAACTTACCTTCCACGTTCTGTCCACTTCATCCCACAAGAGTAATTGTCTAGTATTTTCTTGTCAGTGATCCTACCTTCACCAACTCCACCAAAAGGGGGATTAGTAAGTATTATTGTAGGCTTACCTTCACCAGCACGAGCTATCACATGATCGTCAAGTTTAGCAAAAAGCCCAAGACTATCTCCTTGCGTCATGCCTGCGTGACCATCGCCATTTAAAATCATTGCAGTTTTTGCAATTTTCACCAACCGCTTGAGCTTTGCTCAATTATAAACAAATTTGTTCTATGTTTATCTAATGCGCGCTCTTTTGATATTTTTGTTCCAGTACCTGTAAGAATATTCTTTCGGATAAAGCGCATAGCAACTGTAAGAAATCCACCTGATCCACCCGCAGGATCAAGAATAATATCCCTATAATCAGGGTTTAAGATGGCTACCATCAAGTCAATTACTGGACGATTGGTAAAAAATTGCCCCTGTTGCCGCTTTAGATATGAAGCTGTATATTGCTCGTATGCGCTTCCCATTATGTCCCAATCATCGGAGTCATGGAGATTGCTTAACAACCTAAAACTTTGCAGTTCATTCACCACGTCACAAATAGCACGCTCCCCAACAGTAATTCGCTCAGTTTCACTAAATACCAATGGATTGGTAGAAACTGCTTCCTTAAACAAGTTTTGAACTCTCAGAGCTACAGATTTACGTCCTGCATCACTACCATACTCTTCTGGAGTGCAATAAATATCAGGCATCTCTTCAGACTTCTCCTCATCTATTGCTTTGGCAAGAATCCGACGAATCATATCCATTGTTAAATCATCCTCATCACCATCAATCCCTCTACCATGCAATTTGTTATGGCAACGACGAAGTAATCCTTTTATGTCTTTGGGTCTTAATAAATCTGACTTATTTCTGCGCCTAGTCCAATCCCATACCTCCCCGTTACGAGGTAGCCCTGTCCAATCGATTAGAATGTTTGAAGGGTTACTAAGTCTACGAAAATACTTAACATTGTCACCGTTGAACCATGCTGCACCATTTGAACTAGTATTGAAAATATATGAAACTAATTGGTTATAACCATTTGTTTCGCTAGGAGCCTTGCACTCTACAATTATGTCAATCTGACCTTGGTTTCTTTCCTTACAGGCTTTGGGGTTATTGTAAACTACAATATCTGCTCTTACTGGGTTTCCTTCTTTGTCTTTTACTTCACTTCTTCCGTAGTAAATTGGAACTGTACGAGGACGAACACTTTTAGGGTAATTATATTCGTAGTGAAGTGTTCTCAAGTACAGTTGCCTAACATATTCCTCAGGTTTTGGTTCAAGTTCAATAATTGAAAGAAAGTCAACAATCTTTCCATTTTCGTTTAGCGGTATATCAAATGAATTCTGAGGATTGCCCATTTTCAAGTTTAGTGTTTCCAACTAGTAAAGTTTTTATGCCTAAATTCTAGGGTCTCGCCATAATTAAGTTAAGAGGTGCAGGACTAACCCAACATAAATATATACAATCTATGACATCTACAACCAACTATCTTGCTTACCCAATCTTGGCGAAAACAGATAGCTTCAGGAGAGGGATCACTTTTCAGCATAACTATTTATTATAATGAAACTTTCTGGATAACATACCAAATAGTTATATTATCAAGAAATATTCTGTATATCAGATTATGGTTAAAATCTACCAAAAAATTTCTTATAAATTTATTTTATTCAATATAAGTATAAGTAAAAAACCATTACCGAGATATTTTTCTTAATATAAATATATATTACCCATACATTTTTTAATATTACCTATAAATCTTTTTCTCTAAAAACACTATAATTACTTAATAAATTTTAACAATTTCTGTGTGAGGAAATGTCAAACTTAATATTCATCGAAGCTCGTGGTGGGTTAACTACGGGTGAAACGCTTTTAGAGTTAATTAATCAATATCCGCAAGGCTGTACTATAAAACATCTCAGTAAAGCTATTAACCGCCCTGTTAGTCAATGATTAACTTATCCCTCAAGGCATTGATTAGTAACAAACAGGTTAAGGTAAAGCTGATGGGAATGCAGAGATTGATTTATCCTAGAGTTTAGTTTTATCTGAAGTCTTAAATATCTCCTTTATAACTCGATGACCAACCAAATAATTTTCGTAGGCGTTGAGAAGGATTAAATTTAAACACTGTACTATCCCTTTTTCCTTCAATATAAAATGTTCCAAAATTTCTTAAATTGACACTTTCTTTATCTTTTAAACAATCATATATTTCTTCTAAGGTGGCATTAACAATTTTTTCGACAATCTCATCTTTTTGATTAATTTTTTCAGCAATACGTTTTACTAATTCTTTCTGATTAATAGACATTTTATTTCTGTGGAGTCTCCATAAAACCTAAATGTTTCTAAATATCGATGACGAATCGAACCACAATTAACATTTTCCTCGACTTCAATACTTATAGTCGGAGATAACAAACTATAAGCTACTCTCCATTGACTATTCCCGACTAATACACCAGCCGTTTTCGGATTGAGTTTAATGACTTCACCAAACAGTTCATTTCCTTGTTTATCTTTGAAACAAACGTGGTCACCAACTTTAATATGATTTTTGTTAGTTTTTTGTTTCGCTTTAAGATTAATGTCAATATCTAAATTATCGATATTTATACAACAATAAGGAATATTCCATTGACCTCCATCATGTTGATTCTCAATCAAAACTTTCGTTGTTTTTAGTTGAATGATAGTAGCTTTGATTAAACGATTTTCTGTTAGATCAAAATAGCTAATTAATTGACCTACTTTGAGATGATTTTTAATTAAACTTAACCTAATAGGATCATTTAATTGTTGATGAATAGCCACATTTAATCTATATAAGTCGAATAATGAGGCTTTATTTAACTCCGTTATTATTGCTGTATAATCCATATTTCTCAAATATCTAAATATTAAGAGATAACTGACCAATAAGGATATTACCTTTACCGCCTTGATGATATTGGAGATGACAGGTATTGCATAAAGCTACTAAATTCTCTACTCTGTTATCTTCTGGTATTCTGTTCCAGTGGTGTACTTGCAGACAGTTACCCCTAGTTGATTTTCCTTAAAGTCTGCACCGCAGTTACTACACTTCCAGTTTGTCTTCTCTTTAACTGTTGTGGCTATCTCCTGCCAATCTTTACTATATCTGCTCATAAATCACCCTAACTCTCTCAGTCCATTGTAGGGCTTATTTCTTACGAATTTAATAGAATTGCGTCTCAATCGCCGTTGCTGTCCGTCTCGGTGGGGATTCTGTTTGTGGCTTTGTCTGGGTTGTTTCCGTCACCGTTGTCCGTTAAGTGTTTCTCGTTGGGGGCTTTTTTTTATCTTTCTAATAAGTGTATTAAACTTTACATTACTGGTAAAATACTTTAATTTTGGTTCTAGTACTTTACTTAGTAAATTATTTTACAACTACTCTTAAATACACTTAGTAAAACACCAATATTTGAATAATCACAAATCCTTATTCTAAAAGACATAAAGCCTCATATCTTCTCTTAAAGTACATATCTACTAAATCAATTAAAAGGCTAGATTAAATTGCTTATAAAAAACTTAATAATTCATTTTCGTACTTTCGCAGTTTTCATGGATAAAATGAAAAAGTATGAAAATTGACGAGATCATATTATGAATGACATAGAAAATAAAAATACAATAGAAATAATCGAAATAAGTGCGGAAACACATAAACGTATTACGGAAGTGACCGAAATAATCGGAGTCAAAAATACAACTCTTTACAAAGATTTAGAGTTTTTAAAAATTAGCACAATTAAAGATAATGAGAATCTTTCTTGGATTAGTAATGAAGATTTCGAGAGACTTTTGCTATTAAGGAAGTATATAGAAATTAATGGTCGTAGAACAGGATTTGATGAGAAAAAAATGGGTGAATTAGTAACTGTAGAAAATAATAAAATTACTAATAATAGTAATAATGGAAATGGTCAAATAAGTAATCAAGAAATCTATGTTACTCCTGAAGATCCCAAGGATAATATGGATTTAGATAATATTGTGAGAAAGGGTGCTGAATTAAAGGCTCGTGAAATTGCTATGCCTCATTTAGTTGTCAGGGCGATCGCTGATAAATTGGAAGAACATGAGTTACCTGAAGATTTACAGGAAAAGATTGAGGATGCGAGGGAAGCAAGTAACCCAAAGTTTACGCCGTCGGAGGTGGCGGATTCAATCTTGATGAGTTATCGCCAAAACTTAGCTTAAATGATGACCAGTTAAACAAGATAGTTCAAATACTTAAAAATAGAACTAGTTTAATTATTATTGCGGAAACGGGAAGTACTGAATACCTACCAGAATATTTATTCTGTTCTTTGGCTGATTATTACTCCTGTGCGATCGCCACCTATAAAGGCAGTGCTAAAAAGTTTATTGAAAAGGTAGCGTTTGATTTAAGCATTGATACCACAGAGCCTAAATTTAACAATAAGGGTGATTGTACTGGTGAGCGACGACTTACTGTGGATGAACTGAAGGAGGCGATCGCCGAATCATGTGATGAAGATACTACGATAATTATTCCTTTTGCTAATCGTTTACCAACGTCAATTAGATATTGGTTGGAGGATTTGATGAATATAGGGGTAACTATTTGTGCGATCGCTAACAATAATCCTTGTAAAGATATTTTCCTAGAAATGCTGGAGACTGGAGTTAGATTTACCCAAGGATAAGCAGATTCGGGAAATAATGAAGGATGAAGCCCAGAGGTTGGGGTTGAGTTTGAGCGATCGCAAATTAGCTGAGTTACAATCTTATGTAGGTAAGAATCCGATGTTAGCCCGTAAAGCTATTCAGAATGAGTATCTGGGACTGAATAAACAAAATCCTCAGCATACCCAATATGTGGTGATTATGCCGATAATTATTGCTATTTTGATGGGTTTTGGCATCGTTAGATTTATCGGTCTGGGAACAGGGAATAAGTCACTTTATATCTTTGGTGGTGTCACACTTGTGGCAGGAATGACTTTAAGGCAGTTAGGTAAAGTTTCAGGAGCGAGGAGGAAACTATAGGATAATATCTTTATAAATAAATAGTGGCTTAAGAGGAGTTTATTTTGTTGATGAAAAAGCAGAATTGGATTACTGATCCTTCAGTTATTGGGGTTTGAGTAGCAACGGCGTAAGAAACAACGTTAAGGACTTTTAGCCGAGCCAAATTAACGAATTTAGTAGGGTTTTAGCCTTCAAAATCTTATTCAGATTTATAGATTACCTGCTCAATTAGTAAATATGTACGCAATCAAAATTCTTACTATGACTGAGTTTCAGGCTTAGCGTTGTTTTCTGTTCACTTGCTACTCAAACCCCTTATTACGGAATTAGTTAGATTCGATTCTCAAGGAACAGCGACGGTAGTTGCTGATATAGAATATGGTAATTTTCTTTCTGCTAATCTTACCCCTGGGAATTATGGCTTAAGTTTTTTTGTGGAAGGAGATTTAATTGATTATCAAGTAAATGCTCAATTCCTCTGAACTTGATTAATTTCTACAGAGGATTATTGATTAGACTCCCACAAAAATTAGGTCTAACATTTTAGCCGTCGGGTTATTGTAATCAACAATAGTAATTGATGCTAATAACGATTAATTAATAACAGATTGTGACAGAGATATATTTGTTAGCCATTTTGGGCAGAATTTATTTATAGACTAAAATTCCCTGAAATTCGATTGAATTAAATGTTTGGTTTTTGAGGTCAATTTGCTACTTCCCTGAATAGTTACCAATAAAATCAAGAAAATTAACATCAAATGAATAAAAATTAAAAAACATCAAATGAATAAAAATTTGTTTATTATTGGTTTACTATTATCTAATGTCATGATTAATAGTCATCCAGTAACTGCACAACAGGAATTATGTCGAGACATTGGTTTTGTTGAAGCCTCAGAAACTTATCGCACTTTAGAACTTCCCCAGTTTGGCATTAATATTGATATACCTGAAAACTATAGAGCAATAGCCCGAAATGATGGTTCGATCGAAATTTTAGATCCGGGAAATTTTGAACTAATATCATGTATAGCAAGAGGAGGAAAGGTAGTTTCTGCTAGAGGGGGTGCTGGTGGTTTAACGATTCGCTTAGTCAAAAACCCAAGAAATTTACCACTTTTAACGCTACTTCGGCAAGAAAAGGTCTATTACAATAACTATTATCGTTATAACTTAAGTGGAGTAGAAGTCGTAATTACGGATGCAGTGTATACTATTGAGGCATGGTTTTCCCCGCCTAAAATTAACGGTGTGGTTGTTATGGATATTAGTTCCGATATTGAATTGAGTAAAGATGACATTATTGAGGAATTAGATAGAACTCATCTACGATGATATGATAAATTTATTATTGAAAACCAAAGATTAGATAGTATTTAACTACAAATGTAGATATGAGAGATTCAATCAATGGTAAATCTAAATCTTGGAGTCGGATTAACTCTCGTTGGTCATTATCAAAAGCAACCACAAGAGAATGAGGAGAGGGAATCTGGGTAATAACTCCTTCCAGTCCACCAAAATAATGATTATCTTTGATTCTGACGCGATCGCCAATGGATAAGGGATTGAGCCGAGATAAGTGTAAAAGAGTGCAAAATTTCAATGTTCTAATGGTAATATTAAATATCCTTGGGGACTTTAGAAATATTAATTTTTGCATATTTAGTAATAGCTAATGTTATGAAAAAATTTTATAAAATTGTAATATGATACAAAATATAGTTCAAAATCATTTAAATATAATATATAAAATCTTAAAAATAAAACCTAAAAGATTCTTAAAATGTATTCCTGTAATTTTAGCTGTTGTTTTCTATTCAAATAAAGGTTTTGCAAAACCTTTATTTTCATTGCTAGGTATAGGTCATGTTCATGCTTATTCAGGTTTGAATACACAACAAGCAACTATAATTACTACACCTATTTGGGAAGAACTTGAAAATTTGTGTGATAGAGGAGTTGGTGGTGGAAAAATTCATAATAGACAAGGATATGAAAAATGTCTTCAAGATTCTAAAAAACAACTACAATTAGGCAATCTAAAGAAAACAATTCGTGTTAATTGCTTGGCAATGTTAGTTCAATTTGAAGGTTATCCACCATCCTATATTGACAAAATACAAGGCGATGAAATAAGTAATCCCGAAGCACCTTTATATAAAGCTTTTTGGATAGCTTGCCCATCACATTCGTATTCAAAAACTTTAGAATTTTTTAATCAATATATTGTTAATTAAACAAAATATTCTTACACGGCGAAAACATAGGGTTGGTGACACCAACCCTATGTTTTCGCCCACCCCGCATTTTTTCCAAACTAAGGGTTTGGCACAGAGGTGGTAGACATCTGTAAATTCTTGAATAGCTTTTTACATATTATGATTGTTTTCTAGAAAAATATACAGAATTATAGTTAATTGATTCGCTGCTTCAATAAGCTGACGATCGCAAAAGCGTCAGAGCAAAGCTCTGAGTGCTTCCTCCCCATGGTTATTAACGTACTGCTGTATTATATTTAGAGTAGTAATCGAAACATTTAATGATTTAAGAGGACTATTAAATTTGGGGAAATTATAAGTTTCCTGTTTCTTGCTCTGAGCTAAAAAACGAGTTAAAGCACCGTCAATAGTAATAGCACCAGTTTCAGCCCGAAGATTTTGTAACTGATGATAGGTTTTTTCCTCCACCTCTATATACCATTTACAACCTTCTCCTGCTTTATAGTTAAGTCCTTCTTTAATCAGAATTTCTTTCTTCTGAGGTTTTTGTGGTTGAGATAATGATGGTAAATCCAAGTCTTCGAGTCGGATTAACTCTCGTTGGTCATTATCAAAAGCAACCACAAGAGAATGAGGAGAGGGAATCTGGGTAACAACTCCTTCCGCCCACCAAAATAATGATTATCTTTTACCTTAACTCGATCGCCTACAGATAAAGGATTAGTTATTTTCTGTTTTCCTTTAGTGGGTTTGACATTGGTAGAATCTATTAATTCAGCAGTAGTAACAAGGGGAGTGGGGAGTTGGGAGTTGGGAGTGGTGTTTTCTTCTTCCTTTACCTCATCTTCTGATAGTTGTTCAGAAATTATCTGATTATCTTCTGCTGGTGGGAATGATTCTGATGACTTAGGTTTACCAATGTTGGTGGTGTCCTGAATATAGGTTTTTCCTCCTCGTTTTACTTTTCTCTGATTGTTAAGTTTGTATCTTCGGTTATTGTGCGTTAAGCATAGAATTGCATTTTTTAGATTTATTCCGAAGAGTACAACAAAATGTTCGGAGACCCACACTGTTTAGCAATTTCCGATTACTCCATTGACTCCATTCAGAATCTTCAAGTAGAGTCATTACAGCCTTACGTTTATCCTCATTACTACGGCGTAAACCATGAGTAGAATTGACACGTCAGAGAAAATAATAAAGCTTCTCGGTAAGTACCAGATTTTTCGATAAAGGGTAATTCAGTTATTCCTGCTTGTTTCGCCGCTTCTACTCGGTGAAAGCCATCAACCAAATAATAACGGGGAGTGGGCAGTGTACTTTGACTGGGTTCAGTAACCAGAGAGTCAGCAGTGGAGGTTAATTCAGAATTATGAGAATCAATTACTTGATTATTGTCACTACTCCCTACTCCCTGCTCCCATTCCCTACTCGCTCACTACTCCCTACTCCCTGCTCCCCACTCCCTTCTTCTCTCCAGACGGTTATAGGAGGAAGTTCGACACCTTCAGAATAAGCCTGAGCATAATCATCCACCACAGAATCATTAATCTCTACCCTCTGCTGTAGGTTGACATCAATGGTAAGTAAAGTTAGCTTAATCTTTCCTGATACTTCCCGAATGCTATCTGAAATCGCCATCGGTTTATTAACCTTCTGAAGATTGTTAGCCAGTTCGGGGCTAGGAACATTAGAACTATCCCAATTAACCCAAAACTGCAACATCTTGCCGTTATTAACGTGAATGTCAGTTACTTTGCCGACATTCCCCCTCGCAAATACCCAATCACCGATTCCAATGTGATTAGGATTGAGAGAAAAGTCAGGATAATTTTTAGGTTTAGGCATTTTGACCTCCACCCATGGATTTAAGCCATTGAGCTAAACGATTTTGGAAATTCTCATTAACGGGTATTTCTTCGGCAGATTCCTTGGTATAGGTTTTATACTTTTTCCCCTCAGCATCAGTAACAGAGGGAGTGGGCAGTGGGCAGTGGGCAGTGGAGGTTAATTCAGAATTATGAGAATCAAATAATTGATTATTTTCACTACTCCCTTTCCCTGCTATTTCCCACTGCCTCTTGTCACTATTCCCTACTCCCGTCTTCCCTATTCCCTTCTTTTACTTGGGGTAATTGACGAATAATGATTTCTTCAATACTGCCTACTTCCTGTTGACTACTCCCTTCAAAAGATACTGATTGTTCTGAATCTAAGGGTTTAAGGGCAGACAACAGGTCGATGGTCTCCTGTTGTTGTTCTGGGGAAATGGTACAACCATTATCGAGACGATTTTTAATGTTCTGAACTTTAGCGAAATACTCTTCTTGGTACTGTTCCCAACGAATAGGCAGTTTAGCAGGATCATTACGGAAATAAGCCAGTACATTCGCCTTAGACTCATAAATATCGCAATCTTGATACTTAACCACCCATTTCTTCGCTAACCACTCCTGAAAGGCTGGATCTAATTTGCCGTTAACATTCCATGCACCCTCTAGCAACCACTGCCAAATCGAATTACGAGTTCTGGATGATGAATAATTAATATCCTCTTGTTTCTTGCTTGTTTCTGTTCCTTGACAACAATACTACCAGCCGAGACATTTTTCTCGACCTTGAGGTTATGGGAGACAGCTAGTAGGATTAGCAGTATTTCTGTATTAGATTCTTGGTTAAGAGAACTAATATACTGTTCTACCTGATTATTTTCTTCTTCTTCAGCAATACTCCAATAATCTGTGTGTGTGTCACAGTCTGGATACGTATGAATAGTTTTATTAGTCTGAATAGTCTGAGAGAGGGCAGAATCAAGTTCTGGCAATGGTTCTGGCTGTTGATTTTCTGAGATCTCAGAATTTTTTCTGGGATCTCGTAAATTATTCTGGGATCTCAGAATTTTTTCTGGGATCTCAGAATTTGTTCTGGAATCCCGTAAAGTTTCAGGAGGTGGAGAATCATGTTCTTGGCTCAAATCCACCGACAAGGTAGTGTACTGATCTTATCTTTAACCCACTCAATAATTACCTTGCCCTTTTTAATCAAGAGGATTCCCAATTTCTTCAGTTTGCCAATGGCTTCATAAACACTACTTTCGGGAATGTTCCAAGCCAAGCCAAATTCTTTGGGATTAATTTCTACTGGGCGATCGCAAAATGGATTTTCATACCGCAGTGCTAGGTGGACAAAAGCAGTATTGTTAATGAGCTTGGCTTTTCGTAGAGCAATTAACTCTTGCTTTTGTAAAGGATAAAATTCTCCTTGTACTTTGTTATTGGTTCTTTGAGGGGTGGGAATATTAGATGTCATAATTACACCTCCTCTTCTGCGGTAATAAGAGCCAAGGCGATGCAATTTTGTTGATTGGTAATGTTAACCGAACCACTATGGGAAAAGGTTAACATGAAAAATCTTTCATTCATGATATAATAGACTCCTTATATATAAACCCTTGTATATAAATTGAAACTTGTAACTAAAGATTTTCAACACGTTAGTTACTTGATTATTTAATAAAAATCGAGAGACTCCTTCGGGGGTCTTTTTGACTATTTAACTTTTTTTTGACCTTGATTTTTGCCAGTTTTTACTATTTAGTTAATTTTACCTCGTATTATTATAATTTGATCTCAAATTATAATAGCTTAATTTGTTTATTTTTTTAAGTAGAAGAAATAAAATCATTGAGTTAGTATGAGTTACTCAATGGATAAAAGAGAAAGAAATTTATCAAATCTTTTACTTAGATTGAAAGATAATAAGAGTGAGAAAAAATTAGCTCAGAACATTGGAGTAAGCCAATATGCTATTAATCGTTGGTTAAATAATAAGCATTTTCCTGATACTAAGAATCTGAAAAAGATAGCTGATTACATGGATATATCCATCGATCAATTATTATCTCAATTAAATGAAGAAGAAGCTTATAAATTAGAAGAGATCAAGACTGCACAAGGAATATTCAATTCTATTATTCTAAACCTGCCTCTTAAAGAAAAGCTCATCTTAATTAAACTTATAGCTAATAACGTTGAAGAAAATCTGTAATTTTTTACACTTTTCCTGTATAGTGAACAGAAAAAACTAACTGGAATTGATAATTGATGCAGTTAAATTAATTATCTTTGTATTTTTAGTATCTCTCGCTTAATTGACTTTTTAAGGTAAACTTTCAGGCAATCCCATCTTTATTCATAACTCGTACCACACTCTGGACAATCCCAGAATAAAGGTTTTCTCGGATATTCATAACCACAATTATGACAGCTTCCTGTAAATGCTGGGTGATTGTTTAAAAGCCAGAGCTGTCTTTCCTTATCAGGTTTATCTGTGGTAATTTTATCAATTCATTATCACAGTAAATATAACCTTCAGGACACCATTGTTCGATGGAAAATATAGTCAGGATTAAGACGATAATCAATGCAAGTATGAGTATCAACGCCTTGAGGATGTACGGCACAGACTAAATGAGGATTATTCGAGTAAAATTGACAACTATCACACTGCTTAATCTTAGGCATAATTTAGACTTTTCTTTTTATGATAAAGCGATTAAGAGTGTCGATAAGTAAAGTTCTAGATAGAGGTAACTATGACATCGTCATCAATTTGGAAGTATAAGCCTTGGTGGTGTCAACCTTGGTCAATTCTGCTGACAGGAATCGTGATTATCGCAGGAAGTTGGCTGTTGTTTCAACTAATCTGGCTAACAGCTTTGTTTTTCACGTTGATCAGTCTTTGGTGGTTTCTTTTCCTGATCCTCATTCCCTATTTGTTCACAAGACAAGAAACTATTAATACCCCCAAAACCGAATAATCAAGATGCCTCCCAATATCTGATAATCTTAATTTAACCAGTTAGCTGAGGATAAAGTTGTGATAATAACTGTTTTCACAAGTTGAATCATTGGAGGTTGAACTATTATTATGACAAGCATTCAGCCAATTCGACCCAATATTACCTTTTTAGCTCCCGTCTCCTCAAAGGTGGATTGGGAAAGGGTTGTTAGTGACTGGATTAAAACAAAGCGATCGCACCATACTCAACGGGCATATTCAAAGGATCTAAACTACTTTTTAGCCCATGAACAGGGTTTAACGGTGGAGAATTTTCTCAGGGATAGCCACCTGCCTACGAAATTTCCTCTCGTTATCGGGGAAGACTCATCGAACAAGGCAAAAGCGGTGCTACCATTAACCGAAGGCTATCAGCTTTAAAATCCCTCACCGCCTACTGCTACCAGTGCGGACATTGTGAATTTACCCTCGAAGCTGTGAAATTGGAGAAGTTGAAAACTTATCGGGATACTTCAGGTATCGATGTTACTACCTATAAAGAAATCCTAGAAATCTGCGAACGTACTACGATTCGAGGGCTAAGGGACTATGCTATTCTCACCCTGCTTTGGTCTAATGCTTTGCGTCGTTCGGAAGTGTCTAAGTGCAATGTGTCGGACTTTAATCCCCAAGGGCGAACTCTAAAAATCTTTGGTAAAGGTCGAGGAACTCAATCAGAAATCATCACCCTGGGGCAATCAACGGTAAAGGCGATCGCCAACTATCTTGAAACTCGAATAGCTTTACCCCATGAGCCATTATTTGTTGCCCACAAACCAGGTTATGAAGGTAGGCGACTATCAACTAATTCTATTTATAATATTGTCCGCACTCGTGCTACTGAGGCAGGAATTACTAAGGTGATGAGTCCTCACAGGGTAAGGCATAGTGCCATTACTACTGCTCTCGATGTCACTGGGGGAGATGTGCGACGGGTGCAGAAGTTGAGCCGTCATAGTAATCTTAATACTCTGATTATTTACGATGACAACCGTATCAATGCCCAAGCCCAAGTAACGGAACTACTGGATGGGTTGGTGTGATGGGTTGGGGAAATTATAGATATTATCCTTAACGACAAAAAAAAGAAGGCAGGGGCAACAACCCCCACCAGAGCCACTAGGGAAGAGAAGCCCAAGCACCCCACCCACGAACGGGCGAGGACGCAGGAACAACAACGGGAACAGACACAACCCAGCACCCCGCAACAGCAGGACAAGAACGAACCGCCACCGCCGAGAAACCACAAGCACCAGCCCACCGCCGAGCAAAACCCGAAGCCAAAGCCAACGAACCAAACCGAGCAACCAAACGGAAGCCACCACCAGAACGCCCCGGACGCAACCACCAAGAACAACAGCCACAAGCCAACGCCGAACCAGAAACACAACGGAAAGAAACCACAGCAACAACCGCCCACGAGGACGAACGAAAGAACAGCTTTCTTCTTGCCCGACCTCATTTTTCACAGAGCGCTTGAAATGGGCGCAAGGCAGGCGCAGTCGCCGTTACGAAGACTATAAGCAAGTAGAACTAAACTATGGCGGCGCAAGTCGCCTAGTCGCCCCACGATAAAGGGCATAATAGAAAAGCTGTCGTTCATTATCCTCACCAGTTCTAGCCACGCAGTGGCCAGTGAAGGCAAAAAGACTATGTTTTTAACCACTAATAATGTGTTGAAAAGTGTTTTCTATAGTAGCTGTATTTCAAGCTAGATATTAATATATATTAAGAAAAATATCTAGGTAATGGTTTTTACTTATACTTATATTGAATAAAATAAATTTATCAGAAATTTTTTGGAGTTGATAAGAAATTATGTCTAAACAAGCCTGGCTTCTCTTTATTGATGGCCGTATTGCTCAGGAACAAGGTGATATAGACTTAGCATTGCTGAAAATTAAGCAAGCTCTCGATATCACCCCATCAAATCCTTCTTTCTTACGTGCTTATGCTTCTGCTCTTTTACAGAAAGCAAGTTCTTCATCTGCAACCGGTTCTGACATTGAAAACAGATATCAGCAACTGGCTGCTGAATTGGCGTTCGCCTCTGAGTCTGACACACCCAACAACTGGATTCCTGCTCTTGAGGAACTCAAACAATCCCTAGAATCAGCCCCACTTCCTGCTCCTGGTGCAGCCGCGTTAGTATCGGCCGTAGCTTGGTAAATGCGGGTATCGTGACTTAATATAAGCGAAACAAACAGAAAAACACGATACGATGTTTACTACATCATTACGTGTTTTTCTATCCTTCATTGATCAATGGTAATAAGGTGCATAGAAATATCTTAAAATAATGAAACTTCAACATGGACATCTAATAGCATTTGATAGGTTTATGCCAATTTATAATTGGTACTACCCCATATATAATACTGTTTACGACACCCAATTAAGTAATCCCTGGGATATTTATTCACATGTCAATATTGAGGGAATTAATAGTAGAGCACTTTATATTCATATTCCATTCTGCGAAACCATATGTTCGTTCTGTCCTTTTTCACGCACAACTTTTGCCTCTTATAGCAATGTCAAGAGATATGTTGAAGCACTTATTAAAGAGATCACTTTAAAGTGTAAACATAAAACAATTACAAATATCCCGATCTCTGCGATTTATTTTGGGGGTGGAACCCCATCTGTTCTAGAACCTGACGAGATTATTTTAATTGGTCGGGTAATTAGGGATAACTTCGATCTCTCACAATTATCTGAATTTTCCTTCGAGTTTGAAGTCAAAAGTGTCTCAAAGGATCGAATTGATGCGCTCAAACAAATCGGTGTTACCCATGCTCGATTTGGGCTACAGACTTTCTCAGAGAAATATAGGAAACTATTCAATCTTACGTCATCATTAGAGCAAATTTATGATGCTTCATCAACACTCGTTGAAAATTTCGATTACGTGTCCTTCGATATGCTCTATGGCATGCACGGCCAAACTGATGAAGAGTTTGTGGCTGACATCATACAAGCTACAAAAATGGGAACGAATAATATAGATTTCTATCCAATTAACAATCTTGTCACACAGGATATATTACGAAAAAACTATGATAGGGATGGTTTAAAGGCAAGTAATGGTCTACGAAAACTACACCTGAACGTGCTGTTAAGAGAATATTTAGCGAAACTTAATTTCTTTCCCCATAATGGTCATGGCTATGTTAGAGATGGATCAGGAAACAATGTGAAGAAAGAGTGCATAACTACCGATAAATACATCTTCAACTATCATAAACATGTCTACGGATACAGTGATACAGATCTTCTCGGATTTGGAAATGGGTCCATATCATCTTTCTCAAATATTACAGTCACAAACTGTGATGATCGTGAGAAGTATATTGATAGTATAAATAGTGATCGAATTTTTTATCAAGTTGGTGAACATGAGCATGGTGCGTTTTATAACAAACCAATCACGATGCATTTACCTTATTTTGGATACCTTGATAAAAATTTAGTCAACTGGAACAATGTAAACCCATTTATTATTGATAGCTTGGAAGAGCTTAAAAAGTATAGGCTTGTTTATGAAAACGAAAACGATTTTTATCTAACATTTATCGGATGGCTTTGGTATGTAAACCTATTTTATTATCTTTCATCACCATGTGAGCGTCTCGGACTTGACATGCTAATTAAGCGTTTCCAAGACGAAATATCATACAATCCAAGTGAGGAGTATGAAATAAAAATCCCGCGCTAATTAACATGTTCTACTGGTCTATAACATAGGTGGTTGTCCAGTTGGCCCTTGAGCAGAGGGGAGTTTCCTCAATATCTTTATAAATTCCTGTGAGGAATATAGTGTTCCATATTTCAAATAGTCTAGATATTGCTCTGGAGATTTAACGAGTAAGATATTATTTCGGGAATTCTCATTCAGCCAAAATGTATGCATATGAAACTCTGGTATTAGTAATAACCTGACGACTGGATCTCCAAGGACATTCCTATCTACCCAATCAGTCGCCTTTGAAATAGCTCTACTAACCTGTGAATTGGACGAGACTCGTAGGACAGACCAGTCAGAAGATTTGTCATCATTTGGTGGTCGTGTTTCTGCGAAGCTAATATCAGAGTCATCAATTGAGATTTGGTGATGCCAATGATTTAGAGGTTTAACATAGTTCCCAAAGGAACCACTATCTAATTTTAGGGAGTAAACGCTACATTTGAAAGTCCAAATAGATAACGTTTCCTTTATTTCAGCCTCCGGCAGAGCTCCTCCTGGTGGTGGAAGGAAATCCTTTCTTATTAGTGGATTCAGCCGTTCTCCAATTAGCGGTGCAATTATGTCAATTGCATTATCTGGTAAGGTATCTGTGTGTGTCATAAATCAGTTGCGTACTCTTTTTTAATTAGATGTAATATTAGTGTATGTCAATACCCAATCTCCAAGATCATATGCCGATAAGACATATTCATATGAACATCGACTAGTTTCAAACCATGGATCGTGAACCTCTACATCACCATTAGAATAGTAACCTCTAACGATTGCAACATGAGAATTACCACTATTCCAGAGAAAATATGGCTCAATCGGTTGTCCAACATCTAACTGATCTTGTAGTTCATCTTTACTCAGTGCTCGCTGCACTCTATCATATTTAATATTCCAATTTGAATACGATCTATCAGGCCATCTAGCCTGATTACAAGAACTTGGCAGCGGATTTTGATCAAGTGGACATTGATCCCCGAGCTCAAATGATACAATCTGCTCCTGAGTAACATTATTTATCCCATAATGAATAAAAACCATTTCACAGCAAGCAGCCCAACACCAATTAGTCATATTTTGTTGTCGGTATGGAATTGCTAAAATAAGATCTATACTACCTGGTGGTGGAAGAGATGAAGGAATCTTCTTTCCTGACGAAACCTTTAGTGGCATAGTTGGAATTTCTTAGAATATAAGATTATTGAAAATAATCTTATATTCTAGATCAAAATCGTTCATCTTTTATTAAAGATGGTTCCGCTCCAAAAAACGCCAGATAAGGGGGTTTGAGTAGCAACGAAACAGAAAACAACGCTAAGCCTGAAACTCAATCATAGGCGTAGATCGAAGGTTAGCGCAACTAGGGGCAATCAATTCAAATGTACTCTTAAAACCCCAATTTTTAACGATGATTAATAAGAAATATCTATCTGAACATTGCCTAGTTTGTCCTTTTAGGCAATGTTTTTATATTCAAGAATGTGATTATAATGTTTGAAGAGTGGTATTTTAAGGTATTCCAACTTCCGTTTTAGGCAAAGTCTTTTTACTGATTTGTATAACTTATATTTAAGCGTTTATTAAACAAAGTTTCTTAAATCTCTGTATTGCTTATAGACCAAGACTTTGACGGGTATGTTGCCCCTCATTGCAGCAACCTTCTATTTCCGCCTACCTGAGCATTATCTGATCGGTTTATACTATTAAAGCTGGTAAATTAACAGTTTAATATCAGATTTTAAGTTAGTTATAACTCCAATTATTACAGTAATTAAATTGAGGATTATTAGGTTTATTTTTATCAGAAACTAAGTTAATTATTTCACAGTCATAAATTAGTAATTTTTGTATAGTTTTAAGGGGCTATTAACCCCTAATAAAGTTAATTATTTAATTGATAGATAAGTTGATTTTTCTCCTAGTTCTGCATACTTTAAGGCTTCTGCATCACCATTAATTACTGCTTCTTTAAGTGCCTTTTTATCTACTTCTATTGTTACCTTCTGGTATTGTTGAGGATAGCTTTTAGCATCTTCTCTGAGTAAATGTAAGGGAGCTAACCGATGCTTTTCTGATGGATATATTAAACTTATTTGTTCTGAACTTAGTTTTACCTATTTTCTCTAAATGTTGTTTAAGATATTCTTGTAACCATTCAATAGTTTTCTCATCCTTTTTAATTAATTTGTTCAGTCTTTCTGCCTCTGCTTTTCTCATTTCTAACCATCTTTTTCTCGACTGAATTAAGCATAAAATTGAATCAATTTTATCAATAAATTTATCATTTGTTTCTTCTGCTTCTGCTAATAATTCTAAGTATTCCAAATGTAAATCAGCCGGTATATCTACACCCTCCAGATTCTCTATTGTCTCCTCTAATTCCTGAAGGCGATTGCTTAATTGATAGAGTTTGTATCTACCTTTAGTTTCTGTCATAGTTTTTTCCTTAATTTTAATGTTTAATGAGGGCGGTTAAACCCTCTAATTTCTTATTTATTTACCTTTTTTCCTCCTTTATTTTCTACTTTAGGTTTTGGTGATTCTACTTGATTAGCATAGACAAATAGCTTACTTTTTTTCTCTCCTTCTTCTGTTTCCCATGAATTCTGCTCAATTTTTCCTGATACAATTACATAACTTCCTGAGTGCAAATAATTATTTACAAACATTGCTTGATTTCCCCAACATTCTATAGGTATCCATGAGGTTTTTTCCTCTCCTTTTATTACTGTATTTACCGCTATACTAAAGCTCACTTTTGTCGAGTTCTCATAAACATTCATGGTAGGTTCTGCACCTATATAACCTGCTATTGTTACTGTATTTATCATTACTATTTTTTCCCTTTTTTTATTGAATTTACTATGATTTAAGATTAGTATTAAGACTTTTTTCTCTCTCTTAATCTTTTCCTTTGTCACTCCTTTATTTTAGCAAATATTCTTTGCAATTGCAAGTAAAATATTTAAAAATATAAAGATTATAATAAAGATAATATGATAGAATAGAATAGAAATAAGTAAATCAAAATTGAATTTATGGATAATAAATCAGAGATTCAGGTAGTTGATAAAGGCTTAGTCAATGTTCCCCTAACTTTTAATTTATTAGAGGATGAAGACATAGAACAAGCTGATTATGTCTTCTCGGCAATGCGTACTTATGTTAAGCGTTATTTAGTAGAAAAAATAGATTATGGTACTATTCCTTATTGTGGCAATAAAGAGGTTTTATTTAAAGCTGGTGCTGAAAAATTAGTAAGATTATTTAAACTACGTCCTACCTTTGATTTAATTGATAAAATTGTAGATTATGAGACAGAATTATTCCATTATCATTATCGTTGTTCTCTTTATCGTTTTGGTGAATTGGTAGGTCAATGTGATGGGATTGCTAATAGTAGAGAAAAAAAATTTATTAAACAGATTAATAATAAAGATTATAGTGTTATTAATACTTTATGTAAGATGGCACAAAAAAGATCCCTCGTTGGTGCTGTACTCATTGTTTGTGGTGCTTCTGAATACTTTACTCAAGATTTAGACGACTAATTTATAATAAAAAAGGGGTTAATTCCCCTAATTACAAATTCAATAAAAAAAAGAAAATTACAATATATATGTATTTATTCTTGTTCCTTATTTCTATGATAACAGATTTAGTATTGGTAAAAACCTTATTACCCTATACTTTTTCTTGGTATATTCTTTAATAATTGTTATAATTTACCTATATTTTAAATAATAATTTTTTATGGTTAAACGTAAAACAAGTAAGGTTTTTCCTGATGACTATAAAGAAAAGGCGATCGCTAATAATATTTCTGTAAATACGGTTTATAGTAGATTAGAACGAGGTTGGGATTTAGATAAAGCTGTAACAACTCCGCCAATTAGAAAAACCTATATTCATGAAGCTAAACGAGAAGATGGCTGGGTAATTCCTAGTGATCGTCCTCGTCTTAAGAAGTCAATGAGTGTATCTCTTTATCAAGATTTAGAACCATTATTCAATGAAGCTCTGGCAGATAGCGGTTTATCATGTAGTGAATTTATAGCAAATGCAATTGAACAATATTTATTAAAGTTATGGACTCCAAAGAAAAATCTCAGCAAAATAAAATAATTACAGTGGATTTCTCGAATAGGGAAACAGGGAATGTAGAGATTTACACAGAACAACCTAAGATTATTAATCATCCAATAATTAGAGAAAGACGGAAAAGATTAGGATTAAAGCTAAAAATTAATAAACAATGGTTTTAGGTTTGGGCGAAAAGCCCTTTTTTTCTGACTCTTATCTAGGAAAGGTGTTAGGATTTATGGTTTTTTTTCACCGTCATGAAAAACCGCTTCGCTAAGGACTTTTCCATAGAACTAGGCATACAAGGGAACAGGGAACGGGCAATTTTCCCTATTCCCTACTCCCTGTTAAGGATTAACTGGTGATGATGACAGGTAACAGGAAAGTATCGGAAAAACTGCGGTAATTCCTGAGATCGCTTCTGTCTCAATCGAAATAATGGACAATTGCAGGAAGTTGGGGTAACAGTGTAATAAGGTTTGCTTGCTTTACCCTGTACTATATAAATGTTTTCTCCTACTTGTTTATAAGGTAATTGATAGGCTTTTCCTTGGGTGTAGAGCAAGAGAAATTCGGCATAATCTTGATAACTGATAATACCTGATAAATTAGTCCATAAACCATTGAACCATAAATCTAGTTTTAAGGTCTTGGTAACGGTAATTATAATGACTGCGGTCAAGGTGATATAAGGCTTTATCGATTAAGTAATGGGTGAAATGTTGAGAGATTAATTGATGTGATGGATTCATGATAAATAACCCCATTGCTGGGGTTGTAAATTTTTACATTCCTCGATGAGCTTCGTAATTAGCTATCTCTCGATCTAATCTTTCGTATTCTTCGATGTAATCAAATTCACCATTAATTAAATGGTAATAGTCTTGTTGTTCCTGATGTTCCTGATATTGGCGGTTAATTTTTTCTTCTTCGGTGAACTCTAGGTATTCCTCAAAGCTATTAAAACCTAGATAAGATAAAAGGGCGTAACCGTGTTTGCATAAGGCTTTTTCTCCTTCAAATACGATCCACTGGTTGCCATAATCAGGGCAGGTGCAATCAATAAAGCAATCATTCGGGGTTAAGGTGTATTCAGTTCCTTTGATGGTGTTTTTAGCAGTGTAGGTATTATCTTGATTATCGATAATTTCAATGTCACTGCTTCGGGTTTTGCGCGATCGCTTCCCATCAATTTCTTAACTTCTTGGGTTGTAACCTTGATAATTTCTCCTGAGTGTAGATGAACGGTGCAATATTTGTTACTGCTAACCTTGATCATCTTTATTTCCTTACGGTCAATCCATGTAATTTTCTCTATGTTTGAGAAATTAAATAATATGTGTGTCATGATTGTAATTTACTCTTCTTTTTATTGAATTATTGGGTTTCCCCTATGTATCTATTATACAATAAATTCTTTAAAA
>CAVVOP010000014.1:0-8508 GCA_963749915.1 uncultured cyanobacterium
TGGTAAACGTTCAGAGGGTCACGCAACTAAAGGGATAGACTCAGTTTTCTTTCAAGATTTGAGGTAACAATCGCATCTTCTCAATCTTAGAGTTGATCGCTGTTGGGATTAAAGATGGTGTGGAAATTCCCTGTCTATGAGCTGTGATAGTTTCTCGGATAAACTCTAAAACACTACGATTTTGAGAACGCAAACTACTAACCACCGTGAGCATTCTTGCCACGAAAATGCTCCATTCTCACTTTGAGAACCAAAACTGGTCTTTTTCCACAAAACAGCAGGACAATCGCTACTTTCCGCCGAATTATTAGTCGGTTCTAAATCTTCAACTTCGATAAATAGCCGTCGGCAGTTTCCACCTTCAACAATTGTCGGCAAGTACGCACCGTCTTTGCCCACGGTGTTTTTTCCCTGAACCAATCTCAAACTTGGCTGTTTCTGTCAATATTTTTTGAACACGACTCCTAATTGGTAATACTAACAATTTACATTCCTTTCTACTCGAGGTTTCCATCTCTGACTCTTCGCCATAACCTAAACAACTTTTTCTCTTGTGCCATTAAATCTCTGCCTACTTGTCTGGATGCACCGCTACGCTCTGATATTTTCTGAAACTCTCGTTTTAGATGTGCCCAGCATAACTGTCGTCTGGAAACATCCACCCAGTTGTAACTTCTATATCGATCACTCCCCAAAAGACCCCCAAAGTTCTCTCCCAATAAATCCATTGCCGCACTGGTACAACGAGATAAAGTGACTTGAAAGTATGTAATCAATGGTGTCACCGCTACCCATAACCAAGCCTTTTTACCCAGAGGATTTTTGCCATCGGTATTACCTTGTGAAAAACCTGTTTCGTCGGCATTAACCATTTCTGCTGATTGAATATAAGTTTTTGCCTCTTCTACAGCTGATGACAATGCTACACTGGCTTCTTTTCTAAGACGATTTACTGTACCCAAGGACATTTTCACTCCAAAAAGTCTGACATTCCACTCACAATCATACGGTGAGAATGACGATATACTCCACTCATCAAAGATACCAAGGCTACTACTGTTGAACCATAGCCACTCTCGGAGACATTTTCAGGTAATTTTGCTCTCGTTAAACTACCACAATGATTACATTCTAATTGGTGTAAGCGATGTTCTACTATTTCTAGTTCTATTGGTGGTATTTCTACTACTTGGTGTCGGTAAGGATTTTCATCTGTACCTGAGAGTTTTTCCCCACAACATTTACAGGTTTCTGGTAAGTGATTTTTGGTACTTTGACATTCGGATTCTGGGTATAATTCTCGACTGTTACCAGTATGCCCCTTTTGTCCGCCTCTTTTTCTTTTCTTTCTTTTCAGGGGTTTTTTCGAGAATGGCTTAACTATTTCTGTAGATGGAGGAATACTCGAATTTTTCGAGTTACAATTAACTTTTTCTTGCAGATTTTCTAATTGTTTTTCTAGTTGTTCAATTCTTTGTTTTTGTTGCACTACAAAATTTTTAACTCCTTGAGGAGTCGAATCCCATTCTTCTGTGGTGAAAAAATTCGTTTTTAGTAGTTGCTCTTGTTCCATAGCTTTAAACTACCATATTTTCGTTCCCCCCTGAACGCTTACCATTAATGATGAGATTAAAGTTAAACAAGAAGAGATAGATTATTTATCACAATTACCAGAATTAGATGAAAAAGTCATTAATCATGAGAAGGCTAAATTAAATAAATTAAGACAGAAATTGACAATCGCTTCTAAAGAATATCAATTAGCAAAAGGTAAATATGAGAGTGCTAAAAGTGAAAGAAAATACCAAGAATATCAAAGTCAAATTGATAAGGTAAAAAGAATAGAAAATATTAATCAACAAAGGCAAAATTACGAACGAGAATTAGCTTTATATCAGCAGAGAAAATCAGAACATGAAATCAAACTCAATGAGCTTAATAATCAAATTGGTTTAGCCCATGAAAAATTACAAAGCCTCAGCAATTCCACTAGCCCTTATTCTGGCATCGTCCGTCGGATTAAATTACTCAGCCAAAGCCCAGACGGAACAATCAACGCCGAGCTCTCCCTCATGGTTAGAAACCACAATTCAGAACTCGACTGAACGAATGAGAATTCACAAAATGATTCCTCATTCATAACTCATAATTCATCATTCATAATTCCCCCATCATTCATAATTCCCCCATCATTAATCTGTCCTTCCCCCGTCCTCAACTGCCATGATTATTTGACCCAGAGGGCGATCGCTTCTAGCCTTTTAATTGCTAATTTGAAGGATAAAATTACGAACACAGGAGAACAGATAAACTACTTAGAGGAGAAGATTCGATATTATCAATCAAGAAATTGGACTAATTTTATTACTTTAGAACCAGTGAAGTTAATTCAGAATCTTTTTGGTGGTGGTGATGTGCAAAGAAATCAATTAACTATTACTGATATTGAGGTCAAAATAAACAGTTTAAAAGCCAATAAAAATAGTTTAGAAAATCAATTAATTGTTGAAAAGGATAAGCTGACAAATGAGATTGCGATCGCTCTCTTAAACCTTGAAGAAAGTAGGGAAAGGATTAAATTAATTAATCAGAAAATAGCTAAAGTAAAATTACAATCTCAAGTATTTCTCATCAAATATAGTAATGGAGAGGGAACGACAAATCAGTATTTAAACTATCAGGAAAATATTGATAAACTTGATTTTGATTTACTTCAAGCTACTAATGATTATCGGCAAAATATCTCTAAATTGATGTTGTTAGTTGAGTAAGCGATCGCATAATTCTTGAACATTCATTGTGTTGTCTCCACTGCACAGTGTGTTGTCTCTACTATACACCTATCTCAATAACGTTTCTGATCATTCTCAATCTAATTTCTCTAAAAACACTATAATTACTTAATAAATTTTAACAATTTCTGTGTGAGGAAATGTCAAACTTAATATTCATCAAAGCTCGTGGTGGCTTAACTACGGGTGAAAGATTGTTACAGGTAATTAATCAATATCCTGATGGTTGTACTATAAAACATCTCAGTAAAGCTATTAACCGCCCTGTTAGCATGATTAACTTATCCCTCAAGGCATTGATTAGGCCTAAACATAGGGTTCTTGTCATGAGGGGCAGTGAGCAATAAAAAGTCAAGAAAATGTATCTGAAACCCTTATTATTCCGTTCTATTATTATACAATACAAACTTAGTACATAAGAAAAAACTGATAGCTGAAACCCTTTCTAAATAAGGCGTTTGGCACTACGCTGCCCCTGGTTGCACGAACCCTATGTTTCCGCCTTCTCGGTGGGGTACATTACTAGTAACGTAGCAGTATTAGTAAAAGCTCCCAAGGTACATAAACGCATTGCATCCATGCGAATAAACCATGAGGATATACGGAAAATGGTTGATGGGGCTAGAAGTGAGCGCGATCGATTAATCATTAAGATGATGTACTTTTTAGGACTGAGGGTTAGTGAGGTACTGCGGTTGACTTGGGATGATTTCTACCTTGATAGTGGTGAGATGAAAGTATTTATCAGTGGGAAAGGGAATAAGGAAAGAACTTTGATTGTACCCCATGATTTATATCAAGAGTTATTGCCGCTTCAATCCGAGTACAATAAAACCTTTGTCTTTACAGCTTATCAAAGGGACGAAATGTTGAAAAGACAAGCGGTTAATATGATGTTGAACCGACTGAAGAAAAGATTAGGCATTAGTGCCAATATTCATCCTCACAAGTTTAGACATGAACACTCAATGACTAGTCTTGACAATGGTTGTGATATTCACTTGTTAAGTCGTAGTCTTGGCCATAGTTCAGTATCAATTACTGAAAGTTATTATCTCAATGGTAGGGAGAAGCAATCATCATCCACTTATATTAGTCTTTAACTGTAAAAAAAACACTGCTCAAGTAGCAGTGTTTTGTACAATTAAATTTCAGAGTCTGGAGTAAATAATTATTGAGCTTTAGATGATAGTTTCTTCTTCTTGAATAATGTTCCGAAGCCCAATGCCGTTGCTGTGCCTAAGATGGTTAGGGGTTCTGGTATAGCTTGTGCTGTCCAAGTCCCCTGGACAGTAACTGCTTCAGGGGGTAGAAATCCATCAAAGTCCCCATTACTGTTTAGAAAAATTCGGTATTGTGAAAATGGTGCGAACAAGACATCTGTTAAGAACCAGCCTTGGCCAACAAATAACCCTTGGATTCTTGGATCCCCTACGCTAATATTAAGTAGTTCACCAGGGCCTGGTGGGAAAAACTCTGTTTCGGGGGGTTGAAATAGTAAAACATTAATAAATGGAGCGCCGGGATCTAGTATACTATCAAACTGTATAGTATCAAGATCTACTCCTGATATCTGAGCTTCTATATTCGTTACTAGACGAAAATCATCGCTCGCTGCAATAGAAAAACTATCTTCCAGTACAAATTCTAGAGGGAGTTGGCTAGGATCTGTAATAAAAAAAGACTGAAAACTAGAACTAGATGACCTACCCGTAATGAAAGTCCCTTCAACAGAATCGGGTGTATATTCAAATGAACCATTACCTATTTGAATACCTTGACTGTCGCGAAATTCTAAACGTCCTGAGGTTACATCTTTAAATGTGACTGCTAGTGTAGTACCAGCTTCTAGGATACTCCCAAGAATAAAAGTGCTAACTAGAGGAGCTATAAACTTAGTCGGTGTCTTTAGATTAGACATATTTTCACTATAGTAAAAATAAATGTTATACGATGTGCAACTAAAAATGTAAGTAAAAGCAAATTCGCTGTGTTAGTTGTCAGACAATAAGAATATAACCATCATTTATTACTATAAAACTATTGTTTCATAAATATTTACAATTATTATTTATAATGTGCTTTCTATTACAAAATATATAAACAAGCTGATAATGGGTGTTTTTGCCTTAACCCTCGAAAAAGGGGATTAGGATTGTTGGAGTACGGTATAATCTGCCTTTCATGTCCTTAGACCATTGTCAAATTCACCGGAAACGATAGCAACGGTTCTTGACAAATAGCTTACTGAAAAGTTAGATTCCTAAGATTTCGTTACTTTTATCCAGATCAATACGCTAGTTCAGTAATTGGCTAAAATCCAGATATATCAAGGAAAAACGCACTCTGCCATACCCCTTAATCCCCTCTTTCGAGGGTTAGGGCAAAGAAACCCATCTATCTCGACAGAATCGCTAAGTTGAAGCCAGGGACAAAATACGAAGACTTCATTAATCGCTCTATTCATCTTTCTGCAATTTCCTTGAACGCAAAGAAGTTATTGATCTTTACCAATTGCCCACCAACAAAATGATCGATAAATATTGTTACAAGTCAAATCGTCATGGACGAGTAGATAACCATTCTCTTCCATGCCGCCTCACTTCACCCATGCTCCACACAGAGTATAAGCCAAACTTATATAGCAGGTATTCATACTCAGCCAATCACGGGTTTAACCATAAGATTTGCTTATTCCCCCTCTGGATGGCAACGAGAAAACAGGCATTTAAGCGGTAGGATCGATCAAACTTCCATTAATTAATTTTATCTGAATCTTTCAGTAATGTTACCAATTCCTCTAATTGTTCATGTACCTTATCAGGTAGTGTAATATATACTCTCTGTAAAAACTTATTTATCTAATTATGTAGGCACAGGTACAATTATGATTAGAAAAGTAGGAATTGGGGCATATCTCCCAAATATTACTCCTTATCCACCCGTCCGGCTAACGCCCGACTGACCCTCGAAAAAATACTTGTCGTCCGGCTAACGCCCTACTGGTTCACTGGTTGGGTTGCTCTTCTTTACCATAAAATCTAAATGAAAATATTAGGTTGCGACATCGCACGGCGGTTTCGTTCTGGGGTTTGCCCCCTTTTTTTTATCTTTCTAATAAGTGTATTAAACTTTACATTACTGGTAAAATACTTTAATTTTGGTTCTAGTACTTTACTTAGTAATTTATTTTACCAATACTCTTAAATACACTTAGTAAAACACTAATATTTGAATAATAACAAATCCTGATTCTAAAAGGCATAAAGCCTCATATCTTCTCTTAAAGTACATAGTTACTGAATCAATTAAAAGGCTAGATTAAATTGCTTATAAAAAACTTAATAATTCATTTTCGTACTTTCGCAGTTTTCATGGATAAAATGAAAAAGTACGAAAATGGACAGAGATCATATTATGAGTGGCATAGAAATAAAAAAATACAATAGAAAGAATGCGGAAGTAAGTGCGAAAACACATAAACGTATTGCGGAAGTAACTGAAATTACAGGAGTCAAAACTACAACTTTTTACAAAGATTTAGAGTTTTTAAAAATTAGCACAATTAAGGATAATGAGAATCTCTCTTGGATTAGCTAATGAAGAGTTTGAGAGAATTAAGCTATTAAGAAAGCATATTGAAATAACTGGGCGAAGAACAGGATTTGATGAAGAAAAAACTGGTGAATTAGTAATTGTAGAAAATAATAAAATTACTAATAATAGTAAAATGGAAATGGTCAAATAAGTAACCAAGAAATCTATGTTACTCCTGAAGATCCCAAGGATAATATGGATTTAGATAATATTGTTCGAAAGGGTGCGGAATTAAAGCTCGTGAAATTGCTATGCCTCATTTAGTTGTCAGGGCGATCGCTGATAAACTAGAAGAACATGAATTACCTGAAGATTTACAGGAAAAGATTGAGGATGCGAGGGAAGCAAGTAACCCAAAGTTTACGCCGTCGGAGGTGGCGGATTCAATCTTGATGAACTATCGCCAAAACTTAGCTTAAATGATGAGCAGTTAAACAAGATAGTTAACATCCTCAAAAATAGAACAAGTTTACTGATAATTGCGGAAACGGGAACTACTGAATACTTACCAGAATATTTATTCTGTTCTTTGGCTGATTCTTACTCCTGTGCCATCGCCACCTATAAAGGCAGTGCGAAAAAGTTTATTGAAAAGGTAGCGTTTGATTTAAGCATTGATACCACAGAGCCTAAATTTAACAATAAAGGTGATTGTACTGGCGATCGACAGACTTACTGTGGATGAATTGAAGGAGGCGATCGCTGAGTCATGTGATGAGGATACTACGATAATTATTCCTTTTGCTAATCGTTTACCAACGTCAATTAGATATTGGTTGGAGGATTTGATGAATATAGGAGTAACTGTGTGTGCTGTAGCTAATAATAATCCTTGTAAAGATATTTTCCTAGAAATGCTGGAAATGGAGTTAGATTTACCGAAGGATAAGCAGATTCGGGAGATAATGAAGGATGAGGCCCAGAGGTTGGGGTTGAAGTTTGAGCGATCGTAAATTAGCTGAGTTACAATCTTATGTAGGTAAAAATCCGATGTTGGCAAGGAAGGCTATTCAGAATGAATACATGGGACTGAATAAACAAAATCCTCAGCATACCCAGTATGTGGTGATTATGCCGATAATTATTGCTATTTTGATGGGTTTTGGCATCGTTAGATTTATCGGTCTGGGAACAGGTAATAAGTCACTTTATATCTTTGGTGGTGTCACACTTGTGGCAGGAATGACTTTAAGGCAGTTAGGTAAAGTTTCAGGAGCGAGGAGGAAACTATAGGGCGATCAATGATGATTTGATAGTATAATTATTTTCTTATCTACTATAACTTTTAGGTGGTGAATCAATGGTTTTTATCTATTCTAAATCATCTGATAAATAAATAACTAAAAATAAGAGAAGAAGGCTTATTAATATCATTCAGAATAGATGTTTTATAATCATTATCTAAAGATATTTTAGCCTCATAATAAACAGCAATAATTTTCTTTTTGTAGAAAGATTATTATAATAATTGTAACTAAAATATTAATGATAATGAAAGATATTATTACTGGTTTAAACGGCAAAAAAAATGTTAGACGAGATTTAAGTTCTAACTGGGATAGAGCTTTCAATCTAGGTAGAGCAGACGCAGGGGAAGATTTTTTGATTAATGGTTATCTGGGCAATACCAATTCAAAAGGATTTTATGATAGTGTAGATCGTCTGCGATTTAGCACAAATAGTAATCTTCAGTTTGAGTTAAATACTGATCCTTCAGTTATTACTGAATTAGTTAGATTCGATTCTCAGGGAACAGCGACTGTAGTTGCTGATATAGAATATGGTAATTTTCTTTCTGCTAATCTTACCCCCGGAAATTATGGCTTAAGCTTTTTTGTGGAAGGAGATTTAATTGATTATCAAGTAAACGCTCAATTCCTTTTATCATGATTAATTTCTACTTTTCTAATAATCGAACTCAGGTAATTAAGCAGAGCAAAAATCAAGGTGCTATAAATGATTTAAAAGAAAGCAACATTAGAGGACTGTAAAGATTTATTAATTTATAGACTAGGATACTTTTTGGGGGGTGGGGTAGTGTATATTACGCTTAAAATCGCCATTAATTTTGGGTTGGCTGTTACTCGACCTGAGATATGAGAAAGGCGATCGCTCTGTT
>CAVVOP010000015.1:0-27163 GCA_963749915.1 uncultured cyanobacterium
GGAAAAGGAATACTACTTGAGTATTTGAACGATGATAGAATTGGAAGAATAATGGATAAACTTTATGAAAAAGGATTATCTTCATTATTTTTAATTATTGCTTTAGCCACAGTAAAAAAATATAATATCAACATAGATTTTTCTCATTTAGATTCAACTTCATAAGACTTTAAAATATCATCATATAACCGAGCTAAAAAATGGAACAGAAAGTGAGTTAAATAATCACAAGAAAAAATCGAAAAAGAAGGAAGAAAAATCGGGAAAAACTTATCAAGTTACGGCTATTTTGAAATCAGATTTAACTAAAATAAACGAATCAAAAAAAAGAGCAGGAAGATTTGTGTTAGCTACAAATAGATTGGATAAAAGTAAATTTAATTCTGATAAAATTTTAAGTATAAAGAGCAACAAGCCGCAGAAAGAGGTTTTAGTTTTCTGAAGAGCTCATCATTTTTTGCTGATAATAAACGTTTTAAAAATCCTGAAAAAAAGTAATCGAAAGATGTCAAGGTCCATGGGTTTATGCCCGTTAAAAGATATTTTAGGGCAAAGAGAAGTACGTCGTTTATTAAAAGAGAAAAAAATCGGAATAAAAATCAATTAGGAAAATTAACTGAATGTTGATGTGATGATTGATATTTTCATGTTTTCAAGGGGTTCATTAAGTAATAAATAGAGGAAAAGAAGATATAGTAAATCTGACAAATGAACGAAAATTACATTCAAAGTTTTTTCCCGATTTTTGTCAGAATTATTATATTTTTTCTGGGTAACTTATGGGACTAAAGAGTGAAATAGTGTTAAGAAAAATATCAAAAATAGGGGAAGACAAAATTGATATATTTGTTTTTTATTCATTCTTATTAAAGGTGAAGTTATTGAGAATGAGATTTTAGTTTTCGCAAAGTTCTCGAGACAAAAGGCGAATAAAAACTATATTGAGTATTTTTATGTAGTTTGTTCAAAGGAAGTTGCTCGGTTTCACATTTTTATCATGATACTTTGTGACGTGCGGAATGTGGGTTATCAACATGAGCCAAAAACCGATTTAGATAGAGCCGATAAGTACTCTGGGTATTGGGAGAAAGACCATGTAACCATTGAATAATAAGCTCTTCAGTTGTTATCTCATTCTTAGCTGTCGAGTTAGACATAACGTATTCTTATGTGGCACTCAGTTAATTGAACTATTATACTGCCACGAGATCGATCTAGGAATGATAAATTATGAATGATGAATGATGAATGATGGATTAGAAAAAAATACAGTAAAATGTTTTAATGTTTAAACAGAAATACAGTAAAATGTTTTACCGTACAAACAGAAATACAGTAAAAGGTATTTATGTCGGCAAAAGTGATTGCTCTTGCTCAGCAAAAGGGCGGTGTAGGGAAAACAACCACTACTATTAATTTAGGAGCTGCTTTAGCAGCATTAAAACGTCGAGTGCTTCTTATAGACCTCGATCCTCAAGGAGCATTATCAGCAGGTTTAGGAGTAGAACCTTTAGAGTTGGAAACAACTTTATATGATGTACTACGCTCAAGTAAGATTAAGGCTATTAATGTATTACTTGAAACCTCAATTGGTTGTGATTTAATTCCTTGTAATATTGATTTAGCTGCTAGTGAGCTGGAACTAGTGAGCGAACCAGGTAGAGAACGGGTACTCAAAGAAAAGATATCTCCTCTTTTAAAAGAATATGACTATATTTTGATTGATTGCCCTCCTTCTCTTAGTCTTTTGACTCTCAATGCTTTATCGGCAGCAACAGGAATTATCATACCCGTTCAAACACAGTATTTTGCTCTAAGGGGCATGGAATTGCTGTTTAATACTATAGAAAAGGTAAAAAACCGTCTCAACACAGAATTATCTGTTATGGGGATTTTGCCTACTTTATATCAGAGTCAAACCCTCCATGCCAAAGAAGTAATTGATGAATTAACCAATACCTATGGCGAGCTGATGTTTTCTACAGCAATTCCGATGACGGTGAAGTTGCCTGATAGTGTAATGGCAGGAACATCGATTTTAGAATTTCTCCCTCAATCATCAGCAGCAAAAGCCTACAAAAAATTAGCGTTGGAGGTCGAAAAACGTGGTTAAAAGAGTTTCATTGAGTCAACGTAAACAGACTAGCACTAAAGGAGTTGATGCTGTAATTCAGTCAACTGATACTAGTAAAAATTTCAAAAATGAGGATAAAGTCTTAGAAAAAGTAACTCTCTATGTACGTCCTGAACAAGTTATGGCGTTAGAAGAGATTCAACTGGCACAGCGTAAGCTTACAGGTAAGAAACCTAAAAAGTCTGAGCTGGTGCAAGAGGCATTAGATTTACTGATTAATAAATACAGCAATACATAAACACAGTATAGCGTAAATACAGTAATACATTTTGCTGTATTTTGGGTTTGAAAAAACTACATTAGCTTTTAAAATCGATCGCTCTATCATAGAAAGAAAACTCTAAATTATGCCTAAAATAGACCAATGCGATTATAATGAATTGATTAAATTGCCAGAAGATAAACCAGATAAAGAACGGCAATTATGGCTTTTAAACAATCACCCTGCCTTTACAGGAAGCTGTAGTAATTGTGGTTATGAATATCCGAGAAATCCTTTATCATGGGATTGTCCAGAGTGTGGTACGAGTTATGACTGAGGAAAAATGATAGTACTGAAGGCGATCGGAAAGAGCTGCTATACAAAAGCCATAAATACTCCTTTACGGTACACCCTATTTAACCAATATAATTAAGGTTTCGGGGATCGATTTTTAAGATAAATCAATTTTTCGAGGTGCCCTCAAGCAGAAAACAAGAAATGGCAATGGCGAAATGCTATTAAACTTGCGGTCTGCTTCGATCCGCACCTTCGGTGAGCGCTTATTTTCTTCTAATAGTTATTATCTTTACTCTTGATTATTTTGGTATACCTGAAGATAAACCTATAACTTCAGAATTTTATTTCTAAAATTTAGTCAAGGTAAGTATTTCAGCCAAGCGCGTATGTTTTCGTTCTGTAGTAACCGAACGATCGCCCTTATACTCCGTGATCGCGATTGCCATTTACAGCTGAGACTTCACTGCTGACCCTGAACGCTAACGCCTTCAAAATCTCGGCTATCTGATCGGAGTCGCCCTGCTGAATCTGTAAAACTATCTCCGCCGAAAAAAAGTTACCACCGCCCATGACTACCTGCAAACCCGACGAGGAAAGAACTTCCTGCACCAGTTTTACTTTGTCCTCAACGGGAAGCTCGTCAATTTCCTGCTTTAGCTGTTTGATATCCACGCCATTCATCCTACATTCACTAACTCTTTTTGTTTAGCTTTTCCTAACTCCAACCACCGAGCAGCTAAAGCCGAGAGAATTTCCTCTATATCTTCGTAATCGGCAGAACCGATCATTTCTGTCCAAGGTATGCGATCGCTCTTTTTTAGCTCTTTTACTTCTATATTGATTGCTAAAGCTTCCTGAAAATATCTCTGCTGAAATTCAGGTGGCATGGAGCGAATTAACTGAAAAAAGTTACTCGTCCCCAAGTCAATCTTGCCATTGATAAATCGACTAATCTGGCTCTTCTCCATTCCAGACATCTGGTGAATTTGTACTCCACTAAACCTGAAATGAGGCAAATTATTAATTTTGTTAAAAATTGTTACTTCTCGAATCATTTCTCAGGTAATTTTATTGGAGATGTGCAATATTGGATATATCCATTAGATCCTCTTCCCATTAGGAGGTTTAAATGGCGAAAAATCCAACGAACATGGTCAAACTGTTCCCGCAGCTAACCATGCCATCCAATCATCCATTACAGATGAGAGCTCACCATTTTTTTGAGGTATCCTCATGATAACAAATATTCCCATTCCCGTAAGAAGCAATAACAAACTACAAGGAGAATTTTATCCTTTACAAAAAGATGAGTTAATTGCTCTACGAAAAGCCAAGCTCATCAACAATACTGCTTTTGTCCACCTAGCACTGCGGTATGAAAATCCATTTTGTGACCGTCCAGTAGAAGTTAATCCCAAAGAATTCGCCCTTTCTTGGAATATACCAGAGAGCAGTATTTATAAAGCAGTCGCTCAACTCAAGAAATTAGGGTTGATTTTGATTAAATCAGGCAAACTGCTGATTGAATGGATCTCCAAATCTGGGCAAACATTATCAGAACCAGCCCCCATTAATAGTCCTGAAACTGAATTATCAGATCCGAGAATAAATTATCAGATCCGGCAAAAAATTCTCAGATCCGAGAATAAATTATCAGATCCGGCAAAAAATTCTCAGATCCGAGAAAATCGATCGCCAGAACCATTACCAGAACTTGATTCTAATCTCTCTCAGACTATCCAGACTAATTCAGACTTATCAGATCAATCAGAAAGATTGAAAGATGATAGAAAGATGGAAGATATACAAGATATACAAGATATACAAGAAGAGAGAATAACAATTCAAGGCAACGGGGAATGGGGAACAGGGAACGGGGAACGGAGAACGGAGAACGGGGAACGGGAACGGGGAACAGTGAAGGGGTGTTGAGAGAAAATACTACTCCCTACTCCCTACTACCTACTCCCTCAGAAGAAGATGAAAGATTAGAAAATGAGGAGTTTATCAAATATTGTCAGGGCAAATTGCCAAAAGCGAGAGATATTAAGCGATACCTCCTCACTAATGATAAAACAACGGGCAATCGCATCCTTGAAAGATTATGGTTAGAGTATCAGCAATGGAAAACAGGAAAGAATAACCCCAACTCCACGGGGTCAGAATATTTTGATAACCTCATTGACGAGTACCGAGTTAAAAGCCGAAGCCTAGAACAAATAGCATGGGAGAAAATCTCCTGGAAGGATAAACTACCTTGTTTTGATTTATGGTTGACCAGGGCTAAAAATTGCCGTGTTGATTACATCTTTACTGATGATAATAGCTTAGGTTATACCAGAAATTTAAGGACAGTATTTTATCGATGGTACGAACAGTATTATGTTAAACAATCAGAAACAACAATACCAGAAAATCCTCAAGCACTAGGTTTGATAAATGCTTTCCGGCAAATTATGGGAGGAGGTCACTATGCTTAAATCTAAAAATTATCCTGACTTTTCTCTCAATCCTAATAATATTGGAATCGGCGATTGGGTATTTGCCAGGGGGAATGTCGGCAAAGTAACTGATATTCATGTTAATAACGGCAAGATGTTGCAGTTTTGGGTTAATTGGGATAGTTCTAATGTTCCTAGCCCTGAACTGGCTAACAATCTTCAGAAGGTTAATAAACCTATGGCGATCTCAGATAGCATTCAGGAAGTATCAGGAAGGATTAAGCTAACTTTACTTACCATTGATGTCAACCTACAGCAGAGGGTAGAGATTAATAATTCTGTGGTGGATGATTATGCTAATGCTTATTCTGAAGGTACAGAACTTCCTCCTATAACTGTCTGGAGAGAAGAAGGGAGTGGAGAAAGGGAGAGAGGGAATGAGGGAGTAGTGACAATAATCAATTATTTGATTCTCATAATTCTGAATTCTGCCCACTGCCCACTCCCCGTTATTATTTGGTAGATGGATTCCACCGTGTAGAAGCGGCGAAACAAGCAGGAATAACTGAATTACCCTTTATCGAGAAATCTGGTACTTATCGAGAGGCTTTATTGTTTTCTCTGACTGTTAATGCTACTCATGGACTTCGCCGTAGTAATGCTGATAAACGAAAAGCTGTCATGACTCTACTTGAAGATTCTGAATGGAGTCAGTGGAGTAATTGAGAAATCGCTAAACAATGTGAGGTTTCGAATAGATTTGTTGCTAAATTACGTCAAACAGACAGAACAGTCTATCTTCGATAATCTGTGTAATCTTGAACAGATGACAAATCTTATACAATCGAGAGTAATCGAGAAAATAGCAAGGAGAATGAAAGAACTTATATCACCAAGGAGTAACAGATGATAGGAATTGGTAAAGCTAAGTCATCAGAATCATTAACATCAGTAGAAGATAATCAGATAATTTCTGAACAACTATCAGAAGATATAGAAGTTACTACATCAAGCTTTGAGGAAAATAACCTTATCTATAATGCCCCGGTAGAAATAGATAATGATAATACTGATGCTGAATTAATAGATTCTGCTAATATCAAACCCACTAAAGGAAAACAGAAAATAACTAATCCCTTATCCATTGGCGCTAGCGAAGCTGCACCGTAGGTGACCGAGTCAAAGTAAAAGATAATCATTATTTTGGTGGGCGTGAAGGAGTCGTTACCCAGATTAGTTCTCCTAGTTCTCTTGTGGTTGCTTTTGATAATGACCAACGAGAGTTAATCCGACTCCAAGATTTAGATTTACCATCATTATCTCAACCACAAAAACCTCAGAAGAAAGAAATTCTGATTAAAGAAGGGCTTAATTATAAAGCCGGACAAGGTTGTAAATGGTATGTTGAGGTTGAGGAAGAAGATTATCGTCTCTTTCAAGAATATCAAAGACAAGTTAATGCTCCCAGTATTCGCTCCTGTTTAGTCAGAGCTGTAGAGGGGCAAAAACAGGAAAAATCACCGATTAAAACTGATGATTTACTGATTAATTTAAGTAGTAAAATTAGTTATCTGAATCAAGAACAAAGATTGTTGTTAGCGAAACAATTAATTGAATCAGACCCAGATATTTTCAACAAAATCATCAAGGAAAAATAAAATATGGAAGATAACGAAACAGTTTTTGTTACCCAAAAGTTTGATGGTAAACAAATCAAAAATGTTTACCATGTACCAGTCAGTCCAGAAATCTACTTTCAACTAGAACTACTGAGAAGACAATTAAACTTCAAAACTCATAGTGAAGTTATTCGCTATTTATTTAGCTCAGGGGAATGATTACAAAAAATACTTCAGTATTCTTCCTAATCGGCTCGAGCAAAAGTTACGGTATTAACCGAGATCCTGTTATTGTCATTGCCAACCACTATATGCCCATAAAGAAAGACCCTAACTAAGCGGTTGGTAGCAGTAGAATCATTGAGGCAAAAGCGAAAACCACCTTTAGTATTATCGTCCCCATAAACTGTAGTTTCACCCGTCCAGTTAACCGAACCTTGATTACAAACTGGATTAGGATCTGCTTCATTAACACTGCCTAATAATCCATCAGCAATCACGGTATATTCCTTTTCCCAAGCATTGGCTTGTCCTGTTTCTAAGACCGCATTTCCGGTATCATCAAAGGCTTGCCGCTTCAGGATACCCGGTTTTAACCAGATCTGAGAGCCGCTAGTAATATCTTGATAGCCATAATAAACTGTCGAACCATCGGGATAGGTCAGAACTAAACACTCATCCGAGTCAACCTCTGCTGAAGGACAATTAGTACTTCCGGCTGCTTCTGAAGTAATAGAACTCGCCTCTTTGATCTCCTCTACTATATAGCTTGATGCCCAACTAACAGTACTACTGAGAACAGTTTTAGATTCAACCTCTTTATTCACCCGTAAGAGATTGATAAAACCACTCGTCGCCGCTGTTAAGACAATGCCAGTCATAACCAAAGCCACTAATAATTCTGTTAAAGATAAGCCGCTTTCTCTATTGCTCAGTATTCTGTAATATAACTTTTTCATAATTAATGATTCGTGACTCGATAATGGGGTTTTTTGCCGTTTAAACCAGTAATAATATCTTTCATTATCATTAATATTTTAGTTATAATTATTATAATAATCTTTCTACAAAAAAGAAAATTATTGCTGTTTATTATGAGGCTAAAATATCATTAGATAATGATTATACAACATCTATTCTAACTGATATTAATAAGCCTTTTTTTTTTATTTCTAGTTATTTATTTACAGATGATTTAGAAGATATAAAAACCATTGATTTACCGTCTAAAAGTTATAGTAGATAAGAAAATAATCGTACTATCAAATCATCATTGATGCAGAAGCGCACCCGGCGAAACAAGGGTTCTTGTCAGAGGGGTAAGAGAAAAGCTGATGGCTGAAATCCATTCTAAATAATAAGAAAATAATCATACTATTAAATCATCATTGATCTCCCTATAGTTTCTTCCTCGCTCCTGAAACTTTACCTAACTGCCTTAAAGTCATTCCTGCCACAAGTGTGACACCACCAAAGATATAAAGTGACTTATTACCTGTTCCCAGACCAACAAATCTGACAATTCCAAAACCCATCAGAATAGCAATTATTATCGGCATAATCACCACATATTGTGTATGCTGAGGATTCTGTTTGTTTAAACCCAGATACTCATTCTGAATAGCCTTCCTTGCAAGCATAGGATTTTTCCCTACATAACTTTGCAACTCAGCTAATTTACGATCGCTCACTTGCAACCCCAACCTCTGGGCTTCATCCTTCATTATTTCCCTAATCTGTTTATCTTTCGGTAAATCTAACTCCAGCTCCAGCATTTCTAGGAAAATATCTTTACAAGGATTATTATTAGCTACAGCACAAATAGTTACTCCAATATTCATCAAATCCTCCAACCAATATCTAATTGACGTTGGTAAACGATTAGCAAAAGGAATAATTATCGTAGTATCCTCATCACATGACTCAGCGATCGCCTCCTTCAATTCATCCACAGTAAGTCGTCGCTCACCAGTACAATCACCCTTATTGTTAAATTTAGGTTCTGTGGTATCAATGCTTAAATCAAAAGCTACCTTCTCAATAAACTTTTTAGCACTGCCTTTATAGGTGGCGATGGCACAGGAGTAACAATCAGCCAAAGAACAGAATAAATATTCTGGTAAGTATTCAGTACTTCCCGTTTCCGCAATTATCAGTAAACTTGTTCTGTTCTTAAGGATGTTAACTATCTTGTTTAGCTGCTCATCATTTAAGCTAAGTTTTGACGATAACTCATCAAGATTGAATCCGCCACCTCCGACGGCGTAAACTTTGGGTTACTTGCTTCCCTCGCATCCTCAATCTTTTCCTGTAAATCTTCTGGTAATTCACTTTCATCTAACTTGTCAGCGATCGCCCTGACAACTAAATGAGGCATAGCAATTTCACGAGCCTTTAGTTCAGCACCCTTACGAACAATATTATCTAAATCCATATTCTCCTTGGGATCTTCAGGAGTAACATAAATTTCTTGGTTACTTATTTCTCCTTTTTTATTACTAGTAATAGTTTCTTCTTCTACAGTTACTAATTCACCCTCATTTAAGTCTTGAAAACCTGTTCTTCTTCCCTTCTCATCTACGTGTTTTCTTAATAATAAAATTCTCTCAAAATCTCGATTAGTAATCCATGATAAATTATCATCATCTTTAATTGTTTTTATTTGTAAAAAATCCATATCTTTATAAATAGTTGGAATTTTTATGCCGAGAAGTGATTCTAGATCTGTGGTTCTTTTATGTGTTTCTACACTTACTTCTACACCTACTTCTACACTTTTTTGCACTATTTTTTTTTATTTCTATGCTAGTCATAATATGTACTTCTATAACTTCTATACTAAAATATTATAAGTGCGGAAATGCTTGGGTATTAAATTATTAATTATATAGTTTTATTAAGTAATCAAATTTACAAAATTAGATTTATCTTATTACTTAATAAGACAAGCTAAATACAATGAGTCTGAGCTTCATTAATTAAGGGATACTGACGTTTTTTTTACTAAATATAATACTAAGTATATTGTTTAGTATTGGTAAAATAATTTACTGAGTAAATAACTAGTAGCAAAATTAAAGTATTTTACTAGTAAAGTAGTATTTAATACACTTATTAGAAAGATAAAAAAAAGGGATAAAGCCCCCAAACAGAAACACTTAACGGGCAACGGTGACGGAAACAACCCAGACAAAGCCACTTATATTAATGCGATCGAGAAAAATCACCCATAGCCTTGCGTAGCGGGGCGGTGTATAAGTAATCTTTAGTAATTTATTAAAGTAGTATAATAGTTTTAACACATAGCCTTTGCGTAGCAATGGCGGTATTCAAGCGAAGTAGATGATAGGGGCGATCGCTAGAATATTCTTTCTGACTACGTTTCCGCCTTATATGCCTAATTAGTTCCTCTTAATATATCTATAAACTCAAATGTGGCAAACTATTCTTATCTTGTTTGACTTCAGTTGACTTTTTTGTAAATTTTTTAATTTCATTATCCCAATCAATAGAGAATGAAGAGTAATTAGCTGTTTCATCTCTATCAAGAATGGCATTCGTAACAATGGTAAGCATACTAACTAGCTCATTTTTAGATAATTCTAAATATCGATAATGAACATTAGGTTCTTCGGGCCAATGTGGAAGACGAGGATCTCCTATACCTAATTTTTCAGCACACTGTATTAGATCATAGTAATCGGTATACCAAATATCAACTGTATCCATATCAGGAAACAAACGATGATCTTTACCCAATTCCTTTACAAAGTCAATAAGGGCTTCTTTTAATTGACTAGGGTAATCATATTTTTCCATTTCTTCTCCTAGAGCTTCACCTAATCTTTTAGCTTGACCAAAAGTTATTTTTCCATCTCTGTTAAAAAAGTCAAAAAGCTTATTCGGCTTATCTTCAAAAAAATTAGATTCAGGCTTGGCATCATGCTCTACTCTTGCCTTTTTATTAAGTGGATTTTTAATGGCTAGGTCAAATAGGTTTAAAAACATATTTTTATTAACGTTTTCTTCATTTATTGTTCTAATACTAATAATTATTTAAGCAATGAGAAATTATAACCACGATATTAATACTTAAACTGTATATAAATTTTTAATGAAGATACCTAAGTCAAAAAAGTCTTCTTAAATAAAAGTATGGTTACTGGATAATCATCCTATATTTACTGGTGTTTGCCCTAATTGTGGTTATGATTATGGGAATTATAAAATACTAGATTCTTGATGAAAAAAGCTCTCACTCGGATTGTCCTGAATGTGGAATTAGTTATGTCTGATAATAAAAATTGAAAGTTTCTATTTTAATTCTCCTCTTTCATTCTCATGAGTTAGGCAAAATTTTACAGTTCCTGAATTAGTATTTGGAAATATTTTGACTTTTAGTCTTTTATCTGATGAGCGAATTCGATAACGTAGACTATCCCTTGAAGAGTAATCACCTGACTCAATCATTTCAATATCACCTGTCTCGCCAAGAATAGTAATATAATTGCTATCAGAACTTTCAGAAGGATAAGGAATGGTTTGAACTGAATAGATAATTTCTTTTTCTCCGTTATCCCAATTAGCAAATCTGCAACAAACAGTTTCAAAACAGTCTATTTCTTGAAAATCCACTTTATATTCTGGTATAGCTAATGCTGAAAAGGATGTAATACCAAATTCTAATAATGTTAATAATGTTATGTTTTTAATATTCATATTACTCAACCAACAACATTAATTTAGAGATATTTTGCTCGATAATCATTAGTAGCTTTAAGTAAATCAAAATCAAGTTTATCAATATTTTCCTGATAGTTTAAATACTGATTTGTCGTTCCTTCTCCATTACTATATTTGATGAGAAATACTTGAGACTGTAAATTAACTTTTTTCTTTTTCTGATTGATTAATTTAATCCTTTCCCTACTTTCTTCAATGTTTAAGAGAGCGATCGCAATCTCATTTTTTAGCTTATCTTTCTCAACAATTAATTGATTTTCTAAACTATTTTTATTGGCTTTTAAACTGTTTATTTTGACCTCAATATCAGTAATAGTTAATTGATTTCTTTGCACATCACCACCACCAAAAAGATTCTGAATTAACTTCACTGGTTCTAACGTAATAAAATTAGTCCAATTTCTTGATTGATAATATCGAATCTTCTCCTCTAAGTAGTTTATCTGTTCTCCTGTGTTCGTAATTTTATCCTTCAAGATTAGCAATTAAAAGACTAGAAGCGATCGCCCTCTGGGTCAAATAATCATGGCAGTTGAGGACGGGGGAAGGACAGATTAATGATGGGGGAATTATGAATGAGGGGGGAATTATGAATGATGGGGGAATTATGAATGATGAATTATGAGTTATGAATGAGGAATCATTTTGTGAATTCTCATTGGTTCCGAGTTCCGAGTTCTGAATTGTGGTTTCTAACCATGAGGGAGAGTTCGGCGTTGATTGTTCCGTCTGGGCTTTGGCTGAGTAATTTAATCCGACGGACGATGCCAGAATAAGGGCTAGTGGAATTGCTGAGGCTTTGTAATTTTTCATGGGCTAAACTAATTTGATTATTAAGCTCATTAATTTTGATTTCATGTTCTGATTTTCTCTGTTGATATAAAGCTAATTCTCTTTCATAACTTTGTCTTTGTTGATTAATATTTTCTATTCTTTTTACCTTATCAATTTGAGCTTGATATTCTTGGTATTTTCTTTCACTTTTAGCTGACTCATATTTACCTTTTGCTAATTGATATTCTTTAGAAGCGATTGTCAATTTCTGTCTTAATTTATTTAATTTAGCCTTCTCATGATTAATGACTTTTTCGTCTAATTCTGGTAATTGTGATAAATAATCTATCTCTTCTTGTTTAACTTTAATCTCATCATTAATGAAATCAATATCTATCTTTTTCTTTTCTATATCTGCTTCATATTCAAGATAACTAATAGGAGGAAGAATACTTAATGGCGGAACTTCTAAAGGAGCAGTAGGAGGTAAAGGTTGTAGAGTTTTGATTTTTTCTAAGGATAATTTTAAGCGGGATAAATTATTGTCTAATTCTCTTTTTTTCTCTCTCTAGTTGCTATAATTTGTCCCTTTTTAATCTCGTCACCTTCATTGACTTTGAGATCTTCAGGAGAATCGATCGCCAGATTAATATTTAGTCTATTTGGTTTAATTACTTCTTCTTGATTAACAATTATATTATTCTTATATCATTATCATTATCATTATCAGCCTTAGTTTCTGTTAATGGCTGGATTAATAATATGATTCCTAAAGTTATTAAAAATGAACTTATTATATTATTTCTTATATTCATGGCAAGAATGATGAATTAGGAGTTGTGAATTATGAATTATGAATTATGAGTTATGAAAGTAAGAGTTATTAATTATTCTTTTTTGTAGAGACTATTATTTTAGTAATAATTGCTGTTAATTCATTAGATTCATTCAAAAGTGGTAATAGTCTTTGTTCTATATTTTCTTGTGTTGCGATTAGTAATTTTAACCAATAGTTTGTTTCTCTCGCTTCTTTCTGGGCAATGCTCATTTTATGAATAAAGTCGGCTTTGCTTTCGGCTGACTGTGCCTCACATACATTCGCTCCGATACTTGTACCTGAACGTATCAATTGTTTACTTAATTGATAACCAGAACCTCCATTCTTTGCTAAATAATCACATAATTTAACTATTCTTACACTAAATTTAAAAGTTCTTTCTACTATATTTTTCTCATTCATTTTACCCCTAATCTTCTAATTATTATTGTTACTATTTTGCCAAAATTAATTACCTCTTAATCATTCATAATTCATAATTCATAACTCATAATTCTTACCTTTCCAGTTCCGAATTGATTATCTAAGATGGCGATCGCCTTCTCCAACGGACAATAATCTAAATTAATCGTAGCACCAGTCATTTTGATATATTCATACTCATTAATAAAACTTGGTAACTCAATATCTTCTGGGTAGTCCACCACTATGCTCCCAGTGATATATATAGTATCATACCTAGTATCAGACTTAGTATTAGACTTAGTATCAGACTTAGTAGCATACTGATTTAATTTACTATTAATATCTTCATCATCAAGAGTAATTGATTCAATTTTATTGATAATCTTTTTATCTTTAATTAACTCTATATTTTCTACTATTATATTTTCACCAGTCTTATATATCCTTTCACCATCAGTAACAATAAACTCTTTATCTATATTATTGATTACCATAAACTCATCATTAATAGGAGTTCTATCGCTCTGGTAATAACCTTTAATAGACGCTTTAAATAAATGAGTATTGGCAGATTGATTATACATTTTAACTATCTCATCTCTTAAACCTAAATTGATAGAAATAGCATTAGTTATTCCCCCAGTATTATTAATGAGAGAAAAGTTCAGGAATAGCAATATTGAGAAGATAACTAAAACATAATATTCAGAAGGTGAGCCAGTTCGTAACCTACGATGTGGGTTACTTACTGATATTGCCCATGCTGGATTAGGATAAAATAACTGTACCCCTTGTTTGGTAAAGGTATCAGAAAAACAGCTCACTAAGTGACCTACTGGTAACGCAATTAACTTATAAATATCATTAAAGTAATAATATCCCATGAGGAGGGCAATCGTAGTAAGGGAAGCTGTAGCTATTAATGAATGAGTAATTGAGCGATGGGGAAAGTTATTCTCTAAGTAACGGGAAATAGGAAAAAATATTTGACCAATAATTGATTTACTAGAATCAAGGTCAGGTAATTGACTACCTATAATCGATAATCCTAATGTTAATGTATCTGTTTTTCCCAAAACTAATGATGTTACTGAACTACTAATTACAGCATGGGTTATCGCCATCATGATAATTACGCAATTCAATTACGAATTACGAATTACGAATTATGAAAATACTCAATAAATTACCTTTAATTATAGGCTTATTCCTTCTCTGGGTTTACTTTCAAAATAATAATAATCAAGCAATTAGTGAAAATAACAATAAAGTAAATTACCAAGGACAACAACAAGTATATCAAATAAAAGAAGGAAGCATTTATGATGGTGACACACTCCGTGTAATATCTAGTGATAATGAAGAATTAAAAATAAGATTTGCCTGTATCGATAGTCCAGAAAAAGACCAAGAATATGGCATTGAATCAAGAGATTATTTGAGATCGCTTTTACAATCAAATGGAAATAAAGTTAATCTCGATATTACTAATACTGATAGATATGGTAGAAGTGTAGCTGTTTTATATCTTCTTAATGGCGAAGCTGTTCAAGTTAAGCAGGTTAAGAATGGTTGGGTTTATCCTTATCCTCAATATAAGTCTGATTGTCCTATTTGGAATGATATTAAAAAAGCTGAAGCGATCGCCAAAAATAATCGGCTCAATATTTACAGCAAGAATTTAGTTAAACCTTGGGAATGGAGAAGAAATAATAAATAATCTTGTAAATATTTACAGGGAATTATCATATCTTTATCTTTCTCAGTGACTTTATGATATACTTTTAGCATACTAAGTATATTACTGATTATGACTACTGAAAATGAAAGGGTAGCAGGATATATAATTCCCGAACTTTACGATCGCTTTGACCAATTTTGTCAGGAAAATAATCTTAGTTGCTCAAGAGCATTAAACGTGATTATTGCTGAATATTTTGGGCTTGAAGAAACTTTACTTATTAAAAAAACTTGGATTGGTGGTGTTACTTTAGTTGAATTTGAACAGCTTAAAAAAGAAGTACAAGAATTAAAAGAATTAGTTAATACACTTAGTAAACTATCAAGTAGCATACCTGAAAAGAAACAGAAAAAATCATCTGAAAATATAGAATTAGAAAGCGATCGCTTATCAGATAACCTTGAGCGAATAGAATTAAATACAACAGAATTAGCTAAAAGATTTAATGTCTCCAGAGGTGCAATAAATCAATATAAAAAGAAATTTAGAGATAATAAGATAACGAAAGAAGAATATATAGAATGGACGAAATCAAAAGACCCAGAAGGTAAAGGATGGTTTTTTGATGAGAATAGTAATTATTTTGTTTCATAATTCTTACCTAGGCTCTAAAATAGCCCACCCTGTTGTGTCGCTGGTTTTCTGATAAGGAATCATCGTTTATCTTTGCTTAGTTACCGCTCCATTTGTTATTTTCTCCCACCCATTATTGTTTACCATTCGTGCGGTGGGGTCGGGCTTCGTCGTTTCGCCGTCTCGCTGCGTTGCGTTCGTTCCGTCTCCCTCCTTCGTCAGTCGCTCCACTCGCTCCACTTCCTCCCCACGCTTCACTCCTCGCCCCCTAGTTTTGTTTTGGTCATAGCCAGTGGTGGCTGTTGGGGGCAACTACGCCCCGTAGGTTTTTAATAAAAGTTAGGCAAAATTACAAAGAAGAAACAAGAATTTAAAGGACGAATGTAATACGCAAGTTTTAAATTCCTCAGAAGTGTTGAAAGTTCTTTGTCTCTGTTTGTCTTATCTTTATTGTCAAAACGAATTAATATTTTTTGATTAAACTCTTTTTGGCGGGAATGAGGAAAATAAGCAAACTGTAGATCTGGATTATTTCTTAAAAAATCTCTTAGTTTCATAATCTCAAGATAATGATGGTGAGTCCCCCCTTGGGGGGAAATAAACAAACTATTAGAACGGGCATTGAGTAGATAAAAATGCTTCAAGACTTGCGATCGCCTGATTTAATAGTTTGTGGCTATCTTCATTAAAGAAATGTGAAACCTGTCGATTAGGAACATTATTAATAGAATTCATCACTTCTAAAGCCTTTCTTAAATCATCTATTTGATGATGATATTCAATGCGTATTTTTTCCTCTGCCGATAGAACAGGAAATAACTTAACTATTTTGTCGCCCTTCGGGCTGTAATCTGACTGATACATATTCATACCTTTATTTGATTATTAACTTGATTATAGCATATTTTTCTTCTTGTAACAATAAGGAGAATACTTGTTATTTTAAGTAAAATAAGTTATGATAATAGTATAAATCAAATAAAGGTAATCAAAAAAATGGAGAACGAATCACAATGGTGGTATGAATACTACAAAGAAATGGAAACAATAGAACTATTAGGAACACCAGAAGATCCAAACTATGGAGAACCAGAAGAAGAAAAAGAGGAATGGTTAGAACCTAATGATGGGAATTTTTAATTAATTGTCTGAACCCCTGAAGACATTAAAAACATGGGGAAATAATCAAATAAAGGTAATCAAATATGAAACACGTACTTTTTAACTATAGCAATATAGAAGCGTTGACATGGATCGATCAGCAAGAAATAAAAATGATTCATGTAAAGGCAAATCAAGAATGTTACATTACCCTAAAAACAGGAGAAAAAATCAGAATAACTGCGAAAGACATTGAGAAAGTAATGCAGGAAAAAAGACAGGCAAGAATGAAAAACATCAAGATAACTAATAATTTCGATGGTACTTACACCGCCCAAAACACCATCAAAGAGACTGAATACATCCTCACCCCCTACGATGACCATATAACCTGCACCTGCCCTGATTACAATAATCAATCAATTGCATTAAGTACATATAAGGTATGTTGCAAACACATCTATAAATTATTAAGTCATCTAGCTTGTAACAGCTTAGAGGATTATGCAGACATGATCGCGCAGCGCCACTTCGTGATCGCCGAAGAACAGATTAATCGCCAATATCAAGAACACCTCGAAAAAGAAGACTACCAACACCTAGCTCACGATTAACAACACACAAAAACATTAAGGAGTAAAACAAATGAATATAGTATCAGCAAAATTAACTGGGGAAGTAGATGTTCACGGTCGCCCTATTGCAGTAGATACAATAGGAAACTATTACTTAGATGTTTCATTGGGCAAAAATGACTGGCATTGTGTGACCGAAGAATTTGAGCCGTTGGTAAGGGTTTCTTTAATTTTAATCCGCTAACATCCAGACAATTAACATTAACAATTTGCCTCCACCGCCCCAATAAGCCATGAATCCATCACATCAATTAATATCCCAGCATTTCACCCATTACCTAATCGATAAAGCCTTATATCATCTTGACCGCAGTCATTATAATTATCGTTACCAAGACCTTAAAAGTGAATTATGGTTTACTGGTTTATGGACTAATTTATCAGGTATTATCAGTTATCAAGATTATGCCGAATTTCTCTTACTCTACACCCAAGCTAAAGCCTATCAGTTACCTTATAAACAAGTAGGAGAAAACATTTATATAGTACAGGGTAAAGCAGCAAACCTTATTACACTGTTACCCCAACCTCCTGCAATTGTCCATTATTTCGATTGAGACACAAGCGATGCCAAAGGCACAGCGAACTGCACGCAGGAATTACCGCAGTTTTTCCGATACTTTCCGATCACCTGTCATCATCACCAGTTAATCCTTAACAGGGAATAGGGAAGAACACTGTTGCCCGTTGCCCGTTCCCTTTCTTCGTAAATATTTACACCCTTTAATTGGGGTTTTATTCTGCCTAATTCTGTGGAAAAGTCCTTAGCGAAGCGGTTTTTAATGACGGTTAAAATAACCAATAAATCCTAACACCTTTCCTAGATAAGAGTCAGAAAAAAAGGGCTTTTCGCCCAAACTTAAAACCATTGTTTATTAATTTTTAAATTTAAAAATAATTCCTTTCTATTCTTAGTAATCACAGGATGTAATAATACCTTATTTACTTGTTTTTCACGGTTCAATAATTCTTTTTTGGGATTTTTGGTTTCCATAATTTTAGTAAATATTGCTCCATAGCAGTAGCTATAAACTCACTTCTTGATAAATTACTTTGTTGATATGCTTGATTAAATAAATCCTCCATATCTTCATATAAAGTAAATGACATTGATTTTTTACTCTTTGGCCTATTGTTGGATAATAACAAACCTTCTTCATCTCTTTGAGCCGTTACAGCATGAGTTATTTTTGTAGGAGGAGTATTTATAGCCTTATCGATATCCCACCCTCTTTTTATTCTTCCATAAACTGTTTGTAACGCTAAACCATTAGCGATCGCAATTTTTTTATCTTCATCAGGTAGAACATGACCAGGCTTATTTTTTGACATAACAACAAGGATAATCCCAATTATATATTAATTATAGGATAAAAGTAAAATCTGTTACCATAAAAATAGAAGGAAACCGATACATATTGGTTACTTTTATTTGATTTTTGTTGATAGAGTAGCCATTAAACTACTCTTTTTATTGTATCTTTAATCCTCTAAATCTTGGCTAAAGTATTGAGAAGCTCCACAAACAATGAGTACAGCACCAACGAGAGATCTTTTAATAGCCATTTTGCAAAGAGTATTAACAATAATTTTATCCCCTTTAATTTGATTGATATATTTCTTTTCTTTACTGTTAGCAATCCCATCACATTGACCAACCAATTCACCAAAACGATAGAGAGAACATCGATAATGATAATGGAACAATTCTGTCTCATAATCTACAATTTTATCAATTAAATCAAAGGTAGGACGTAGTTTAAAAAGTCTTACCAATTTTTCAGCACCAGCTTTAAATAAAACTTTCTTATTACCACAGTAAGGGATAGTACCATAATCTATTGTTTCATCTAAATAACGTTTGACATATTCTCTCATTGCCGAGAAAACAATACTAGCTTGTTCTATGTCTTCATCTTCTAATAAATTAAAACTAAGAGGGGCATTTACCATCTTATTAGTTATTAACTGAATCTCTGATTGATTCTCCATAAACTCAATTTTTTATTACTATCTTTTCTATATTATATCATCTAATTTAATTTTACTTTACTTAAAACATTAAAGATAATCCTTGTTATTTTAAATAAAAATAGATATAATAGGGATATAATGAAAGAGAAGATTAAGAGAGAGAAACAGATCCTTAATACTAATCTTAAATTATAGTAAAATCAATCAAATAAAAGTAAACTAACAATGATTAATACAGTAACAATAGCTGGTTATATAGGTGCAGAACCTACCATGAATGTTTATGAGAACTCGACAAAAGTTAGCTTTAGTATAGCGGTAAATACAGTAATAAAAGGAGAGGAAAAAACCTCATGGATACCTATAGAATGTTGGGGAAATCAAGCAATGTTTGTTAATAATTATTTGCACTCAGGAAGTTATGTAATTGTATCAGGAAAGATTGAGCAGAATTCATGGGAAACAGAAGAAGGAGAGAAAAAAAGTAAGCTATTTGTCTATGCTAATCAAGTAGAATCTCCTAAACCTAAAGTAGAAAATAAAGGAGGAAAAAAGGTAAATAAATAAGAAATTAGAGGGTTTAACCGCCCTCATTAAACATTAAACATTAAGGAAAAAACTATGACAGAAACTAAAGGTACATACAAACTCTATGAATTAAGCGATCGCCTTCAGGAATTAGAGGAAACTATAGAAAATCTTGAAGGTGTAGATATACCTGCTGATGTACATACGGAATACTTAGAATTATTAGCAGAAGCAGAGGAAACAAATGATAAATTTATTGATAAAATTGATTCAATTTTATGCTTAATTCAGTCGAGAAAAAGATGGTTAGAAATGAGAAAAGCAGAGGCAGAAAGACTGAACAAATTAATTAAAAAGGATGAGAAAACTATTGACTGGTTACAAGAATATCTTAAACAACATTTAGAGAAAATAGGTAAAACTAAGTTCAGAACAAATAAGTTTAATATATCCATCAGAAAAGCTCGGTAGCTCCCTTACATTTACTCAGAGAAGATGCTAAAAGCTATCCTCAACAATACCAGAAGGTAACAATAGAAGTGGATAAAAAGGCACTTAAAGAAGCAGTAATTAATGGTGATGCAGAAGCCTTAAAGTATGCAGAACTAGGAGAAAAATCAACTTATTTATCAATTAAATAATCTCAATGGGGCTTTAAATAGCCCTAGTAAAATACTAAGTAAAATACTAAGTAAAATACTTGGCAAAAACTATTTATTACTTGTAACGAACCGGAATATGCGAAGCGGAAGACGAGAAGGCTAGAAGGCGAGCTTGGGTTTTTTTGTATAAACCCTCGAAAAGGGGGATTAGGGATTTTATGACTGAGATGATGCAGATTTTGCAAGGTACCGATAGACACTCGCCTTGGAAAGAGCAAAATCTTTCATCAGAACTTTAATGAGAGTACCTTGTTCCCTTAATAGATGAAGTTCGGTAACCTGTTGAGACATAAAAAGAGACATAATAAGGATGTGTCTTAAAAAGTATACTTTCTGAGACCAACGCCGCTCGAATGATAAACAACCGAAAATGGAAGATGAAAGTTCCGAAGTCAAACGCCAAGAAAAGCGACTGAAAATTCTGACTACTGATGAAATAGAGAGTATTTATAATCGACCTTGCTTTACTCATGAAGAGCAAATTGAATACTTCAGCTTATCACAATCAGATTTAGAGATTCTTGAACTATTTCGTTCGATTAAATCTCAAATGTATTTTATTCTTCAATTGGGATATTTCAGAGCAAAGCATCTCTTCTTTATATTTGCACTTGATGAAGTTGAAGACGACTTTCAATATATCATAGAGCAACACTTTAATTCCAAACAGATTGGCGCAATTAAAGTAATTGACAAAAAGACTCGGCTAAAACAACAACGGTTAATCCTTGAACTCCATAACTATCGTCTTTGTGGGGAAGAAGAACGTCTTGAACTTGAGCAAAAAGCACAGCAATCGGCAATGGTTTACAGCAAACCTGTTTATGTGTTTCGTGAAATTATCAATTATCTCAGAGACCAACAAATTGTTTTACCAGGTTATAGCTTGATGCAGGACATAGTTAGTCAAGCTCTAACTTCCGAGCATAATCGATTGACAAAGATCTTACATGATCGGTTGCAAACCTCTGAGACAGAAGCCTTTGAAAAACTATTAGAAGATTCACCCGGCTTGTATGAAATTACTCAACTCAAACATGAGCCTAAAGATTTTAGTCTCAAAGAAATCAAGTGTGAGATTCAGCGTGGTGAACAATTGTATTTTTTCTATAAAATAGCTCAAAACTTATTGCCAGAGATGGGGATCTCAAATGAGAGTATTAAATATTATGCTGCTTTAGTAGGTTATTACTCTGTTGCTAGATTAAAACAACTGAATAAGTGGACAGCCTACATTTACATTATCTGCTTTGCCCATCATCGATATCAGCAACACTCAGACAATTTAATTAACTGTTTAATCTCCAGAGTGAGGCATTATAATGATGAAGCTAAAAGCGTTGCCAAAGAACGTTTGTATGAATGCTATATTGAGATTAACGAAAACTTGCCAAAAGCAGGACAGGTTCTCAAACTTTTGACAGATGAAAGTATTAAAGCAGATACACCTTTCAAGACCATTCAGTCTAATATTTTCGAGATTTTACCACGTCAAAAGTTGCTCGTTGTCGCCGAGCGGATGGCTAAGACAGTAAATTTTAATGAAACTGTCTTTCAATGGGAGCACATTGATAAATTATCTCATCAATTCAAATTGCATTTACGGCAATTAATAATAACGATTGAATTCACAGCAGCATTACCTCAGGATACATTGATAAAAGCGATTGATTTCCTGAAAGCAGCATTTAAGAAAGGTAAACCACTCAAAGAGTTTCAGGCTGAATTATTTCCCTTAGAGTGCGTCCCCGCTTCGGTGACGAGTTATCTCTACGCAGATGATAGCGAACTCCAAAAGCAGCTAATTCCAGATCGCTATGAGTTTTTAATCTATAGACTACTCCGAAATGGATTAGAGTCGGGTGACATTTCTTGTCGAGATAGTATTCATTTTCGGAGTCTTGAAGATGACTTAATTGATGATTTGAGATGGCAAGACAAGCAAAAGTTAATGGTTAGTAATAATTTAACTATTTTAACTCATCCAATCGCAGAACATTTAGCTTCACTCGAACAAAATCTTGAAGAACGCATTGTCGAAGTTAATCGCCGAATTACTGACGGGGAGAATGAACACTTTCAGATTAAGAAGCGTCGTGATAAAGTTCGTTGGAATCTCTTATATCCTCAAAGTGTTAACCTAATCAACTCTCCATTTTTTGATAGTTTGAAACAAGTTGATATTGCCAGTATTTTACACTTCGTAGATCAGCATTGCCATTTTATTAAAGCTTTCGAGCATGTATTGGGACGTTACCACAAACAAACTATGGACGAGCATGTGATTATTGCTTGTCTGATCGCCTGGGGCAATAATATGGGGATGGGTCGGATGGGTCAAATCTCTGATCTTGACTATCAACTCCTTGCCACTACCTCAGACAATTTCATTCGATTAGAGACATTAAATAAAGCAAATGAGCTAATTAGTAATGCTATTGCTGAACTATCGATCTTCCATCATTATGATATCGATAATATGCTTCATTCTAGTAGTGATGGACAGAAGTTTGAAGCTCGGATTAATACAATTAATTCACGTTACTCTCCTAAATATTTTGGGCTGAATAAGGGCATTGTATCCTACACACTCGTTGCTAATCATATTCCGGTTAATGCCAGAATTATTGGGGCTAATGAGCATGAGAGCCACTTTGTGTTTGATATTTTGTTCAACAATACGACTGATATTCAGCCTGATATACATTCAACTGATACACACGGTACGAATGAGATTAATTTTGCTGTTCTGCATTCGTTTGGTTATCAATTTGCTCCACGCTACAAAGATATATATGACAAGGTTAGTCAATCCCTGTATGGATTTAAACACCCCAGTAATTATGACAATGATTATGTCATTAAGCCAATCCGCAAAATTAATACTGAATTAATTGTGGAGGAATGGGAAAATATTCAACGAATTATGGTTTCACTAGCTGTTAAGGAGACTACTCAAAGCATTATTGTTGGTAAACTCAGTGCCTACGCTCGTAAAAATAAGACTAGACGAGCTTTGTGGGAATATGACAATATTCTTAAAAGTTTGTATTTGCTCGATTATATTGACTCTTTGCCTTTACGTCAAAATGTTCAACGGGCATTGAATCGAGGCGAAAGTTATCACAAGTTACGTCGAGCTATCTCTCATGCCAATTTTGGTAAGTTACGATTTAAGTCTGAACTTGAGCAACAACTTTGGAGCGAATGTGGGCGTTTAATTGCTAACTGCATTCTTTACTACAATGCCAGTATCTTGTCTAATGTTCTTGCCCATCAAGAGCAGCTTGGCGACGTTCAAGGGGTTGAGGGGCTGAAACAGATTTCTCCTGTTGCTTGGCAGCACATCAATTTATATGGTCGCTATGAGTTTAGAAAATTTTCCGATCTTATCGATATGGATGCTATTGTTCAGCAGCTAACCCAAGCCACGTCTCACTAATTTCCCTATTCCCCCTTTTCGAGGGTTTATACAAAAAAACCCACTAAGTGAAAAATCCTTAATTTAGCGTTAGACTAGATATAACTGAATTCCAATCTAATCTAAATATAACTCTAATTGTGGCAACTAGGGCTAGAACAATCAGCAATGCCGGAAGTAACAAGGTTATCGGTAAGTTTCCTAGTGTAAAAATGAATGAGATCCAAAGCTGGGAATCTCAAATAGAGCGAGACTATATTTACTTGCTAGAGATTGACCCCGATGTTATCTGTTATAAAAGTCAACCTTTTTCTCTTAATTATCGCTCTGAAGGGAAAAAGAGAAAATATACCCCTGATTTTTGGGTAAAAAGACCAAATAAAGAACAAGTTATTGAAGTCAAACCAGCATCGAAAATCAATAGTGAAAAGAATAGGGCTTTGTGGAACAAAATTATTCCCTTATGTGAAGAAAAAGGTTGGGAATTTGTAGTTGTTACGGATGAAATGATTCGGATTCAACCGCAGCTTAATAATATTAAACTACTCTATAAATATGCTCGTATTCCTTTAAGTTTTCACAACTATCTTGACTGTAAATTATATTTTCTGGAGAAAGAAATCATTTCCTTGAAACAAGCAGCATTCGATTTAGCCCTCAAGGCAATTAGCCATCTTCAATTGTATAAACTCCTCTACACTGGTTGGTTAGAAACAGATTTAAGTCAACCAATAGGGTTAGAAAGTTTAGTCAGATTATCCCCCTTAAAAAAAGATTAATTAACGAGACCATAATTATGAACAGAATTTCTCTCAGAGCCCGGACTTCATTTTTGGTTAAAGGGAAGAGAATATATGGTTAAAAAGCATTTAGCTCAGGGAAATTGGCAAATTGTCGAAGTTACCACGGAAGTTATTTCAACTATCAAAGAAACAGCCTTAATTCAACTTCTCTTTCACGGAGAACTAACATTTGAACCCCGATTAAGTTCAAAAAGCCTGGGAAAAAAATCAGAGTATCTCAAAGCAGATTTTACGCAAATTCCCTCTGAACTTCGTGACGAAGCCAAGAGAAAATATCAATATGTTAATCGAGTTATAGAGTTAAATATAACCAAAAGAAATCAAGCTTCCCTTCAACCGATTATTGACCAAGTATCTCAAGAACTTCAAGACCTAGGAGCACCCAGTTGGGTAACCCTTTATCGTTGGTTAAAAACCTATATTAAATCAGGACAAGATATTCGTTCATTAATTCCCAGACATCAAGCCAAAGGCGATTATCGACCCAAGTTAAAGTCAGAAGTAACCGCCATTATTAATCAAGCAATTACCCAAGTTTATCTAACAGCCATCAGACCAGATATTGCCGATGTATATGATGAGGTAATTCGTCAAATCAGAAAGGAAAATCAAAACCGTCAAGTAATGGGAATGGAACTACTGAAAATTCCCCATCGCTCAACAGTCTATCGGACAGTATCTAATTTAGACCCCACCGAGGTGGCTGTGGGACGCTATGGCAAAAGAAGAGCGGCTCAAATGTATAACCCCGTAGGCCGAGGTCCTCGTCCAACTCGCCCCTTAGAAAGAGTAGAAATTGACCATAGTAAATTACCTTTATTTGTGGTAGATACAGAACAGCGAATGCCAATTGGTACGCCGTGGTTAACTTCGGCGGTGGATAAATATTCCCGGATAACTCTAGGTTATTATCTGAGTTTCTCTCCTCCTAGTTATCTCTCAGTCATGCAGTGTTTATTACACGCACTACAGCCGAAGAATTATTTACAGAAACAATATCCCCAAATTCAAAATAGTTGGAATAGTTATGGATTGCCGGAAGTTATTGTCGTTGATAATGGCCGAGAATTTTATAGCACCCACTTTGAAGATGCTTGCTTAAGCTTGGGGATTGTGATTCAATATTCACCCCCTTATATGCCTTGGTATAAAAGTGCCATCGAAAGATATTTTGGAGCCTTAAATAGCCAACTTTTAAGTGATAAACCGGGAAAAAAATTTGCTAAGTTCATGGAGCAGTATGAGTATGACCCGATGAAAGATGCAGTCATTTCTTTTGAAGCATTACAAGAAATTTTACACCTATTTATTGTGGATATTCATAACCAAAGTGAGCATCCCGAATTACGGTCTCCTCGTGGGCAAGTGTGGGATAAAGCTATAGAAGTATTTCCTCCAGGTTTACCGCCAGACAGTCAACAACTTTCAGTCTTAATGGGTTGTCTAACGAAGCGTACCATTACCAGAAGAGGAATAGAATTATTGGGACTAATTTATAACAGTAGTGAACTGGCACATTTGCGTTCAATTCTGCCCCCATCAAGCCAAACAAAAATCAAATATAATCCTACGGATTTATCAGTTATCTATGTGTTCGATGAAACAACTCATCAATTTATTGAAGTCCCTGCTTTGAATCAAGAATATACTCAGGGGTTAACTCTCTGGCAACATCAAGTCGTGAAAAAATTAGCCTGTCAAGAAGCAGAAAAAGTAGATATTGTGGCCTTAGCTTTAGCTAAAGAAAAAATTCAAAAAATTGTGGCCCAGGAGTGGAAAAAAACGAAAAAAGGAAAAACCCGTCAATCAATGGCCAGATGGTTAGGAATTGGCACAGATGGTTTGAGCCAAGAAGAGAATTCCGGCTCAAAAATTCATGAACAACCAGAAATTGGGCGAGAAAATGAATCGACAGAATTGAGAGAATCTCAGTCATTGGCGGGAATATCAGACCTGGGTTCTGCGTACTCTTGTCCCCCTAATAGTGCTCAATCGCAGACCAGAACTAGGGAAAAATCAGAGCCAAAATTAAATCAGGAAGAGAGGAAAAATGAAGGAATTGATGCTCCTTCAAAGGAAAAGAAAAAGGCTCAAGAATCTTCGCCCCAACCAGATGCTCACTCATGGCAAACAGAATCAGAATTTCAGCCAGATTTAAAGGGTTGGGATGTAACTTATGGCTTACCTAAATAAGATGAGGAAGAGCAAATGAACTCAAATAACAAAAACTGGTCGAAGATAACTCTCAAAGAAAAGCTAGAAATAGTCAATA
>CAVVOP010000016.1:0-14485 GCA_963749915.1 uncultured cyanobacterium
ACCTTGGCAAATTTATTTTGTTGCCGATGCCATCTTCCTGTCTGTTGCCGGAGAATTCCATTGGTCCTCTCCAGCCTTTGGTTTCCTTTTTTACTGATCTGGTGCTCTATCTCCTCTGTTAATACCCTTTGATAACCCCTTAAGCCATCAGTATTCCAGTTTTGGCATTGGGTTTTTCCTTCTGTGGTCACGAGCATCTCCTCCAGAAGTTGATCCTTCCGTTTTCCTACACGAGCTGCCAGAATCAAGCCACTATCTTGAGCTAAACTAATTCCTATCCAGCAATCCCCGGCTATTATTTCGTCTGGTTCGCATTGGCACTGTTTTGTCTTGGTGCGCGTTCCCTTGCGTCTTACGCCGACGCGGGGTCGCACCGCTTTTCGACAAATGACCACATTTCATCAGCGCTTACTTGTTCTGTTTCCACTTGTTGAACCTCAGCATTATGTATCATTTGAGCTTTTTGGCTAGCATCCCTAATCAAAGAAACTACGGTGCCGTAAGCCCTGCCACTGATTCGACTCACTCCTCTGAGGCTACTGCCTTCAGCATGAGATTGAAGAATGGTATGAACTTCGGCCGGATTGAGATGGCGGTTATAGTTATAGCAAAGAGTCTCAAAATGTTCAGGAAAAGTTTTACCATGTTTGTAAGCTTTATGATGACCGCAGAGAGGGCATTTCATAGAAATAAATGGAATACTACTTTTCTATCATACTCTCATCCCACAGATTTTTGTTTCACGACCGTAATTATTAATGAGTCGTGCTAGTAAATTAACTTATGATCGTGGGACATTAATTTTACATCCACCCCCAAGGGGGCAAACATGGATAAATTTTGCGACATGGGATGATAGAATCGAAAAATTCCGGATTCCTGCTATATATTATCGCTCACTGATCGAAACTTTTGAACAAGAAAACATTCATTTTATCGACTCCGCTAAAGAATTTTTCCCCCTCGAAATTCAGTCCAACCTACAAAAAACTCCTTATGCTCATCAAAAAGAAGCCTTAGAAGCTTGAAAAACAGAACAAAGAAAGGGTGTTGTTGTCTTACCAACGGCGGCTGGTAAAACTTATTTGGCACAATTGGCGATCGCCTGTACTCCGAGAACAACTTTAATTGTAGTTCCTACCTTGGATTTAATGCACCAGTGGTATGCACAAATTGAACAGGCTTTTCCCAATATTGAAGTGGGATTGTTAGGGGGCGGTTCACATGATCGATCGCCAATTTTAATAGCAACCTATCATAACCTGAGTTTTGGTTAAGCAGATTGAGGTAAAAACCATTCCAGACGAAGGCTTGGCTTCTTTGGTTGGTGACAATATGCGATTAATCCACATAATAGATTGACACAAAAATTTATTGGTGAACGATGACGAGAATGTTCTATTTGTGAGACATTCTTTAATTGGTCATTAATTGTTTCTATAATCGATCGTTTGCGAGATAATAATTTGTCATGAAGTCTCATTAATTTGTTCTTCATGTTACGTTTAGGTTTGGCAAAAAACTCGATTCCAAAATCTTCCAGTAGCTTGGTCGCTAATTTTTGTGACACATAACCTCTATGGCCAAAGACTTTTCCCCAAAGCTCTTTTAAAAGGTCAACGACGGGTTTACGGTCATCAACATTACCTGGAGTTAAACTCATATTGATAATTTCCCCCAGTTCATTGACAACCAGATGAAGTTTAAATCCAAAAAACCAGTCCACAGAGGTTTTCCCTCTTTGGGCTAAATCCTGAAAGACCTTATGGCGTGAAATACGTCGATTATGACAGACTTGAATTTTAGTCGAATCGATAAAACTAATCCCAGTACAATTACCAAAGCAATGTTTAAGATAAACACACAAAGGAATGATTGTTGATGGAACCCATTGAATAAATCGCTGATAACTGGGAAGTTTAGGAAAAGCATTCGACCAATATTGTTGAACATGATTCAGGTAAAAATGTTTAAAATTACGATAATGATTTTGGTGAAAAGCAATCAGGATAGTCATAATTTCACTTAAACACAAACTTTTCCCTCGAATACGGCTGACCGCTCCATGAAATAAGAGCTTGTTTTGCCATTGAGGCTCAAATTGTTGGCAGAAATCATCCACATGACCTGAGGGGGCGACAATGAAGCTAAACAGACGATGCTATAAGGGATTGAACATGCTAATCTGGATAAAGATAAGATATTTTCAGTTTTTATATTAATTGCCATAGAAAAAAATGTTTCAACTTCCTCAATATTATCAGGATAATTTAAAAAAGCAGTTTAATTTACCTCAATATTTAACTCTTTGTCTTTTAGTTAACTTACTTCAAAATCTTAAAACTGTCAGGTTAGAAGAAATGGCAAAACTTTTTCCTTATCCGATTAAATTAAGAAGTAGAATTAAAAAGTTACAACGATTTCTAAGTCTGGAAAATTGGAAAATTGAAACTATCTGGTTTCCCATTTTAAAATCATGGATTATTAATAATTGGGAATCGAAAAAAGTCATCTATTTCGTAATTGATAGAACACAGTGGCAAAATATTAATATATTGATGGTAAGTTTAGTTTATAATCAACGAGCTATTCCCGTTTATTTTACATTACTAGATAAAAAAGGAAGCAGTAATTTATTAGAACAAAAACAAGTATTAGAACCGAGTATTAATTTATTAATTGAATATAAAATAATTGTCTTAGGAGATAGGGAATTTTGCTCTGTAGATTTAGCAAAGTGGTTATCAGTAGAGAAACAGGTTTATTTATCTCTACGTTTAAAAAAGAGTGAATATGTGGAGTTAGAAACTGATATATGGTTTCAATTAAGTGAATTAGGTTTATGTCCAGGATTCTCGGTATATTATCAAGGAATAAAAGTAACAAAAACCAAGGGATTTTCAGGAATTAATTTAGCCGCAAAGTGGAAAAGAAATTATGGTCATAAATCTAGCAAAGAACCATGGTTTATTTTAACAAATTTAGAAAATATGTCGGAAACAATCTCCGCTTATTCCAAAAGAATGGGGATTGAAGAAATGTTTAGAGATTTGAAATTAGGCGGATATAATTTAGAGAGTACAAAGATGGAAAATGAACGACTAATTTCTTTAATTATACTAATAACATTAGCCTATAGCTATTCAACATTTATAGGGGAAGAAATTAAAAGAAAAGGAATAAGTGAATATTTGGTTCGTCCGACAGAAAAAGGAAGAAGATATAAAAGAAATAGTGATTTTTCTATTGGTTTAAATGCCATAAAATGGCTAAGTGAAATCTGCTTTTTCCAAGAACAATTGGAAGAATTAACCTCTTTATTTCCTCAGAAACACTCTTATTATCGTCAAGGTATGAGAGCTATTTCCCTTATCCAATCTGCGTTATGAATGCGTTGTCGCCCCCTCAGCCACATGACAAAATAAATAATCTAAATTAAACATAAGGCAGTAGTTAGTTTGATGTGTGCTATATTCAGCTTACTATCTGCCTGTTTTCTTATCCAAAACTGAGGTTATCATAGTGCAGCGATTCATGCCAAGACTTTAGGAAATCATTATGGGTTGTTGATTTTCGATGAATGTCATCATTTGCCGACGGATTTTTTTCAGGTGATTGCGGAAGAATCCATTGCACCTTATCGCCTGGGGTTGACGGCGACTCCCGAAAGAGGCGACGGAAGCCATAGTTATTTAGACAGTTTAATTGGCAAAGTTATTTATCCTAAAACTCCTGAAGAATTATCAAAAAATACTTTAGCCGAATATCAAGTTATTCCTATAAAAGTCTCTTTAGAAATCGAAGAAAAAAGAAGATATGAACAAGCAATAAAAATTAGAAATAACTTTCTAAAACAATCAAATATTTCTCTTTCTAGTCTCGATGGCTGGCAATTATTCATTAAAGCTAGTGCAAGGACAAATCAAGGCAGACAAGCAATGTTAGCCCATAGAGAATCAAAAGAAATTGCCTCTGGTACTAATGCAAAACTAAAAGTGTTAAGTGAGTTAATTGAAAAACATTATCCTGATAAAATTTTAATTTTTACCAATGATAATACTACAGTTTATCGAATTTCTCAACAATATTTAATTCCCTCAATTACTTATCAAACTCCTGTAAAAGAACGCCATCAAATTTTAGCTAAATATCGTAGTGGAGAGTATAAAATTTTGGCAGCTTCTCATGTACTTAATGAAGGAGTTGACGTCCCAGACGCTAAAATAGCGATTATCCTCTCTGGTACTGGTTCAACTAGAGAATATATCCAAAGATTAGGGAGAATCTTGCGTAAAGCCAACCACACTGAAAAATTAGCGATTCTTTATGAGGTAATTGCGGAAGAAACCTCCGATGAAAAAACGGCAGCTAGACGTAAAAGACATCTCCAAAAATTTATGATTCTTTCATTATAAGCATTTGAAACCTTTTTACTCCTAGGGCGATCGCGCAGCGCCACTTCGTGATCGTGAAACGGCGCTGCGCGATCGCCGGCTCTTAATCCTGTTATTTCGTCAAAAATCAAGAAAAATCCAATTTTGATGAAAAAATATGGGTTAACAGAACATCAATTATTTCTCCCGTTTCACTCGTTTTCCGATGTTCAATTATTAAAGTTCCCATTCTTAATCTTACCAAACCACAAACGCTCAAAAAAACTGATTCATATTCCTCTTTTTTTAGTCTAAATCTTTCTCCCATAACCTTAAATATTTTGATTATTCTAATTAGGGTTTGCTGAATAAATCACAAAAAGATTCATTAGTAGTAATAAGCAGAAATTAAGATAAGTTCTTGTTGATTTTCACTTATCGTTTGATAATCTTTTGTTATCGATCGCTTTTGACGATATTTTATTTCTAAAAATAGATACAAAAAATCAGCAGTATCTGCCGATACAGGTATGATAAATTCATCACTAAAAATGTTAGTGATATAACTGTCATTGATGTTGATGGCAGTTTTGTCATTATTTTATTTAACCCGTATCTTCTTTTTCCTTCCCCTAATTTTCCTTCTACTCTATTTCTGACTTTTTCATTTTCTCTTGTCTCTTTTTTCTCCTCTATACTTACATTTTTCTTCGGTCTTCCCAATGCAGGTCCATTCATTTTTATCCCTTTTTCCTTGCAATAGGCTCTATTTGCCCTCGTTGTATATATCGCATCTACATGAATTGTAGCTGGATAATAACCCATTAATTTATAATATTTTTCTACTTGTTCTATTAGATGTGTTGACTCATTGAAATTATCCCAACTTAATTTGTCTAAAAACACATAATTTTCATATACACTTATACTTATTTTTCCGCCAAATTCTACTGAACTCCCTGCTTTTCCTCTAACTATTGGGCGTATATGTGGTTGATTTATACTCACTATTCTATTATCTATTCTGTTTTTTTCTTCTTCATACATTTCTTTTTGTTGTCTATATACTTCGGATACTACTAATAATTTTTTATAGTCTTTTTTACCCAATTTTGACAAACTTATTCCCTGATTTATTAACTTTTCTATACTTTTTAAATTTTTGCTCATATATCTCAATTGAAGTTTGATTGCTTCTGTTCTTTCTTCTTTTTTGGGCTTCTTTTTTTTCGACACTTTTAAATATTCTTTTCGGGCTATTTCTCGATATGTTCTTGGCTTTTTACCTACCGTAATTCCTTCTCCCTCATGTAATTTATCTATGATTCTTTCTGTTTGCATTCTCCCTTGATTCAATAATCCTAAATCCGTTGGAAATGCTATATCTGCTGGGGTGCAACTCGCATCTAAAATTAGTTTTCCTTTATTTTTTATCTTTTCTTTTGAGTCATCTTCTTCTATTTCTTCTTTTTTTTTAGTTCTTCTAATACTATCTTTTGATTTATTTTATCGATTATTTCACTATCTATTCTTTTTCTAAAATGCACCATCATTGATGAATCAAAAGGTATTTTATTGCTGAATTTTTTCAAGCCAATAAAGCATTGTAAATAGGGATTTTCTTGTATTTGTTCTACTGTTTCTCGGTCAGTTATTCTTGATTTTTGTTGAATTATTAATGCACCCAGTGCCATTCTAAATGGTTTGGCAGGTGCTCCTAATTTCTCACTAAAAATATTCGCATATTCTTCCTCCAATTCTTGCCAAGGAATCAGGTTCGCCATTACTATCCAACGGTTATTTTCATCCAACATTTGATTAGAAAGGATAAAATTTTTGGTATTGGTGGAGGATGATTGATTCTTGAGATACATTATACTTTTTGTTGAAATTTTAAATCTAAGTGTAGGTGCAAGTAATTACAAACGATTTGATTAGGGTTGCAACGATTATAACTCATTTTTCCTTGCACCTCCTTGGGGTTAAATTCCCCTTCACACAAAGGTTTTATCTTAATTCAGCAAACCCAAAGTAGTAAAATGGCTATTTAAGTTTTTTATGGACGGTCAAATATTTGATTTCCCTAAACTTTATGAATATGGAATTATGCCACAAGCTATTTAGGACTGCTATATATTTATTACTTGTTAATTTCCTTTCTTTTCTTTCCCTTTTTTATCTGGGGAATGTGGTTGGTAAAACTCCTTTTCTCTTTAATTCATGTTATAATTTCCCTGGGTTTACAGATGTTTTGTCAGGGGTAGTATTCAACTACTCCCAATTCCCCCTTTTTGCTTAAATGCTTGTAAATAGCGTGAAATTATTTCCTCTTATCAATTTTCTGGTGTCTGCTTTTTTTTTAACCAGTTGTAGCAATTATCCCCGATTATTAAGTTTTCCTTTTTCTGATAATAATAAAAGTTTCAATAGTCGTTCATCAGAATTAAATCCGGCTCTCTTGGAATTGCCGTGCTTAACCACCATATCTAGTTTGGTCACAGAGAAATAACTATTGTGAGATGATTGAGATAGGAACTCAAAGGTCAACTCAATATGGATAACTATATTCACATTCCTCTCGATTTGCCAGACGTTAGGATTTTAGACGTTTCCAAGACTAGCAAAGGTCATTGGCTGATTCGCATCGAGAGTACCCTTCACGGTACTACATGTCATCGATGTGGTCGCCAAATCAACCACTTTCATGGCTGGGACCAGCCCATCCAACTTCGACATTTACCGCTGTTTGAGACACCAGTTATGATTGAGTTACGACCAAAACGCTATCAATGTCATCACTGCGACGGTCAACCAACCACAACCCAACGGCTCAGTTGGCATGAGCTACGCAGTCCTAACACTAAGCCCTATGAACAGTGGTTACTAAAAATGCTCATTAACTCCACTGTTGCAGATGTAGCGAGAAAACTGGAGCTGACTGATGAGACTGTTGCTGGCGTACTCAACCGCTGGGTCACGACTAAAGTGAACTGGGATGAGTGGGAAGAAATTGAGGTAGTAGGTATCGACGAGATCGCACTCAAGCGGGGTCATAGAGACTATGTAGTACTCGTAACAGTACCTTTAATCCCCAAAGGTGTTGAAGTCTTAGCTGTCCTGAGTGACCGTAAAAAAGAGACTGTCGCCAACTTCTTGGCTTCTATTCCTCCTCGACTTCAAAAAACAGTCAAAAGTATCTGCACAGATATGTACCAAGGATTCGTGAATGCAGCCCAAGAGCAACTACCCGAAGTCAAGATCGTCATCGATCGCTACCATGTGGCCCAAGCTTATCGAGACTGTGCTGATCAGGTTCGAAAACAGGAGCTCAAAGTTCTGAAACGAGAATTGTCTGAGGATGAGTATGAGCAGATTAAGGGAGCGATGTGGCCATTCCGTAAATGTCCGGCGAAGCTCAAGAATGAAGAGAAACAGCTTCTTGAGCGGCTGTTCAGCTACTCACCTCGGCTCAAACAGGCATATATTCTGCGAGAGGAGTTGACCGACATTTTTGAGAGAAACTACACGAAAGGGGAGGGGAAAGATGCGATTCAGGCATGGTGTCAGCGGGTAGTTAAGAGCAACATTCATGAATTTAAAAGCTTTCTGGGAACCGTTGAGACTTGGCTGGACAAGATCAGCAATTACTTTGTAGAAAGGCTAACCAGCGGCTTTGTCGAAGGTTTTAACAACCGGGTAAAGGTTCTCAAGCGTCGATGCTATGGCATATTTGATGTGGCTCACATATTTCAAAGACTGACACTGGACATCAATGGCTATGAAAAATTTGCCTTAACCTAACACTATATCTAGTGGCTATCACGCTAATTACGGAAGATCCTTAAATCCTTCTATTTCCGGACAATATATTACGTTTGTCTCCGATCGCAATGGTTCTCAGGATATATTTTTATTTGACGCCAAAAATCGCCGTTTAATTGATTTACCCGGTTTAAATTCCATTGACGAGATTGCTTCAAATCCCTCTATCTCAGAGGATGGACGTTATTTAGTCTTTACTGCCTTAACTCAGGGAAAATCAAGATTATATTTATATGATCGCACAACTCAACAAAAACGCCCTTTAATTACTCAAATAAGAAACGAAATTAGAAACCCAATGATTAGCAGTAACGGTGAAAAAATAGCTTTTGAAATAGCAAATAATGGTCAATGGGATATAGTGGTAGCGGATATAAAAGGAAATGCTTTGAACATACCTGGTAACTTGTTACAATAGACCTCATTACCCTTACCGATAACCTTTGTAAAAAACCTACTCTTGTCAGGTGTGGGAGGTGTGGGAAGTATTGGATTTCTCTTCCCTTTCTTCCCTATCCTTGTCACCACAGAAATTCTTCAAATCCCTCGCAGTATTGCCCCACTCCCTAACTGTTGCAAAAGTCTTTTTTGCAATGGGTTTTATACACTGGTTACAAAGTTAGTATCAGTAACCGAAGTACTGAGTAATTTACCAATTTCTCGTCCAAAGGCAGAAATCATGACGTCATTACCCACTTGCTCGTAATCCCAGAGGGAACCTTTATCCTGGATGGTTAAGCCACTGTTAGCAAAGCCAATCACATCAAACTCAGGATCAAAATCATTGACTTGATTGATGTTTTCTGGAATAGCATTGATGTCCTCGATTAACCAAACTTGGTCAAAACCTGCACCTGTAGAGATGTTGTTGCCACCTCCACCAGAACCAGCGAATAAGATGTCATCACCAGCACCTAAAATAATGCGGTTGTTAGTACCTGCAAACACGATGTCATCTCCGCTACCAGTATCGATGCGATTACCTTCACCAACCTGAGAGACATCCACCATATCGTCACCAGGACCAGTAGAGAGAAATTGCTCGTCACCGACAAACTGTTTGTTGTCAGGGAAGGCACTATCAAACTCGTCATCATCGGGAGTTCCCAAGACAAATTTAGGTGGAGGAACGACTTGATCAACTCCAAGACGCTCGTCTAAATCCAGGGGCGTAGATAATTTGATTTGGATCATCTCATTGTTGTCAATTTCTGGGGGTCGTCCCATCTGACAAGGGTAGGTTTTTTACATTTGGGTTGAGACAAGACAAGGATGGATGTCAGAAACACCAGTATATCTGAACTTAAAAAAATGGTATTTCTTGAAAGTAATAAATGAAAAGTCTGAGAACAAAAAAAGTACATTAGATCTAGGGTGTTGACTATTTACAGCATAATTCACTCTGTTTTTAGTAGGGAGAAGGGAGCAGGGAGAGAAAGAACTTCAGATTTTATTAAATATAAAAACTGTCTGAAAAATTTTGTCATCCATTATTGATGTTCAGATAAGTTGCTGAAAATAATATAATCAGGTGTTTTACTCGATTTTTTCCAGTCTAAAAACTGTCTGATTTTCCGAAGGAAAATCAACACCCTACATTAGACCTCTCCAAAAACCTTTACTTTTGAACGACGCCATAAGGCTTCTAGCATAATTGTTGGAGATGCCTATTGCTTTTGTTTCATAAATAACTTATTATGAGCTTGTTTGGTTTTTATTTATCTTTTTATCGTATTTTTCTTTAAATAAGCTACCAAATCCTAAAGCAGCAATCGAGCCAAGTATAGTTAAAGGTTCGGGAACAGATGTGGGCAAGTTGGGAGCATCCCATTTTTGCAAAAATAGAAAAACATATACGATGCTACTAAAATAATCAGTAGTCTTAAGCAAGTAGTGCAAATTTACCATTCAGATAAGCACAACGCAACTGCAATATTTTATTCACATCCTCTTTTTTCCACTGTGCCCCTGTTAGTTTTATTCTTTGACTGATTTGTTTTACTCCTGATTCTACTGCTCCACTACCGATGGAACAAATTTTTTCTCTTTGACAATATTCGTAATTGATGACTCGGTACCGATGCTTTTGAAGATATTTAACCATTTTTTTTCCTCCTGTTGGTTCTAATCTTTCTAATAATGAAATTGCCTCTGATACCTGTCCTGCCCATAACTGTCCTTCTAATTTTTCCAAGATGGACTTTTGTGCCTCCATTTTGTACAGATTTTCTCTCAGATGATACCAATCCAAAATTTCCACTCGATTTTCTTCCTCTCCAATCTCTTCAAATATATTCCAAACTCCATCATGTCCATCTCCTAAACAATATATTGGTGATGTCAAAGGTTGACTGTTGATCCAATCACTTAAACAAAGATTTGATTGGAAAAAAGCTCCATAATAAAGTCCTTGTAACCTTGCTGTCTTGTAGTCTTGCCAATAGCTTGGTTCTCCTTTGACTTCACTTCTCAATCGTACTTTTCCCCCATCTACTGCTATTTCTGATAATCCTTGTTTCATTTCTGCATCTGGCAAATCCACCTGATTTACTTTTCTATGGAAAGTCGAATGACCGACTTTAATTCCTGTCAATATGGACAAATCTTGTTGTGCATTTTGATAAGACTCATTGGCACTTAGTAAAAGACAACATTTTTCTAGCAACGGACTCAAACGAGTTGATGGTTCTATTCCCAAATATTGTGCTTGTTTTTGACTAATAGAAATAGTTCCTAAACAACTTTTAAGAGTTCTGACCCTTCCTGATAGTGGTAAATTTGTTTTCTTCTCGATAAAAAAAGGGTGAGTTGAGGACTAACAAACTCTAAAATTTGATGACGTACATGATTTTCCAAATGGGCAAAAGACTCACAATCGTCAGCGTTACTATAACGGTAAAGAATCTCACTAGCTTTTCTCAAAGAGTTATCCAACTCTAACCGATCTTCAGGAGTCATGTTAATTGTAGAAATCATAGTTAGTAAGTAGGTTTAAAATAAATGTGGATAATTCAATTATTACTCTCGGTCTGAAGAAAGTATCAAGTTTTTAAAATAAGACAATATTTTATGCTTCTGAAAGCAACACAAATAAAATTGCAAAAATGGGATGCTCCCCAAAAATGGGATGCTCCCGTGGAAAGCCGCACAGCCTGAAGTCTATGTGGCTGATGCAGCCCTCTACAGTGAAGAGAACATTGAAGTGTTAGGAGAGACCCCTTGGATTAGCCGCGTCCCTGCCACCATCGCCGAGGCGCAACAGTTAATGCAGACTATCCCCCAGGAGATGTTCACTGTCAGTTCCTCGAACAACAACTACTTGATAGCTGAAGTATGCAGCACCTACGCCGGAGTGCGCCAGCGCTGGCTAGTAGTCCACAGCGAATCCCGTAAACAAGCTGACCTCAAGCAATTAGACAAACGAATTGCTCAAGCCAAAACGAAGAAAATCAAAGCTCTGAAAGAACTAGGCAATCATCCCTTCGCTTGTGAAGCTGATGCAGTAGATGCCGCCAAAGCTTTTGAGAAAAAGCTCAAGTATCATCGTCTGACTGATATTGAAGTTCTCCAGAAGCCCTACTATGACAAGCCCGGTCGTCCCCGAAAAGGAGATGTGCCTAAAGGCTACACCTATCATATAAGCGCGACTTTAGCTCTCCATGAGCCAGCAGTTAAAGCACAGCGCAACCAAGCCGGACGATTCGTATTAGCGACCAACTTACTCGATGATCAGCAGTGGCCAAAGGAGACGATTCTGCAAGAGTATAAGAACCAGCAGTCCTGTGAGCGAGGTTTTCGCTTCCTCAAAGACCCCCTCTTTTTTGCTTCTCGGGTCTTTGTCAAGTTACCGCAACGAGTGGCTGCCTTGGCCATGATTATGGGGCTATGTTTGCTGGTCTACAGCATCGGACAGCGACAACTGCGCTCCTCTTTGGCGATCGCCTCAGAAACGATTCCTAATCAAAAGGGTAAGCAGACAGAGCGACCAACGCTGCGGTGGGTAATGCAATGTTTTCAGTAATATTATTTTCTTTGTTGAGAAACCTGCTGAATGTCGGCTGAGTTTTTAATTTAGATTATTTATTTTGTCATGGAGTATCAACTTTTTCCCTCAAAAATAATGCCCCTGCTATTGTTGTCGCAATAACAGTTAAACCAATGATAATAGGATAAGCAATTGATAAATTATTTTTTCCTGATAACGATATATTTGCTCCAAATGCATTAAGTCAAAAATACACTAATACTGGATTAGAAGGAATTACCGGACGTCTCCCTGTTGATTTAGTTACTCTGGTAGATCCAAGGACAATTGAGTTGGATTGGCGGATATTTAATGGTGTTGATGCTTTGAGAGTCATTACTTATGGTGATAGTCCCGTGAGTATTCCTGAACCCACAACCATTTTGGGTACAGCAATATTTCTCGGTTTCGGTACGTTATTTAAACGCAAGTCATTAAAGTCAAAAATATTGACAAGATAAGTATACTATCCTGGATTGTTCACCAAAGGCTAAAACCCTCATTATGAAGTAACTTCAAAAAACAGACTGTTTTTTTGAGGCGATGCCAAAGGCACGGCGAAGCTGCACGCTAGGATGTTTGTTGGACAGTGCTTTTGGAGATTTTCTTTGACCTTCATGAATAATCCAGGTTATGTAAACTGGATTTGGGGTTAGACTCTAGAATTATTATATATTACGGAGAAATTTTGTTAAGAGTTATTGTTAAAAGTCCACTTAAAATTAAACCAGTACCCATCCAATGAAGAGTATTAACTTTTTCCCTCAAAAATAATGCCCCTGCTATTGTTGTCGCAATAACAGTTAAACCAATGATAATAGGATAAGCAATTGATAAATTGAATTTACCTAATACTATAATGTAAAAAACTGTGCTAATTCCATAAGTAGTTATACCGCTTAAAAGATGAATATTAATTAAGTCCTGATTCTGTTCCGAGCTTAAGTAATACTTGAGCGGTAGTATTTAAAACAACCGTAACCAACATTAAGAAAGCAAACCAAAGATTTTGTAACATGTTTTAAAATTAAGTAATTACTATTGATCAATAAAATGATCAACTTTACAAAGTTCATCAATGAAAGCATAAGGAAATTGTACCCATTTACCAAATATTTTCTCCCACCAACGAGGGGGATGAGGAAGACTAGCAACTTGAATACAAGGACAGCCAACTAAATAGGAACCTATTATGTCCGTATGAAGACTATCTCCAATCACAACAACTTGTTTTGGTTTCAGCTTCATTACCGATAGAGCTTTCCAGAAACTAAATGGAAAAGGTTTATAAGCTGGGTTAATTATAGGTATATTTAAGCGTTCAGACCAAATTTTCGCCCGAATACGACGTTTCCCGTTAGAAAGGATAAACACTTTTAATCTTTGTGATTTTGCTTGTTGAATCCATTCCATTGCTCCAGGTGATAAATATTTGTCATCTTCGGAAACAATTGTATTATCAAGATTGAGGATAAAACCCCTAATATCAAATTGTTTTAAGGAGAGAATATCGATAGAAGCTAGAGTATGATGTTGTTGATTAAATTTCAAGACCATAAAACAAGATGGTTAATAAGTATTGATATATATTAGACTTGGTCGGTAATGAGAGAACAAAAATGCCCTTAAATCCTTACGTGATAAACACCTCAGTTAATTTTATTTATTACAATCATTAAAAGCCTTGCTGTGTAAGATTTTCAACTATTTCCGATTAAGTCTATTATAGTAGTCCATAGTTCTTGAGTAACATAATACTAATAATTGACAAAACCCAACATATGACAGTTAATAAAATGGGAAGATCTTGTAACAAAATTTCTTCGGGCCTTTCACTTTTTTCATGTTCCATATCTCTTCTGTGCAACCACCTCAACAGCCTCCTCAGATGCAGCAGCCTCAGCAGCCACCTCCTCAGCAAATGCAGGCGCAGCCACCCATGCAAATGCAGCCGCCGCCGCAGAGAGCACAAGCGCCGCCGGAGCATCATCATCATCCACCACCCATTATCAAGGCAGACCCGCAAATGCAGCAGTTGCCCATTCGTGCCTACCTAGATCAGACTGTGGTTCCCATTCTTCTCGATGGTAGGTTGTTCGTTAGTACTCTTTTGTTGTTGAAATTAATCTCTCTTTATAAATCTCTGCGGATCTTACACTCGACACTCAACTTGCGCTCTTCTTCAATTTTTGGATGAACAACAGGCATGTCGGAATTGGTCAAGGAGCGTCCTGCGAATCCTATTGAATACTTGGCAAGCTACTTG
>CAVVOP010000017.1:0-124537 GCA_963749915.1 uncultured cyanobacterium
TCGTGCAGGCCTTTGTGTTCTTTTTGCTGTCGATCATGTATTTTGCCGGTGCGATGGAACACGCGCACTGATCCGCGGATAAGCGGTCCATGCGACCGTTGATTGGGATAAGTTGGAAGAAGCCACACAACACATTTTAACAAGGAGGTAGAGTAGAGTATGGAAGCAAAAGCACTTGAGTTCTTCATCGCCTGTGTTACGGCAGCTGGTTTTGGGATTGCCATCGCCGCTTTCGGTTGCGGTCTTGGGCAGGGTATGGGCCTGCGGGCTGCGGTCGAGGGTGTCGCCCGCAATCCCGAATCTTCCGGTAAAGTCACGGTAACCATGCTGATCGGTCTGGCACTGATCGAATCACTGTGTATCTACGCACTGGTTGTGGCGTTGATTCTCATCTTCGCCCATCCGCAGGCAGCTTCGATCGCGGCACTTTTCGCCAAATAAAGTCAAATTTTTATCAGGCCATAAAAAAGGGGTTCGGCTGAAGCTTCAGCCGGACCCCTTTTTTATTAACGTTCATGGTCGCTTGAGGCGGCCACCACGATGCATGAAAATGACGTGCCGGAGTCCGGATAATCGGTTGCGAAAAGCGGCTGACTGTCTGAGTCGCATACGGGGCCTTAGACCGGACCCAATGCCCATAGTGCATGGACGGTAAGACATTGGGGAACAGTCCACCCCATTCATTTAAAGACGGGACTGGTCCGGGCTTAGAGCCCGTTGGCGGCGAGTTTCAGCCGTCTTTCGCAACCGATTATCCGGGCGGAGGCGCCGACCTCATTTTCGGGTTACAGTACCTTCTTCAGCCATCGGCCGGTGTGGGAAGCCGCATTGCCGGCGATGTCCTCCGGTCGCCCGCACGCCACTAAGTAGCCCCCGTCGTTTCCACCTTCCGGCCCCAGGTCGATGAGGTAATCGGCCGTTTTAATCACGTCCAAATTGTGCTCGATGACGACAACCGTATTGCCGGCATCAACCAGTCGATTGAGAACCTCGAGCAGTTTGCGGATATCGTCGACATGCAGACCGGTGGTGGGCTCATCCAATATATAAACGGTTTTGCCGGTTCCTTTTTTACTGAGCTCGCGTGCGAGCTTCACCCGCTGGGCTTCCCCGCCCGAGAGGGTCGTGGCCTGCTGCCCGAGTTGAACATAGCCCAGTCCGACATCGACCAGGGTCTGCAGCTTGGAGCGGATGTTGCCGATTCTTTCAAAAAAGGCCAGTGCCTGATTCACGGTCATCTTCAGGACTTCGGCGATATTCTTGCCCTTGTAGCGGATTTCGAGGGTTTCGCGGTTGTAGCGCCGCCCCCGACACACGTCGCAGGTGACGTAGACGTCCGGTAGAAAATGCATCTCGATCTTGACGATGCCGTCACCGCCACAGGCCTCACAGCGCCCGCCCTTGACGTTGAAGCTGAACCGGCCGGGTTTGTATCCCCGGACACGCGCTTCCGGAGTGCGGGCAAACAGGTCCCGGATGTGGTTGAAGACACCGGTATAGGTTCCCGGGTTGGAGCGGGGGGTTTTGCCGATCGGTGACTGGTCGATGTTGACGACCTTGTCGATATGCTCCAGGCCTTTAACCGCCCGGTGGGCTCCGGCCGGAATACGGGCGCGGTAGATCCTTTGGGCGAGGAGGTGATGCAGCGTTTCCAGAACCAGGGTCGATTTTCCAGACCCGGATACGCCGGTTACGCAGGTGAACATTCCGAGCGGAAAGGACACATCGATATGCTTCAGGTTGTTGGCCGAGGCCCCTTCGATGACGATTTCACGGCCATTGCTGTGCCGGCGCTGCCGAGGCACCTCGATCCGCCTTCGGCCGGAGAGATACTGACCGGTCAAAGAGGTTTCCTCATCGAGCAGCCGGTCGGGCGTGCCGGCAAAAACCAGTCGGCCGCCGTTGATTCCGGCACCCGGTCCCATGTCGACCACGTAGTCCGCAGTTCGTATGGTTTCTTCATCGTGTTCGACCACCAGAACGGTGTTGCCCAGGTCACGCATCTGCATGAGGGTTTGAAGCAGGCGACGGTTGTCGCGTTGATGAAGGCCGATGCTCGGTTCGTCGAGAACATAGAGGACCCCGGTCAGCTTCGAACCGATCTGGGTGGCGAGCCGAATGCGTTGACTCTCGCCGCCGGAAAGAGTGGCAGCCGGGCGATCGAGTGTCAAATAGGAGAGCCCCACGTTGTTCAAAAAACCGAGGCGCTCATCGATTTCCTTTAGGATCCGCTCGGCAATTAAGGCCCGCTGCCCTTCCAATTTCAAACCGGAGAGGAAAGACTGCGCCTGCGCGATTGACATCGCGGAAATTTCGTGGATGGCCAGTTCACCGACTTTGACCGAACGGCTTTCGCGATTGAGCTTCGCTCCACCGCACTCGGAGCAGGGGCGGAAGTTCATGAACAATTTGATCTCTTCTCTGACCTGGAAGGAATCGGTTTCCGCGTAGCGGCGCTGTAATTTGGGGATGATGCCCTCAAACGGTTTTTTATAGGTGTATCGGCGTTCGCCGCGTTCGAAGTAAAACGGGATCAAATCCTTGCCGGAACCCTGCATCAGAACCTGTTTGAAGTGCTTGGGCAGGTCCTTGTAAGGCGTGTAGATGTCGACGCCGTAATGCGACGTCAGTGCATCCAGAAATTCAATAAACTGCATGGTGCTGCGATTGGCCCAGATGGCGACCGCGCCTTCCCGCAGAGACAGTTCCGGATTCGGGACAATGAGGTCCGGATCGAATTCGGTCGTGGTCCCCAGACCGTCGCAGCGGGGACAGGCGCCCTGGGGCGAGTTGAACGAGAAACTGGCGGGCGTGAATTCAGGGTAACCGATGCCGCAGCGAAGACAGGTCGCTTTCTCGCTGAATCGGATCGTCCCCTGGCCCAGCATGTCGACCGTCACCTTTCCGTCGGAAAGTGCCAAAAAATCTATCAGAAAACCCTCCCACAATCATCCCAGAAATCAAAGAAACACCATCAAATTTTGATGAAAATAAACTAAATTTGACGGTAAGTATTCTACCGCAAAAATATTTTGTCGAAAAAATTGGCGGTGAATTAGTAACTGTAAATGTGATGGTTGAACCCGGTATGTCTGCAGAAACTTACGAACCTTTACCCCAACAACTGGCTGATTTTAGTAAATCTTCAGCCTATATTACTATCGGTGTCCCTTTTGAAGAAGTATGGCTAGAAAAAATTAAATCTGCCAATTCTCAAATTCCGATCATTAACTCTGGAGAAGGTATTGATAAAATAGCTATGGCAGGACATGATCATCATTATGAAGAAGAAGATCACAAACAGAATAACCATGAAAAAGAAAAGAAAGAAACCGAAAGCTTAGATCCTCATATTTGGTTATCCCCTAAATTAGCCAAAATTCAAGCCGAAAATATATATCAAGAACTAGTTAAACTTGATCCTAAAAATAAAGCTATATATAAACAAAACTTAGATAAATTTATTACCGAAATTGAAGAATTAGATCGACAAATAACCCAAAAATTTGCCAATATAAATAATCGAAAATTTATGATTTATCATCCAGCATGGGGTTATTTTGCCAAAGATTATAACCTAGAACAAATATCCATAGAATTTGAAGGACAAGAAGCCACTTCCTCTGCATTGGCAAACTTAACTAAACAGGCTAAAGCTGATAATATTACTATCATTTTTGCCCAACCTCAGTTTACGACAAAAACTGTTGAGATAATAGCCAGAGAAATAGGTGCAGAGGTTATTTTACTGGATGCTTTAGCCGAAAATTGGTCAAAAAATCTCTTAGAAGTTGCCGATAAGTTAGCTCAATCAATGAAATAAAAAACTTCCTAATTTTACAATGATTGATGGCCCAATGGATAGACTTGTATTGTATATTTTTATTTTGTAAATGTCTGTTAGAAACTACTTTTAACTAAAAAATTAGCGAATAATGAGTGACGTAATAAAGTTATCAAATATTTATGTAAATTATGGTAAAAATAATATCTTAGAAAATATTAATTTACAGGTAAAAGAATTAGATTTTATCGGTATAATCGGACCTAATGGTGGCGGAAAAACTACTTTATTAAAAACATTATTGGGATTAATTTCTCCTAAATCTGGCAAAATTTCCATCATGAATTATCCAGTTTCTCAAGGTAGAAAATATATAGGTTATATACCTCAAGTTTTAGAGTTTGATCGCCGTTTTCCTATTTTAGTGGAAGATGTAGTCAGAATGGGCAGATTATCAAAAAGCCATTTATTTCGTCGTTATAACTGCCAAGATGAAAAAATTGTCACCCATTGTTTAGCACAAGTAGGGATGATAAAGTTGCGATCGCGTCCCATTGGAGAATTATCGGGGGGGGAAAGACAAAGAGTTTATATTGCCCGTGCCTTAGCCAGTCAACCTCTTATTTTACTGTTGGACGAGCCCACCGCCAACGTTGACTCAAAAATTCAAAACAACATATATGAGTTACTAAAAGAACTCAATGAATACATGACTATTTTGCTGATTTCCCACGATTTGGGGGCCATTTCCACCTATGTGAAAACGATTGCTTGTTTAAATCGTAGATTATACTATCACCAAGACAAATTGATTACGCCCCAAATGATACAAGAAACCTATCAATGTCCTGTGGATTTAATAGCACATGGAATTCCTCATCGTATTTTGCCGAAACATGAATGAATGGCTTTGTAATTAATAATTGTAATTAATGATGATTGTGTAATATGATGACATAAGGGTTGCAGAATCCAGATTTAGCAAAAGTTTTCCGAAAGTCCCAGAAGGGCTTACCATAACCGCTGCCAAAAAGAAGGTTTTATATCAGAGTAAATTCGACCAAGAGTCCTCGAATTAACAGGGGAATATTGCTTAAAATCGCTACCAAGCATGTTGTAGAGGACTTGCGAAGGGTTGTTTCCCTTATTGACAGTGAATAACACCTGAGCACTATAGTGACCACAACCGGTGCCTCTACGTTCAACGGCACACACAGCCGGTTGGCCATTCAACTCTTCCGCCGTCAAGTAATTGGCATTTCCCTGATCATACAGAGACTGCAAACTACTAGCCGTATTCTGACAGTTTTTCAGGGCTTCTGAGGAGGGAAAATATTCAGGGAGAAAGTTCAGAAAAGTGAGATTCTTGGATGAATTTTCTCCTGAGAAAGTAGCCGTGACCATTGGGGTACTACTTTTGATATTACATGAGAATTTTATAGTATTAGCGGTGCTGGGCTGGGCAACCACTCCTAAAGCTCCTAAAGTTAGCAGTGGAATCGCCCAAAGAAAATTGTTACCGACTTTTTTTTTGCTCATAGGTTTGCTCCTAATTTCGATTGTTACTATACCGAGATATTAATACAGACGAAATTATACTTTTAGAGATTAAGATATTAACATTATACTTAGATATTAATATAATTTTGTGATCAAGTTGGCCGATTGCAAATTTTTAGTATAGGAGTTTCCACTCGTTGGTTGAGAGCTTTCCCATGAAACAGTTTGCCCGTCAAATTTTGCTAGCTAGTACTTTTTACCTCAGCTGTGGGAGTGCCATTGACCCTGCCCACGCACAAATTACACCGGATGGCACTGTTCCCACCAATGTCAGCCAGTCGGGTAATATTTTTGAAATCAGCGGAGGAGGACAGGCAGGTAGTAACCTTTTTCATAGTTTCCAACAGTTTTCCCTCCCTACTGGAAATACTGCTTTTTTCAACAACAATACTAGCATTGCCAACATTATCAGTCGGGTGACTGGTGGTTCTATTTCCAATATTGACGGTTTAATTAAAGCTAACGGGGGAGCCAATTTAATCCTGATCAATCCCAATGGTATTTATTTTGGTTCTAATGCCCGACTCGATATTGGTGGCTCCTTTTTGGGGAGTACGGCAAGTAGCGTAAAGTTTGCCGATGGTGCGGAATTTGGTGCCACAAATCCTCAAAATCCTTTACTAACAGTAAGTATCCCCGTGGGATTGCAAATGGGACAGAATCCCGGAGCAATTACTGTGCAAGGTACTGGTCATACCCTCACTGTTGCTGACCCGATCTTTTCGCCTCTTAATAGGGGAAATAATTCAACAGGTCTATCCGTGAAATCAGGTAATACGCTAACCTTACTCGGAGGCAATATCAACCTAGAAGGAGGCATTCTAACGGCAGAGGGAGGACAAATTGAGTTGGGTAGTGTATCGGCAGGATTGGTCAACCTTGAATCCGTCCTGCAAGGATGGAGGTTAGGCTACGAACAGGTTTCTGATTTTCAAGATATCAATCTGAATTCTAAGGCTCTACTAGATGTCAGTGGGTTTACTGCTGGCTCAATCCATGTACAGGGGCAAAACCTTTCAGTGGGAGATGGCTCATTGTTGCTCATTCAAAATCAAGGCTTCCAGCCAGCAGGAAATATATTTGTTAATGCTGTTGATACAGTAGAAGTCAGTGGCACCAATGCTGATGGTACATTACGAAGTAGCTTGACTAACGAAACGGTGGGGGCCGGTCAGGGCGGAGATGTGGAAATTGCAGCCAGACACCTAGTCGTGCAGGAAGGGGCAACTGTTGTGGCTAAAACCGTGCAGCCTGGAACGGGGAAGGGGGGTAACCTGAATTTGAATGCCTCTGAGTCCGTGCAAGTCATGGGGGCAAGTGTTGTCAATCCGAGGGTGACCAGCTCTATCGTTGCGGCGACCTTCGGGGTGGGAGACTCGGGCAATAATACATTATTAACTGGGCGTTTGACCGCAAGTGGTGGAGGGACGATCGCCACGGCCACTTTTGGTAGTGGTCAAGGTGGCAATATTAATTTGCAAGTCCAGAATTCCCTAAAGATGGATGGTTTTAGCCAAATATCTAGTGAGAATTTGGGTACTGGAGACGGCGGTGACTTGACCATTGAAACAGGTGAATTGAGTATCAGTGATGGTGCTTTTATCTCCGCCACTACATTTGGGGAGGGAAAAGGAGGCAATGTGGCTATCCGTGCCACCGACTCGGTAGGAATAACGGGGACTGGGTTTGAGGAGTTTCAACAGACTTTTCAAGCTGGCGCTCTATTGGGGACACTCCTCCCCACCGATCGGGGAACAGGCATTTTCATGGGCACTGCTGGTGGCGGTGCCTCAGGTCATCTCACCATGGAAACACCCTCCCTGGGTCTGGATAATGGAGCAGTGATCTTCAGCCCAACGTTTACTGAGGGGGAAGGGGGCAACATTACTATCCAGGCCTTCAAGTCAGTGGAGCTCAGTGGCTCTGCTGTACAAGCAGGGACAAGCCCCGGCAGTAAAGGATCAGCAGGGGCAATTCAGATTGATACGGGAAAGTTAACCCTGGGAAATGGGGCAACGATCGTTAATTCTACTATTGGTGATGGTGCCGGGGGGAACGTGGAAATCAGTGCCTTAGAATCCGTTGAATTGCAAAATACCCCATTGGGAGCGTTGTTGCTGACTGGGATCTATACGAATACTGTCCTTGGTTCTGGAGCAGGCGGCGATATTAGAATTGATACAAGCAAACTATCTATCCGAGATGGGGTAATTGGCAGTAATACAGGAGCTTCCCTACCCACAGGTGTTATTCCCTTGGGCGGTCCGGGGGGAAGTGTAATTGTTAACGCCACCGAGTCTATTGAAATAGCCGGCATTCAACCTGATACAAGGTTCCCCAGTGGTTTGGGTACTACAGGTTTTAGTCAGTCTCCCTCAGGAGATGTAACTATTTCTACTCAGAAGTTGATTGTCAGGGACGGGGCAGATGTTTCAACTGCTGCACTGGGTGCTGGACAGGGGGGAAATTTAACTATCAATGCTTCTGAGTCAATAAAACTAATTGGGACCACTATTGGAGACCTAACTTTAGGTGGCTTATCAGCTGCATCTGGACGGGCTAATTTACCTGAACTAGAAGCAACTGGTGCCTCTGGAAACATCAAAGTGACCACAAAAGATTTAGTTGTCCGAGATGGGGCCAGCATCGATGTGCAAAGTTTAGGTTCCGGGGATGCAGGTAATTTAGAAGTTGTAGCCAATTCAATCGTACTCGACAATCAAGGTACTATATCTGCAACGACCGCAGCAGGAGAAGGTGGCAACATTAACTTACAGTCGAATTCCTTACTGATGCGCCAGAACAGTCAGATCTCTGCCACCGCTGGCGGCACGGGCAATGGTGGCAATATCATTATTACGGGTTCGAGTCCTGCGGACTTCGTAGTGCTACTCGAAGGTAGCGAGATTTTGGCCAATGCTTTCGAGGGTGTGGGGGGAAACATTGGAATCGATGCCAAAGCACTCTTTGTCTGCCCAGATTGCCGAATTAGTGCGAGTTCTCAACTGGGAGTGGAGGGACTGGTAACTATCAACAGGCTTCAACCCAACACGGAACTACAGGTCATTAATGTGCCTCAAGAGGTAGCTGAATCGGAAGAAGTAGTAGCATTAGCCTGTTCCACAACTGAGGAAGAAGATCGTAGCGAGTTTATCATTACCGGTCGCGGAGGATTACCTCCTCGCCCCACTGAACCTCTCAGCAGTGATAATTTAGTCAATTTTGACTCTTCCTCTTCCAGATCAGAAAGTTCCTCAGTTTCAGAGAGCCTTCGGGAGGAAACTGACACAGCCAAGCTACCAGCTCCGGCACGAGGTTGGTATGTTAACTCGAAAGGAGTCTTAATCCTAGCAGCTCAAGCTCCTTCTCCTCTTCCCTACAGTTTCGGTTTAACCACTCCTAAATGTTATGGTAATTAAACATAAATCCAAATTTCTTTTACTTTTCTTTGATCCTAACTTTTTACTTTTAGCTCCCTATTCCTTAATGTTGGCTTATCCTTTGCCTGGATTGGCTCAGGGAATCGCTCCTGTCCCCTCTACTTTACCAAGACAACCTCGGATCGCTCCTGTCCCCTCTACTTCACCAAGACAACCTCAGCCCAAACCTTTTACCCCGAAGGAAGAACCTCTACAGTTGAATCCCACAGCCCCACCAACCCCAGAAGAAATCCAAGACATTCCAGGGCAGGTTATTGTTGATCAGTTCAATTTTGTTGGCAGTACTGTCTTTAGCCAGAAGGAGTTAAATCGGGCAACGGCTGAGTTTCTGGGTAAGCCCATCACCTTTGCACAACTTCTCCAAGCCGCCAATCAAGTTACCGAGCTCTATGTTCAACAGGGATACATTACCTCTGGTGCTTATATTCCTAGTCAGGCTATCCAGTCGGGTACCATTACAATCCAAGTGGTCGAGGGCAGCTTAGAGCAGATTGAGGTCAATATTGTTAAGGGGCGACTTAACTCAGATTATGTACGCAGTAGGATCGCTATAGCTGTTGCTCAACCTCTCAATATTAATGACCTGCAAGAAGCACTACAATTGCTGCAACTTAACCCTCTGATCGAAAACTTGAATGCGGAACTAAGTGCGGGTACCAAGCCCGGAACGAATTCTTTGATCGTTAAGGTCGTGGGTGCTAAAACTTTTGCGGCCACCCTTGACATCAATAATAATCGCAACCCAAGTATTGGCAGTTTTGAACGTGGTATCAAACTATCGGAAGCCAATTTGCTCGGACTCGGAGATGAGATGACTTTCACCTACGCCAATACTGATGGCAGCAATCAGTTTAGCGGCAGCTACACCTTGCCAGTGAACCCTCGCAATGGCAGTTTGCGTTTCCGCTATCAGATCTCGAACAACAATATTATTGAACCTCCCTTTGAGGATTTAGACATTCAGGTGGATTATCGCCAGTTTGAGCTTAGTTTTCGCCAGCCAGTTATTCAAAGAGCTACCCCAGAATACAGCCAAGAACTTGCTCTCACTTTAGGGGTAGAAAGAGAAGAAAGCGATAGTTCCATCCTCGGGGTAGATTTTCCCCTTTCTCCAGGGGCAAATGACCAGGGAGAGGTCCGCATTTCCAAGCTTAATTTTGCTCAAGAATGGCTTCAGCGAAGCCGTCAACAGGTTATGCTTGCTCGCTCTGAGTTCGGGCTTGGCATCAATGTCTTTAATGCGACCGTTAACAACGAGGATCCAGATAGCCAATTTTTTCTGTGGCGGGGACAACTACTTTATTTGCGTCTCTTGGCGGAACCAACTCCAGATTCTATGATTAGTCCGACCTTGTTGGTTCGTTCAGAACTACAACTATCAGCTGACCCGCTTCTGCCCATTGAGCAATTTAGTCTGGGAGGTTACTCAACGGTGAGAGGATACCGCCAAGATACCATTCTCAGCAATAATGGTTTTTTTATCTCTGCGGAAGTGCAAGTACCGATCCTCAGAGTTCCGGAGATACAAGGAACACTACAAATAGCACCTTTTATTGATTTTGGTACTGCTTGGAACAATAGAGACAATTTAGAGAATAGTACTTTAGTGGGTGCAGGATTTGGTTTGATCTGGCGGATGGGAGAAACATTTAACGCTCGTTTAGATTGGGGTATCCCCCTGGTGAATTTTGACTATTCGGATTCGGGAAGTAGAACATGGCAACAGGATGGAATCTATTTCCAGGTACAGTACAAGCCTTTCTAAAACTATCACTCATTTTGAGTTTCACGGTTTATGCTTCTTTGAAATTATTTGATATTAATATTAATTTTAAATCGCTTATGATTTCTATAAAATACTGTCGTATATTAGCCTTCATCCTTTCAGTGTTATTAGGACTGTTTTCTAGTTTGTACCTTTCAGCTTGGTCGAAGCCCTCAGTTCAGACCCAGAAGCCTTTACAACTTGTACAGGAAGGTCAACAACTTTACCAGGGGGGAAAATTCTCTCAAGCGGCCGAACTGTGGCAAGAAGCGGCTGATGCTTATGAGCAAGTCGGCGATAAGGAAGGTGTAACTAAGAGTCTTATCAATAAAGCTCAGGCTCTCCAAGATTTGGGATTGGCCCCCAAGGCTTGCAAAACTTTACTAGAAGCCTTTGGCGTTGAGAATCCAGACTGTACCTCGGAACAAGTTGCTCAACTCCTCAAAATACTCTCCCAACAGCGAAATTCCCTTTCTTTGAGCCAAGCTATTGGCTTGCGCAGTCTCGGCAACGTACGGCAACGACAGGGAATATTGGTGCAGTCTAAAGCCATCTTGCAGTTGAGCCTCTCAATCCCGGAAAGTTCATCAGAGGCAAGTGCTACCCGGCTGAGTTTGGGCAACACCGAACAAGCCTTAGGCAACCAAATTCGCGATCGCTGGGACTACGAAGAAATTACAGCTATTATAGACAGAAAATCCCTGGAGGATGCCCTGGGAATTTACCAGGAAGCTTTCGATAACTATATTCAAGCCGCAAATCTGAAGTCTTCTCCTCCCCTTGCTCAAATTCAAGCCCAACTAAATCATTTTCGGTTATTATTAGAACTCCAACAATGGTGGTCTAGCCAAACAAATAGGCGGATTGCTTCTTGGTCTAGACAAGGAGAATCTGACTTAATTGGGCGAGCAGAGGATTTCTTATCTGCTTTGGAATTGAGCTTAAGTGAAGATCTAACTACTTTATCCTCTCAAATTGAGTCTGGGCTTACTGGCCTCCCACCCAGTCATGCAGCTGGTTACGCCCGCATTAATTTTGCCCACAGTTTAATGCAGCTTCAGCAAACAGATAAAGTTAAATCTTTGTTAAAAACGGCACTACAAGAAGCGAGAACCTTGAAAGATCAGCGATCCGAAAGCTATGCCTTGGGTTATCTGGGCCAACTGTACGCAAAACAAGGTCAGTTAGCTGAGGCAACTAACCTGACTCAGCAAGCTTTGATGTTAGCTCAAGAACAGGATCTTAATGGCGATGCCCGAGAAATTACCTATCTCTGGCAATCCCAATTAGGCCGTTTACGGAAACAACAAGGAGATAACCAAGGAGCGATGGCTTCTTATATGGCGGCATTTAACACCCTCCAATCCCTGCGTAACGATTTAAATGCAAATGCTAGTGATGTTCAGTTTGACTTTCTTCGGGAGGTCAAACCTGTTTATCTAGAGCTGGCCGATTTGCTGTTGCAATCGGATCTGAGTGAAAAAGAGCTAAATTCTCTTATCTTGTCTAATCCCAAAATGAGCCAGGAAAAGTCTGGGGCAAAAAGGTCGAAAAATCCTTTAGAGTTTGCTAGAAGGGTTATGGAATCATTGCAGCTGGCAGAATTAGATAATTTCTTTCAAGACCCCTGTTCCGAAGAAACTGATGTGATCGTGGAGATAGGTGATATTGATGCTCAAGGGGCGGTTATCTATCCTTTTGTTTTGTCTGATCGCTTAGAATTGATCATTTCCTTGCCAGGAAAACCTCTGGGTCAAGCTTCTATTGCCATCGCCGAGACAGAAGTTAACGATACTCTCGATCAACTTTATGATTATTTAGATAACCTTACTGTTAACAACTCTGCTCGCAATATTCTCTCAACTTCCAACCCAGATCCGCAAGAGTTAAAGGAGAACCTTCAGCAGATTTTGCCAATTTTATCGCAAATTTATGGTTGGTTAATTGAACCTGTTAAGGCAGAACTAGACAACGGGCAAATTAAACATTTAGTCTTCGTGCTTAATGGTAAATTACAGAGAATCCCCATGGCGGCTCTTTATGATGGTCAACAGTATCTTATTGAGCAATATGGCATCAGTTTAATTCCCAGTTTGCAACTAATAAATCCCCAAAAATTGGCACAGGAAAGAATTAAAGTCCTAGCCGCTGGAGTCAGCGAGCAACTTAAGGTCGGAGACACAATTTTTCCCGCTCTGGTTAACGTCCCCAAAGAATTAGAGGAGATCAAGGAAGCTTTTCCCGCCTCGCAAAAGTTTCTCAACGAGCAGTTTACCCCAGCTACGATTGAAATTCAACTTCAATCTAATTTCCCCATTGTCCACCTAGCAACTCACGGCCAGTTTAGCTCCGATCCTGAAAAGAATTTTATTATTACAGGGGATGGGAACAAGATCGGTCTTAGGGAGTTGAGTACATTACTCAGGGCAAAAGACAATCGGAGTCTGGATTTATTGGTGTTGAGTGCCTGCGAAACCGCTACTGGCGACGAAAGAGCTGTCTTGGGCTTAGCCGGAATGGCTGTGCGTTCCGGGGCTCGTAGCACCTTAGCTACCCTCTGGCCAGTGGAAGATGCTTCAGCTACACAACTTATGGGGCAATTCTACCAACAGTTAAAACAAGGAAAGCCCAAATTAGATGCCCTCAGAACTGCTCAAATAAAGCTAATAGATTCTTTTCGGGTTAACCCTCCTTTCAAGGAACTTAAGGCTCTACCGCCTCATCCTTATTACTGGGCACCTTACGTTTTGGTAGGAAATTGGCAATAACCTAGCCTAAATTATTCATGAGAAGACTGAGAATAAGATTAAAACCTTATTCGAAGAAGGAACAGATCTTCGACATTGGGATTGGTTGCTGCTTTCGGGGGTAGCAACCTTTGTTGTGGGAATTAAATTGGCACAACAAACTCCTAGGAAATGGACAACCATGCTAACTCGTCTAGCTAATCGGGGAACATTAGCTTTAGATTCACAAGCTTTGGAGCAATTGAAAGTCAATCTCGAAAGGCGATCTCAACTATGGGCTAAACAAGGTAGTTTAGTTGCTTCAACAGCAATCATCTTAGCATTTCTGGGATCTTCCGGTTTCACTAAAATTCCCCTAATGATTCTCGAAGGATTAGGTGGATATATTGCCGGTCGATATTTGGGACGAATGGCTTCTTATGGAACTCTCAGCCAAGTCTTAAGGCAAAATGAATGGCATTTAAGGTTGCAACCAGGTCATATAGACAAAGTCGGGGGTATCAAACCCTTGGGAGATTTTTATTTCTGGCAGGCTATGGTAACAGCAATTCCGGCCGCCTTCCTGGCAATTTGGTGGGTTATCATCCCTCTGCTACCTAGGTATCAATCATGGCGACAGTCTTACCTGGGACTGCTGGCAGTTGCCATTTTTTTTGAGCTCTTAGCCTTTATCATTCCCCTTTGGCTATTTCATTTAGACATGGAGGCGGAAAAGTTAAGATTGATCAAAAAAGCGGATGAGTACTCCTATATCATCTCCGAACTCCGTTCTCAACTACTAGAGGTAACAAGCAAAACACAAGAAGAGCAACTTCAGCAGTCTCTCTCTAAATTAAGCCAACGGTATTGGGATATTGAACAAATGCCGACTTGGCCCATAGATGCTAGTATTCGGCGTCGCTTTACTCTCAATAATTTAGCACTATTCCTACCCTTAATAGGTCAACTGGTGGGTAACTCACAGATCTGGAACAGTTTGGAGAAAATAATCGATGGTCTTGTAAGCAACCAATAAGGCGGGGTAAATAAGAAAGGAGAGAATTTAATTTGAATAAGCAAATGAACTCTAATGTTTACAGATTAAAATGTTTGCTCACATTTAATCTTACTGTTGTTAGATTATTTAAATTCAATGCCCATGATTTATGTTTAATAATATCAGTGGTGTAAAGATTCAGAACGATTATTTAAGTATCAATACTCCTGAATTCTATCTCCTGTCTCCTGTCTCCTGTCTCCTGTTTCCTATCCTTACGAAATAATCTTAAACAAAACTCACGTTAAATATAAGTTGAGTCTGACTCACGCAGGAGTCAGTTTTTATTTTCAAGTTAGTTTTCTCTTTACTGAATTTTGGCTCCGATATGGATAGCAGCGGCACTCATGGATGGTAAGAAAATGTTAGCTTCGCCCTGCTGATTGACCGTGATTGGTTCGCCACTGCATCCAGTGCCGTTATCGATTAGGTCGCCATCAATGACGTTGCAGTATAGGCCTTCAGGAAGACTAGTCTGAAAGGTTCGACTCAAGCTATTTCCTTCTCGGTTGATGGCCACGAAGCCTTTATCACCACGACCAAAAGCAATCTGGTTGTTACCGTTTGTCCACCAGTCGCTCACAAAGAAATTATCAGCTGTATAGTTGTGGAAGGCCACCATGTTGGCGATGGGTCTCCAGCGATGTTCGCATTTCCATTCTTTAAAGCAATTGGGCTCGCCATCTACATAAATATCGTTGGTGTTACCCGCACTATCAGAAGGGGGACCTTGATTACCATCCCTGAATTCGTAGCTAGACATAATCCTTGGGTAACCGTAGGGCCAAGCCAGCATGAAAACGTTGGTTAAGTCGTAAAGGGTACCATCTTTATGGGTAATAATATGGCCACCTCCCCCATGGCCTCGCTGATTGTCGTGGTTATCGACAAAGACAACAGCATTGATGCTCGGCATAAATCCCCATGCTTCGCCAAATTTTTCCAGCCAGGCTAATTTACCATTAAAGAAAGTCTCACTAATTTTGACGCTGTATTTAAATTCAGTTACGTCGCCATTCTGGAAGTACTCATTGGCGGTGATTGGTTCGCCACCTTGATCAATGACTTCCTGGTAAATGTAGGGGTTTCCTTTTAAACGACTGATAATGGCCTGAATATCACCAGTACTCATGTGCTTAGAGGCATCCAGACGAAAGCCGGCAACGCCTAAATCGATCAGATCGTTCAGGTAGTTAGCAATTTTGCCCTGCACATAGTCAGAACTGGTATTGAGATCAGCCAGATTGACCAACTCGCAGTTCTGGACTTCCCAGGGATCACCATAGTTTTGAATGTCGTCATTTCCATGGCGGCCACAATGGTGAAAGTCCCAAGGGGCATAAAGACCAGGATAGTCATAGGGTTGATAGGGGGAGCCAGCATACCCAGTTCCACTGCCTACACCAGTCATGTGATTGATAACGGCATCGACATAGACATCAACACCAGCGGCCTTACAACGGCTTACCATGTCAGCAAATTCAGCACGTGTTCCACTGCGACTTTCAATCTGGTAGCTGACTGGCTGATAGCGTTGATACCAGGGAAAATTGTCGACAACGGCATGCTCATTGGGTGGAGAGACTTGCACTGCGGCAAAGCCTTTTGGTCCGAGAAAGCTTTCGCATTCTTGAGCAATATCTGGCCATTTCCATTCAAATAAATGGACGGCGACAGTTCTGGGGGGAAGTTTTTGGGCTGCTGCCACAGGTGCCCAAAAGATTGAGCTACAAACAAACCAAAAAATGGCCAACGGTACAATCAAAATAACAGATAGACGCGGTCTAAGCTTGTAAGTTATAGGCATACATATTAGAATTACAAAAGGACAGGTGAAAAATGACCGTAAGGGGGATAAGATAGCGTATCTCAAAAAGAATTTAGTGAATCTCTGTTCTATTTTACTCATTGTTCGCTTATTTGAAAAAGTAAAAAGGGGAGTAGTTTAACCCGAATCACTGGCTAAGTTAGTATAAATATACTCTGGTACTTTCATCAAACCTAATATCTGTTTTTGCAACATATTCAATGCCGATATTTTAATGTTAGAAATTCCTGTAGTGCAGAGGAAACAAGGTTAGAAAAGGCACAAGTTTCAAGAATAAGAGAAACCCTAATAAAAATCGGGGTAAAAGTGACAGTTTCAGGGAGAAGAATTTTGGTAGAATTAGCAAATTATTGTGCTTTTAAGGAGGAAATAAAAATCATAGTACAAAGACTTTTGACAGGCGGACAACTAATTTTTTGTTCATGAATAATTCAGGCTAGAGAAACGAAAAACGGGCTTTTTACCTCCCTTGTCTTGTAAACACCGAAAAGTAAAAAACCTACACCTGTGAGATTTGAGAAGGATTTTTGGCTGTCGGATACTTCGTTTATTCACTCATCTTTTTTGCCTCTACTGCCGCTTGATAATCTGGTTTCAGCTTAAGAGCCTCATCAAAGGCAGCGATCGCTTCTTGGTCTTTGGATAGGTTGAGGAGGCTTAAACCCAGATAGTACCAAATTTCAGCCTTTTGAGCCTTAGATAGCTGTGGATTATTCAGTATCTGGTTAAAGTTGGCAACTGCTTCATCAGAACGCATTAGTTTCTGCAACACGATGCCCCGGTCTCGCTGGGCAGTAAAGTAATCAGGAACATACTTTAACGCTTGGTCATAAGCTTGCAGAGCTCTTTCGTATTCTTGGTTGTGCCAGAGGATTTTGCCTTTATAGGTGAAAGCAACAGATAGCTTGTTATTTTTTTCCTTCTCTTGTATATCATTAGCTGAGTCTAAAAGCCCAATAGCTTGATTAATTACTGCTAGTGCTTGATCATTTTGTTCAAGGGTAAGGAGAGATTCCGCTTTATTAATCCAGAAAAGGGAATTTTTCGGTTCCAGGGCGATGGCTTTGTCAAAGGCAGCAATGGCTTTTTCGTATTGTTTCAAATTATATAGTGCTTCTCCCTGACAATTCCAAGCATAAACAGCTTGGGTTTCAATAATTGTCGCTGAAGTACACGAATCCAGCATTTTCTGATATTCCTTGAGCCCAGCGAAGGCATAACCCCGATTAGTCCAAGCTTCATAGTAATTGGCATTAATTTTTAAGACCTGATTATATTTAGCGATCGCTTCTTGATAAATTCCCTGAACAAATAACTCATTGCCTTCTTGAAAAATTTTTGTTTCCCGGCTACGGGTGAAGAACTTAAAAATAATCAGGCTAGCACCCAAAACAATGACAGCAATTATAATCCATTTGGTCTTTTTCTTCCCTCGATTGTCGGGGAGAGGTTCTATTCTAGTAGCTTCAATGGATAAAATAGGTTCTTCTTCAACGGCAGGACTGTTTACTAACTTGGATGACTGCATTATTTTAACCAACTGTTCCTCTACCCAAGTTGAATTGAAAACGGCTGGGTAGATGCGGTTAGCCATCTTCAACTTGCCTGCCCGTTTGGTAATTAACCCCAAATTGATTAACTCGTTTTCTTCCGGGGAATCCTCCGCCAACACTTCTGTCTTCTCTAAAATTTCCCGATATCGTCTCAGTAGATGGAAAGGATTACACCGCTGATTATGTAGCCAGCGATCGCGAATCTCTTTTAGGTGATTGCTGGCCCCCCGAGTTTCCCAATTATCAACAATGCGAGTTTGCACAACCTGTTTAACCTGCTCAGCTTCCTTTCCAGGGGGAATAAATAATTCAGATTCATGAAGCAGTTGCACGAGCTTTTGGAGAAGAAAGGGTTGATGCCCTGTCCATAAAAGTATCTCTGTAAGTAATCGGTAAGGTAAGCTCGCCTTTTCATCTAATTTCAGGAATTTAAGCTTAATTTTGCCATAAGGGTCTAAATGTGCCAATTCTTGATCCAGCCAAAAGGGATTGAATACGGCTTGGTAAATAGGTTTAGCCTTTAATTTGTCTTGATGCTTAATGGCCAATCTCAATTTTAGTAATTCTGCTTGTTCTTCAGAGTTATCAGCGGGGACTTCTCCCCGTAGCAAAATTTGCTGGTACAGACTTAGCAACGAAAAAGGACTACATTGTTTGTTATTAAGAAGGTTCTTGCGTAAAGTTTCCAAAGGGTCAGAGAGATTGTAGCCAGTTTTGCTCTTAAGAGTGGAATTTGCCCGCCAATTCAATGGGCGTTCGGGAGGCAGATACTTCAAAAAAAACTCGATGGTGGATGACTTAAGCCACCCGTTGAGGACAGCTAATTCCCCAAACCTCAATCGTAGTTGTGTCCGCCGTTGCTGGGCAAGGATCGCACCGATTTGTTTCTCATTCAATAGGGCCGCTTCTTTGAGATGCTGACCCAATGGTTGTTTTGATTTCTGGCTGAGTAATTTTGGCCAATGCTCAGCAAAAAAATTGGCTGTTTCCCGCTTGATCCATCCCCGCAATACTAAGATTTCACCGATTTTTATCTTGTTGTTAGATTGTGCCTGTTGTCTTAGAGCCATCTTTATCTGTGAAGCTGAAACTAGGTCAGCCTCTTGCAAAATTGAACCTAGGGGCTTGACACGGGAGATATTGTACATAGAGCAAAATTGTTATACTAATGTCAAAATAAGATTGCTACGGTAAAAATAACTAACTAATACTCAAATAAAATCTCCTTCACCAACATGTTTAAATTATAATTTGTTTTAATTGAATACTGACAAAAAAATTAATTGTTGTACATTTGCCATGTCCTGATACCAGCTTTTAAACCAACCCAAAAACTACGACTTTTAATCTGGGCATTTTCTACTTGTTTTTTAGCAGTAACTAGACTACGATCGATTTGTTTAACCGCACCAGAAGCACTTTTCACCCCTTCTTTCATTTCGCCACTTAATTCCGTTAATTCGATATTTGTGGATTTTATGGCTTCTAAAGTGTTGGGAAATTCTCTATTTAAAGTATCAAATAGTTTTTCAGCGCTACGTGCAGCACGACTTAATTCTTGGGCAACAGGTATTAAAGTAATTAGTACAGCCGTCAAGCTGATAGACACCAGACAAAGAGAAAATCCTAGCAAAAAAATAGGTTCAGTCATAATAGTTATTTTTACTTATCATCTAGGTTAACTTGATTTTGACTTGCTTCTACCCCTGCGGCGACAGCAATTTTGAGACGATCAAGGGTATTATCCCATTTTTTTAAGGCAGATTGAGACAGACGGCGACGATTAACTTTGAGAGTGGAAGAAAAATCTTGAGCCATTTCTGGTAATGCCTGAGCGGTTTTTTTAAATAATTGCCGATTTTCTGAGCCATTACGGGGAGAAAGTAAAAGAGTGGCCACCGTGGCGATACCACTACCGATAACTAACCCGACAATAAAATTACTGTTTTTTTGATCTTGACTCATGAAAAATTCCCCTTCTTATTGGCTTTTGAATTATTAAATAGAAGTTTTTACAATTTTACCAAGGCATCTTTCAAGAATGGTGGCAATTGCCGCATAACTCTACCTTTTTCTCGATCAATACCCACTAAAGTTACCCTACCACTGACATAAATTAAAGGACTTTCCGCCGCCGTAATTTGATAATCCCAATGGATTCTTACCCCTTGAATCTCATTCATTTTGGTTTTTACTATAGCACGATCGCCCATTCTCATAGATTGATGATAACGAAGATTCACCTCGACAACTAGCAAGTCGCACCCTAAACTAACCAAATTAGCGTAATCTATTCCTAGGGATCGCAAACATTCGACTCTGGCTTCTTCCATCCAAGTTAAATAATTACCATGCCAAACCACTCCGGCGTAATCTGTATGATGGGGATGGGCAACAACAGAATACTCAAACCATTTTTCTATAGTCGCCCGAAAGCCATGATCGAATTCAATCTCCGTTGTCGGAGGTAATTGAGGTTGATGTGGTTGAGACAATTTACTCCTCCAATATAATTCTAATTATCAAAAATAATCCTATCATAAGGTGACCATAGAGTTCAGGGTTCGGAGTTAACTCAAGGGGTAGCCTTTAGGTGATACAGAAGAAACAAAAATTGATTTTCTTTCCTGAAGTTTTCACTATCAATAATTACTGCCAATATCAACCGATAATTGGATATACTTTTTCAGAAACTTAAACTAATTTACCATTTATGACCCCAACAAAAAAAACAATTTGTATTACCTTGGGAACTCGCCCAGAAGCCATAAAATTAGCACCTGTTATCAAATGTTTTCAACAAGCAGAGGATTTCGAGACTAAAGTAATTTTAACAGGACAACATCGAGAAATGGTAGAGCAAGTGATGAATTTATTTGAGTTAAGTGCCACTGCCGACTTAAACATCATGGAAGCAAAACAGAGTTTAAGTGATATTACCTGTCGTAGTTTACAAGGATTGGAGAAAATATTTCAAGAAATTAAACCCCAATTAGTCATAACTCAAGGAGACACTACTACTGCCTTTTCCGCCGCCCTAGCCGCTTTTTACCAACAAATCTCTGTGGGCCATGTGGAAGCAGGATTACGAACAGACAATATTTATAATCCTTTTCCTGAAGAAGCCAACCGCCGTTTAATTTCTCAAATAGCGCAACTACATTTTGCCCCCACAACCCTAGCTGTGGAGAATTTATATCAATCAGGAGTAACGGGAGAAATTCATCATACAGGCAACACCGTCATCGATGCCTTGCTTTCTGTTGCCGAAAAAAATCCTCTTTGTAATGTTAACGGCTTAGATTGGGGTAAATATCGAGTATTATTAGTAACAGTGCATCGTCGGGAAAACTGGGGACAACCTTTAACGGATATTATCGAAGGCTTACAACTCATTTTAGATGAATTTCCCGATACTGCTATTTTACTGCCTTTACATCGAAATCCCATCGTGAGACAACCATTACAAAAAGCATTAGCTAATCATGAAAGAGTATTTTTAACTGAACCGTTAGACTACGAGGAATTAGTAGGTGCAATTCAACGCAGTTATTTACTTCTAACTGATTCTGGTGGTTTACAAGAAGAAGCTCCTAGTTTAGGTAAACCTGTCTTAGTTTTACGAGAAACGACGGAAAGACCAGAAGCAGTAACAGCAGGAACAGCAAAATTAATCGGGACAAATTCTTATCAAATTTTATCGAGTACCTGTGATTTATTGGCTAATCAAGATAATTATAATCAAATGGCGGGGGCAATTAACCCCTTTGGAGATGGTCAAGCCTCCAGTCGAATTGTAGAAATTTCTCGCAATTATTTAAGACAATAAAAATAAGTTGTTCATAAGCCTTTTAGGGTTAGAAAGGGCTAAAGTCTTCCCTACGAAATCTTTGAAATTTTTATTATTTTACTTGATAAACTCTAGCCGAAGGATTATAAGTTATTTCCGCTTCAATTTCCTTTAAAATGCGATAATAATAACTAGTTTCACGATGGTTAATATTGAATACATTTAAACTTTTTTGTTGTTTTAGAAACTCCTTTCTCACGGCAACATTACCAATTTGTCCATCAAATATACCAGTCCATTTAAACTTATCTTTATTTATAAATTTATTAAGTAAGTGAAATATTTTTTTGATTATGTTTTGGGTTTCTACTTGGCAAATTTCCCCCGCTACTATATTAACACTGCCATCGCCAAATGACTTAATTAAATTGTCCAACCAATTATTATCAGGATAGGTATTGGCTTCGGTAACAACAATAATTTCTCCCTCGGTTAATTCAATAATTTTCTTATATATATCATTAATTGTTTGATTTTTATTAACGTTAATAACCTCTATCTTACACTGCTTATTTTGATAATTTTTAAAATTTTCTAAACATAAATTAATATTTTTTTTCTCCTGAATATTATTTAGCAATATAATTTGATATTTCCCTAATAAACTAGATTGTTTAATTATTAATTCAATTAAATGCACTAGAAATTTAGAATAAATATTAATAATGACAATAATAGAAAAAAACTGATGCTTATTGGACAATGTTTTCAGCAAAATCTTAATAAAAATTAGTTGTCAATTTGGGGCGTTTTTTGATTTTGTAGTAAAGGAATTGCCCTTTCCACAGGGGGCAATTTAGATCTATCTACTTCGGGCTTTTGAGTACTATCCGTATTAGTTTGCGTCGGTAGTTGTGTTTGCGGCGATGCAGTCTCATCTGGTGCAGTCTCATTTGGTGCAGGAGGATTTGTGGGGGCGATTGCGGGGGGTATATTCGGTGCTGTTGTCGTAGGGGTAGCCGTAGTTGATGGATCAGGAGATACTGATTTAGAAGTAGAACACAAAAAGGACAAATTTATCCTTTTACCATTAGCATCAATGAGATAACAAAGTGGTGTTGCCAATGAGGAATTACCGATACATATTGTACTAAAAATACTTAAAGTAATCGGGGTCAAATAATTAAACCAGTGATGTGGGTTAAAAGTATGTTTCATTTTTTATGGGGAAAATTTTTTCAAATAAATTATAATCTTTGTTGTCAATATCATTAGCAATTAACTGTTTTTTATTAATCTTATTTATCAGTTTTCTTTGATTATAAAATCAGGACAGCCTATGGCAAATTCAGTATTAGCAGTTAAAGGTCGAAGGGTGCATTTTAGACGATAATTATTAGTAAAATACTGACATCGACTACAGGGTATTTGGTGCATAATTTGCCCCCGTTTTTTTATGTCCCTTAAACTTGTAATTAATGTCCAGAATAATAAACCCAAAAAAAACCAAGCAATTAAGAAATAAACAGGTTGGAAATAAGGGTTATAAGTGTCAAAAAAGTTAGTTATAATCGGTAACATAATAATTAAAAATTAACAGAGAATAAGGGCAGTAGGCAGTAGTTAACCATCAATTAATTATCAATTATCAATTATTTAATAGGTTGCTTGCAACAAATTAACTAATTGGGAAATCTGTTCTTTATTAAAAACTTTGATCAGAGTTTTGGCGGCAATATTGGGGTCTACACTAATTAAAACTTGGGGTAATTTAGAGTAAGCCAATTGTTCTAAACCTTGAGAAGGAGCAATTTCTGATCCTTTTCCTACTTCTAAACAATCCCCTGCTAATTTCACTTCTTTAATGATAACAGGTGCTAACAAACGATAAGAATGTTTGGGATTATTAATAGCTTGTTTTGCACATTTAATTATGTTTTGCCAGCCATTTTCCTGCGGTGCAATATTGAGCAATTTATCGCACATAGTTTGTAATTGTTGGCGATTATTTGACGTTGATTCTTGCTTAAAAATAACTAACATTTGTTGCAATATTTGTCTAACCTGCATAACTAACTCATTACTGGGAATTGCGGTCAGAGACGGACTTGCCGTGGGAGCAGAAATAGAAGTAACTTGAGGTGGTTTTGGTACTTCCCCATCGGCTAATTGTTGAATATAATTCTGTAACTCTACAAAGTGAGGCTCAGCGGCCTCCATGATTTGTTCCCCTTCTTCATTGGATAAACCAAAAGGCCCTTGCAAACGCTCTAATAAATCCTGTAGAATGTCATAGGCTTTGAGAAAAAGACTTTCTAAAGTTTGATCTGTTTCAATGGGATCATCTCGCAATATTTTAAAAGCATCCTCAAAACGGTGGGCTGTTTTTTGAATACTAGTGAAGTTTAACATCGCCGCCCCCCCTTTGATGGAATGAGCTGCCCTAAATAATTCATTAATACTTTCTTCATCATTCACCGCAGAAGATAAATCTAAAATACCTTTTTCAATGGTTTCTAAATGTTCTTTAGCTTCTTCGATAAAATACCCCACAATTCTCTCATTATTAGTACTGTCCATAGTCGTTTACTCCCACAAACTCAAAACTGCCTATTTTATTTAGTCTTACATTATAATAGTAACCTAGAACAATGAGCAATGAATAATGACCACTGACTTCGGAAAAAAAGACCACCGCTAAATACTTACTTGATTCTGGGGAGGAAAAGATACAGGCCCGAATCTATTGTATACCACATTGAACCATTCTCTCTGCTAAGACGGAGTATGCTAGTCTGCCTCCAGTAATGGAGTATTCCGGGCGAGGATTGGGAAAATGTCCCATAGGTGCCGTCGATGTATAATTAAGGTTTTCAATGAAAATAATCCAGTCATTATCTTTCCGCCAACCGACGCGATCGCCAAAAAGGTTATAGGCATCATCGCCAATAAGTCTCCCCGGACGATTTCCCGTATCAAGGTAAATGGGAAGTTGAACGCTAAAACCAAACCTATTATCAGAATTTTCTAGCCACAATCTATCTATGGTTTTCAAATCCCAACAGGGAAGATTTTTGAAGTCAGAAGGAGGAATCCAACCAATAGATTTTCTGCCACTGGCTTGCAACATAATATTTCTGGTCTCATCATTAGCTTTACGCCAATTTTGATCTGCTAAATATTTAGCAAGGTTGTTAAAATCCACTTTACTTTCAGGGGAGATGAGGTCAGAGTTTTCGGTGACGAGACTGGTTTGAGCGTGAGTCTTATTCAGGAAGTTACAAGAGGCAAAAGTTAGGGTAACAGCAAGAAACAATGGTTTAATTTTCATATTTCACCGGATTAAATTATTTTTAGTTAGTTAATATATCGTTAATTGTTAATTGTTAATTGTTAATTATTTAAAGTTCTCTTATGTCCGAGACCTTACCATTAATGGCGGCGGCGACCACCATAGCAGGACTCATCAATAAAGTTCGCCCTTGAGCAGATCCTTGACGACCTTTAAAGTTACGATTAGAAGACGATGCACTAATTTGCTCTCCTTGTAGCTTATCAGGATTCATAGCTAAACACATGGAACAACCGGGTTCGCGCCATTCAAAACCAGCATCCAAGAATATATGATGTAATCCTTCCGCTTCGGCTTGTTGTTTTACTCTTTCTGAACCGGGGACCACAAAGGCTTTGACATTATCTGCAACTTTATGTCCTTGAGCAAATTTTGCCGCTTCCCTTAAATCACTGATTCTGCCGTTGGTACAACTACCGATGAAACAGACATCTATGGGTGTACCTTTAAGGGGTTGACCTGCTTGTAATTGCATATATTTAAAGGCCTCCACGGCAATTTCTTTGTCATTTTCAGGTAAACTGTCTAGAGTTGGTAAGGATTCACTGATACCAATTCCCTGACCGGGAGTAATGCCCCATGTAACCGTTGGCTCAATATCACTGGCGTTAAAGGTGACAATATCATCATATTGGGCATCAGCATCACTGCGAATACTTTCCCACCACGCCACCGCTTGATCCCATTGTTCTCCTTTGGGGGCAAAATCTTTATCTTTGAGATATGCAAAAGTTACTTGATCAGGATTAATATAACCGCAACGAGCACCCCCTTCGATGGACATATTACATACGGTCATTCGTTCTTCCATATTCATCTTTTCAAGGGTAGTCCCGCCATACTCATATGCATAACCAACTCCGCCATTTACCCCTAATTTGCGGATAATATGCAAAATTATGTCCTTAGCGTAAACTCCTTGGGGTAATTCTCCGTTTACCTCAATCTTTCTGACTTTTAACTTGGTTAAAGATAAGGTTTGAGAAGCCAACACATCTCTTACCTGGGATGTTCCAATACCAAAGGCGATCGCCCCAAAAGCTCCATGGGTCGAAGTATGTGAGTCACCACAGGCAATGGTCATACCGGGTTGAGTTAGCCCCTGTTCTGGTGCAATTACATGGACAATACCTTGATTCCCAGAATTGGTATTATAAAATCTGATCCCATTTTCTCTGGTGTTATTTTCTAAGGCTTGAATCATCTCTTCTGCCAGACTATCCATAAAAGGACGAGCTTGATTTTCTGTAGGTACGATGTGATCCACCGTAGCCACTGTGCGTTCAGGAAAGAGTACTTGAATATTTCTTTCTCGAATCATCGCAAAGGCTTGAGGACTAGTTACTTCGTGAATTAAATGTAAGCCGATAAATAATTGAGTTTGCCCAGAAGGTAACGTACCAACGGTGTGTAAATTCCAGACTTTATCAAATAACGTTCCTTTACTCATATTAATTTTATTTAGGGAAAATGCTCTAATTGTTTATATTATCCTTGAGAGACGACGATTTAGGCAATGAACAAAGAACAATCAATAATTAATTTTCCTCTGGCTTTCTATTCCCCATTTCCTACTTAAGCAATATCTTTAAATTCTCTGCCGAAGGGAAATAAAGCTAGAGGAACTAATTTAAAATGTTGTTTAGCGAAGGGTAGTCCAATAATCGTAATCGCTAAAATTGCACCGTGTAAAAGATGAGATAAAGCAATTTCCCAACCAAAAAAGATCACCCAAATAACGTTAAAAATCATACCAAGAAGGCTGGAAGGATCACCGGTGACAATATTTTCCTTGCCAAAAGGTGTCATAGTTGCCACACCAATTTTAATAGTTTGTAAGCCGAAGGGAATGCCGATGATCGTCAGACAAAGGGTTAAACCGCCGAGAATATAGCCTAACCCGCTAATGAAACCGCCGAAAATGAGCCAAATAATGTTGCCAAGTAAAGTCATGACGATGATTTGAATGATTAATTGATGATTATGATTGATAATGCCCTTTAATTCCCCCCTTGGCTACTTTTCCTCCTTGTATTGCCGCCATCAGTTTGTAAAAAACAGGACTTACGCATTTTGACGTAAATTTGTTGTTTTAGCGATCGCTTTTGAACCAAAGCTCAAGGGTTTCAATGCTGTTTTGCGTAAGTCCTGAAAAACTTACTCGTCTGTCAAGGGGGTTTATTTATTGCTTAAAATGAAACATAGAGGTACTTCACGATACTATTTTGGTTCAAATTTTAACGCTACAGAATTCATGCAATAACGTTTACCGGTAGGATTAGGACCATCATCAAAAACATGACCTAAATGGGCGTCACAAGCACCACATAGTACTTCAGTTCGTTTCATAAAGAGGCTAATATCAGTTTTGTAAGCGATGTTATCTTCTTTTGCTGGTTGCCAAAAACTGGGCCATCCAGTCCCAGAATCATATTTAGTGTCAGAAGTAAATAATTCATTACCACAACACACACATCTATAAATCCCTTCGTCTTTATTTTTATTATATTCTCCGGTAAAGGCTCTTTCTGTACCGTGCTTTCTGGTTACTTGAAACTGTTCAGGGGTCAAAATTTCCTTCCATTCAGCTTCCGTTTTTTTGATTTTTTCTACCATGATATTATGATAATTTATGATTAAGATTTGTAACTATTAGTCCTTCCATTTTATCATTAGATCTTAGCTCAGATCTCAGTAATTCGTTGGTAAATCCCAATATTTCGCCCTCTCTTCTAACCAACCTTCTTGTTTTAATTTTCTCACTACTCCATTAACTCGATCCCGTAGTTCTTGATATTGTCTTCCTTTTGGTAGTGCGATCGCCAAAGGATAACCGCCAAAAATTGTCGGTAATAGTTGATAATCAGGGTTTTCTTGTATCCATCCGCTTAAAATCGTTATGTCTCCCGCAAAACCTTGAATTTCTCCCGATACCATTAATTCTAAGGCTTGTTGATAGGATGAGACTGCTTGTAACTTGGCTTGAGGTAAATTATACCTAATTTGAGCGATAGATCTTGAATTGTTGAGGACACCTATTTTTCCGCTAAAATTGCTGATATTAGGGGTTATTTGTCCTTTCTTAACAATAATTCCTGTACCGTCCAAATAATAAAAATCGCTAAAATTTACTAAACGCTGACGAGAAGAATTAACGGTTATAGAAGCGATGGCCAAATCTATTTCCACATCGGTTACTTTTTGTATTCTATCCTGATTGGCGAGGGGAATTAACTGAAGGGCATTTTCATCCCCAAGTAATTCTAAAGCTAAACGACGGGCGATGTCAATTTCTAACCCTTGTAAATTGCCTTGTGCATCTCGATAACCAAGAGGACGCAAATTATCTTTGACTCCTATCACTAATTCTCCTCGCTTTTGGATTTCTTGCCATTCTGCACTATTAACTTGTATGGCAGTACTCAGGAAAAAAACGATCGTCATTACTGTAAGACTGATTAATTTTCGAGCCATGATTTTAGTGATAAGTCCGATTCGTGTATAATGAATTGGTTAAAATAAAGAACAAAGTCAGCAATTTTTTCTGATTTTTCCAGTCCCAAGGGTCTCCTCCAATACTGAATTCTGAATTCTGAATTCTACATTTCCCTCGTGAGGACGTTTTTGAGCCTAACCGAGAAGTATTGGGGTCTCCTCTACAAAACCGTGAACTCGGGACTCTCAACCCCCAACTAATTTATTCATTGCTATACAATAAATTTTATCTACTTACTTGACCCGTTGTTAAATATTTAATGTTAATTGCCATTCGGATTGATAATTTTGCTTTAGTAGATCATTTAGAATTAGAGTGTGGAAACGGTTTAAATGTTTTGACAGGGGAAACTGGTGCCGGAAAGTCCATTATTCTCGATGCCATTGACGTGGTGTTGGGGGGAAAAGCTAATCAAAGGATGGTTCGTAGTGGTGCTAAAAAAGCTATTGTCGAAGCCTGTTTTCAAACGAATCCTGACTTAGAAAGCTGGTTAGAATCTCAAGAAATGGAATCTTTCAACGATGGTACGGTAGTTTGTAGTCGTGATTTAACCATCAGTAAAGATAATTTTCGTTCTCGGTGTCGAGTTAACGGGGTTGTCGTTAATAAGCAGATTATTACTCAATTGCGCGATCGCCTTTTAGAAGTTACCGCCCAAGGAGAAACAGGTCAACTCCTTTCAAACAGTAGTCAACGGGATTTGTTAGACGCTTATGGGGGGAAAGAATTAATCCAACAACGACAGTTAGTTAGTGAAGCCTTTACGATGACACAACAGGCTGAACAAGCCCTCGAATACCGTCGCCAATCGGAACAACAACGGTTACAACGTCTTGATCTGATTCAACATCAAATTAAAGAATTAACCACTATTCATTTACAATCCCCTATAGAATTAGAACAATTGGAGATTGAAAGCGATCGCCTTACTCATGTGGTTGAACTACAACAATTAAGCTATCAAGCTTATCAATTATTATATCAAAGTGATTCTGAGGAAAACCAAGCGGTAACCGATATATTAGGCAAGGCCGCATCAATCATCGCTGACATGGTCAATTATGACAAGGAATTAAACTCTGTTCTCGAAATTGTCCAAGAAGCATTGAATCAAGTCGTAGAAGCAGGACAACAAATTTATAGTTATGGGGCGGGGTTAGAAGCAGATCCTGACAGATTAGAGGAAGTAGAAGAACGTATTAGACTCTTAAAGCGAATTTGCCGTAAATATGGACCAAAATTAGAAGATGTGATTAATTATTATGAAAGTCTCAAACAAGAGTTAACGGAATTAACCGATAATGGTAAATCCATCGAAGAATTAGACCGAGAATATCAAGAACATCAGGTAAAACTACTGAAACTATGCACTAAATTAACCCAACTGCGACAAGTCGCTGCCCAAAAATTAGAAGCACAATTAACCAATGAATTAAAACCTCTCGGTATGGCAAAAGTACAGTTTCAGTGTCGAGTAACCCCGGTAAATCCTCATCTCGTGGGGGCGGATCAAGTAGAATATTATTTCAGCCCAAATCCCGGAGAAGATTTACAACCCTTAGCCATGACTGCTTCAGGGGGGGAAATGAGTCGTTTTCTCTTGGCTTTAAAGTCTTGTTTCACTCAGTCAGAAATGGATACTAAAACCCTAATTTTTGATGAAATTGATGCCGGAGTTTCTGGTAAAGTTGCCCAAGCCATCGCTGAAAAGTTACATACCCTCAGCAAACAACATCAGGTGTTATGTGTCACCCATCAACCCCTGGTTGCGGCAATGGCTGATCATCATTTTCGCGTAGAAAAACACCTCATCAAATCACAGGAAAATCAAGAAGTAAGAACCGTTGTTAAAGTAACCCACTTAGAACATCAAGATCATCGCCGGGATGAATTGGCAGAACTTACAGGAGGTCATTCGGCGGAAGATGCCATCGCTTTTGCTGATTCTTTGTTAGAAACTGCCACCTTAATCAAAAAAAGAAAACCCTAACGAGTTATGAGTTTAGCGGTGGGAGAATGACAATATCTAATCTTATTCTCTATTTTGGGAAACCCTGCCCCCAGAAAATGCCTCAAAAACCCCCCTAAATTACTTTTTTGTTTAATGCCCAATTCGATTTGCCACCAACCCTGCACATTTTGAGGAGATCGCCACAATTCAAGATGAGAAACCGCAGGGGAAGCATAAAAAGCATTTTTATCACCGCCTAAAAGTTTAGAAGTGGTGTGGGTAAAATAATCATGGCTGAGACGATAACAAGGAAAATCGGCGATTAGTGGCACTCCCCAACCATCAAAAGCGAATAAAACTTTAACTTTTCCTCCGTTTTTTTGCCACAAATTTCCAGCGATAATTGCACCTACGACTCCGGCACTAAATCCTATGAAAATAATAGGTCTGGAATCCTGACATCGTTTATTCTTGTCAATGATATATTGATAGATATTTAAACCATCATAGGGTTGAATGTGATCGAGGGGAATAATTAAAGTATTTTCTTCATTAATATCATTAATTATGGTTGCTAAATAAGTAAAAAAATTAGCAGTTAAAGAAGAAGAATGAAAACCACTACAGATGATATAAAGAGGCAAATTGGATGACATTTTTGGGATAATTATAAAAAATAATTACATTTTTGAGTTTAATACCATTTTTTTATGTTTTTATAAAAAGCAGTATCCTCTTGTTTTATTTGTTGAGAAGTTGAAAAGGGAGTACAATTTTAAACCATGCACCTTTAGTTTCAGGATGATTATTCGCACTGATCGAGCCTCGATGTGCTTCTATAATTTGCTTAACTATACTTAATCCTAAACCACTGCCACCTCTTGTATTTTTTACCCTTGATTTATCTCCCCGATATAGTCTATCAAAGATATATGGCAAATCACTAGGGAGAAAACCTGTACCATAATCAATTAAATTGATTTCTAAGAACTTATCAGAATAATTATGTTGTTTAATATCCACTTTAACAATAATTAAACCTCCGGGATAACTATGTTTAATACTATTATCAAATAAGTTAACAAAGACTTGAGTTAAAAGATTAATATCTGCTGAAATAAGAATTTTTTCTTGTCCCTGATATTCCAAAGATACTTGTTCTTGATCTGCTAATATTTTTAATGATTGCCATGCGGATAATATTAATTGTTTTAAATCTAAATTCTGAAATTTAACCATCTCGTAAGGATTTTGTTCTAAGGTGGAAATTTCAAGCCAATTTTGCACTAAATTTATTAAACGATTAATTTCTTGGGACATTTGTTGTACCCAAATTTTACCCCTATCATCAGTATATTTCAGTAAAGTTTCTGCTAATAATAACATAGAAGTTAAAGGAGTTCTCAATTCATGACTTAAATCAGAATAAGTTTCATCTCGCCGTGTAGATAATTCTTTAATGAGTTGTTGATTTTCGATAAAAATACTAACGTTTCCTGCGGGTAAAGGATAGCTATAGGCTTTTAGAAAAATGGGTTTATAAGTTCCTCTTTTTAGATCTTCTCCTTCTTCTAAAATATAATTAATGGTGGGAAAAAACTGCCATTCGATAATTAGTTTTTGTTGAGTTTTGCGAGTTTGTTGGATTAATTGATCTAATTCATAAGAGCGCACTAACTCTAGGAATAATCTTAATACTTCAGGATTCCAACGCTCAATATGTAGAAGTTTTTTAGCTTCTTCGTTACATTCTGTTAAACAATTTTCTTTGTTTATTCTTAAATAACCAATAGGAATTTCTTTGATTAAGTAATGATGAAGATCCAGCTCTAATTGGCTATGATAAAAACAATTATTAAGCAAGTTAACCTTACGCCTAACTTGAGCTATTTTTGAGAAAGAACTGACGGGTCCAAATTGCGATAACGAATCTAAAATATCGGTTAATTGAATGCTAATTTGATAATCTTTCCAAAGACAAATAATTAAGCCAACGGCTAAACCACCCAAAAAATAGAACATTCATAAAAAACTTGACGGCTAGTCTAAATAAGCAATTAACTATAAATAAATAATCTTGATTCTTGACCAACAACAGCAAAAACGATAATTGTCAACTAATTGTCAATGGTCAATTTAACCAAATCTGTAGCCAAATCCCCGGACGGTGGTTAAATACTCAGGATTACTGGGGTCTTTCTCTAATTTTTCCCGTAACCAACGAATATGCACATCAACGGTCTTCGTATCTCCCATAAAATCCGCACCCCAAATATTTTCGATTAATTGTTCTCTATTCCATACCCTTTTAGGATAAGTCATAAATAGTTCCAACAAACGAAATTCTTTTGGTGAAAGATTAACTTCTTCTCCTCTTACAATAACTCTACATTCCTCTAACAACAGAGTAATATCCTTAAATTGATGTACTGAATGTGAGGTTATACTATTTAAAGAATTGCGGCGTAATAAAGCACGACAACGAGCAATTAATTCCTTCATACTAAAGGGTTTCGTTAAATAATCGTCGGCACCAACTTCCAACCCTAAAACTCGATCGGTTTCGGTGGCTTTGGCACTTAAAATTAAGACGGGAATCGTATTACCACGATAACGAAGTAAACGACAAATATCCAGACCGTTAACCTCCGGTAACATTAAGTCTAAGATAATCATCTCCATATTATCATTGCCTGAGCCTCGCAAGTACTCACCCTCAAGGATATTTAGTGCTTCTCTGCCGTTATTGCTTTTAATCACCTCGTATCCCTCTTCTTCGAGATTCAAGGCAATCATGTTCCTTATCAATTCTTCATCTTCCACCAACAGAATACGACCGGATGACTGTATTCTTTCACGGGCGGCAACACTGGGTAAGTCCAGGGACAACATAAAAATTTCTCTACATTTTTTTCCTACTTACATATATAACAGAAAGATCCAAAATGAACAATAGACAATTTTTATACTAGACCTCTCGCAAAAATAGATTTCTCGGTTAGGTAATTTTGGATCTCCTGGTCGGCATTCCCTCTCTTGGTGGACGTTCCCTTGAAATTACTTATTGCTTAAAAATTTCGGTGCAGCAGCTAAAAGACTTTGTGTATAAGGATGTTGAGGGTTATTAAACACTGTCTCGGTGTCTCCCAATTCCACGATTTTACCCTGATTCATGACAGCAATGCGATCACATAAAAATCTAGCTACGGATAAATCATGGGTAATAAATAAATAAGTTAGCTTAAATTCGGCTTTTAGTTCTAAAATCAAATCTAACACTTGTGCTTGTATCGTTGCATCTAACATACTTACAGGTTCATCACAAATCACCAGCTTCGGGTTAGTGATCAATGCCCTTGCGATCGCAACTCTTTGTTGTTGTCCCCCTGAAAGTTCCTTCGGGTAACGATTGTAGTACTCTTGGGGGTTTAATCCCACTCGATTTAACATTGCTTCCACCCGTTGCTGATTTTCTTGATTATTGCCTAATTTATGGATTAATAAAGGCTCAATTATTGACTCTCCTATGGTCATCACGGGGTTAAGACAAGCGTGAGGATCTTGGAATATCATCTGTATTTCCTTGCGTAAACCTCTAATTTCTCTTTCGGGTAAACTGGTTAAATCTTGATTATCAAAATTAACTTGACCACTGGTCGCTCTAATTAGTTGTAAAATTGTGCGAGATAGGGTACTTTTTCCACAACCAGATTCTCCTACTAATCCTAAAATTTCCCCTGGCCATATTTGTAGGTTAAGATCATCCACAGCTTTAATAGTTTGAGATTTTTTGCCTAAAATTTGCTCAATAAAATTCGTTTCTAGAGTATAGTATTGTTTCAGGTTTTTCAATTCCAACAACGGGGTTTCCTTTTCTTTTTTATCCGTTACTTCTTCATTAACTAATTCCCAGGGTCGATGTAGGTGGAACGCCGCCGCTAACAACGATTTCGTATATTCGTGATTCGGTGATAACATTACTTGTTCCACTTTTCCTATTTCTACCATCTTACCTTGATACATTACCCCGATGCGATCGCAATATTTTCCCACCATGGCTAAATCGTGGGAAATTAACAATAAAGCCATATCACGATATCGACACAAAGAAGTTAACTCCTCTAAAATTTCTGAAGCAATGGTAACATCAAGGCTGGTGGTTGGTTCATCGGCTACAATTAATTTCGGTTCCAATAATAAGGCCAGTGCGATGGCCACCCGTTGACGCATACCCCCACTAAATTCATGGGGATACTGGTTAAACCTATCCGGGGAAATTCTGACTGTAGCCAGAGTCAATAAGGCTTTTTCCTTGGCTTCCTTCTGGGATAACTGGGGTTGATGTGCTTTCAAAGTTTCAATACAATGGTCCCCAATGGTCATTAAAGGATCTAATCTGGTCATGGGATCTTGAAATATTAAAGCAACCGCCTCCCCTCTAAATTTACGCAAGGCTTGATGATTATAGGCAAAAATCGCCTCTTGCTTAAAATTTGCCGAACCCTCAACGTAGGCTTTTTCGGGCAATAATCGTACTACAGCTCGTCCTAATGTGGATTTTCCACAACCAGATTCCCCCACTAAACCTAAAATTTCTCCATAATTCAAGTCAAAAGAAACATCATTAATAGCCCAAGTAATGCAGTCATCACCGTTATTAGTAGCACCATAAGCAACTCGAAGATTAATGATTTCTAATAGAGGTGAGTTCATCATGGATAATGTGGGAAAGGGGAGATATTAACTATTAATTATCAATTATCAGTTCTTTAACTATTTTTTCAACCAGCTAAACATGGCACGTAAATCTTTACCGACTTCTTCGATGGTTTGTTCGGCTTCACGGCGACGCATAGCAGTAAATCCAGGTTTTCCAGCTTGGTTTTCCAATACGAACTCTCTGGCAAATTGTCCAGATTGAATCTCGGTCAGGATTTTCTTCATTTCCTCACGAGTGTCATCGGTGATCACTCTTGGTCCTCTGGTATAATCACCATATTCGGCAGTATTGGAAATACTATTACGCATATTCGCCAAACCGCCTTCGACGATTAAATCAACGATTAATTTAACTTCGTGTAAACACTCGAAATAAGCTAATTCTGGTTGGTAACCGGCGGCAACTAAGGTGTCAAAACCGGCTTTGATTAATTCCGATAGGCCACCGCATAATACAGCTTGTTCACCAAATAAATCGGTTTCGGTTTCTTCTCTAAAGCTAGTTTCAAGGATACCTGCACGAGTGCCACCAATTCCTTTAGCGTAGGCCATAGCCAGATTACGGGCGTTTCCAGTAGCATCCTGATACACGGCGAATAAAGCAGGTACACCTTGACCCTGTTCATAGGTACGTCTTACTAAATGACCCGGTCCTTTGGGTGCAACCATTACGACATCAACATCGGAAGGGGGGACAATTTGACCAAAATGGATATTGAAACCATGGGCAAATGATAATACTTTCCCTTTAGTTAAATAAGGTGCGATCTCATTTTCATATACAACACGTTGAACTTCATCAGGTAATAAGATCATAATCCAATCGGCAAGGGAAGCGGCTTCGGCAACGATGTGAACTTTCAACCCAGCAGATTCAGCTTTAGCTTTGGATTTGCTGCCTTGATAAAGTCCGACAATGACATCAACACCACTTTCTTGTAAGTTCAAAGCATGGGCATGTCCTTGAGATCCATAACCAATAATCGCTACAGTTTTATGAGCAAATAAATCTAAGTTGGCATCATTATCGTAATACATTTGAGCCATTATAATTCACCTCAATATAAAATTTTAAATTTAATGAGCAATCTTATATCGTACCTTAAAATTATTAATATATGATAATTAAAAGAAATTTTTCCGTTATCTCAGAATGTAAGTATTATGATCGTTATCGGGTTGATGAGTGGGACTTCTGTGGATGGAATTGATACTGCTGTGGTTGACATTCAAGGCAAAGGATTAGGCTTAAAAGTTAACCTGTTGAGAGGACAAACTTTTCCTTATTCTCCCTCTTTACGCAGGAAAATTCTTCAAGTTTGTGAGGGGGATTCTCTTTCCATGGCGACACTTGCCCAATTAGATCATGAGATCGCCTCTGAATTCGCCCAAGGGGCTTTAAATATCATCCCTGAAAATATCAAAGTAGATTTAATTGGTTCCCATGGTCAAACAGTATATCATCAACCACCCCACAAACACCAGTTAGGCTATAGCTTACAGTTAGGTAGGGGAGATGCCATCGCCCATTTAACAGGCATCAATACCGTGAGTAATTTTAGGGCGGCAGATATTGCCCTTGGGGGACAGGGTGCACCTTTGGTGTCTAAAATTGATTTATGTTTATACCATCATCCCCGTCACAGTCGTTGTTTACAAAATATCGGTGGTATCGGTAACGCTACTTATGTACCTTCAACTCATAGATCAGAATGGCAAGAAAAAGTTATTGGTTGGGATACAGGACCTGGTAATGCTTTAATAGATTTGGCAGTGCAAGAATTAACCAATAATCAACAGACTTTTGACTTTAACGGTGATTGGAGTCGTCGGGGTAAGCCATGTCAACCTTTAATTAAACAATGGTTAAAAGAAGACTTTTTTCACCAAAAACCGCCAAAATCCACAGGTAGGGAATTATTTGGTCATATTTACTTGGAAAAGTGTCGTCAATCTGCGCAAAAGTATCATTTAAGTGACGCTGATTGGTTAGCGACCTTGACGGAACTAACTGTTGCTTCTATTGCCGACAGTTATCATCGTTTTTTACCTTTTTTGCCCCATGAGGTTATTTTAGCAGGAGGAGGTAGTCGTAACAGTTACCTAAAAGAGCGTTTACAAAGTTATCTCCCTAATAGTTATTTACTCACCAGTGATGATTTAGGTATCAGTAGCGAATTTAAAGAAGCCATGGCCTTTGCTATTTTAGCCTATTGGCATGTTAATAATTATGAAGGAAATTTACCCAATGTTACAGGAGCGAAAAAAGAAGTTGTTTTAGGGCAAATGTATCAAGCAATTTAAACAATTAAAAATTTGCTCGAGCAATCAACATCCCCCCGTAAACAAAATTGTTCTCAATAAACAACATTGATTTAAATTAATTGTCCATTGTCCATTGTCCATTATCAATGGCGAATCATCTGGAATTTTGAGTAGAATTAGTTGGAAATTTGATTTTTTTATGTGCTATGGTTAATAGGACATAAACTATCAATAAATAAAGCAGAGCAAGAATTGGTATTAGCATAAATAAATCTCCATCAGTTGCAATTTTGGGGTCAGTTAATTAGGATTATTTAGGTTAAATAAACACGAAACTCTTATATACTACAACCGTAAAAATCTAGTATAAATCAGAGTTAAATGTTTTTTGGAGATGTTTTAACAGGTGTTTTTATCTTCTTGATTGATAGCAATAGATAAAATATCTGTCTATGATCTGGCAAATAAGGACGGGCACATCTTTTATCATTCACAAATCTTGATCAAGATGCACTATTCTAATTTATTTCTGTCACCAACATTTCAGTTTTCAACATCACAGAAAAGTCATTACTTTCTGATTCAGTCAACTCTACACTGGGAATGGTCAGCTACAAGATCAATATATATAACCGTCGCCCGTATCTATATGAGATTACTCTCTTAAAATATCTAAGGCTAAGTTCACCGAGGGTAACAATTGTAGTCTAGGATTTTTTCGTTCTGAGATTTATTGTTACTCACATATATAAAATAACATAAATTGACATTTATGGGAAGGACAAAAAATTTTTTTTTTGATCGTTAATCCTGATAAATCGGCATTTTTATTGTATATGAACTATAATTCAGAGAAAAAATCACCAATTCTGATCTCAGGAAGGGAAACCATAGCTTAAAATAATAATAAGATATGTGAACTTTCGTAAACTATTTTTATAGATAACTACTCATCAATGACAACTGCAATCTCTCTATTTGCCCCCGTAGAACAAGATTTATCACTACTAATTGATAACTTAACCACTTTGGTAGAGGCACAGCATCCCATCTTAGGTGCGGCGGCAGAGCATTTATTTAGTGCTGGGGGGAAAAGAATTCGCCCGGCGATTGTTTTATTAGTTTCTCGTGCTACATTAGATGGTCAAGATTTGACTCCTAGACATCGGCGTTTAGCAGAAATTACGGAAATGATTCACACCGCCAGTCTTGTTCATGATGATGTAGTTGATGACGCGGAAGTAAGAAGACAAGTGCCAACAGTTAACACTCTTTTTGGCAATAGAATTGCCGTGTTAGCCGGGGATTTTTTGTTTGCACAATCTTCATGGTATTTGGCCAATTTAGATAATCTTCAAGTAGTTAAATTATTGTCGGAAGTTATTAGGGATTTTGCAGAGGGAGAAATTCAGCAAGGGTTAAGTTGTTTTGATACGGATGTAACCTTGGAAAAATATTTACAAAAAAGTTATTTCAAAACCGCTTCTTTGATCGCTAATAGTGGCAAAGCAGCAGCGGTTTTGAGTAATGCGGGGGAACAGGTGGCCAATAAAATTTATAGTTATGGGTGCAATCTTGGTTTAGCTTTTCAAATTGTCGATGATATATTCGATTTCACTGCTTCCGAGGAGGTATTAGGGAAACCTGTGGCTTCGGATTTAGCTAGTGGTAATCTTACTATACCTGTATTATTTGCCATGGAGCAAAAACCATTCTTAAAAATTTTGATTGAGAGAGAATTTAGTGAGGAAGGCGATTTAGAACAGGCGTTGGAATTGGTTAATAATAGTGATGGTATTGAAAAATCTAGGGGCTTGGCTTACTATTATAGCCAACTAGCATTACAAGATTTGGACTGTTTACCAAAATCTCCGGCTAGGGATTCTCTTGTGGAGTTAACAGATTATGTTTTAAGTCGGATAAAATAACTCTCAATAAATAGTTTATGAATGCCCTTATGGTCTAGATCCCATAAATCTGCCGATACTGGGGCAATTAGTACTACTGGTCTGCCAATTTTGAAATGAGGGATGAAACAATCTTCCAAAATCCAAAATCCAAAATTATCCGTTCCCAGTCCCTCAAAACTATCTTGACAGACCAATACTCCTGTTTGTTATTTTGGTGATAAAATCAAATAACGAAGGGCGAAAACAGATTTCTCACTATTAACTATTATGACTATTTGGGTTAACGAACAAAAAGATAGCTGTGGGATCATTCAGGCTTGTATTGCTACAACTAATCAGCAAGTGGCAGAAGATTGTCATACTAATTGGCAGGAAGAACTAACACCCCAGCAAAAAGAGCAAGGATGGGAAGTTATAATTAAAACCGTTGCTGATTGGGATGATGTGCCTGTTAATGCCCTAAAACTTAATTAACCTCGGTTTTGGATAAGCTAAAACTTCGATTATTTGGTACTGAAGAATGATTATAGACACTAAAGCCTATTCCCTGTCTTCCTTGTCTTACCCCCAAATGGTTTGTGTAAAAGGGATATAATCAAAATTTAACTGCTAATTTGTAATTGTTACTGATTAGCAACTGCTTTGCTATATAGTTGTCGAATAGATCGAATAATTTGCTTGAAAGTAGAGTTTTTACCCTGGGATTGGGGATCTAAATTTTGTAAACGGCTTAAAAGTTTCGCCTCTTGAATATCAACATCACCATCACTGTAAACTAAAGCACTAATAGCTTCTAATAGTTTTTGATAATCTTCCGTAGTCGGATTCTTGCCTAAATATTCTTCTAACCATTGATAACAATCAGAAGCATTAATGGGTTTTATTTCTGACAATAAAGATTTGATTTCTGGATCCTCCTCAAGGTGGTTTTCTGTCACCATTTTTTTTAAATATTCTCTTTCTTGAGATTGAATAATACCATCAATCCATGCCGTGCCTGCCAAAATTTTAATTAACAATTTAGTTTTGATATCTCCCGTCATAAGTTAATCTCCTTTAATTAATTTAGTCATAAAAAATCCGTCCATTTCATCCACCGGAGGAAATATTTTGATCATCCCCTTAGATGTTATCGAAAAATTCAAATCTGAATCATCATTTTTTATCTCTAATCGCCATAAAGGATTATTTTCTATAAATTTGGCGATAATGTTCTCATTTTCTTGTTTATTTAAGGTACAAGTAGAATAAACTAATATGCCACCATTTTTGACCCACTTTGCTGAATTCTCAAGGATCTTTAACTGTAATTCCGTCAGTGGTTTCATATCTTCTGGTTTTTTGCGCCAACGAATATCAGGATTTTTATGTAATGTGCCTAAGCCTGAACAGGGTACGTCTACTAACACTTTATCAGCTTTATTTTCCCACAATTTTAACTCGCTACTATCACCCTCCACCACTTGAATAGATTTTAACTTCAATCTTTCGGCATTTTCCGTTACTTTTTTTAACCTTGAGAAGTAACGATCGCACCCAATAATTAAACCAGTATCTTGCATTAACTCCGCAATATGGGTCGTTTTACCCCCTGGTGCCGCACAAGCATCTATGATGGTATCAGTAGGTTGGGGATTAAGAAAATGAGTGACAAGTTGAGCACTAGCATCTTGAATGGTAAATAAACCCTCTTTAAAACAATCCAATTTAGTGATATTTCCCGCCGAACTAGTTAACCTTAAACCATAAGGAAGGTGTGGCAAACAAGTTGTTTCAATGCCATGATTAAGTAGAGTTTGTTGTAAATTTTCCCTCGTAGTTTGTAGGGAATTAATCCTTAAATCAGTACTAGGGGTTTGATTATACCAATTTAATAATTTTTTGGTCTGTTTAACGTTAAATTGTTCTACAAAAAGGGAGACTAACCAATCAGGAAAACTATATTTGACCCCAAGATGGGGAATAAAATCCGAAGGTAAAATTAAAGGGTCATTTTCTGCTGATAGTCTAATATAGGATCGTAAAATACCATTAACGACCCCCGAAAGTTTAGACAAACCATTATTTTTGGCTAAGTCCACGCTAGTGTTAACCGCCGCCGACTCGGGAATTTTATCAAGATAACGTAATTGATATAACCCCAATTGCAGAATGATACGCAAGTTTAACGGTTGTGCAGAAGCCTTTTTTGTAGCCAATTGATTGATGAGACTATCAAGAGTTCGTTTTCGTCTGACTATACCGTACACTAATTCTGACACTAAATTGCCATGGAAGGGAGAAGTAGAAGCTGAAGAAAAAACCCTAGCCAACGCAATGTCAGTGTAAGCCTGACGTTGGTAGATATTTTGTAAAGCCTGAAAAGCTAATTGACGGGGATTATTCATTATAAAATCTATTTACAACGCCCTTAAATCCCCCCCGATTATGGGCTTTTTTTCCCTCAAAAGTAGGGGTCGGGGGGCAAAAAAATTACTTATCGATCGACAGAGCCCATGATCACATCAATACTACCGAGAATTGCCATAATATCAGCAACCTTTACACCCTTGAGTAAGTGGGGAAGAATCTGTAAATTATTGAAATCAGGGGCACGAATTTTCCAACGCCAAGGGAAAACATCATCATTACCAACAATAAAAATCCCTAACTCGCCCTTACCACTCTCAAGACGCACATAATGTTCTCCTACTGGTATTTTAAAAGTAGGGGCAACTTTTTTGGCAATGTATTGATAATCAAAATCATTCCACTGGGATTTTTTCCCCTCTTGAAGTCTTTTTGCCTCCAAATTTTCATAAGGTCCACCGGGTAACCCTTCTAAAGCCTGACGAATAATTTTCACCGATTCGCGCATTTCGCGGATACGGACAATATAACGGGAAAAACAATCTCCTGCCGTTTCCCATTGCACATCCCAGTCAAAATCATCATAACATTCATAATGATCGACTTTGCGCAAATCCCATTTTACCCCAGAGGCACGCAACATGGGTCCGGATAAACCCCAGTTAATAGCCTGTTGACGGGTAATAGTACCAAGTCCTTCAACTCGTTTACGGAAAATGGGATTATTAGTGATTAGCTTCTCATACTCGTCAACTTTGGGTAAGAAATAATCGCAAAAATCTTGACACTTATCAACCCAACCGTAAGGCAGATCTACAGCCAAGCCACCGATACGGAAATAGTTGTTATTAATTAAACGCATCCCCGTGGCTGATTCCCACAGATCATAAATCATCTCTCTTTCACGGAAGATATAGAAAAAGGGAGTTTGTGCACCTACATCCGCCAAAAAAGGACCAAGCCATAGTAAATGATTAGCGATGCGATTCAACTCTAACATAATTGCCCGAATATATTGTGCTCGTTTCGGCACTGGTATATCCGCCAACTTCTCGGGTGCATTAACTGTAATGGCCTCGTTGAACATCCCTGCGGCATAATCCCAACGACTAACATAAGGTACATACATTATATTAGTGCGATTTTCGGCGATTTTTTCCATGCCACGATGTAAATAACCAATGACTGGCTCACAATCCACTACGTCTTCACCATCAAGGGTGACAATTAACCTCAAAACCCCGTGCATAGAGGGATGGTGAGGTCCCATGTTCAGTACCATGGGTTCTGTTCTCGTTTCGATTTTAGCCATAAAGCTGATAATTTAATGGTTAAATTAATATTCCTTGAGAGAGTATTACCTTGTTAATGTCTTGTACACCAAAAGGTCTATAAATCTATGATAGGATTTTTAAGTAACAATTTGTTTACTTTTCTTAAACTATCACATATCATTTAATTTTAAGTTAGAATCAGATACTTAATCTTTATAAAAATAATAAGCATTTATACTCAATGAAAACCCAAGTTAAAAATAACAACTATAATTTAGAACAGTTACAAAAAGCTTATCAAGCGGATCAACAACTTAAATATATGAGTTTAGAGACAGAATTAGAACTTCTTTTGCATCAAATTCAGATAGGGAAAACAGTGAATAATGAACGATGAACAATTAGTTATCTAAGTTTAGGGATTAATTCAAAAGAAAGGAGAAGATAAATTGTTAACATTAGGGGTTAATATTGACCATGTTGCCACTATTCGTCAGGCTAGACGTACAATTGAACCTGATCCGGTTTCAGCGGCCATGTTAGCGGAATTAGCAGGTGCTGATGGTATTACTACCCATTTACGGGAAGATAGACGCCATATTCAAGATCGAGATGTACGTATTTTGCGCGAAACTGTTCGAACTCATCTTAATCTGGAAATGGCTGCTACCGAGGAAATGATTGCCATCGCCCTTGATATAAAACCTGATTATGTCACCCTAGTACCAGAGAAAAGGGAGGAAGTGACAACGGAAGGTGGCATCGATATAGTCAAAAATCTTGACAGATTCACCGCTGTAGTAGATCAGTTGCAATCGGCTGATATTCCTGTGAGTTGGTTTATTGACGCGGATGAGGCACAAATTACTGCCGCCGCTAAAACTCAAGCTAAATTCATCGAATTGCACACAGGTAAATATGCCGATGCCGTTAGTGAAAACTTGAGAAAACAAGAGTTAATTACTTTGCAACAAGGAGCAAAACAGGCTCTGGAATTGGGTTTAAGGATAAATGCAGGGCATGGTTTAACCTATTGGAATGTTTATCCTGTGGCTTGCATTCCGGCCATGGAAGAATTGAATATAGGACATAGTATAATTAGTAGAGCAGTTTTAGTTGGTTTAGAACGTGCTGTTAAAGAAATGAAACAAGCTATCATAAACCGTTAACAATTAATAGCTCCTTTTTTAGTACATACAATAATTAAATAGATTTATGACTACTTATTATTATCTTGTCGCTAGTGAAAATTTTTTAACCAGTGATAGTGAAAATCTACACGAAATTTTGGACGAAAAACGCCGATTCTATAAAGATAAAAATACAGAAATTGACTTTTGGTTTATCAAACAACCTGCTTTTTTAGATGCTCCAGAATTGGCAGAAATTAAAGCGGAATGTCCTCAACCTGCCGCCGCTGTTATTTCTTTGAATAAACAATGGATTACTTTCTTAAAATTGCGTTTAGAGTATGTCATCACAGGAGAATTTCAAGCTCCTTCCGATACTATTCCTGATGCTTTAGCGTCCTCAGCTGTAACGGTTTGATAATTAATTATTGATCTCTAACCCCCAAATTTGGGGGATTTTTTTGATAAAAATAGGAAAATAAGAAAGAAAAGAAAAGGACAATATAATAGTATAATTTACACGATTTCATAAACGAAATTAAATGTAACCCAGTGGTTTAAATCTAAGGCATAAACATCACTTAAATTACTAACTAAATTATTACTAATATTACTACCAAAATGTAAATCTTCTAAAACAGCTTTAGTAATCATGATCGGATTCTCTAATAAAATTATTTGTTCCGTATCTGGTTTCAGATTAGTATTTCTATATAGTTGATTAAGGGTTTGATGAAAGGGTGATTTCGCACAAATTAAAATTAATTCTCCTATGGCTTTATCAGCATTAACTATCCATTTTAAAGTATTAGAATTTTCTGGAATTGTTATGGTTTTTTTCGTATTAATCATCCCTCCATTAGGCAAAAAATAAGTGAATGCTAGTCGAGAAGAATTAATTCCTAGTAATAAATAGTATAAATCATAATCATTTTCATTATCAATAGTAATAGTAAATTCACTGCCAAAAGGAATATTTATTAATAACTGTTTATCAGGAGTAGAATATTTTTTAAAGGAATTATCAACAGATTTAAAGTTGCTAGAACTACTTTGATAATGAGTTACTTTAATTTGATTATTTTGAAGGATATCTAACTTAAGATTAACGGGTAAAAAGGACGAATATTGATTAAAAGTTAAGTTTAATAATTTTTGTGTTAAAGCAATTTTCAATGAAGGTATTAAATGTTTAACAGCAGAAGAAACCGCCTCATTATCCGCCTTTGGATTCGTATTCGCTAATAAAATATCTGCAGAGGTGAATAAACTATAACCATCAATGGAAGTATTTTTATCGGTAAATTTACCAAAAATTAAATCGACGAAGTTATCCTCTACATTAACTACAGATTCTATCTCATTAATTGCACTTAAAGCGCTAGTAGCGTCGACTTTTTCTATTTTTTCAAGGCTATCATCAAAAGCAATATTTAAGCCAGTATTTCGGTCGATAACCCTTAAAGATTCCCGTAAGATTAAACCAGGATGAATTGAGTTTTTATTACTTGTAATCAAAGTACCTTTTGCCTTATTTCCTAGTAAAGAATTTATTTGAATAGTAACAGTTTTTCCCGCCTCAATGTTAGTTGTAAAGCACGAATTTAAGCCATAGTTTAATAATAGTAATAATGATAACCCAACTAATTCTAATTCTATTATATTTGGTTCAATAATATTAGTGATGACCGCATCCCCTTGATGACGAAAAGATTCTAGGGGTAAATGATAGGGTAAATGATTGGTTTTATTATCGTCTTGAAAATTTAATCCCCCACTCTTCCCTCTATATAAAGCTATCTGGGAAGCAACTTTCTTCATTAATGTTAAGTTATCGGTTAAGGGCAAATTTTCCCATAAAGATTGAGTTAAACTATAAGTAAATAAGCCAACATTAAAGTTAATACTTCTAACTTCTAAGGCTAAACCATCCACAAATGGCCCTAAGATTAACCCTGATAATTCACTATTTTTTTTATTAACTAAAGTTTTGTTTCGATTATCTTTTTGTAAATTTTTATTAAGGATTAATTCCCTTTTACTAATAACTAAATTACTTTGAGATGGGTAGGCTCGGGATAATAGTTGATTACCAACAGATAGAGGAAAAGAATTAAAACTTGTATCGAAAATAAAGGTATATTTATTAGTTTTAAAAGATGATGCTAATTGCTTAAAAGTGTCTAATAAAATATCATCAACAATATAACCCTCCGATTTAATACTATCATGGGTAATTAAACTATTAACCTTCGTCAAATCACTTTCATTATTATTCAATTTTACTTGTCTGCCATAACCACTAAAATGAAAAATCACCACATCATTATTTTCAGCTTGTTTAACTAAATGCTCTTCAAAAGCTGTTAGAATATTTTCCCTGGTAGCCTCACGATCGATTAGGGTAATAATATTATTCGGTGAAAAATCGAAACGGTGAATCAATAGTTCTTTTTGTAACTCAACATCAGTAGTGCATCCCCGTAAACCCCTCCCCTGAGAATATTGATTAATGCCGACTAATAAAGCTAATTTTCGTGAAGTCGATGCACTTAAAATTTCGCCATAGGCATTTAAGTGATATTTAGAAAGAGAGATATTACCCCAAAATCCTCCTAAGGAAGCGATACTTAAACCTGCACCTTGCAAAAAATTACGTCTGGAAAATTTCATGATTGAGTTTTGCCGCTAAAATGGATACCAATAGCTATCTACTAAATTAATCCTATCAAAATAACGATCTCTTATAATCGAATGGCACTGACTTAAGGTTTTTCTCGTGCCGCAGCTAGTGGTCTGTCAAGATAGTTTTGAGGGACTGGGAACGGATAATTTTGGATTTTGGAGGATTGTTTTATCCCTCATTTCAAAATTGGCAGACCACTAGCTTTTGTTTAAGAATTGCTCGAGGCTCGTTCATCAGAGGAAAAGCCTTCGGACGTCGTTTTCGTTTTCTGAGAGATATCTTTCAAATTTTAATTTGGGCCGTCAGGGGGGGGATCGCAATCTGTAGGTAAAACTTTGACAACTATTGATTGTCTGCTACCATTGTAAATGAAAGATTTAAAAAGTAGAAAATCAACATCATGATCTCAAAGGTGATCAATACTTTCTTTAATCTGTTCAAGCAAAAATTAAGATTTATTAGCCTTTTATTTTTAATAGTTTTTGTAATCTTGGCTGTATCTAATTTAAGTTCAAGTCAAGAACGGATAAAAATTACAGTAATGCTTCAAGCACTAGAGGCTCGCCAATGGCAGTCTTTGGTAACAAAATTTGAACAGGAAAACCCAGATATTGAAATAGAAATTATATCTGCACCGAATGCCACTAATTTAGTAGAAGACCTTTACACTTCAGCTTTTTTATTAGGGGATTCTCCCTATGATTTAGTGTATCTCGATATTGTTTGGGTGCAGAAATTCGCTGCCGCAAAATGGTTAAAATCCCTGGATGAATTTGTTACCGACAGTGAACTTCAAGCATTTTTAAAGGGGGACATTGAAGGGGGAAAATATCAAAATGTCCTTTATCGAATGCCTTTCCGTTCTGATGGTGGCATGCTTTATTACCGAAGTGATTTACTGGCAGAAAATGGTTACAACCCTCCCGACACTTTTGAGGAATTAATGACCATTTCCCTAGATTTGCAAAATAAAAATGTTGCCCGATGGGGTTATGCTTGGCAGGGACGACAATATGAAGGACTCTCCGCTATGTTTGTCGAAATTTTAGAAGGATTTGGTGGTTTTTGGATTAACCCCAACACCTTTGATGTAGGTTTAGATTCTGAAGAAGCGATTGCCGGGGTCAAATTTTTATTGAAAACTATCGAACAAGGTGTTTCACCCCCGGGAGTAACTACTTATGCAGAAGAAGAAACTCGCCGACTTTTCCAAGGAGGAGAGGCAGTATTTTTGCGCAATTGGCCTTATGTGGCCGGTTTAGCGTCACAATCGGAAATAGCAGGTAAATTCGCCCTTAAGCCAATGGTACACCAAGCTAATCATCAAAGTGGTGCTTGTCAGGGTGGGTGGGGTTTTGGCATTTCCGCTTCGAGTCTTCATCCTCAAGAGGCATGGCGTTTTATTGAGTTTATGACTAGTGAAAAGAGTCAACGAGAATTTATATTGGAAACTGGTTATGTTCCTAGTCGGCGATCGCTATTTAACGATGCTAAAATCGTGGCTAAATACGATTATTACCCAGAATTGCTCAAAGTTGTTGAAAATTCTACCTTGCGCCCCCCCATTGCTCAATATGCACAAGCATCGGACATTTTACAGCGATATTTAAGTGCCGCTTTAACCAAAACCATGATTCCTGAAAAGGCCATGTCCGCCGCCGCTAGTGAAACTAGGCGATTGTTAAAAAAATAAATAGATAGATAGAAGGATAACACTTCAATTTTGCCCTCTGCCCTTCTTTGTATAACCCATAATTAATGTTTTTAATAAAATGCCAATAACTAATCATGAAAAAGAGAAACAAACAGGATGGTTACTTATTACACCAGCTTTATTTATTCTAGCTCTAGTATTTATTTATCCCATTCTTCGATCAATGTGGATGGGTTTTTTTCAGCAGAATTTAGGTACAGAATTAGAACCAGTTTTTGTGGGATTAAGTAACTATAATCGAATCTTCGGTGATGGGCGTTTTTGGCAAAGTTTAACTAATACCACCGTCTTTTCTGCCATTAGTATTTTTTTCGAGTTAGTTTTAGGGATGATTTTTGCCCTTATTTTAAACCAAGCTTTTTTCGGTAGAGGTTTAGTGCGCACCTTCGCACTCATTCCTTGGGCGTTGCCCACGGCAGTAATGGGTTTAGGGTGGGCATGGATTTTTAATGATCAATATGGTGTCATCAATGACCTTTTGATGCGTTTAAACGTAATCCAAGATACCATAACATGGTTGGGTCAACCTACCACTGCGATGTTTTCTCTCATTATTGCTGATATTTGGAAAACTACCCCCTTTATTGCCTTAATTTTGCTGGCGGGATTACAATCTATTTCCTCTGACTTATACGAAGCTCATCAAATGGATGGTGCAAATTCTTGGCAGAGTTTTTGGAAAATTACCCTTCCCTTATTAACTCCCCAAATTTTAATCGCCCTTTTATTCCGCTTTGCCCAATCCTTCGGGGTGTTTGACTTAGTACAAGTAATGACAGAAGGAGGTCCTGCTGGGGCAACGGAAACTATCGCTATTTATATTTATGCCACTGTACGTCGTTATTTAGATTTTGGTTATGGGTCATCTTTGGTTACAATTACATTTTTAATACTGATTTTAGCAGTGGCAATTATTACCTTTTTCTTATCAAAAACACGGATTAATATCTCAGGAGAAAGATAAATTATGAGTGAAAAAACTAGCAAAGAAAAGCTAATATTATGGAGCGGTATTCTTTTCTTAATCGTATTTTGCCTTGCTCCAGTTTTATGGCAAATTTTAACTTCTTTTAAAATCAATGAATCAATTATCAAAATTCCCACTGTTTATTTTCCTCACTTTGATCAATTGACCATTAATCACTATTACAGTTTAGGGATTATTTTTTTACGTTATATGGTTAATAGCACCATCGTTGCCCTAATTTCAACTATTCTTTGTTTGGCCATTGGTGCACCTGCTGCTTATACTTTGTCACGGTTAAAAATACCAGGAGAAAATATTATTATCATTCTCATATTAGTAGTGAGTTTATTCCCTTATGTTTTGCTATTTTTTAGCTTATTAGAAATTGTTAAATTTTTCAATTTAGGTAATAACTATTTATCTCTAATTATCCCCTATACGGCTATTAATTTACCTTTAACAATTCTCATTTTACGCAGTTTTTTCCTGCAATTACCCAAAGATTTAGAAGATTCTGCCCGAATGGATGGTTATCACACAATCCCCATGCTCTTAAAAATTATTTTACCTTTAACGACCCCTGCCTTAATTACTACGGGAATTTTAGCTTTTATCTTTGCATGGAATGAATTTATTTTTGCTCTAACTTTTATCACCAAAGAATCCTTACAAACTATTCCCGTTGCTGTCGCTAAAATTGGCGGTTCAAGTGTGTTTGAAATTCCTTACGGTCCAATGGCGGCGGCTACTATTCTTGGCACTTTACCCTTAATTGTTCTTGTTCTCACCTTCCAAAAAAGGATTATTCAGGGTATTACAGCAGGTGCAGTTAAGGGATAAATAATAATCAAAAATTAACAATTAATGATTAATAAATAAAATTATAATCAACTATGTAATGGCACTATTAAACTTAAAAAATTTACGCAAACAATTTGCACCAAATGTCATTCCCGTTAAGGACATTTCTTTAACAGTAAATGATGGTGAATTTTTGACTCTTTTAGGCCCTTCGGGATGTGGAAAATCAACTTTATTACGTTTAATAGCTGGTTTAGAACAACCCACCAAAGGACAAGTGTTTGTCGGTGACACAGACTTAACTACCATAGCACCAGGCGATCGCAATATGGCAATGGTATTTCAAAGTTATGCCCTTTACCCTCATATGACGGTAAGGGAAAATATCGCTTCCCCTCTCAAAATTCGCAAAACTCCCCCCATAGAAATAAAAAATAGAGTTAGTATGGTGAGCGAAAATTTAGGACTAACCGATTTACTCCATCGTAAGCCAGGAAAACTATCGGGAGGACAACGACAACGAGTAGCTTTGGCTCGTGCCTTGGTGAGAAAACCAGAAGTATTTTTACTAGATGAACCCCTCAGCAATCTGGACGCATTATTGCGGGAACAAGTGCGGGAGGAATTAAAACAACTGTTTGAAAGCCAAAACAAGCCCGTTATCTATGTTACTCATGATCAAACCGAAGCAATGACATTATCTACAAAAGTAGCTGTTTTATTGGATGGGATAGTTCAACAATTAGATCCGCCACACCGGATTTATAATCATCCTGCCAACAAATTTGTAGCGGGTTTTGTCGGTAGTCCTCGAATGAATTTATTGTCCTTAAAATGTACAAAAAATCAGGCATTTATTGGCGATCATATCATTCCTTTACCCAATAATTGTTATGATTCAAAGATGATTTATTTAGGCATCCGCCCCGAAGATTTAACTTTAGCAAAGCAAGAGGATCAAGTTATTATAAAAGGAGATGTTTTTTTAGTAGAGAATTTTGGAAGAGAGCTATTAGTTAGTGTCAAAATTAGGGGTTCAAATGACGTTTTTCGTGTTTTACTTGAACCTTCATTAAGTTGGGAAAAAGATGGCATTACTTTAGCTTTAAATACCCGTCGTTCACACTGGTTTGACTCAGAAACAGAATTAAGGCTTTTTAATAGATAATCAATTCTTCATGAGTTTTTATGCTCTGTTGTTCTTTTTCTCCCTTGTCCACTTTACCTCCTTGTCAGCCTTGTCTCACCCCATTCTACCATTACTGTAAAAAAACTGCCCCTGTGAGGGGGATCACAAGGGTTATCGGTGAATAAGAGGCAGTAAATGTGAAGAATTGTTACAGTTAAAAATCGAGAAAACTTTATCGGAACCTGATTTAAAGATTGAGAGTCTAAGAATTTTAGTCGAACTATGTTATAAAAATAAATATAATTAACGGTGAACTCGGATCATGAAACTATTTAAGGATGCTCGTGATTATCAGATTCTATGTCTAACCTTATTTCTTTGTTTGGGTATTTTTTATCGAGATTGGACTTTACAAATACAAGGGATTTTTTTTACTATCGTTGCTTGTTTATTGACTCAAATTGTCTTAAGTTCATGGGTTAAGTTAACAAATATTGAACCTGGTTTTATAATCAATAATCAACTAAATAATAAATTTTCTTGGTTATCGAAATTGGATTTGTCTGGAGTTAAAAGTGCATTAATTACTGGTTTAGGTTTATCTCTACTTTTACGATCCAATTATTCTAATATTTTAATGTTGGCTGGTTTTTTAGCGATCGCTTCTAAATTTATTTTTAACTACCACCAAAAACACTTTTTTAACCCCGCCAATTTTGGCATTATTATCACCATATTATTCACCAAGTCTGCATGGGTATCTCCGGGGCAATGGGGTAGTGATTGGTGGTATTTATTATTGTTTATTTGTACTGGTGCTATGGTATTAAATAAGGTGGGAAGATGGGAAACAAGCGCTATTTTTTTCGTCTTTTATGGAGGTTTAGAGGCTATCTATAATTATTATTTGGGTTGGAATTTTGAAGTCTTAACCCACCAATTAATGAGCGGAAGTCTATTAGTTTTTGCCTTTTTTATGTTGACAGATCCTCGGTCTATTCCCAACGCTAAAAATAGTCGTATTATTTGGGCGATAACCATTGCTTTTTTAAGTTTTATTTTGAAAGAAATTTTTTATATAAATAGTGGAGTCTTTTTGGCATTATTTATCATATCACCTCTAACTATTTTGTTTGATTTAATGTTTAAAGGAAGTCGTTTTCGTTGGCAAAAGTTATCCTTAAACAATAAATTAGAAGTCAATATTTAATAACTTTAATTAATCATTATCTATCTACCAAAAAAAAATATGAAAAAATACTTAAAAATAATTTCCTGTTTATTATCATTCTTACTCTGTTTTCAACCATCAGCACTAGCTTTTTGTGGATTTTATGTCGGTAAGGCGGACAGTAAATTATATAATCAGGCTTCCCAAGTCATCCTTGCTCGAAATGGCGATCGCACAGTATTAACCATGGCCAACGACTTTCAAGGAAACGTCAAAGATTTTGCCTTAGTTGTACCCGTACCAGTACCCATTAAAGAAGATCAGGTGAACATTGGTAACCCCAAAATTTTGGAAAGGTTAGATGCTTTCAGTGCGCCCAGATTAGTCGAATATTTTGATAGTGATCCTTGCGAACCCGTTTATTATAGGGATGCTATGCCTTCTGCTGGTGTAATGAATCAATCTGCGGAGGGTGCCAGAAAACAAAAAAATGAGTCTTTCGGTGTTACTGTGGAAAGTAAATTTACCGTGGGAGAGTACGATATCGTTATCTTAAGTGCTAAAGAATCCGACGGTTTAGAAAAATGGTTGATTAGTAACGGTTATAATATCCCTAAAGGAGCGAGTGAGTTATTACAGCCTTATATTAGACAACAAATGAAATTTTTTGTCGCCAAAGTAAATCTCATGGAGTTGGCCAAATCTGAGTTTCAGTCGTTGCGCCCATTAATGATAGCCTATGAATCGCCAAAATTCATGTTACCTATACGTTTGGGCATGATAAACAGTCAAAAAGAACAAGATTTAATCGTTTATTTACTTTCCCCCAACGGTGAAACGGAATTAACTAATTATCGCACCGTGAAAGTACCTTCCGACGTGGATATACCAGAATTTGTCCAAGGAGAATTTAGCAATTTTTATAAAACCATGTTTAGCCGAAGCTATGAAAAAGAAGGGCGCAAAGTGGCGTTTTTGGAATATGCTTGGAATATGGCAAACTGTGATCCTTGTTCTGCTGAACCTTTGAATCCCGATGAATTAAGACAAGCTGGGGTTTTTTGGCAAAATTCCCCCTATGACAATAACTTGTTCATCACTCGATTACATATTAGATACGATCGTGCACATTTCCCAGAAGATTTACGATTTCAAAACACTGCCAATCAACAACTATTTCAAGGGCGTTATGTTATTCGTCATCCTTTCCGTGAGAAAATAACCTGCAATGCGGGAAGGGAATATTCCCAACAGGTAAGAGAAAGACAAGAAAAAGAAGCTCAAACTTTAGCCAGTTTAACCGGTTGGGACTTGAGCGATATCAAGGCCAAAATTAATTTCTTACAAGCAGAAAATGTACCTTGGTGGCGTAGATTATGGCAGTGACTGTTCACCATTAGACTTGAATAACTGCTTTATTTATTCTCGATTGTCAATTGTCAATTATCATAATTCATCTCTGAGGATAAATATTTAGTAACGACACTTAGTACTTTTTCTGTATCAATGGGTTTCCCCATAAAATCTGATGCACCCATCATTTTTGCTTTCATTCTTTCGATCATGCCGTCATTAGAAGTTATCATGATGATGGGAGTTTGACGAAATATTGATAATTTTCTGAGACTAGCACATATTTCATAGCCATTAGTATTGGCCATCACTGAATCTAAAAAAATTAGGTCAGGTTTTGCCGCTAAAACTTTGGCGATGGCCTTGACAGGCTCAGTAATACCAATGAACTGGTATCCAGCTTTTTTGAGAATAGTAGCCATCATTTCGCAAATCATAGGACTATCCTCAATACAAGCAATCAAAGAGCTTTTTTCCCGGGATTGAATAATGGTAGGGAAAGAGATGGGAGTGGGTAAATCGGCGACGGAGACTAAATCAATATAACCTTCTTGAATATAGGGTAACAATGAACTACTAAACTGGTTTAAATCTCTTTTTAATTGTAAAGATAAATCTCGCAGAGAGTTTCTACCATTAAATAATCTAGTAAAAGCATTATAAGTTTTCGGAGGTATTTTTTGTTGTAACTGTTCCGGAGACTTAATGATAGGAGCTTTATTCGGAGAGCGATCCCCAAGATGAAGACTAACCCAAATTTGCCATTGTTGCCATGCAGGCACAATTATCTGATTAGCGTCAAGGAGAAAAATTTGTTCAGAAATAGGCACATTAACTTCAACATCAAGATGAAAAGTAATTTCTGTAGTTTGATTAAGATCGAAAAAAATCTCCATGAGGATATGATTAAGCATCTTGATCACTGATTCCCGATCTGTCCTATGGTTCAATAACCAACGACGCAATAATTCATATTCCCAACAAAACTTAATATTATCAAGAGAAATAGATTCGATTTGTTCTTCTAAATATTCTGTATCTGTGGCAATATTAGGGAGATAAGCCGCCAAATTGCGTCGCCAACGCCTAACAGAATTTTCCCCCCCTGTACCATAAATTAAACGCCCCATATATAGATAAAAACGCCATTCCGCCTTAGTGGGATAAACTAATCTGACCTCACCACTAAATTGATATTTTTTAAGGGTGTTAAAAAGGTAGGTTTGCTTTGATGCCACAAACCCCTTGATTGGCACATCATAGTTTTCTTTATTCGGGGTATCCATCAATGATAAATTAGAAGTGGGCTGAATAATCGTTGTTTAGATCTTAATATAAAATTCGGAGATTTTCTGGTTTATAACTTCACTGCCACTGTAATAGCCATTCTTGTCCCGGTTATTCTTGCTATATATTGAGTATATATATTAACACCCTAGTCTTATCCTTTATGAGTATTAATTTTCAAACTATTGTTGCTACCTTAAATCAATTTTGGAGTGATAGAAATTGCTTAATCGCTCAACCCTACGATACCGAAAAAGGTGCAGGTACCATGAGTCATCATACCTTCTTACGGGCTATCGGACCCGAACCTTGGTCAGTGGCATATATAGAACCTTGCAGAAGACCTACGGACGGACGTTACGGAGAAAATCCCAACCGGGTACAACATTATTATCAATATCAAGTTTTAATTAAACCCTCTCCCGAGAATATTCAAGACATTTATTTGGACTCCCTAAAAGCATTAGGAATCCACCCCGAAGATCATGATATTCGCTTTGTGGAAGATGACTGGGAATCTCCCACCCTAGGTGCATGGGGTGTCGGTTGGGAAGTGTGGTTAGACGGCATGGAAATCACCCAATTTACCTATTTTCAACAGTGTGGCGGTATCGACTGTCATCCAGTATCTATTGAAATCACCTATGGTTTAGAAAGATTAGCCATGTATCTTCAAGACGTAGATAGTATTTATGAAATTCAGTGGAATGATGATGTAAAATACGGCGACATTTTCTTGCAGGGAGAAATCGAACAATGTACTTATAATTTTGAGGCATCCAACCCAGATTTTCTATTTAAACTCTTTAGTTTGTATGAGGAAGAAGCCAAGCAATTAATAGAAAAAAACCTCGTTTTACCCAGCTTAGACTATGTTTTGAAATGTTCTCACTGCTTTAATTTACTGGATGCAAGAGGAGTAATTGCTGTAACAGAAAGAACTCTTTATATTGGCAGAATACGCAGTTTAGCACGTCAAGTTGCTCATCAATATTTAAGTCAAAGAGAATCGTTAAACTTCCCTTTAATTAAAGATAATGCGGTCAAAATGGCTGCTTAATCTTTAAGAAGACTAATGTTTACCTCTCCTTGTCGTAAGATTTGCCAAGTTTCTCCCGTCCATTTTATAACGGTAGAAGCAACACCGGAATTTCGACTATTATCATAATCTAAAACGTAAACTGAGGGGAATTTAGCAGCAATAGCTGACATATTCGTTAAAGCCTCTTCCCCTGATAAGTTGGCACTGGTGGTGGCTAATGCACCTGTGTGTTCAAGAATTTCTTGGGCGATCTCACAATTCGGCACACGAACCCCTATACTATTGGCATTAAGAGGATTCATTGTGGGCGGAATCAGGGAAGACGCAGGTAAAACCATCGTTAAACCGCCGGGTAAATATTGATAAGCTATATCTTGCCAGATTTTTAATTCTGCTGATGTACCTTTGACATATTGCCAGATTTCTTCTATGCTGCTGGTCATTAAAATTAAAGGTTTTTCGTAACTTCTCTGCTTTAACTCAAAAATTAACTCGCTGTGACTGGGTTTTACGGCTAAAGCAGGTAATGTGTCAGTGGGAAAACTAACGACTTGATTGGCCATCGCCTTTTTGATTAAGACAGAAGCGGAAACCATAAGATAAATTTACAGTTGACAGTTGATGGTTGATAATTAATTGTTAATTGTTAATTGTTAATTATTTTAGAATGCGTATAGTTTTTTTTGGTACACCCGAATTTGCCGTTCCCACTTTAGCAAAATTACTCAACGACTCCCCTCATGATGTCATCGCCGTTGTCACCCAACCCGACAAAAGACGAGGCAGAGGCAATAAAATGAGACCTTCTCCCGTGAAAGAATTGGCGTTAAAACATAACTTACCTGTGTGGCAACCCACAAGAATTAACAAAGATAAAGAGACTTTAGAATTATTACATAAAAGTCATGGTGATGTATTTGTGGTTGTCGCCTATGGACAAATTTTATCCGAAAAAATTCTTAATATCCCACAATTAGGCTGTATTAATGTTCACGGTTCAATCTTGCCTGAATATCGGGGTGCGGCACCTATTCAATGGAGTATTTATGACGGGAAAACGGAAACAGGAATAACTACCATATTAATGGATAAGGGAATGGATACGGGAGACATGTTACTTAAAGCCTATATCCCTATCGACTTATTCATCAATGTAGAACAATTATCGGACAAATTAGCCTCACAAGGTGCAGATTTATTGTTACAAACTTTAACTAAATTGGAAACCAAAAACATTCAACCTATCCCCCAAAATAATGATTTAGCTACCTATGCACGTTTAATTGATAAAGCTGATTATTATCTCGATTGGAGTAAATCCACCTTACAAATTCACAACCAGATTAGGGCATTTTACCCCCATTGTCGCACCACTTTTCGAGAACAAATTTTAAAAATAACCCAAGGGATACCCTTAACAGAAATAAAAACCCTAGACTTGCCCCCCAATTTAAGCAAGTTATCATCATTTTTACAAGATATAGATACCCTTTCGGGAGAAGTTGGGGAGATAGTAAAAACCATTAAAAATTTTGGTTTTGTGGTGCAAACGGGATCCGGTTTATTATTAGTATTAGAGGTGCAGTTAGCGGATAAAAAACAACAGTCCGCATGGAATTTTATTAACGGTACTCATTTACAATTAGGGGAAAAACTTTGTTAATTTTTGTTAAACCAGCAATTCTAATTTTGCAAAAAAGAACAGCCAATGTCTGTTTTATTTTCAGAAAACTGTGAGATTAGGGGTCGTTTTCGGTAAAATTATAGATGAATAAAAAAAATTAATAATGAGTGATAAAAGTGTCCCAGCAAAATTAAGGTTATTATATAAAATAAAACTTGTAAATTAGATAGTTTTTTCTGATGAAAATGTCAAACATATCGATAAAATGGATGAAAAGAATGACCTTTATTTTCATCTTAATAATAGTCTTATTTTCTATTGCCACTTTTGCCTCTTTTTCTCCTAAATTTGGCCTACCCATTGACTGTAATTTAGGCAAAAATTGTTATATTATGCACTATGTTGATCTTGATCCCACCCCCAAAGCGATCGACTTTGGTTGTGGCAGACAAACCTATGATACTCACAACGGCACAGATTTTGGCATCCCCAATTTAGAAGTTATGAAACAAGGTATCTCCGTTACGGCCATCGCTGATGGTGTTGTCTTAAGGGTAAGAGACGGAGTGGCAGATCATTTAGTAGGGAATGAAGATGACAAGAAGGCAACAGAAGGTCAAGAATGTGGCAATGGGGTCGTAATTAAACACGAAAATGGTTGGGAGAGTCAATATTGTCATTTAAAACAAAATAGTATCGTTGTCAAAAATGGCATGAAAGTAGAAAAAGGGGCAACTTTAGGGATGGTAGGATTATCAGGATTATCCTCTTTTCCCCATGTTCATTTAAGTTTAAGACAGGGGGGAAAAATTGTCGATCCTTTTGTGGGAGTGACGGACAAAACAGGTTGTGAAGTAGCGAAAAAACCCCTCTGGGAAAAACAGATTGCTTATATCCCAACAGGATTAATAGAGGCTGGTTTTGCTTCAGAAATTCCCACTCAACAAAAACTATGGGAAGGTAAATTTTATAATAGTCAAATTAATAGTACAAGTCCTCAATTAATTTTTTGGATTCATGCTTTTGGAGTCTTAGAAAATGATAGAGAATCTTTCCAATTAATTAACCCTAATAATCAAGTAATTATCAATCAAGAAAAACCGATAAAGAAATCTTCTCGCACATGGATGACTTATGTAGGAAAAAATAATAAATCTACTTTAGAAAAAGGCTTATGGATAGGTAAATATCAACTAAAAAGAGGCAATAAAATTATTGTTGATTTGGAGCGTAAAATAAATATAACTTAGCCATGGGATTTTTTTAAAGGGTTGAGGATTGCGAAATAAGTGCCTCTTAGCTTATTTTCCACATTCATGGTAATCAAGATATAAAAAGTAATGACTGTTAAAGACTTTTTGTCAGATGAAGAAAAAAAATAATTAATTGCTGTTTTTTGGTAGTAAAAACCGCCAACTATCGGGCTCAAATGGTTTCCCTTTAAGCATTCTATTCCAGTACAACCAAGGTAAGACATATTTCTTTACTAACCACATACTTTCTCGTTCTTTAGTAGGATCTAACGGAAAACTTGCCAACGGTTTTTTATCATAGTCAAATTCCGCCATGATAGTTCTACCATAACCCGTAATCAGGGGGCAACAAGCATAACCGTTATATTTATCTAAGGGCGTTTTTTGATTCATCAAGGCTAAAATATTCCCCACGACTACAGGTGCTTCCTTACGAATAGCGGCGGCGGTTTTAGATGTTGGTAAACTGGAAGAGTCTCCTAAACTAAAGACATTTTTATAATTAGTATGCTGGCAAGTGTATTGATCTACGTCAACCCAACCCTGTTCATTGCTAAGAGGACTTTGTTTGATGAAATCATAAGTAGTCATAGGAGGCGAAACGTGAATCATGTCATATTTGATGGTAACGGTGTTTCCTTCCTCTGTGGCGAATACAGCTTCTTTACTATCGGCCTTAATCTCGATTAGGTTATGATTGTATTTAACATCGATTTTTTTGCGATGGACAATTTCCTCTAAGGGTTTACAATAAGTAGGCACACCGAACATTTTTCCTGTGGCATTACCATAGATAATATTGGTTTTTTCTCTAATTCCTTGACGAGTAAAGGCTTCCTCCGCTAAATACATAATCTTTTGTGGTGCCCCTGGACATTTTATCGCCCCGGCAGGAAAAGTGAAAATAGCCGTACCCCCCTTGAAACTTTGGATAGTTTTCCATGTATAAGGAGCATTTTCTTTAGTGTAATTAGTCGTAACGCCATCTTTCCCCAAAGACTCTTTCAAACCCCTGATTTTATCCCAATCGATTTGAATACCGGGGCAAACGACTAAATATTCATAATCATAAATTTTACCCGTTTTTGTGGTTACCTGATTATGATCAGGATCAATATTTTCTGCATAATCTTTAATCCATGTCACCCCGTAAGGAATTAAATTCTGCTCATGTTTAACAGTATCCTCTAGTAAATATTCTCCACCGCCAACTAACGTCCATGCAGGTTGATAGTAATGGTTTTCAGACGGTTCGATAATGGCCATTTTTAGGTTAGAATTTTGTCTTTTTAGTTGAGATGCAACAGTAATACCCGCCGCTCCACCGCCGATAATTAGTATTTGAAAAGATTGATTATTGCCCATATTTCTACTTCAATTAAATTTGATAGTTATGATCATTTATTCTAAGTTTAATTGAATTATTAAGGGGTTAGCAAGAAAGATACCATAACACAAAAACATTTTGTTGACTCTCTTTTTGGGATTGCGGCCTAAAAAATCAGATAGGTATAGAATTATCGAGATAACTTTTGGATTTCCTGATGAACACTTAGGCTAATTTGCAGGGCTTCGCTTAATACTTGTCCGTACTCCGTTGCCTGTTGCTCGATCGCCAAAGTTTGCAAAGTGCCTAAATTATTTTCAATACTAGCCAATAAATCCTTTCGCCGTGCCAATAGTCCACGACTTTGTCGGAGAATTTTTTCTGCTATCAACCCGGCGATCAAACTATTGCGAATCAACTGCAATGCTTCGAGAACATCATTGCCATTGACAAGATTGGCGGGAGAACCACTAACAGCTTTGAAGCGATCTAGAACTACCACAGTTTGTAAAACATCATGATAGTGATCGATTTCATCTAGCAAGTGCATCAGGGTTTTCAAGGTTTTGGCTTTGATTATCATGTAGAGATTCCAGCCAATTATAATAACCATAGTCAATCCTAATGTAACTTGCAAAAAGTTCAGAATAGTGGGAAAATCACTGATTGTTTCTTGAGAGTTGCGAATAGTAAAAAGGCCCACTGGCAAAGTGAAGGCGAAAGTTAAAGCCGTAACCAATAACTCAGTAAAACAAAATAGAAACAGTCTTTGAGGATGCCGAAAAAGAGAAGATCTATAGACACCGCCAAATACCCCCCCAACAAATATTTCACTGACATCTAAACCGCTCAAAATTTCTATTTCTTTTTCGGTAATTCTGAGGTTTTTGAGTTCGGGATTCATGGCTGTGAGTTTACCTCTTTCAATTCAGTTATAATTGGCAGTAACTTGGGATGGCGGGGGATCAAAATAGAAAATCTACCAGTGCATTCCAGACTCCAGAGAAAAAGGTGCCTTCCCTCGGACGGAACAGTTCAAATTGACCGGCAGAACCGAAAAAGGGACGGAGTGTCCAGCCTAACTGACTGCCGACAAAACCATAAAGGACTAGCCAGAATCTTAAAATATTGGTACGGACTTTGATATTTTGCTGAGTATCATCATCACCAACTGGTTTCATGATCTGGTACAAAAAAGAAACTCCAATAATACCTGTCAGAGCAAAAATGACCACATTTAGAAGTACAAAAAAAGGGTAATCGTTGACGGTGATTAAAAAGAAGAGAACAACTGGTGCAAAACCACAAAGTAAGACGGCAATTACCGTTACGGCAGTGAGCAAATAAGTGAAGTGTTGGGCAATACTTTGTTTGGCACCAAACAGGACATTGAAAATATAAAGTGTTGGCAAGCAGACCAGCAGAGTTATCAGGTAAAGGGCGGGTAATTTAATGGCAGAAGAAACTGCTTGTAGTGGACTGTGAAATGTGCCGATGATAGCTCCGTAGATAGAAAACAAACAAAAGCTGGAAAGCATCAGAGAAGAAGTTTTACTTTTTAGTTTTACACTGTCATGAATTTCTGCTAAGAATTCTTGGCGATCGCGTAACAGATAAATAACCGTTGAAAAGTAGTTCATTTGGATTCAGTATTCTCCTCAGTTATTAAATATTTCCCGTTTTTATTGAAAAAACCATAGCAAATAAATTATAGCTAGCAATTCTTATTATGGAAATGACATATCGCCTTCATTTAAACCCAAACTCAACTAATTTTTGGGATGATTTTTAAATTTTGTCCTTGATATAGATAAAAGACTTCTGTTATCTCACCAGACCGTTTAAGAGGAATCTGAGCAATTTCTCGCCAATTTTCAAAATATTGACTGAATTTACCCCCTTCTTGCGAAAAACGCTTGGAAGTAAGATATAATCCCGTTTTTCCCTTCAGTTCCTCTAACGGGTACCAATAATTAAACCCACGACTATCATCGCTAAAACAAACTAAAGGTATATCTGTTAAGGGTGCAATCGCCATACCAATGTAACCGCCGAGATAGTATTGATTAGTAAAAATAAAATCGGCGGATTTCAAGGCTTCAGTAAAGAAGGGAGAAGATGCCAAATTAGCTCTAAGTTGTACAATGTCAATTAATTCTGTAGAGGGATCATTTTGAGGTGAGATTAAACCGGAAAAAAAGATATTTTGACTGGGTTTTTGGAATAATCCCCAATGAGAGTGGGCCAAGACCAGGAGAAGAATAGTATTAATAGTCAGCAAAGAAAGATATAACCAACGTTTAACGAGTTTTTCGGAGTATTTAAGCCATTGATGTGCAAAATCTCCCAAAATTAATGTTAAACTCCAAAATCCGGGCATTGCCCATGTTGGTAATATTTGAGTGACTGCACCCAAAACAGTGAATCCCATGGTTAAGGGTAAAGAAACCCATAGAATCAGTTGATAACGATAATTATGCCTGATGGTAATTTCACTCCACAGACTTTTAAAACTTACCCACCAGAGGGGAAAACCAAAAGTAGGGAATAAGTAACCGACTCCTACCAATGCCACAAGAATGATATTGAGGGGATTAATAATTAATGGGGAGGGATTGCTAGATTTAAAACGCCCTGATAATTGAAAGCCGAAAGAAATCCAGTCGTGTTGCCAATTCCAGTATAAAAGAGGAAATAAGGTTAAAAGGAATAAACCTGCGGCGATAAGTAACCAATAAGAGGTAAATACTCGGCGGTAGGGAGGATTAAAAAAACAAAATCCCACTAATCCCAATCCCAAAATAAAGCCGTGATATTTTCCTAAACAGGCCAAACCAACACTAACACCGATGAAGGCAATACGATAACTAGGTTGATAATTAGATAAATTTTCGTGGAGAAAAAACTCATAAGAGGAGCATAATAGAGTCAATGTCCAAAAAAATATTAATGGTACATCAGGTAAAGTTAAAACTCCAAAAGCAATGGTAAAAATGGGAATTATTGAGGCGATAATCAGAGTTAATAAGGCACTTTGATCATCAAATAATTTTTTCCCTGTTAAATAGAGAAAATAAAGACTGGCAGTAAAAATAATTAACGTACTGATTCTGATAGTAAATTGATTCACTTCCCCCGTCAACCAGACTCCGAAACCGGTGGTTAAAGATACTAAAATGGGATGATCAAAATAACTCCAATCTAAATTTTGACTATAGATATAGTAATAGGCTTCATCATATCCGGGAAATAAATAAACGGCGATAATGGTGCGTATAATGAGCCCCAATAAGAGAATAGTTACTAATGGAGAGAAGAAAATTGATAGTTTGGTTATTTTAGTCATTGCCAGAAGTTGCAATTGCTTCGAGGGTTTTATTTTATAATGAAACAGCCCTACCATGGTGATAGGGAGATAAAAAGCAAAAATGTTCAGAATGAACAGTTAAATATAGATTAAAAACGAGACACTAGAAAATGCCTCTCAAACCCAGTACCCTCTAAAAGCAAAAAAACCATGAAAATCCTTAAAACACAAACTTTACGTGGCCCTAACTATTGGAGTATCAGAAGACAAAAACTGATCCAGATGCGTCTTGATTTAGAAGATGTGGCCGAAAAACCATCTAACCTAATACCGGGATTTTATCAGGGTTTAGTGAAGATACTACCCTCCCTCATTGAACACTTTTGTTCCAAAGATCGCCGCGGTGGATTTTTAGAACGGGTACAAGAAGGAACATATATGGGTCATATAATAGAACATGTTGCCTTAGAATTACAAGAATTAGCGGGGATGGCGGTGGGTTTTGGTCGTACCAGGGAAACGGCGACACCGGGAGTCTATAATGTTGTTTTCGAGTATGTGTATGAAGAAGCGGGAAGGTACGCTGGTAGAGCGGCTGTGAGATTGTGTAATTCCATTATTACCACCGGAAGTTACTCCCCTGAAGAGTTAGGGCAAGATTTAGCTGATTTAAGAGATTTAAGGGCGAATTCGGCATTAGGTCCTTCCACCGAAACTATCGTTAAAGAAGCCGACGCTCGACAAATACCTTGGATGTTACTAAGTGCAAGAGCTATGGTACAGTTGGGTTATGGGGCAAATCAACAACGTGTTCAAGCTACTTTAAGTAATAAAACCGGTATTTTAGGAGTAGAGTTAGCTTGTGATAAAGAAGCTACTAAAACCACTTTGGCGGAGGCCGGTGTTCCCGTTCCCAGAGGTACTGTAATCTATTATTTAGATGAATTAGCCGATGCCATTGCCGATGTTGGCGGTTATCCCATTGTACTCAAACCCTTAGACGGGAATCATGGTAGGGGCATTACCATTGATATTAATACTCAACAAGAGGCAGAGGAGGCTTATGATTTGGCTAGTGCGGCTTCTAAAAGTCGCTCAGTAATTGTGGAAAGATATTATAAAGGGAATGATCATCGCATTCTCGTGATTAACGGTAAACTCATCGCCGTATCCGAAAGAATCCCCGCCCATGTCACCGGTAACGGATACTCTACCATTGAAGAATTGATCGAACAAACTAATTTAGATCCCCATCGAGGAGAAGGTCATGATAATGTATTAACCAAAATTAGTGTTGATCGTACTTCTTTAGGGATACTGAAAAAACAAGGTTTTGACATGGATACAGTACTCAAAGAGGGAGAAATAGCTTATTTAAGGGCTACCGCCAATTTAAGTACTGGAGGTATCGCTATTGATCGCACAGATGAAATACATCCTGAAAATATTTGGATAGCCGAAAGAGTCGCCAAAATTATCGGCTTAGACATCGCCGGGATTGATGTTGTGACACCTGATATCACTAAGCCTTTGAAGGAAGTAGATGGTGTCATTGTGGAAGTAAACGCCGCCCCCGGATTTCGGATGCATGTAGCACCCAGTAAGGGTTTACCTCGTAATGTAGCCGCCCCTGTGTTGGATATGCTTTTTCCTGATCACAAATCTAGCCGTATTCCTATCCTAGCGGTGACAGGTACTAATGGTAAAACCACCACTACCCGATTATTAGCTCATATATATCGCCAAACGGGTAAAGTTGTGGGTTATACCAGCACCGATGGTATTTATTTGGGTGACTACATGGTAGAAAAAGGAGACAATACAGGTCCTCTGAGTGCCGGAGTTATTTTAAGAGATCCGACGGTAGAAGTGGCAGTGTTAGAATGTGCCAGAGGTGGAATACTGCGATCGGGTTTGGCCTTTGATAGCTGTGACGTGGGTGTGGTTCTTAATGTCGCAGAAGATCATTTGGGCTTAGGGGATATTAATACCATTGAGCAGATGGCAAAAGTCAAAGGAGTCGTCGCCGAATCCGTCAACCCCGATGGCTATGCGGTCTTAAATGCTGACGATCCCTTGGTTGCACAAATGGCTCAAAATGTCAAGGGTAAAATTGCTTATTTTTCCATGAGTGCCGATAATCCTATCATCATCGATCATTTACGCCGTGACGGCATGGCGGCTATTTATGAAAACGGTTATCTCTCGATTTTTGAGGGAGAATGGACATTAAGGATTGAAAAAGCGGAAAATATCCCCGTCACCATGAAAGGCATGGCACCCTTTATGATTGCCAATGCTTTAGCAGCTTGTTTAGCGGCTTTTGTTCACGGTACAGATATTGAGTTAATTCGTCAGGGGGTGCGGACTTTTAACCCTGGTACGAGTCAAACTCCGGGGAGAATGAACCTTTTTGATCTGAAAGATTTTTCTGTACTCGTCGACTACGCCCATAATCCTGCTGGTTATCTAGCAGTAGGGGAATTTGTCAAAAACTGGAAAGGCGATCGCTTAGGGGTAATTGGAGGACCTGGAGACAGACGTGATGAGGATTTTATACTGTTAGGTAAAATTTCTTCTCAGATTTTTGATCACATCATCGTCAAAGAAGATGATGATAATCGTGGTAGAGATCGAGGAACCGTGGCAGACTTAATCGTTCAAGGTATATTAACCGAAAATCCTCAAGCTAGTTATGACGTTATTCTCGATGAAACCGAAGCCATCAAAAAGAGTTTGAACAAAGTTAACAAAGATGGTTTAGTAGTGATTTTCCCTGAAAGTGTAACTAGATCGATCTCCATAGTTGAAGAATATAAGTCGGATGGATAGGAATTAATAATTATTTGATGACACTAGCACTACCGTTTTTATTGATGTAAGGTTTAAAACCACAAGCTATCAGAGATGAGTACAGAATAAGGTCAATATCCCACACATTAAACATCCATTGAACTAGCTCCATTTTCCAGAGGCTAACATGGATCTCTAAAATTTTAGCCCCTAACTCTGTGGAGATTCCCCTTACATGGAAAATCCCATCTTTTAAGGTAAGATTATGGCACGCTTTGCAAGCGGCGTAAATCAAATTTTCTTGTCTTTCTTTATCTAAAGAACTCCCTAGGATTTCTGTCCTTTCTTGAGCCTGATTAGACTCAGTGGCGAACTGAGGAATTGGATACCCCGCCAGCAATTCTCCTTGAGACAATATCAGAAGCAGATCCTGAGGTAAGCCATTTAGGTATGGACTGGCAATTAGGTGATCCTTTACGCCTAATTTAATCCCTGTATCTATGATGGTGTGAAGTTCCTTTTGATAGTCTACAAAACAAGCTAACAATTGTTTTTGGGTGGTAATAATTTTGGGTACAAAGTTAGAATTCCCTGAATCTAACTTGATCAGTAAGGGATAGTAATGAACTGGAATTTGGTGGATATCATGGAGAGAATGGAGGGCAAAAACCTCAACTCCATGAGAGAATTGTCGAGCTTCAAAAATTAGTTTATTAAACTCATCAAGAAGAATTTTTTTTGACATTAATAATTGGCTTTTAGCTAGGGTTACGCTCTCATAGCTATTACTAGGTTTTTGCAAGAAAATAGCGACTAAAGTGGCTAAAACTAGATAGTTTTCTTCAAGGGAAACTACTCCATGAATATCGAGTTGATGGTGACGTACTTCTTGAATAATAGCGAGGGCCTTTTCAAGCTCCTTTCGGGAGTCATCAAGGTCAATACCTAAAAACTGAGAAGGAAAACTGAGAGAGTAAGATAAAGGCTGATTATTCGCCAAAATTTGGTTAATCCCCAGCTTTGCCGCCCATTCACAGCCCTTGAGTTTTTCCTTACCACTACCACCCAGGATCAGAATATTTTGTCCTTCTAGCATATATTGGTAAGAACGGTATAACATGGTTTCTACCCATTTATCCAGAATCATAGTCCCATGAGGGGAATGTTGAATTTCATACAATTGCAATGTGCTAGTGCAATCATGATTATTAACTTCTATTAAAAAGGGTTCTAATTGACCATTGTTGTTTTGCAAAAAAACATCTAAGCCAATAAAATTCGTTTGCTGATGGGGAGGAAGATGGTTTAAATATTGCTTTTCGTAGTCAAGAATGGAGCAGAGAACAGTTTCTCCTAATCTATTAAGTTGGTCAGTCAACTGATTTTTTTGGTGGTCAGTTAACCCCATACAATTACACAGATAGTCAAGAGAAAAACTTTCAGAAGTATCTCCGTTGATTGGTTGATCAACATAGCCAAGACTACAAAGAATACCAGAGGTTTCTACTAAGTTATTAGGGCGACGGGTAACAAATATTCTTAACCTTGCCCCTAGACAGTGATGAGCCTTAAGACTTGAATCAATAAATTCTTCTACCAACAAGCACTCCTTCTCACAGAGCAAATCTAGACATTTTTGCAGATTTTCTATTGCCCGCTCTAAATTATCTTTTGACTCGATGGTACATACTTTACCTCCCATCCACCTAGCACCTGAAGGCTTAATCACGAATTTATCACAAGGAAAATTTTGAAGATATTGTCGGATTTCCTCAAGAGAGGGTTTTTGAGAAAGATCAACCAACTGAACTCGATCACTGGCTGGATGATGATGATATTTTTCCAAACCAAAGCTAAAAGCTATGGTGAAGGGAACACAGATTTTCTTAGCTACAGCCAGTAAACGAGTATGCAATTTATCATCGACATACTCATTTAATTCGACGCTACTGGACATGGGACAGTTCGTCGGTTTTTCATAGTTCTGAAATTGATGGGCTTTCTGTTTTAAAGCTGGGGGAGAAAAACTGAATTTTTCTTCAGTTAAAAAATTGCACAAAAAAGTAACCTTCTGAGGAGTTTTGAATTTGACATAAAAACATTGCCCCCATTCATTCATGGTAATTCCTTCGAGAAGATATAAAAAGTTTTCTTCCTCCTTTCTAATAACCTTTATCCAATTTGGTTCGCAAACCACAAAAGCATTTTCGGGCAAGATTTTGTTGGCGGATAACAGTAAAGCAACTCTTTTTTCTGGCTCGGAAAAAAAAACGATGCAGGGTTGACTAGAATCGGATTTTCGTTCTACCAATGTTGTTAACATCGGGTTAAGTCTATAGGAAAAGAGAACTGAGTTAAGATTATCAAACATCTAAAACTTTAATTTTCTAGTGAATTTATACAGGATTATGGTCTAGTGGTTGAATGCAGAATTAAGAATGTAGAATGCACCATGAAAAACCCTTTATTTTGAGTACTTATACGAATTTTAAACCCCTGTTTCATTTCCGCACTTTCTCACTAGTCTCACAGGACAGCTAACGGTTCCTGCCCTTTCCGCCACTGCCGTTACTTCAATTTCACTGCCTTCTTGCCCTTTCACTACCCACTCCAAATGTCGGCGGAAATCTGTCCCTAGTGCCAAAGCCTCAAACGCTTTGTTAGATCGTCCCTCCAGATGGTCAATTTCCTGTTTCAATTGACCACTGATTAAGGTAACTCCTTCTGGTAAGGACAAAATCACTTCAATAGGGCGAACAGACTGCCGTTCTAAAGCTTTTTGACTGGTATAAGTGGGCAAGAAGCCTTGATTTTCCCACTGGACCACAATATGATAAATATCTCCTCCTTGATAGGTAACTTGAGTGCGAGCAAGTGCTAATCTGGGAGACATTAGGGCATGGGTAATAGCAAAGTGACATTGTTTGTCGCACAAGTCAGGTAAGTATTCGGCGGGAGCATTTTGCCAAACTGCTTTCTCATCCCAGCCACCAATTTCCACCTCTCCTAATTGGGGATGGTGAAAAGGCTGCCAAGGAATAAAGCCTTTTCCTCCTAGCTTTTCATCATTCCACTGTAATAATTTCAAGGATTCTTCGGGAGGATGCCAGCGAAACCATTGGATATAATCTTCCTTTTCAATTCCTGCTTCAGTTGGCGCATCCCAAAGTTCGATGGTGAAACCAAACCAACCAAAGTGATCGTACCCATAATCATCCATAGAGCCATAAATTACTTCTTTGGGATGATAACGAAAGTCATGATAAACAGAAACGCACTTGTAACCTGTTATTTCCGTTCCTTGTTTGCCAATCAGTTTATAAATTTCTAAATCTTCCGTGGGGAAATGTTCATCGCCATGAGTGCCATAAGGACGCAAGATGACGGCAGAGTAAGTGTGATAGCTAATAAAGCCATTGATGTTTCGATTTTGATGCCAGAACTCAGCTTCGGCACGGGTTTCTGGCTCAGAAAAAGGAAATTCTCCCGCCCCTTTTTGTTGACTTTCTGGCGACCACTGGTGAGGATAGTTGCGATTGAAGTCCATGCCTTCTAGGGGTGCAGCTAACTTGATTTGGTATCCGTCGTAGTTGCGGATTATTCCTTCGGGGAGGAGGGTATAATAAGTGCCTCCAAACTCAGGAGGTTCACGATGTACCATTAGGCGGGGATCTAGCTCTGAGACTTTCCAAGCCCCACAGTCATCTTGAATGCGCATTTGCAGAATTAAACCATCACCATTAACATCTTGCCGATGGAGTCCATCTTCTTCCTCAGGATAGGGATAAGGACGAACGCTAGAGCGGAGTCGGTAAGGCGTAGTTAGATACTTTTCCGCCCCATCAACTGCCAAGCGAGGCAGGACATAAACCGTGTAGTGATCGAGCAAACGTGTGGCCTGAGAATCTTGATGGTAATTAGTTAGCAGGTAATAGATGATGTAGCAGGCTACCGATGAACCAGTGACTTCCCCCGCGTGGGTATTAGCATCAATCCAATAGGCAGGTTTTTTGAGCGGGTTGCCTGTCTCTTGATTGGTAAGAATAGCTAACCAAATGTCCCGCCCTGCATAACTACGACCGATAACTTTCAACTGAATCAGTTTGGGATAAGTCTTAGCCATCTGGTTGAGGTAATCTACAAGTTCTTGATAAGTGTAGTAGTGACTAAAATCAAAATATTTAATCGTCATAAACAATTCCCCACTTAAAATGCGGTGGTTCTCCTTCCTACTTAATAATTAAGATAACACTTTCAGAGCAATAAAAATGCCTAACCGAGCAGTATTGCCCATCTCCCCGCAAGATAATTTCCACATCTGATCATGCTTTTTTTAACCGCCAAAATAACCATCTTAATAAGCCAATTATCCCCTTTCCTCAATCATCATCCCTATGGGATCATCTTTTTTATGGAGTTCTCTAACTTAAAATCTACCCTTTCATACAAACCTGGAAACGAAATTTCAAAATCAACTGAAGCTAATTTTAAAACAGCTTTTTCTCCCTCATAATCATTGAAAAGCCATTTTTCATCTTCTTGCTTAAAATATTGAGCAATATAAAATCGATATTGATCTATTAAAATATATTCCTGAAATTCAGGTATAGAACGATAATATCTAAATTTATCTGTCCAATCATAGTCCCGTGTTGATTTAGAAAGAACTTCTACAATGATTGAGGGATTGGTTACGTTTACCGTACCTTTTCCCTCATAGATTGGTTTTCCTTTCATTACCATCACGTCAGGATAGGTGTAGAAGCGATATTCCGCTATCCACAAGCGAACATCATTGATATAGATATAATAATCTTGATTCTCAATTGTCAGAGGAAATTGGCGACAGAAATTGAGCGCGATTTGATTGTGATTTGTCGTTCCCCCTGTCATAGTAATAATTTTTCCATCTCGATATTCATGTCTGTCCACCGCTTTCTCTTCTAATGCCAAGTATTCTTCGGGCGTGTAGTATTTTTTGTCGGTTTGAATAACCATGTTAATTCTCCTGATGTGCTTTTAATGCCTAATTAATATTGATCACTGCATCCTAGTAGCCTATCTAAATCTAAGGATATCAGTTTATCTCGAATTGGGTAAGAATCACAGTCTTTCTACAAGTCTCGGTGAGTAAAATCTTTGGGATTGTCGCCCGTATAGGTTGCCGCAATTTGTCCGTTACCAATTAGTTTATATTTGTAAGTTACTAAACCTTCTAAGCCGACAGGTCCTCTGGGGGGCATCTTTTGAGTGCTTATACCTACTTCAGCCCCAAAACCATAACGAAAACCGTCAGCGAAACGGGTAGAACAATTATGATATACTCCCGCTGAATCTACTTGACTCATAAAGATTTCGGCATTCCCTTGATTATTAGTGACGATCCCATCAGTATGTTTTGAGCCATAATAGTTAATATGAGCGATGGCACTGTTTAAATCATCCACAATTTTAATAGCTAAAATCAAATCTCCGTATTCTGTGTGCCAATCTTCCTCCGTTGCACTTTGACAGTTAATAATTTTTTTGGTGGCTTCATCCCCTCTTAATTCAACTCCTTTTTCTGCCAAAGCTTCAGCTATAGACGGTAAAAATTTTGATGCGATCTCATGATGTATTAAAAGAGTCTCGATAGCATTACAAGCCGCTGGATAATGGGTTTTAGCATCAACAGTGATATTAACTGCTTGGGACAAATCAGCATCTGAGTCAATGAATAAATGACAGATTCCATCGGCATGACCTAAAACGGGAATTTTGGTATTTTCTTGCACATAACGAACAAATTCATTCCCTCCACGGGGTATAATTAAATCCACATATTCATCTAACGCCAACAATCCCTCAATTTCTTCTCTAGTGGTTAACAACTGTATAGCGTTGGGGTTAACTTCAGTTTCTTTGAGGGTTTCTCTAATAATCTTTACTAAAGTTTGACAGGTTTGTAAGGCTTCCTTTCCTCCCTTAAGCATAACGCCATTACCAGATTTTATGGCTAAACTGGTAATCTGAATTAAGGCATCGGGGCGTGCTTCAAAAATTACTCCTAAGACACCCAATGGACAACTAACTCGATGTAATATTAAGCCTTCATCTAACTCTCTTTTTAAGGATACCATGCCGATGGGATCAGGCAATGTTGCTACATCCCGAACACCTGCGATGGCACTTTTTAACTTTGATTCTCCTAATTTTAAACGGGCATATAACGAGGGAGAAATTACCCCTTCAGAGGCAGCACAATCAGCTTGGTTGGCTGTAATAATTTCATTTTGATGTTTTTCAAGGGCAGATGCCATCGCTTCTAATGCCTCATTTCTGGCAATTTCAGATAATATGGATAATTCACGGGTGGCAAGTTGAGTTTCTTTGGCAATGATCCGTAAATTGGGCATATATATAGTAATTAGTAATTAATAGTGAATAATTAGTAATTATGCCCTTAAATGAGTTTGTTTCATATGTTAAATTGAAGAGTAATTTGAAGACTGCGAGGGATTTGCCCGAAAACGATTTGACGAGGGTAATTTAGAATGAAGAATGAAGAATTTAAATTATCATTAATTATCTGAATTATTCACTGACTAAATAATTAAACCAACTGTTGAGACTATCTAATTGTTGACCAGCTTTAATTGTACCTAAACCCCTCACAATTACCTTATTTTTGCCATAGACAAAGCGACTGCGCAAATGAGAAGGCAATTTTTCCGCTAATAGTAACCAAGCTGGTTCTTGCATCGGTGTTTCAAGAATAACGTTTTGCCTCCCTTCTGGTTTGATACGGGAAAAGCCGATAGATTTCGCCTTCTGTTTTAACTCCGCTACCTGTAACAATTGTTGGGCAGGTTCAGGGATTTCGCCATATCTGTCTTGCCAATCCGCCTCTATTTGTTTAATTTCTCGTTGACTAGACACCGTTGCGATCGCACGGTAAGCATCCATTTTTTGTTCTAAATCAGGAATATAACGATTAGGAATTAATGCGGTGAGGGTTAAATCGATTTGTGTATCTTCCACCATGGGAATTTCCTGCCCTTGAATTTCGTTGATGGCTTCTTTTAACATCTCCGTGTACATATCAAAACCGATAGCTGCCATTTGTCCAGATTGCTCAGCACCAAGCAGACTGCCGACTCCACGAATTTCCATATCTCGCACGGCTAAATGATACCCTGAACCCAGTTGCGAAAACTCCTGTAAAGCACGTAACCGTTTTCGAGCGATATCCGATAAAGTCTTGTTGTCAGGGTATAATAACCAGGCATAGGCTTGTATTTCCGATCGTCCCACTCTCCCCCTAAGCTGATAAAGTTGGGCTAATCCGAATTTTTGGGCATCTTCGATAATTATTGTATTAACCCTCGGAATATCTAATCCAGACTCAATAATAGTCGTAGATACTAGCAAATCCGCATCACCGTTATTAAACCCTAACATCGTTGCCTCCAATTCTCCCTCTTGCATTTGACCATGGGCGATGGCTATCCTTAAACTAGGAATCATAGACTGAAGCATCGTCACGATTTTGTCCATGCCTTCGATACGGGGTAAAACATAGAAAATTTGTCCTCCTCGATCCAGTTCATTGCGAATTGCCGTGCGAATCACCTCCTCATTGAAGGGCAAAATATGGGTTTTGATGGGACGGCGACTAGGAGGAGGAGTGGTAATTAAACTCATTTCCCGTACCCCAGAAATGGACATATAAAGAGTACGAGGAATGGGCGTTGCGCTAAGAGTTAACACATCAATAGAGCGTTTCATCGCCTTAATTTTCTCTTTTTGGTTAACCCCAAATCTTTGCTCTTCATCAACTACTAATAAACCTAAATCTTTATACTTAATTTTATTGCTTAAAACTAGCTGAGTACCAACAACAATATCTAATTCTCCTGTGGCTAATTTTTGAATAATTTCCTTTTTTTCGGACTCCGTACGGAAGCGATTTAATAAGCCAATGTTGATCGGGTAAGGGGAAAATCTTTCTACCAAAGTATGATAATGTTGTTGAGACAAAATCGTAGTGGGAGCGATAAAAACTACCTGTTTATTACCCGCAGTCACGATCTTAAAAATAGTTCTAATGGCCACTTCAGTTTTGCCAAAGCCCACGTCACCACATACTAATCTATCCATCGGTCGATCGCTTTCTAAATCCCTTTTTACATCCTGAATTGCCTTCAATTGATCAGGAGTTGGTTGATAAGGAAAAGAGTCTTCTAACTCTAATTGCCAAGGGGTATCTTCGGGACAAGAATTACCTTTTAACTCCGATCTAGTAGCATACAATTTAACTAAATCTACTGCTAATTTTTTGACAGATTTCCTAACTTTATTTTTGACATTTTTCCACTCTTTCCCAGACATATTATTCAATGGGGGAAGGTCTTCTCCTGTGAGCCTATAGCGGGATACTAATTCTAAACTATCCGCAGGAACTCTTAATACACCATCATTATATTTAATGACTAAATATTCTCTATTTTCACAAATTTCTAACTCTAAAAACTGTCCAATTCCATGATATTTATGGACAATAAAATCTTTAGGTCTAAGTTTGTTTAAATCAACCTGTTTTGAGGCAGCTTGACGGCGTTTTCTAATATAGGTTGGACTGGCCAAATTATGTTGTCCAAAAAACTCTCGATCGGTAACAACAGCGATGCGAAAAGTTGGTAGAATAAAACCTTCTAATTCTGCTTGTCCGGAATATTTTAAAGCAGTAGAAGTATTTTGACGATGCAGTTTTTCTATTATCCCAAAATCAAGGGGATTGGGAATGAATTGGACAGGGCAATCGTGCTCTTGTAATAGGGCGACCGATCTACTGGGTTGGGCAGAAATTAACCATCTATTATACTTACTCAAATCAATAGAATTATAGATTTCTTTTTTGCCTCTTAAAATTTCTGCTAATTTAGCGAATTGATGAGGAGAAACAGGCAAAGGACGAGAGGACAAGTTAATAGTTGGGGTCTCATTATTATGAATTTCTAAGGCAATTTCTGATAGATGAATTTGGGGATATGTTATTAACTCTAAAGATGTCTGAAAATCTCGATGAATTTTTGTCATCGCCAAATCTCCCATACTGGAGACTTTGACTGATTCATTTCCCAAACTTAAGGACAAGGGGGCATCTTCTTTCCTCCCTTTAAAAGGGGGATTGTTTGCTAATTCGTTCATTAATTGCCATTTTTCGTCAGCTTGTTCCACCCAAATATGGCTATGGGCTTGACATTGTTCCCACTCATCGATGGCAACTATGGTATTGTCGGGAAAATAGTCTAAAATCGATGCGGGTTGATTATTTTCACCGTTAAATGCCAACCCCAAAAAACGAGTCATACCTTCGGGATAAATGCCATTTTGTAAATTTTCTTGCTCTGAAGTAGAAATATATGGTTTAATAACTTCCATGGTGGGTAGATTGTGACTAATTATGCTCTGCCATGTAGTGGGAGTCAGACTTAAGTCATCAATGTGATCCAAACTTCGTTGGGATACAGGCTCGAATTCTCGAATCGACTCCAATTCGTCCCCGAAAAACTCTAATCTGACAGGTAATTCCGCCGAAACGGGAAAAATATCGACTAAATTCCCCCTTTTTCCCCATTGTCCTTCAATTTCTACCAGATTAACTCGCTCATACCCCATCCTCGCTAAAGTTAAATCAATGTGCTTACTATCAAAATTCATGCCCTTGTTCAAATTTAAGCAATAGTCAGCAAACACCGAGGACGGAGGTAAATGAGGTTGAAGGGCCTTTTCGGTGGTGACAACGGCAACAGGAGTTGTTGGGGAATTACATCTAATACTCGTATCATCCTGACCGAGAAGACTTAAAAGGGTCTGCATTTGCCCCCAAATCATCTCAGATTCACAATTAAAATGCTCATAGGGTGTTGCTTCAGAGGTGGGATAGAAAAAAACTTGTTTCCAGCCCATAACCTCAATATTTGCCACCCAACGGGCAGCTTCTTCTAGGGTAGCGCACACTACAAGTAAGTTTTTCTTCTCTCCTTGGGCTATAGCAGAGATAACTAAACCTTTAGGTAATCGAGCAACACCTTGTAAGTTAAGGATTTTGAAGGTGTTGAGTTTCTGGGTTAATTCTGTGGTTAAAGGTGAATTTGCGATGTTACGGAGGACGGAGTCGAACATTGACGATTGTAGTTTCTGAATTTCCCTACTCATAATTAACTATTAATTATAGTCCCACAACTCACTTAAAATTGCTATATTGCTTCAACAAATTGCCAATAATCATCATACAATTGGCGATAGTCATAATTTTTAGCTAAATTTTTGGCATTTTTTGAAATATAGCCTAATTCCTGATTGTTGATTAATAATTGTGAGATAATATCTGTGTATTTAGTTAAGTTATCTTCAATTATTGCCTGAATTTGATGATCAACCTTATAACCACGAAAAGCAATATTTGTACCTAAAATAACTTTACCAAAACTCATGGCTTCCATTATTTTTAGAGATGAACCGGTACCAGACAACATCGGTGCTAAAATTAATTTAGCTTGTTGATAAACTATGATTAATAATTCTACATCCACTTTTCCCAGGGAGACAAAGTTATCATTATTTTCTGCTTGGCAACAACTACCAATCAAAATAAATTTACAAGGAGGTTGATATTTTTTTTCTCGATAATTAGAGGCTATTTGTCTAATTTCTTTCACCGCTTGAAGATTCGGAAAATGTGCACTTCCCACGAATAAACAATAATTTTCTGTTAGCCAAGGATAGATATTAAGCCATTTTTTGTGATTATTAATAGCTTTTTCGCTGACAGATAAATCCAGGTTAACAGGATTAGGGATAACTTTACTATTTATATCCCATTTATGTAAAAATTCCTGATCTTCTTTAGATACACATACTACTTGATTCCCTGTTTTTAAACTGGAGATTTCTTCTGCTAATAAAATTTTATAAATAGGGGCGTTTACTGATACCTGTTGACATAAAATATCATGGGCGGTAATAATTAATTGAACTTTTTTTTCCTGACAAATTTTACTGATAGTTTTCCCCCAAAAGGGATATTCTAACATAACTATATCTGCCCAATTTGTTATTTTTTCTAGCCATTTTTTAAAGTTATCATCAAAGCGAAATTGATTGTACATACTTAAGCGCCAATCTTCTTTAATTTGTTCGATATTTTCCTCTTGTTTTTGACTATTTTTCTTATTATCACCATCAACCTCTTTTAATTGATTGGTATTAATTAAGGAATCATAACTACTAGTATAAACTTGGTTAACTAATTCTGAATAGTCAAAATTTTGGGCATAAAAACTATAACGTACATTATCTAAAATTAACTCTTTTTCTCCACCAATAGTAAATAACCATATAGAATTACCTTTTTTTTCTAGGTAATCAATCAATAACCCTACCCGTTGACTTGCCCCCGCTTTTCTTTCTAAAATGTCCCCCCAAGGATACAATATCGCAATTTTTTTCCCTCCTTCACTAAGGTTATTTTTTACTCGGCGATCCCCTAGGGTCACTTTTAAAACATCATTAATTATCTGTTGATATTCTGATTTATGATTACCCCAAATCAAATCTATAACTTTACTATTTTTTATCCACTTATTTTCAAATACTAAGTTATTAAAACTTGGTAAATTGTAAGCAAATAAATGAGGATGATAATTGATAATTTTTTGAGCATGATGTTGATGATTGGCTATAATAACTTTTACCTGACTGAATAAATTAAATTCTTGTTTTAATTCTTGCTGATCAGTTTCTTGATTATTAATAATGGCATATTGATAAGATTGTAAATAAGATACTTGACAGATAACAGGAATATTATTCAAACCCATTTTATTTACTAAAATCTGATTAGTAATAGAGTCAATAAAAACACTATCTAAATTTTCCTTTTGTAGATAATTAATTAAACTATCAGGAATCAATAGACTATTAGCATCAATTAAGTTTCTGGTAAAAGTTATTTCATTATGAAAAACATTACCAAAATATTTTTGCTGATTTAAACCTTTAATAAATTCAGGGAACTTCCCTAATCTTAAAAACCAAATATTTTCAAAATTACAGTAATTTAAGATGGAAGAAACTTGTTGTTCAAAATTGTTATGACTATCTCCATTTAATTCTGAATTAAGAGAATAAATAATTAGATAAATTTTATAACCTAAATCTGATAAATATTGTAAATGACTGATAATAACTTGTCCATGAATATCTAAATTCAGTAAATTATTACCTCTAATAATAGCTAAAATTTTGGGATTATTTACTAAAGGCTGTATTTTTTGTTCACCTTCTGAATTATTCAACAAATTATCAGTAAAATCGACTTTTGATAAAAGACAATCTATTAAACTATCAGGAGAATGTTTTTTACACCAATTAATACTAAATTTCTGAGCATTTTTTTTGTACTCATTAATATTGTCAATTACATGGATAATCGTTTGGCTAATTTCTTGGGGATGTTGATAAATTCCCCCTCTACTTTTATCGACTTGACTGGCCAACCAACTATTGGCAGGCACAATTACAGGTTTTCCGGCAGCTAAAGATTCCGTTAAAACCCCCGAAGTTCGATAACGATAACTATTAACATCATAGGGAATAACTAACAAATCTGCACTCATTAATAAGTTATAGTATTCCTCTGTTGTTATGGGATTTTTGATAATTTTAACTATATCTTGGGGATATTCTTCAAGTTTTAATCGACTGGCTAAAATCCCTCTTTCCCCAGCATTAATATTAAAGTTAGATTGAATTGTTATCCTAATTTTTTTTGTGATTAAATAATCTTTCCATAAGTCAGCTACTATTTGTGGTAAATATAAATAACCTTTTTCAATTCTAGCATCACCTAAATAAACTAAATGTAAAGATTGATTCTCTGTTTTTAAGGTTATAGTTTGTTGTAAATTTTCTTGTCTAAATGGTACAGGTATTTCTATTAGTTTAACAGGGGAAAGATTATTATAACGCTCAACTAATTGTTGTGTATCCGTATAAAATCTTACTTTTTGCGGAAATAATTTACATTGATAAAATTGAGTTAAACAAGCACTAATACCTATTCCTTGAGCATTCTTAACTAAACAATCGTCAATATCTCGTCTTAACATTATATGATATTGTGGTAAATTATTTAATTCTTTTTTTTGTAAAAAATATAATATTTTTTCCAATTGTTCTATGCTTAAAGTATGAATAAAAATATGATCATCACTAGTAATTTGTAAGGAATTAATGGTTTGATTAAAAGATTCAATAAAGCTATCATTAAAGATGATTAATAATCTTTTAATAATTTTATGGATGACTTTTTTAATAATTTTAATATTAAATCTAATTATACCCCAAATTATTTTTGATATTCCCCAAAGAGTATTAGTAAAAGGAATATACTTAATTAAATTGATGTCCTCTTTAATCCATTGAGTTAATCTGAATAAACTACCTTCTACTTTTCCTAAAAATCCTCTTGTTTTGGGTTGAGTTAATTTTAGTTTAAAAATTTGATAATTAACCTTTTCTTGATAATGTTTAATCCGGTCAGCTAAACTGGAATCGTCTTGATTATTAATAAAGTTTTTAAGTTTTTTTTGTATAAAACTTAATTTTTGAGTAGAGTTATTAAACCAATCTACTTTAAAGATAGAAATTACTTTAATATTATTAGGATATAAAGAAGAAGAAAAATTTTTATTAGCGATAATAAATACTTTATAACCACGCCTTTGAGCCGCCTCCGCTACCGATAAACTGCACTCGTAATGGTGGCCTTGTAAATCCTGTAGAGAATGATCAATAATAATAAATCTTTTCACTTTATTTTTAACAAACAAAATTAATAATTGATGGATAATATTATCTAGCAAATAGGTCCTTTATCAGCTAAATTAGAGAATAAATTAACGAAAGGATTATCATGATTAGAATTGGCAATGGTTACGATTTACACCGATTAGTTGAGGGTAGAAAACTTATTTTAGGTGGTATAAAAATAGATCATCATCTCGGATTATTAGGTCATAGTGATGCTGATGTTTTAACTCATGCTATCATGGATGCTTTATTAGGTGCTTTAAGTTTAGGGGATATTGGTCATTATTTTCCTCCCACTGATCCCCAATGGGCAGGGTCTGATAGCATGGATTTGTTGGCTCAAGTACATCAATTAATCCTCGATCGAGAGTGGATTATTGGTAATATTGATAGTGTGATAGTGGCAGAACGCCCTAAATTAAAACCTCATTTACCTGCCATGATTAATTCTTTAGCCCAAAAATTGGCGATCGCACCTGATAAAATAAGTATAAAAGCGACAACCAATGAAAAATTGGGTCCTGTAGGTAGAGAAGAAGGGATTTGTGCCTATGCAGTAGTGTTATTATGTCAAGATAATTAAACAATTCTTAATAATTTTTTCTTTAGAAAGGTGTTCAAAGTTTCATACCGTAATGTTATCGGTTTTCGTTATCATAGTCATAGTCACATAAAAGCTGAAATTTAATAAATATTTGAGATTATGTCTTTAGCATTAACCAACGAAAACGTAGAACAAGTTTTAGACGAATTACGTCCTTACCTCATGGCTGATGGTGGTAACGTCGAATTGGTAGAAATCGATGGGCCGACGGTAAAATTAAGATTACAAGGTGCTTGTGGTTCTTGCCCCAGTTCTACTATGACTCTTAGAATGGGTATTGAACGCCGTTTAAGGGAATATATCCCAGAAATTGCTGAAGTGGAACAAGTTATTTAGTTTCAATCATCATTAAAACATTAAATATTAAGAGGGTTATCTATTATGACAATAATTAGGATCGCCCTCTTCTTTAAATTATGATCGAAGCGTTACAATTTGAGTTCATGCAGAATGCCATTCTAGCGGGTATTTTAGTTAGTATCGCCTGTGGTATTATTGGGACTTTTGTAGTCGTTAACCGTATTGTTTTTATTAGCGGGGGCATCGCCCATGCGGCTTATGGTGGCATTGGTTTAGGCTACTTCTTCCGTTTTAATCCCATTTTAGGTGCCATCGCCTTTGCTGTATTCTCAGGAATAGCCATGGGATTGGTGGAAAGAAATACTAAAGAAAGAGCAGATACGATCATCGGCACAATGTGGGCTATAGGTATGGGAATCGGTATTATTCTCATCGATTTAACCAAGGGATATAAAGCCAATTTGATGAGTTATCTTTTCGGCAGTATTTTAGCTGTCCCCAAAAGTGACTTATTAATCATGACAATTTTAGATGTGATTATTGTGGCGATGGTGTGTTTATTTTATAAAGAATTATTAGCTATTTCTTTTGATCCCATTTTTGCTACGACTCGTAACATTCCCGTCAATGCACTGTATTTGATGTTAATTAGTGCGATCGCTTTAACCATAGTCATGGTGATGCAAGTAGTCGGGTTAATCATGGTGATTGCTTTATTAACTATCCCTGCCGCCGTAGCCAATCAATTTGTGCAAGAAATCAAACAAATGATGATATTAAGTAGTATTTTGGGAGTATTATTTATTTTAATTGGTTTATGGCTTTCCTATGCCTTTAATCTCACCTCTGGGGCAACAATTATTATTGTATCAGGATGTGCTTATTTCTTCAGTTTAGGAGTTAAAACTATCATCAGTTAACCATATTATTACTATACTCCAGTTGAATAAGGAAGTCATAGGTGATGTACACCGCGAAGCGGATCCCTGGGGGATCGCTATTTTGAACTTATAAAACCTGTGCCCTTAACCATGCTACAGGTAAATAAAACATTTTACGGGGAGTTGATACAAAAGCACGGTATTTAAAGACATCATAGTTATTTTTGACGATGACATCGAGGATGCCTTGATATATCATTAAAGCAGACCACACGGGCCAACGTCCATCAGGATTTAAGGCTTTAATACCGCTTTCGGCTTGTTGATAGTAGTCTTTAGCTCGGTTTATTTGAAACTCCATTAAACTACGCCAACGATCGTCAATTACACCATTAAATAAGTCTTCCTCGGTATAATTAAACTTTTCTAAGTCTTCTAAGGGTAAATAGATACGATTTCTACTTGTATCTTCCCCTACGTCTCGGAGAATGTTGGTTAATTGATTGGCAATACCAAGGGCGATCGCTTCTTCTTTGGGAATATATACTGAATTATGATACCAAGGGGCGTTTAAGTAAGTTTCATCCACTCCCAACACGTCTGAAGACATTAAGCCCACAGTTCCAGCCACACGGTAACAGTAAAGTTTTAACTCCTCAAAAGTCTCATAACGATTGCGGTGTAAATCCATTCTTTGCCCAGCAATCATATCCTTAAAGGGTTGAATATCCATCGGAAAACGCTGGAGAGTGTCCACTAACGCCACATCGGGATCATCGATAGGTTGCCCTGCAAATACTGATTCTAACTGTTGTTCCCATAAATTAAGGGTTTCGGGAGTTGTTAACTTGGCTTGAGGACCATCCACTAATTCATCTGTACGCCGACACCAGACATATATCGCCCAGATAGCACATCTTTTCTCTTTGGGCATCAATAAAGTGCCCAAATAAAAGGTTTTAGAATACTTTGCTGTTACCTGACGACAGTATTCATAAGATTCCTCTGGGGAGGCTAAGGGTTGTTTCGGTTGTAATTTTTTATGCAGTTGCAGCATTCATCCCTGCTGAAATAGTTAGCTAAATATAAATTTTAAAATAAGAATGATGACAATTCTATAGTATTGTCTCACTTTCTGACCCATTTTCATAATTGATTATCGGTCAACTTCTTTCTGTAGAGCAAGTATTCTCACCAACCTACAAAAAGAGGTTTCAATTTAGGTTGGGCAATGCTAACCCCACTGTCAACTAACCAAAGTTACTTCGGGTTGTTTGACTTGACCATTGACAGGATAATCTTTGCTTACTACTTGTGCGGTTAGTTTACCCGACAAGACTGCACCTTCCATACTACCTAAATATTGTTGCATTGTGAAATCCCCTGCTAAATAAAAGTTGGAAATGGGGGTTTTTTGGGAAGGGCGATAGGCTTGTCTTCCGGGTGTGGCTTTATAGACCGATCTCGGTGTTTTTACCACATGGGATTTTAACAGTTGGGCAGGGTTATCACCGTTAAAATGTTGGGGAAATAACTGCTTTAATTCTGTCATCGTCGCCTCGATAATTTCCTCATCAGATTTTGTAATCCAATGGTTAGCTGGTGCTAAGACTAACTCTAACATAGAGCGATGGGGGTTACTGTATTTCTTGCAAGTATTGCTCATGTCAGCATAAACACTTAAAAGAGGCGATCGGGAAAATAGGAGGTGATCAATATCGGTGAGTTTGCGATCAAACCACAAATGTAAATTAATAACGGGGACACCTTCTAAACCATCTAATTTTTGGAAGAAGGGGTCTTCTTTCCATAAGGGCGGTAAAATTACTTTCAAAGGATCAACAGGCATAGCAGAAACGTAAACATCGGCAGTGAAAATCTCATCTTCTGCACCGTTTAAGCCCCGTAATAAGAAGCCTTTAACACTGCCGTCCTCATTTAATAAAATTTCCTTCAGAGGGGCATTTAACCGCACTTCTCCCCCTCTTTCCCTGACATAATCCACCATGGGCTGACATAATCTTTCTGTGGGTGAACCGTCCAAAAAAGCCATTTTAGAGCCATTTTTCTCTTGTAGGAAGCGATTTAAAGCCGTTAAGAGAATGGTTGCCGAAATTTCATCGGGGTTAATGAAGTTCAACGCCTTTGACATAGCAATAAAAACTTCTTTCTCAATTCTAGGGGGAATATTCTGTTTTGCCATCCACTCAGACCATGAATATTTGTCCATATCCTCGACATATTCTTGACCTTGTATGATCGCAGGTAGCAACCCTAAACCGAATTTAATTTTCTCGCCCCAAGTTAACATATCATTATTGCCTAAAATCGCCACTAAACCATTAAGAGGTGCAGGAAGATCAGGAAAATCGAATCGTGAATAAGTACCAGGTTTATCAGGTTGATTGAAAATCATTGTATGTTTTTTCCACTGTAAACGATCTTCGATACCTAACTCGTGGAATAATTGCAACATATTCGGATAAGCACCAAAGAAAATATGCAGTCCTGTTTCGTACCAGTCTCCATCTTCGTCTTTCCATGCGGCAACTTTACCGCCTAAAACGTCTCTTCTTTCGAGGACAATGGGGGTGTGTCCTACATCTGCTAGGTATTTTGCACAGGAAAGTCCCGCCAATCCTGCACCTGCTATGGCTATTCGCATCTATTTTTTGTTTACTGTTTTACTATTTCTCCCTACTATTTTAGTAGCAATTCTTGACATTTCGTTACATTTTTTAAAGATTTTTTTGGCCGATGGTTTATTCCTCGTGTTTTACCATTTATGAATGGGATAATTTATCAACTTCGTGGGAACATTGACACATTATTTCAAACCGTGGCACCAAACTATATTCTGAAAGAATACAGAGGTGATGGACGTAACTGGATTCGAACCAGTGACCCCATCGATGTCAACGATGTACTCTAACCAACTGAGCTATACGTCCTCGTCAGAAACCATTATATCTTCAATAATTAAGATCTGGCAAGGATGTTTTGGTTTTTGGCAGATTTCTACAATACATACACTAATAGTAAGTATTCTTTAACTGAGTCCCTCCATAAGATGAAAGTCTCATGTTCCGTTCTAAATACAAGTGATAGTAGTGATATAATGACTTCGTTTAACATTTAAGAATAAACTAAACAGTCTTTGAGTCAATCACTAGAAATTCCGAAACTCGATACCTTGGCGCAAGAATTAGCAGCTATTCAGCAAACTAGCTCAAAAAAGATAGCTATGCTAGGTTCTCGCCATGTTCCGATCACTCATCAACATTTAATCGAAATGATGAGTTACGCACTTGTGTTAGAAGGCAATAGAATCATTACCTCTGGTTCAGCGGGTACCAACTCCGCAGCTATCCGAGGGGCAATGCGTGCCGATCCCAATTTGCTGACAGTAATACTACCCCAAAGTCTTAACCGGCAACCGAGAGAATCACAGGATCAACTCAATCAGGTCATTCACTTAGTAGAAAATCCTGATCATGATCATCTTTCTTTAGGAGAAGCTAGTGCTATTTGCAACCGTGACATTATTTCTCGTTGTCAGCAATTGATTTGTTTTGCTTTTCATGATAGTCATACTCTAATGCAAACTTGCGAAGAGGCTGATGAACAACGAAAATTAGTCACTCGATTTTATTTTGATTAATTGTGCAAGGGGATTTACCGCCAGAGGCTTAAGGCAAAAACATCTGATTTTGTCTTGTCTCATGGTCAAAATATTTTACTTTAAGTAGTATCAAGGAAAAGTATTTATAAATTAAAATCAAGGAACGTTGAGATTAAGATACAACTGGAGAAAATCATCATTAGTCATGAGTATTTGATAAAGATGTGAGATAATTAAGTATTGTTAACAAAATTATTAACTAACATATTATATTACGTGGATAGACTTCGCACTGTTTCTGATACTAAAAGAAATTTTTACCAGCATCATAATCGCCCCATTAATTCAATTTATCGCCGGGTGGTAGAAGAATTAATGGTAGAAATGCACTTACTCTCTGTGAATGTTGATTTTCGTTCTGACCCTCTTTATTATTTGGGTGTTTGTCAGAGTTTCACTCAATTTATGAACGGTTATACCCCAGAATCTGAAAAAGAATCTATTTTCCGGGCATTATGTGAATCCATTGGAGATAATCCTGATGAATACCGTCAAAAATCTGAGACTTTACTTAATTTCGCTACCCAAAAGTCTCCCCAAGATTTAATTGATTGGTTACTCCATCCCCAAAATGATAAAGGTTTAGAAGCGATCGCTGATCAGTGGCGTTATGGATTAGATAATCCTAATTTTAAATATAGTCGTTTATTTGCCATCGGATTCTATAGTTTATTAGAAAAAAGTGATCCAGAAATGGTTAAAGATGAAGAAAAATTTACGGAGTTAATTAAACCTTTGACCGAAAAATTAAACTTACCGGTAGAAAAACTTAAAAAAGATCTAGATTTATATCGCAGTAATATTGAAAAAATGACTCAAATGCTAATCGTGTTAGCGGATACCTTGGAAGCTAGTAAGAAAAAAAGACTCGAAAAAGCAAGTTAAATGAGTTAGGGTTTCGGATTTTCTGAGTAATTGGTAATATGTTACTATACTACCAATTGTTCGTCATGAACTATTCACTGTCAATTACTTATTACTTATTATTCACTGTCATGTTGGATTTGAAGAAAATTAGGGAAAATCCTGATGAAATTTTAAAATTATTACATCAACGCAGTACTGATTACCAATTGCAACCGATTCTTAATTTAGATAGTCAACAACGAAAAATACTATCTATAAGAACAGAATTGCAAGCTAGAAGCAATGAAATTGGTAAAATCATTGGCGAAAAAATGCGCGGTGGTGTGAATCCTCAAAGTGAAGAAATAAGTGGCCTCAAAGAAGAAGGGAATAACGTTAAAGGAAAATTAGCGGAGTTAGAACCCGAAGAAAGAGAGTTAAAAGCTAAAATTGAGGCTTTATTGTTAGAATTACCCAACTTACCCTCTGCAACTACTCCCATAGGTAAAAACGAAACGGAAAATATCGAGGTGAGACGATGGGGTGACGAATTTATCCCTGATGGGGGTCAGATCTTACCCCATGGGGAAATTGGTGAAAAGTTAGGCCTTATCGACTCGGAAAGGGCAGTAAAAGTAGCTCAAAGTCGTTTTGTTGCCTTAGTTGGTATGGGGGCAGCACTAGAAAGGGCTTTAATTAGTTTTATGCTCGATCGACAAATTGCGGCAGGTTATGTGGAAGTAATGCCTCCGGTATTGGTTAATAGTCAGGCCTTGCAAGGTACAGGGCAGTTACCCAAATTTGCCGAAGAAAGTTTTAAGTGTGATAACGATGATTTATGGTTAACCCCCACGGCGGAAGTTCCTGTAACTAACTTTTATAGTCGAGAAATTTTAGAGGCGGAAAAACTACCCATTTATCATTGTGCCTATACTCCTTGTTTTCGGAGGGAAGCCGGGAGTTACGGGCGGGATATGAGGGGTTTAATCCGTTTACATCAGTTTAACAAGGTGGAGTTGGTTAAATTAGTGCACCCCGAAACCAGCAGCGAAGAACATGAGAAGATGGTAAAGAATGCGGAGGCGATTCTACAAGCCTTAAAGTTACCTTATCGAGTTATGGAATTGTGTACTGGTGACATAGGTTTTAGTGCAGCTAAATGTTACGACTTGGAGGTATGGTTGCCTTCGGTGAATACCTATAGAGAGATTTCCAGTTGCTCGAATTGCCATGATTTCCAAGCAAGAAGGGCCGATATTCGCTTTAAGGAGAAGGGCAAAAAAGGCACTGACTATGTACATACTTTGAATGGCTCAGGTTTAGCGGTAGGGCGTACTATGGCAGCAATTTTAGAGAATTATCAACAACCTAATGGCACGGTTAAAGTACCTGAAGTGCTACAGCCTTATTTAAAAACTGAAGTTCTTTGATTTATCTTAGGAAGTGTTAAAGAAAACAAAATTATATTTAAATATGAAGAAAAGTAACAAAATGTTGACTTAAATGAGAAAACATCGAGTTTGAAAACCTTGTCTGAGGGAATATTAAGCAAATTTTAAATATTGTTAAGCAATCTCCACATTAGTGACAAAATACCATTATCATCTTGATTAATCTAGTAGTTTAAGTATTTTGTCGAGAGAGGAGTTCCTCATGACAGTAAGCCCTCAAAAAGAGGCGAAAGCTAAAGTTATCGTTGATAAAGATCCAGTTCCTACCTCCTTTGAAAAATGGGGCAAGCCCGGACACTTTGATCGTACTTTAGCTAGAGGTCCAAAAACCACCACTTGGATTTGGAACCTTCACGCCGATGCACACGATTTCGATAGTCAAACCAGTGATTTAGAAGATATTTCTCGTAAAATCTTCAGCGCTCACTTCGGTCATTTAGCAGTAGTATTCGTTTGGTTGAGTGGGATGTACTTCCACGGAGCTAAGTTTTCCAACTACTCCGCCTGGTTAGCAGATCCTTTAAACATTAAACCAAGCGCCCAAGTTGTCTGGCCCATAGTCGGTCAAGATATCCTCAACGCCGATGTGGGCGGTGGCTTCCACGGTATTCAAATTACATCCGGCTTCTTCCAATTATGGAGAGCCTCTGGTATTACCAACGAGTACCAGCTTTATGTAACCGCTATTGGTGGTTTAGTAATGGCTGGTTTAATGCTCTTTGCCGGTTGGTTTCACTACCACAAAGCCGCACCTAAGTTGGAATGGTTCCAGAATACGGAATCCATGCTAAACCACCACTTAGCTGGTTTATTAGGGTTAGGTTCTTTAGGTTGGGCTGGACACCAAATTCATGTATCTTTACCTATTAATAAGTTATTAGATGCAGGGGTTGCACCCGGTGATATTCCTTTACCTCATGAATTTTTATTCGACACCGCTAAAATGGCTGAGTTATATCCCAGCTTTGCTCAGGGTTTAACTCCATTCTTTACCTTGAATTGGGGAGTTTATTCTGACTTCTTAACCTTTAAAGGTGGTTTAAATCCTGTTACTGGTGGCCTATGGTTGTCTGATACTGCTCACCATCACTTGGCGATCGCAGTGTTATTCATCATCGCAGGTCATATGTACCGCACCAACTGGGGTATTGGTCATAGCATTAAAGAGATCTTAGAAGGACATAAAGGCCCCTTTACTGGAGAGGGTCATAAAGGACTCTATGAAATATTAACCACTTCGTGGCACGCTCAATTAGCCATCAACCTCGCTTTGTTAGGTTCTTTGACTATTATTGTGGCTCACCATATGTATGCTATGCCTCCTTATCCCTACATGGCTACCGACTACGGTACTCAGTTATCGCTGTTTACTCACCATACTTGGATCGGTGGATTCTTAATTGTAGGTGCAGGTGCTCACGCCGCTATCTTCATGGTTCGTGACTATGATCCTGCTAAGAACGTTAATAACCTCTTAGACAGAGTATTGCGTCAACGTGATGCATTAATTTCTCACCTCAACTGGGTATGTATCTTCTTGGGCTTCCACAGCTTTGGGTTGTACATTCATAATGACACCATGAGAGCTTTGGGTCGTCCTCAAGATATGTTCTCCGATACCGCAATTCAGCTACAACCAATATTCGCTCAATGGATACAAGGTCTCCACACTGCGGCAGCTGGTGCAACGGCTCCTTTTGCGGGTGCAACGGCTAGTTACGCTTTCGGTGGCGACATCGTGGCCGTAGGTGGCAAAGTAGCGATGATGCCTATCACTTTAGGTACTGCTGATTTCATGGTTCACCATATTCATGCCTTTACCATTCACGTTACCGTCTTAATCCTCCTTAAAGGTGTGCTTTATGCCCGTAGCTCCAGACTTATCCCTGATAAAGCTGAGTTAGGCTTCCGCTTCCCCTGTGATGGACCTGGTCGTGGTGGTACTTGTCAAGTATCTGGATGGGATCATGTCTTCTTGGGCTTATTCTGGATGTACAATTCCTTATCCATTGTTATCTTCCACTTCAGTTGGAAAATGCAGTCCGATGTTTGGGGAACTGTCTTACCTGATGGTAGTGTTTCTCACATCACTGGTGGCAACTTTGCCCAAAGTGCTATCTCTATCAACGGTTGGTTACGTGACTTCTTATGGGCTCAAGCTGCTAACGTAATTAACTCTTACGGTTCTGCTTTATCTGCTTATGGCATTATGTTCTTAGCAGGTCACTTTATCTTTGCCTTCAGCTTAATGTTCCTCTTTAGTGGACGTGGCTACTGGCAAGAGTTAATTGAGTCCATTGTTTGGGCACATAACAAACTTAAATTAGCTCCCGCCATCCAACCTCGTGCTTTGAGTATTATTCAGGGTCGTGCGGTAGGTGTAGCTCACTATCTTTTAGGAGGTATCGTGACTACATGGGCATTCTTCCTCTGTCGTATCCTATCGGTAGGTTAAGAATGTAAACTTTCACTAACAATTGGGAGTGAACTCGGCAAAATAAGTTATAAAATAACCAATAAAGCCGTTTTAACAGCGAAGAGTTAATCGAGAAAAGTCAATAGTTTATTTAAAAACTTGACGACTATTAACTACTTAAAAAACAACTTTTTAAAAACTTGCCTAGGTTCTTATACTTTAAGCTCTGGGCAAGAGCAAAAAACAAAATAGAGCAGCGTATTTGCAACGTTGACCCTCATTGTGTAACAGGAGAATTCCTTAAAAAAGCTATGGCAACTAAATTTCCCAAATTTAGCCAAGATTTAGCCCAAGATCCAACTACACGCCGGATATGGTACGGAATTGCTACCGCTCATGACTTTGAAACCCATGACGGTATGACCGAAGAGAATCTCTACCAAAAGATTTTTGCTTCTCATTTTGGTCACTTGGCAATCATTTTCTTATGGACTTCCGGAACTGTATTCCATGTAGCTTGGCAAGGCAATTTTGAGCAATGGATCAAAGATCCTTTAAACGTCCGTCCCATCGCCCATGCAATTTGGGATCCTCATTTCGGTCAGGGTGCTATTGATGCTTTCACCCAAGCTGGTGCTTCTGGCCCGGTAAACGTGGCTTATTCCGGTGTTTACCATTGGTTCTACACCATCGGCATGACCACTAACCAAGATTTATATACTGGTGCATTATTCTTACTAATAGTGTCTGCCTTTTATTTATTTGCTGGTTGGTTACACTTACAACCTAAGTTCCGTCCTAGCCTTTCTTGGTTCAAAAATGCTGAGTCCCGTTTGAATCACCATTTAGCTGGTTTATTCGGTGTTAGTTCTTTAGCATGGACTGGTCACTTAGTACACGTTGCTATCCCCGAATCTCGTGGTGTTCACGTTGGTTGGGATAACTTCTTAAGTGTTAAACCTCACCCCGCCGGATTAGCTCCTTTCTTTACTGGTAATTGGGGCGTTTATGCTCAAAACCCTGATACAGCTAGTCATGTTTTCGGAACTTCTGATGGTGCAGGAACTGCGATTTTAACCTTCTTGGGTGGTTTCCATCCTCAAACCGAATCCCTCTGGTTGACTGATATTGCTCATCACCATTTGGCGATCGCTGTTATCTTCATCGTTGCTGGTCATATGTACCGCACTAACTGGGGAATTGGTCACAGCATCAAAGACATTCTGGCGGCCCACAATCCTCCTCAAGGTACTCCTTTTGGTGGTGCATTAGGTGCAGGACACAGAGGTTTATATGACACCATTAATAACTCCTTACACTTCCAGTTAGGTTTAGCCCTAGCTTCTTTAGGGGTTATTACTTCCTTGGTGGCTCAACATATGTACTCTTTGCCTTCTTATGTGTTTATCGCTAAGGACTATACCACCCAAGCAGCTCTTTACACTCATCACCAGTACATCGCTGGTTTCTTGATGGTAGGTGCTTTTGCTCACGGTGCTATCTTCTTCGTCCGTGACTATGATCCTGAAGCGAACAAGGATAACGTTTTAGCTCGGATGTTAGAACACAAAGAGGCGATTATTTCTCACTTAAGCTGGGTATCTCTTTTCTTAGGTTTCCACACTTTAGGACTTTATGTTCACAATGATGTTGTGGTTGCCTTCGGTACTCCTGAGAAACAAATCCTCATTGAACCTGTCTTTGCTCAATTTGTCCAAGCGGCTTCTGGTAAAGCTCTCTACGGTTTTGACACTTTGTTATCTAACCCTGAAAGCGTTGCTTCCACCGCTAGTGCTGTATGGTTACCTGGTTGGTTAGATGCCATTAACAGCGGTACTAACTCTTTATTCCTCAACATTGGACCTGGTGACTTCTTAGTACACCATGCGATCGCATTAGGATTGCACACCACTACCTTAATTTTGGTAAAAGGTGCGTTAGATGCCCGTGGTTCTAAATTAATGCCCGACAAAAAAGACTTCGGTTTCTCCTTCCCCTGTGATGGACCTGGTCGTGGCGGTACTTGTGACATCTCTGCATGGGATGCCTTCTACTTAGCTATGTTCTGGATGCTTAATACTTTAGGTTGGTTAACCTTCTACTGGCATTGGAAACACCTCGGTATCTGGCAAGGTAATGTTGCTCAGTTCAATGAAAACTCCACCTATTTAATGGGTTGGTTCAGGGATTATTTATGGGCAAACTCCGCTCAGTTAATCAACGGTTACAATCCTTATGGTGTAAATAACCTTTCCGTCTGGGCATGGATGTTCTTATTTGGACACCTTGTTTGGGCAACTGGTTTCATGTTCTTAATCTCTTGGCGGGGTTACTGGCAAGAATTAATTGAAACCATCGTTTGGGCACACGAACGCACTCCTCTAGCTAACTTAGTTCGCTGGAAAGACAAACCCGTTGCTCTTTCGATCGTTCAAGCTCGTTTGGTTGGTTTAGCCCACTTCACCGTTGGCTATATCCTTACCTACGCCGCCTTCTTAATTGCTTCTACTGCTGGAAAGTTCGGTTAAAGATAATTTACGCAGTTTAAGTGATTGAATATAAGCCCTCTACCTTCTTGGTGGGGGGGTTTTAATTTATGTCCTAGCAACATAAGTATAGTTTAGGGCAGATCAAGGATTTTAATCTGTGTTGCAATCCTAAATAATTCGTCATAAATCAATATTTAGACTGCTATATTAGTTGAGAGGGTTTGAATTGTCATTATGATACTTTGAAAATAAATTTCATGCTTAATTCTTATACCAATCCCGACAAAATCCGTAATCAATTAATTAAAATCTATCAGGAATTGCCACCAAAGGAAAGGCAAATGGTACAGTTATTCTCAGTGATTTATGAGCCTGTTAGTAGAACCAGTTTTATGTCATGTCTGGGTTATGCAGGAATTAGAGATGACAATGGAAAAGCCTTTATTAGCAAAACTCTTAAACCGTATATCGATAGGTTGTTGGATTTGGGAGTAATCATACAACAACAAGGAGAAAGTCCTCAATGTCATCCTCTCTTAGCAGAAATTGCCACTCGTGACGCTATCAAAGAGGGAAATTTTGAGAATTTTGCACGAATATCTGAAAAACAATTACCGAGCAAAAGTCATTATACTATTTACCGCAATCAAAATCCAGCTTACTTTTTAAGAGGTCTCCGTTTTGGTATTTATCGTCGCAAGTTAAATTCCGTTTTTGAAGAATATGACAGATACTACCAATATAATTACGGTAAGCCTCGACTATCTTGGGACGATGTACTTCTTCAAATCTTTGACAATCCTTTGGATGGTGATTGGTTATGTAGCCAACCTTTGGAGTTGTATCAAAATGCCATTTCGGCTATTTTATCACGGTCAGAAGAAAAATTAATCCCCATAGATGACGCTTTTAATCTTCTCTATGAACAGTGTTTTAACAAGAAAGTATCTGCTTCAGATTATCTTTTATTTTTGCTATCACAACAGTTATGTTTCAGGGGAAATTGGCAAAAATTAGAAGATTGTTTAAAAGAAATATCTTCAGATAATCAAATTAACGTCCCAATTTTTTGGGGATGGTTTTATTTTATCACAGCACAGAATGAAAAGGCGATCGCCACTTACACCCAAGCCCATAAAGATATACAAAAGGCTACAAGAAAGAAAAAAATTTATTTTAACTCCATATCAGGTATCTTTTTTATTCTGGCACTCATTAAAGAAGGTTCTAATAAATGTTTGCAACAAGCTAAAGATTATGCCACCATGATTGCCAATGATGATGATCACTGGTTGCAAGAAATTTATATCAGATTAAAACGAGTAATTGCTGTTCAACTGGGGGACATCTCACAAAAAAACTTGATTATTTCAGAACGTATCCCCAATTACACAGTGGGGAAAAATCGTGCTTTAACTACTCTGTTTTCCTGTTTATGTTTGTACTGGGTAGATGAAAAAAAGGCAAAAGAAACTTTACCAAAAATCTTACTATCTTTATTTACAGATGCTCAGAATGCTGGTTATTATTGGATAGCAAGGGAAGCAGGAATATTGTTAACTAAACTTAAACCCCACGAAAAACTAGAGATGAAACCTGAAGTATGGAAATTATCCCGAGATTTAGGAATACAAAGTTTAGCCGAGATAATTCAACCTCAAGAGGAATGGCAACTATCTCTAAAGGCCCTTATTGAACTTCAACCTAAAAAAACGGAATCCCCCTCAACTTTAAGAGAAAAAAGATTAGCTTGGTTTATTAATCTCTACAGCAGTAGTAACTGGACAGTACAGCCCAAAGAACAAGCCGTTAACAGTAAAGGAGAATGGACAAAAGGACGTGCCATCGCCCTGAAAAGACTAAAAAATAGCCAAGACGAGTTTAACTATCTCACTCCCCAAGATTTGAAAGCTTGCTCTCAGATAGAAACCTCTTATTCTGGTTATTATGGTGGTACAGAATACCAATTTAAACCAAAAGTGATTTGCGAATTAATTGGACACCCGTTAGTGTTTTGGGGAAGCACCCCCAACATTAAAATAGAAGTTATTAAAGGTGAACCACAATTACAGGTGCACAAAACCAAAGATGGAAAAATTACTTTAAACTTTGTTCCGACAGTTAAAGCAGATCAAGATATTCTGGTAATGCAAGAAACCCCCACTTGTATTAAGGTAATTGCGATTCAACCCGAACATCGCCGCATTACTGAAATTTTGGGTAAGCAAAATAAATTAACGATTCCTGCCAAGGCTGAAAAGATGGTATTATCAGCCATCAATAGTGTTTCCCAGCTAGTAACAATTCACTCGGATATTGGGGTAGGTGCAGAAGATACCCCCGAAGTTCCATGTCATTCTTTACCTCACATTCATCTTTTACCCGCAGGAGAAGGCTTAAAAGTTACTATCTTATGCCGTCCTTTTGGGGAAAATGGTCCCTATTATCGCCCCGGTAATGGCGGAGAAACGGTAATTGCGGAAATAAAAGGGCAACGATTACAAACTAAACGAGACTTACAGTTAGAGAAAAAATTAGCTCAAGAGGCGATCGCCAAGTGTCCCACTTTAATCCTTTATTCTGATGATCTAGGAGAATGGTTAATTGAAAACCCTGAAGATTGTTTGGAGTTATTACTAGAATTACAGGCATTAGGGGAAGAGGTAATAATTGAGTGGCCCCAAGGGGAAAAACTGAAAGTAACTCATAGAGCTAATTTTGACAATCTACGCCTACAAATTAAAGGACAAAAAGACTGGTTTTCTGTGGATGGGGAATTACAGTTAGATGATAGTTTGGTTTTAGAATTACAACAGTTATTAGAACTATTAGAAAAAAGTCCTAGTCGTTTTGTCCCCATGGGAGAAGGGCAATTTTTGGCTCTGACCCAAGAGTTTCGCCAAAGATTAGAGGAATTCAAAGCCTTTTCAGAAAAACAAGGTAAGGGCAGACGTTTTCATCGTTTTTCTTCCCTTGCGCTGGAGGAATTTATCGATGAAGCTGGGCAAGTAAAAGCTGATAAACAGTGGAAAACACACCTACAAAAATTACGAGAAATGGAGAGTTTGGAGCCTCAAATTCCCTCTACCCTACAGGCGGAATTAAGAGACTATCAAATAGAGGGTTTTAACTGGTTAGCCCGTTTATCTCATTGGGGTGTAGGGGCTTGTTTAGCCGATGATATGGGTTTGGGGAAAACCTTACAAGCCCTTGCTGTTATTCTTACCCGTGCTAATCAGGGGGCAACTTTAATTATCGCACCGACTTCCGTCTGTTTTAATTGGCAAAATGAAGCGGAAAAATTTGCTCCTACCCTTAACCCGATTATGTTTGCTACGGGGGATCGCCAAGCTATTCTAGATCAACTGCAACCCTTTGATTTATTAATCTGTAGTTACGGTTTACTGCAACAGGAAGAAGTCGCCGAGATGTTGGCACAAGTGCAATGGCAAACCATCGTTTTAGATGAAGCTCAAGCCATTAAAAATATTGCCACCAAACGCTCTCAAGGGGCGATGAAACTGCAAGGAGAGTTCAAACTAATTACCACAGGTACACCTATCGAAAATCACTTAGGAGAATTGTGGAACCTGTTCCGTTTTATTAATCCGGGGTTATTGGGTTCAATGGAGCGATTTAATCAGCGTTTCGCTCAAGCAATCGAGAAAAATAAGGATAAACAAGCCCGTCAACAGTTGAAAAAGTTAATTCAACCCTTTTTACTACGGCGAACTAAAAATCAGGTGTTAACAGAACTACCATCTCGTACTGAGATCACCTTACAAGTGGAGTTGAGTAAAGAAGAAACCGCCTTATATGAAGCCTTAAGACGAGATGCGATCGCCAAATTAAATGACACCGACACGGATACAGGACACAAACATTTACAGGTTTTGGCGGAAATTATGCGGTTAAGACGAGCTTGTTGCAATCCCAATCTGGTCATGGCTGATAGCTCTTTAAAAAGTGCCAAATTAGAAGTATTTGCGGAAGTTTTGACTGAATTATTAGAAAACCGTCATAAGGCTCTAGTTTTTAGTCAGTTTGTCGATCATTTACAAATTATCAAAGATTATTTTGATCAACAAAAAATATCTTATCAATATCTCGATGGTAGTACCCCAGTAAAAGAACGACAAAAACGAGTCACTGCCTTTCAATCAGGAGAGGGAGACGTATTTTTAATTAGTTTAAAAGCAGGGGGTACAGGACTTAATTTGACGGCGGCTGACTATGTTATTCACATGGATCCTTGGTGGAATCCGGCGGTGGAAGATCAGGCTTCAGATCGGGCACATCGTATTGGGCAAAAACGTCCAGTAACTATCTATCGTCTTGTTGCTAAAAACACCATCGAGGAAAAAATTGTTGAGCTACACGCCCACAAACGAGATTTAGCCGATAGTTTACTAGAAGGAAACGATCTCAGTGGGAAGATTTCTACGGCAGAATTACTTAGTCTTATTCATGAAACTTAGAAAATATTTTAACCCAAGTTTTGTCGAGAAGTTTTTTCTGGGGTCTGAGAACAGGCAATAGGCAATTAAGAGTCGGATTTATGACATTTCTGATGACTAACACCGAGATATAACTCCGCTACCTGGGGATTATTAAGTAAATCTTCTCCCTTACCCTCAATGGCATCTCTACCACTTTCCAACACATAACCACGATGTGCCATCATCAGGGCTTTTTTGGCATTTTGTTCCACCAAAACTATAGCCTTACCAGTGGCATTAATGGCTTTAATTTGTTCAAAAATATTATTAACTAAAATAGGGGAGAGTGCCGCCGATGGTTCATCTAGTAACAACAAATCAGGATCTAGCATTAAAGCTCTACTCATGGCTAACATTTGTCTTTCACCACCAGATAATGTCCCCGCACTTTGTTTTGCCCTTTCTTTCAACTTCGGGAACATCGTATATATTAGTTCTTTTTGCCTTTTTGTTGAACCAGATAAAGTATAAGCGCCCATTTCTAAATTTTCCTCGATGGTGAGACTGGGAAAAACATTGACAATCTGAGGAACATAAGACATCCCCCGCTTAACAATCTCATTAGGTTTTAATCCAGCAATATTTTCCCCTTTAAAGATAATTTTGCCCTGATTGGGCGACAATAAACCGAAAATTGTCTTGGCAAGGGTAGATTTTCCCGCACCATTAGGACCTATTACCGCAACTAACTCATGGGCTTCAATACTAAAATTTATGCCCTGCAAGATATTCAAATCCTTGATATAACCAGCATAAACATTTTCAACTTCTAGCAAATGGCTCATAACAATTAACAATTAATATAATAATTTTCTCCTCGTCTTATAATGCTCTAATATGCCATTTTCCCGGTCTTCTAGTCTCCCTGATGTTTTCTTCCTTTCTCCAACGAAAAACTTGTAGAAGAATCAACTAAACAGGGTTTTTTTGCAATTCGGGACGTTCTTCTGGTAAGATAGCACCTTCAACGGGGCATACTTGGAGACAAATTCCGCAATCAATACAAGTATCAAAATCAATCCAATACCAATCAGTGCCTTTTATGTTTTTACTAGGACCTTCATGAATACAAGCAACAGGACAAGCTGAAACACAGTCTGCTATTCCTTCACAAACATCAGTTACGATAGTATGTGGCACTTTTGTTAACTCCTCTTTAATATATTTTAATGCCCAAACTATTATAGTTTAAGGGATTATCCTTTCGCAATGAATCAGGAAAAATGAAAAATTAATTTTGATTCTAAGCATAAAATTTCCAATATAGTAATTGTCAATTAATAAACAATGTCTTATTCTCATTATTCGCCAAAAAAAGGAAATAATCAGCAGCTAAGTTTATTTGAGTCGGCGGCAGTTTACCAGGTAAAAAAACCGAATTTAAAACCCGATTTTGTTATGAGTAAAGATTTTTTGGAAAGTTGGAAAAATAATATTTATAATTATCAACAAAGCCGCCGTCATAATTTATCTCAACAAATTAATTTTATTGCTGATAATAATATTTTGTCTGATGTAGATTTATTTGATCCTTTTATAATTAAAACCCATCCTGATCAATTTTTTGATTTGCCACAATATAATCTTAGTGAAAGTTGTCTTTATTTCATTTTGGATACCTGCACTGATTTACTTTTATATGTGGGTGAAACTAAGTTATCCCCTCACCAAAGATGGGTTAATCATGACTGTAAAAGTTATATTCAAAATTATATCGAATTGCACCGCAAATATAACTTAAATTTGATGATAAGAAGTGCTTTTTGGTGGGGTATTCCTAAGGAGAGAAAGTTACGTCAAACCATCGAAAAAAACTTAATTCTTAAGTGGCGATCGCCTTTTAATAAAGAATCATGGCAATATTGGGGACAACCTTTTAAATAAGTTTTTGTGAGCATTTGAGGAAAAGTATCGTCAAAAAACCCTCTCCTATCCTAAGAAAAAGGCTACTGCACTTGGTTTTGACCTTGTTTCTCATTCTTCTGCTAGGGAATCTGTTTCTTGAAAGTTCAGCATCATTCATTAGCGATTGCTTTTTTTTCCCGCTTCCCCAACCCCTAGATACGCCCTGCGCCAAGAAGACAGATTATTTCTCACATTTTCATAGACTTGCCTTTCTTCAGGGGTAACGGCAGTTTGTTTCAGATAATTGTCAATAATATTAATACATTTATTTAACCCCGTCATATCAATAGTATCACCTTCTTTAAAGATTAATAAATTTCTAGCGTTATGATCTCCCGAACGGGAACGAATATAATAGTAACGACAACGGTTAACTTGTATCCCTAATGATTGTGTTTCTTGACTATAAGTTTTTATCGGCAATGACACGCTAATTATCATCATTATGATAGTTACAGAATTTTTTAATATATTCAATTATTAGTACCTCAAAAAATAAAACTAAAAATTTGGTAAGGTTTAATCAAAAGATCTTGATTGTTAATCTTATCTTCTAATAAATTAACTCTGGTTTTTAACGGCAAATCTAAGAGACGTTTTAACGATAAATCAACGGATTCTCCATGACACTCATAACCACGCAAGAGGACATTATTGGAGTTATCTTCCGTTAATTTTAACGCCATTAATATTAAATTTTCTGCTTCTATCTTAATTAATTCTGCGGTAGAGGGTAAAACCGATAATTGTGATTGATTATTACCTAAAAATAAAACTTGTAACGGCGTATTAAATTCATACCCTTTTCTCACAGTATTAGCTTTTTTCCAGTTATTTTTATGGGGATATAAACTATAACTAAATTCGTGATAACCTTGATCGCATTTTTCATCAGGCCATTTCGGACTACGCAATAAAGTTAAACGTAACTGATTGGGTTTACTATCATAGCCATATTTACAATCATTAAGCAAACTTACCCCATAATTCTTATTAGTTAAATCTGCCCAATGATGCCCATATACTTCCCATTGTGCTTTTTCTGCTTTGGTTTTAGGCTTTGTTGTCCGTTGAATATTACCACAGGCGATGTCATAGGTAACAAAATCACTCTCTATATTTAGGGAAAAATTTACCTTTAATAAAGTATAGTCTTCTTGCCAATGAATTTGATTTTTTATAATCACAATAGGTGAATTAAAGTTTAAGATATAATCTTGTATAAACTGCGATCGATTAAAAGTTTTTTCGATTCTTATTATCTGTCTTAATTTTCCTTTTTCCAACCACTGAATTGAGGTTAAAGTTGGATTTTCTAGCCTATGTTGTTCATAATTTGGATCAATATTCCAAGCATCCCAATATTGCCCTTTATCCTCAAATAACTGTAACTCATTGCCATAACCATTTAAAACTTCTTGGTTATTGATTTTGTCATAAACGCTGATTAAATTGCCTGTATTTTTATCAACGACAACCTGTAAATACTCATTTTCTAAAATAAACTCTGGGATGATATGATCATTCTCAGATAAAGCTTTTTTTGTTAATAATTTTTCATGGAGGGAATTCAAGCCTCTTTTTAAGTTCTTATGGGGGATAATATAAAATGATTTATAGCCTATACTGGGGATATTTTCTGCTAAAAATAATAGCTTACCTTCGTGAGAAATTTGAGTTTTTAACTGGTTTCCTTCCCCGTCAAAAATACTATAGGGTAGTCTTGTTTCCTCTATAATCTCCCCGAAAGAAAACTCCTCCTTTACTAAGGGGAGTTGTGGGGGATCTAACATCATCAATGATGTAGAATGACTATAGTTATCCCCTTTGATCTCGACTTCAACAGTTTCTGAACGTTGCCAATTTAAAGCATTAAAAATTACTATTATTTGACTCTCTTTTTCTTTGACATTTTCAAAATTTATATAAGATGCGATCGCCTTTAAAGATTCTTGCAAAATTTGTTGAGCATCCTTAATAATTTCTTGCCAAATCTGATGTATTTCCGTGAAAACTGAAGGAATAGAAGTTCCTGGTAAAATATCATGGAATTGATTTAATAAAAGTTTTTGCCAAATTTGTTTAATTTTTTCTTGATTATTACTATAAATATCAAAATGTAAATCAAATTTTTGAGCTAAAATTATAGCAATAGTAGAGAATAATTCAGCTTGATATAATAATTTTTCTGAATAACGATTAAAATATTTTTGCTCTCCGTGAGTGGTGTAACAACCCCGATGTAATTCTAAATAAAGTTCACTATTCCACACGGGGAAATTTTGAGGAGAAATAACGCTAATTTTATCTAAATATTCTTGAGCAGTAGTAAAATGTAGCTTGGGAAAAAAAGGCGATCGCTGATAACGTTTTCCGGTCTCTAACATATCACGAGTGGGACCTCCTCCATGATCTCCCACTCCGGGCAGCCAAAAAATATCTTTTAACCCTGTTTGACTTTCCCAATCAACACTATACTTAGTCATGGTAATAGGGTTTGTATCCATCACCCCCGCGATGTTGGGGGGAGACATCACCGAAAAAATACGACTACCATCCGGAGATTGCCACCAAAAACAACCATGAGCAAATTTAGTGGTATCATTCCAATGCAATTTACCAGTAACAAAGTAATTAATTTCAGCTTGTTGTAAAACTTGCGGTAACTGCCACGGAAAACCAAAAGTATCTGGTAACCATGCTACGGTGTTATATTTACCAAACTTTTCTAAGAAATATTTTTGCCCATATAATAATTGTCTAACAAGAGATTCTCCACTAATTAAATTTACTTCAGGCTCAACCCACATTCCTCCCAATATTTCCCATTTATTATTATTAACCGCTCGTTGAATTTTAGCAAATAATGGGGGATTATGGAATTCTATCCATTCATATAGATAAGCCGTTGTATGTCCGAAAGTCAAGTAAGGATAATTTTTTTGTAAGTTTAAAACCGAATTAAAAGTACGTTGAGCAACCCGGTAAGTTTCCTCAAAAGTCCACAACCAAGCCATATCCAAATGAGCATGACCAAGGGCATAAAAGTTACGTTCTTTAATACAGTTAGATAGAGGCAAAAGACTATTTCTTAAATTAGCTAATTCTTGTTTAAACAAAGACTGATTATTAACAATATGCCAATTAATTTTGTTAACTTTTTCCTCTAAAATTTTTTTTTTTAGGGTAAAACTTATTAATATACTTATCTAAAATAGTTAACTCATTAGCGACAAAACTGGGGTCAATATCATCATAATGACTTTCATAAAGACATTTAGAAGCCATTAAACCACCAATGTCATGACTAGGGCTAACTAATCTTAAACTAATCAAAATTTCTTGGTTAATATTTGCTTTTTTCGCCAACAAAATGCGGCTAGAAGAATCAAATAAATCCCCTTCACAAACTAACTCATCCTTAAGGAAAATTCGAGCAGATTCTGCCCACCATGTTAGGGCGACCCTTAAACTTAAACCTTCTAATGGATAATCATTATTTAAACTTTTAGGGATGACAATTTTTTGAGCGAACCATCTTATTTTGTTCCCTTTTTCCCATAGTAAATAATTTTGATCATTAACCGTTGCTTTTTGCCAATTTTCTTCTATAGTTAAAGGAGGATTATCTAAATTTTGATCAAGAAAAAACCAATTATTTTGTATCTCTAATTCTGTTAATTTTCTGAGATTTATAATAGTTGTTTGTACGCTCATAATAATAAGATTAGATAATTAGTAATTGATAGGGTGAGACCCATTGACAATACTTATTTAATCATATGCAGAAAAAACTCGCAGGTAGATTAATTACCGACCATTACCCATTCTCTCTTACCGATCTTCACCAATAACTTAAATACCAAGTAGATTATCAATTATCAATTGTGGACTATACTAAAGTCTATAAGTTTTTACACTTACCTTTTTATATAATTTAGCTAGTTATTGAGCCAATGATTCCGATTCTTAGCAGTGCTTTGATTGCCACCAATGCCCATAATTTGTCAGTATCTGAAGTAATGGGGATTGATCCTAGTCAATCATATCTCATAATAGCTGAAGAAAATATAATTTCTGCGGATAGTAAATTTTCAAGTATTATTCCTTCTACTAATTCTCAATCTTCTACTTTACTTTCTCAAGCAAAATTACCCCCAGAAAATCTCGAATTTACTCCTATTCCTATACCCATCGAAAACCCTCCAAAACTCAGCGCCAATGAGTTAGGAAAACCTTTAAGTTTAACCAGCAATCAACCAACCTATGAGTTTATGGTAGAGGAAAAATCTTCTTTAAAATTTAATGTTAGCAAAAGGTTAATTATTACTTCTCGTCAAGGGGATTCTCATCAGTTTGATTTTAGTTTTAATTCTTCTTCTTTTGAAATAGTCCAAGAGACGCAAGATACTACTGAAATTAACACCAATAGCCTTAATGTAGTGGAAATTTTAGCCGATGAGCAGGAATATTTAGATCGACAACAAATTGTTAAAGCGAAGGGAAATGTGGTTATTCGTTTCTCTAATGGCATTCTAATCGCTGACCAAGTTTTAGTCAATTTAGTTGATCGCATTGCCGTTGCGGAAGGAAATGTTACTCTAAAAAGAGGGGATCAATCCCTGAGAGGCGATCGCTTTGAGTATTACTTTGTGCAAGATAGGGGAGTTATATTCAATGCCAATGGGGAAATTTATCAACCAAGTCTCACTCGAGATTTTCGAGGAGAGACAGCTAACAATCCCCTACCGCAACAACCCTTAAGTTGGCAATTTGAAACTAATCAACCCCTTAGAAGAGTCGTTTCCACCGAAGGTTTTGGTTTTGCCGTTGGCAGTATTAGAGAATATTCCTTAGTAGGAAAGGGTGGAAGTCCAGCTACAATGGGTGGACAAGTTAACCGTTTTCGTTTTCAAGCGGAAAAAGTAGATTTTGAAAGTGATAGTTGGCATGCCACGAATATTCGTATTACTAATGATCCTTTTTCTCCTCCAGAATTTGAAATTAGGGCAGATACCGCTGATTTAAGGAATATATCACCATTTCAAGACGAATTGAGGACTACTAATTCTCGTTTAGTGTTTGATCAACGTTTATCTATCCCTTTGTTTCAAGATCGTTTAGTTTTCGATCGCCGTAATCGCAGGCCTGGTCTATTTTCCATCGGTTTTGATGGGGAGGATTTAGGGGGTTTATTTATTGAACGAGATTTTGAAATTTATAGTAATGAAAAAACTATTTTTACCCTTACCCCTCAAATCCTATTACAAAGGGCTTTTTTCCCCGATTCTTTCTTTGATCAAAATGCCATTAATCCCGATGATGACGGTGGTTTATTAAATCCTTCTAGTTATGCTTTAGTGGCGAGATTTGCGACAGAGTTTAGCGATCGCACAAATTTAAGTGCCGTTACCCACCTTACGGGGTTAGACTTAGATAATATCAGTAATCGTCTTCGGGCCAGCATACAATTAAACCAAAAAATAGGAGATTTGAAGGCCGCCCATAACTTGGGCTTACAATATAACTACAGAGATAGACTCTTTAACGGTTCATTAGGATTTCAAACCGTACAACAGAGTTACGGATTAGTGGTCACATCTCCCTATAATCGAATCGGTGAATCAGGCTTCGGTTTCGTATATCAAGGATCAATCCAAAATGTTACTTCCGAAACCGATAGACAAGAATTATTAGGCAACAATTCCGAAGATAACCTCGCCAACTTAACCCGTTTCCAAGGTGCAGGTATCTTAAACGGGAATGTTTTATTATGGAGTGGGCAAGCCTTACCAGCCACTCCGGAGGAAGGCTTGAAATATACATCTACCCCCGTCGCACCTTATTTAAGTTTGAATAGTGGATTAACGGGAGTTGTTAGTTATTACAGTAACGGTGACGGCCAACCCGTTCTTACCGCTACATTAGGCTTACAAGGACAATTTGGACATTTTTCTAATGCCTTTTTCGACTATACGGGGTTTAACGTCAGTTTTAGTCAAAGCATTACAGGGAGTTTATCCCCCTTCTTCTTCGATCGTGCCGCCGATGATCAAGTGCTGTCATTAGGAATAACTCAACAATTATACGGACCTTTACGAGCCGGATTACAAAGTTTTATCAACGTCAAAACCAACGATGAAATTAGTACTGACTACTTTTTAGAATATAGCCGTCGTACCTACAATATCATTATACGTTATAACCCCGTCTTAGAAATCGGGTCAGTCAACTTGCGCATCAGCGACTTCAACTGGGATGGCAATGCCACACCCTTTGAAGGTACAGGGATTCGCCCGGTTGTCGATGGAGTCACTATAGGTAATTAACAATTAATAATTAACCATTAACCCTTGTTTACTTTCCCCCCTTATAAGAGATAGTTTTAAAACTACTATTCCGACCATTGTCAAAGTCTGGAATCACCCAATCTTGTCCTAGTTGAATCGTTATATCCGATGCTAATACGCCTGTACTCTCTACTATAACTTCACCCACTCCTAAATCAGCCCTAATTTTGGCGGCGGAATAATTATCTCCTTGTTGTGCGACAATTTTAGTCTTTAATAAAGGTTGAGTAGCAAATTGTTGAGTTAAAAATGCCCGACGATAACCATTAGCCTGTAAATATTCCACTACTTTTTGTCCCGTTTCTTGATTATCTTTATTACTTTGTACTGCAATCTTTAACCTTGTGGGATCAGATTCACGGGAAGCTGTGTAAGAATCTGGCTGCATCTCAAAGTGTTGAGCCATTACCCCGGAGATTTTATTATGATTGGGCAACCAGTAGCTTAATTCTCCTTCTTCAGGAATATTAAAATCTCCGGGCAACATAACCATATTCACGTTAGAGCGATTTTTTTGTCCGGTAAAACCTGCGATCGCAATTAATTCATTGGTGGTTAAATTAGTGTCTAAATATGACCGAACCACAGATAGAATATCAGGCATTCTTAAAATAGTTCTCGGATTCAAAGCCTGTTCAATCAAAGCGCGCATGAAAGTTTGTTGTCTTTGAACTCTACCAATATCTCCATAGGCATCATAACGGAAACGCAAAAATTGAAGGGCTTTTTCTCCGTTAAGATGTTGTTGTCCTTCTTTTAAATCAATATATAGATGTTGACTATGGTCAGTATATTTCATGTTTTGAGGTACATAGAGATTAATACCCCCCAAAGCATCAATAAATTTTTCTACCCCTAGCACATTTATCCGGATATAGCGATCTATGGGTACATCATCTAATAAACTACTAACAGACTCCGCCGCTAAAGCAGGCCCTCCGTAATAATTCGCATCGTTAATTTTAGTTACACCCCTACCTCTAACTAGGGTTTTAGTGTCCCGAGGAATTGATAAAACTGTCACATAATCTTTTTCAGGGTCAAATCTTAGCAACAGCATACTATCAGATAACCCCTGAAAAGAGTTAACTAGGGAGTGATACCCCAAATCCGGGTGATCTTGATCGGGGACATCATCGCTAGTAACCTTGATACCGAGAACAAGGATATTAACAGGCCTACTTAATTTCGGAATTTGCAAACTGTCAAAAGTCAGAGTTTCTTCTTGATTAAAAACGGCTTCTTGTGCAGGAGTTAATTTAGCTTGTCGTAAAGGGGTGTGAGATAAAGATAGGGCTAATAACGCCCCTACTGTAGCAGAAAATACGGCGATGGCACTCAACCCAAAACCAACTAATAACCAACGAGGATTGGGTTTAGACGCATTTTGAGAGATCGATGTCGGAATTTTGGCGGACTGTTGACGATTAAAAGATTTACCTTTACGGCTAAAATTTGCCTCTGACATTGAATCTCCTCACACACAAAGATGATAAATATTTAATGATAACTTAACAATTTTAACTTGATTTTGTCTTTATGGTTATTATTGGCATCTGACTTTTACCGAAAATTGCTAATTTTGAACAAAAAAGCAGAACAAAGGCGATGATGATCTGTTAAAAATTATCCTTCATGCCCCTTAAACGCCCAAAAACTCTTTCAGGTTCTTGAAAACCCATGGCCGTTTGAATGCTAGGAGTATCCCAACGTAAAAAAGGATTCGTTAATTTTTCCATTTGAATAGAAGATGGTATTGTGGGAATATCTTGTTGACGATCAAGAGTAACTTGTTGATAACGTTTTTGTAAATCTTGATTATCACCATCTACCGTCACCGCAAATTTTAAATTGCTGAGGGTATATTCATGGGCACACCATACCCTAGTAGAATCGGGAAGATTACGCAATTTACTTAAAGAATTTACCATATCCGTCGGTGTTCCCTCAAATAATCGCCCACAACCACCGGCAAATAAAGTATCACCGCAAAACAATTCGCCCCAACCTGACTCCTCTACAGGGGAAAAATAATAGGCAATATGAGCGTAAGTATGACCAGGTATAAAATACACATCCGCTTTTCTACCGGCAAATTCGACGGTATCACCTTCTTGTAAAAATACCTTTTGACAGGGGATTCTACCTTGATCCTTTATGCCACCGTAAACCACCGCATCAGGATAATGCTCTAATAGTTCTTTATTACCGCCTACATGATCACCATGATGATGGGTGTTGAAAATCGCCACTAAATTTCCACCAAGTTTTTCAATTTCGGCCAATACAGGTTTTGCTTCGGCTGGATCAACTACTGCAACCTGGTTACTATTAACATCATGGAGTAAAAATATATAGTTATCACTTAAAACGGGGATTCTGATAATATTCATGGAATAATCAAATAAAATAACTTAGTATCTTCATTTTAGCTATTATGATTCTCTTTCTTTTTTGTCGATCCTGAAAAAGAAAAACCCTTCAGGCAATCGTGTTGGCTGCGGCTCTTCTGAAGTAAAGAAGTTAAATGGCCAACAATCTTTCTGGTTCCTGAAACGGGAGCAGGTCAGGTCAAATTTGCAGAACAAATAAACTACTTTTTTCCTTCAATTGTCCAATCTGTTGGTATAGTTCGTTGATAAAGTTTCCATATCTTCAGGAAATTCACCTTTACTAACTAATTTGCTATACTTTTGCAGTTTTTTGTAAATGATTTGTAATTTTTATACTCAGAGACAAAAAAATTAATAAATACTATTTTAGCAAGGGTGATCGTGTAAGAGGTAAGTCAATCTGACACTTCACTGCCATTTTCGCCATCATTGATTGAGTCCTGATGATAGAGTAAATCATGGAAACATCAGTTAATCTACAGTTAGTCCCAATGGAACGGTTTATCCCCATAGAATTACTCAGCTACTTCACCTTATTTCATTGTCATTTCTCGAAACCGAATTTTGTCTATAGTGGCAATGCCGATAGAGGGTCCAAACTTAAAGGACATCATTGGGGTATTCTGGGACTGATTAGTTGGGAGAAAACTAGCAATCGTTATTGGTGTTGGGTGACGAAGATGAGACTTATTTCGGGAAAATTAAATCCATTCCAGTTTAATCGTTGATCCCCAGGGTGTAGCTCGGCGAGCTGATTTTTGGGATGGAGTCATTCCCTTAATACTGAATTAAAACAGCAAATCGGGTCTAGTCTATTGCGAATTGTCGTGGATGCTTATTTTTGTAAGGTTCCTTTTTTACAGCCTTTAGTCTCGGCGAAAATTCACGTGATTACTCGAATGCGAAAAGATGGAGTCGCTTGGGAGCAAAGAATAGAACAGAAAGGGAAAAAATCTGTCAAAATGCAAGGTGAATGGAAAGTGGCTCATTTATTGGAACAGTTTTCTCCTCAGCAACTGTGGGTCAACATCTATGGCAAACAAGTCCAAGTTGAAGCAGTAGAAAGAGAAGTTTTTATTCGCGGATTTGGGCCCAAAGTCAAGGTGGTTGTAACCAAGGGAATCAAAGAACCGATTATTTTTCTCTCAACGGATCTGAGCTTAAGTGCAGCTCAAATTATTGAAATTTACGGTGCTCGCTTCTCAATTGAATTAGCCATCAGAGACTTGAAACAGCATTTTGGCTTGGGAGACTATCAATGTTATTTAGGCATCGCCATTGACCGCTTTGTTAATCTAGCTTGTGTTACTTATTGTCTTTTTGGCTTATTGCAACGGCAACAAATGAAGTCGGAATGGATGCCTAAAGTTTCTCCTCGTCATTCCGAATTGAGTTTTTCTCGTCTTCGTCAAGGACTTCAACATTTTGCTATTAGTCGTGTGCTTTCACCTAAGTCCGCTTCTGAAGCGGACTTGCCGCCAGAGTCTCCTGAGCTAGACCAGATTCTTCGTCTAGCCGCCTAACCCCGTCAGTTTCAATATTTAATGAGTCAGCCCAGAATCTGGATTTTTGGGTAAATTTCTGCGAAAGTATAGTTGTTAATAAATTCAATTTTGAGCAGAGGTAAATTATGACGACATTACTTGTACAAGCGACCTCGGCTCCTATGACGATCAATCTTCCTTGGATTATGCCAATGACGGAGGAACAATTTTATGAATTTTGTTTAGCCAATCGAGATTTACGCATTGAACGCACTGCCAGTGGAGAAGTCATCGTTATGCCTCCTGCCTTTTCGGATACGGGTAATCGGAATTTTAATATTGCTGTCCAACTTTGGAACTGGACAGAAAGGGATGGGACGGGGCTTGGGTTTGACTCCAGCACGGGCTTTACTCTGCCCAATGGTGCAACTCGTTCACCCGATGCTGCTTGGATTAAATTAGAACGCTGGAATGCTTTAACAGAAAAACAAAAAGCATCTTTTGCCCCCATTTGTCCCGATTTTGTCATTGAATTGCGTTCTGCTAGTGATACAGTATCCAGTTTGCAGAAAAAGATGGAGGAATATATTGCTAATGGTACTTTACTGGGCTGGTTAATCGATCGCCAAAATCGCCAAGTCTATATTTATCGCCCCCATCGGGAACCAGAGATTTTAAATGCGCCTGAAACCATTAGTGGCGATCCAGAATTGCCAGGGTTTGAGTTAGTAATGGCTAAGATTTGGTAACGGCGATCGCCGCGTGTCAGCCAATCCCCATTCCGTAGAATAGCTGAGGTTATTGCTGATACCCGCCATGTTTGATAACGCTCTTCTGGAACTTTAGGTAAAGGAGAAACAAAAACTATAGGAAAAAAACTTCTCCAACATAGAATTTATGAATTGATTTATTTGGGAAAATAATCGCCAAAACGAGCCAACTATCTTAGGTTTAAAAAACATTAATAACCAAGGCTTTAGCAAGTTAAAACAAGACAATGGTTGCAGAAATAGCCTTAATTTATTGAGGATATTTTTCCAGCCTTTTCCCTCATTCCACCACGGATGTTTTTTCATTTCTTCGTAAGCGTTCAGGGGGGAACGAAAATATGGTAGTTTAGAGACATGGAAAAAGAGCAACTACTAAAAACGAATTTTTTCACCACAGAAGAATGGGATTCGACTCCTCAAGGAGTTAAAAATTTTGTGGTGCAACAAAAATTAAGAATTCAAGAACTGGAAAATGAACAACAAGAATTAAAGAAGATAGTAGAAAATCTGCAAGAAAAAGTTAATTGTAACTCGAAAAATTCGGGTATTCCACCATCGAGTGAAATAGTTAAACCAGAGAAGAAAAAGGCGAAGAAAAGAAAGAAAAGAAATAGAGGTGGGCAAATTGGGCATCACGGTTATAGTCGAGAATTATATCCAGAATCCCAATGTCAAAGTACCAAAAACCACTTACCAGAAACCTGTAAATGTTGTGGGGAAAAACTTTCAGGTACAGACTCCAATCCCTATCGACACCAAGTAGTGGAAATACCACCGATTTTGGGGTGAAAATGTCATTAGGAATGGTAAATCGCCTCAGAAATGAAGCCAGTGTAGCGTTGTCATCAGCTGTAGAATCAGCAAAAACTTATATTCAATCATTTGATGGCACAAGAGAAAAAGTTGTTCAGGTTGTGGCCAAGAGTCAGAGATGGAACTTTAAGTAGAAAGGAATTTCAATTGTTAGTATCACCAATTAGGAGTCGTGTTCAAGAACTATTGACAGAAACAGCCGCATTTGAGATTGGTTCAAGGGAAAAAACTCCTTGGGCGAAAACGGTGCGTACTTGCCGACAATTGTTGAAAGTGGAATCTGCCTTATGGCTGTTTGTGGAAGTAGAAGATGTCGAACCGACTAATAATTCGGCGGAAAGAGCAATTCGTCCTGGTGTTTTGTGGAAAAAGACCAGTTTTGGTTCTCAAAGTGAGAATGGGAGCATTTTCGTGGCAAGAATGCTCACGGTGGTTAGTAGTTTGCGCTCTCAAAATCGTAGTGTTTTAGAGTTTATCCGAGAAACTATCACAGCTCATAGACAGGGAATTTCCACACCATCTTTAATCCCAACAGCGATCAACTCTGAAGATCGAGAAGATGGGATCGTTACCTCAAATCTTGAAAGAGAAAATGAGTCTATCCCTTTAGTTGCGTAACCCTCTGAACGTTTACATTTCTTCTTGTAATTTTTTTTCTTTTTCTACAGTTTCTTTTTTTGATTGATTTAATTGTTCTGACTGTAAACTTACCATTAAGTATACAGTCATTACCATTTCCCACCATTTTTCAATTCTCCTAAATTCTGTTACCCTAAAATCAGCCCATCCTAATTCATTTTTGCTTTGTTTTAATCCATATTCTACCCAATTTCTTAACCCGTACAAATTTCCCACTTCTTGATATTTTATCCCCGGTATTTTTGTCATTATATACCAGGTTGAATTTGGGGGTAATGTTTCTTGATCATCTGTTACTTGCCAATATCTAGTTTCTCTTTTCTTGCCGTAAATTATTTCCCTTACATATCTTTTTTCTTTCTTTTGTGTGGAAAATATTCTCTCAAATTCTTTCCATTTATTTGCTCTCACTCTTTGTCCAGAAGGCAACCACATCCCATGGTTACTTCTTATTGCGCTTTACGAAGTTTAGTTCTTCTTGATTTAAGATACTGACAAAATTGTCTTCACTTTCTCCATATTCACTATCCCCTAACACTAACTTAATTTTAAAGCCTTTTTCTTTCAATTTTTTGATCATTTCTCCTCCTATTTTTGGCTTACTTTTGTATTGATCTCCTTTTTTTAATCTCTCTTTTGGTTTATAAATTTCCTCGAGTAAAGGAAATGTAATTCCTCGAACTAATCCATAAGCTGTTACCGTTACTATTCCATTTTCTACTTTGCCTAAATTTCCAATATATTGCCTTGTGACATAATCGGTTTTATTTCCTTTCTTTCTATCTCCTGTTTCATCTATTATTACGATAATGTCTTCTCCATTTATTACTTGTAAAATTAACTCTAATCTTCTATTTTTTAGCTCTTCCACTGACCAAGGTGATTCGGTTAAAAAGTGATTTAATCCCTCAGCATTTTCTAACCCTAATACCTTGGCGATTGCTGGTAAACTTTTTCTTTTTATATCTGATATTAGTCCCAAATGCAGATACTTAAAATACTCAAATGTTCTCACTTCTGGAAATAAATCTCGATAGATTTCGCAGTATTGATCCTCCGCCAACTTTTGCGTCGTATCGGTGAAGTGACCCCAGAAAGGCGATCGCAGATCCAAGCCTTATCCCTCCCTCAGCTTGAAGCATTGGGGGAGGCGTTGTTGGATTTTACGAAACCCGACGATTTGGATGAATGGTTGCGTTCACGCAGTGTCGCTGATAGCGAATCGCATCTGTAGGATTGGCTCTTGGGGCGATCGCATTCTTGTCGCAAGAGTTTGAAGAAAGCGATCGCACTATGATGAGATTCGCTATAATAGCGCAGTAAATCTAGCAAAGTATGCACATTATTTCTGTTAAAGCATTGCGTCAATTTTGGGAAAAGTATCCTGACAGTGAAACTGCACTGATTCGTTGGTTTAAACTCATGAACTCGGCAAAGTTTCAAACTTTTGACGAATTACGCTCTGTTCTTCCTAGTGCTGATCTTGTGGGTGATTTAATCGTGTTTAATATTGGTGGTAACAAATACCGCTTAATTACTTCAATTCATTTTAATCGCCAGAAAGTTTATATTCGTTATATCTTAACCCATTCAGAATACGACAAAAACAAATGGAAAACTTAACCACACTTCCCCCAGATATTAATACTCATTGGAGTGCGCTCTCACCTATACTTACGATTCGCAATGAGGAAGAATATGAGCAAGCTATCAAGCTATTGAATGATTTAATTACTCAAATTGGTACGAATGAACAGCATCCTCTCTATAATTTGCTTGATACCTTGGGGACGCTGATTGAGGCTTATGAGACAGAGCATTATTCTATTCCTAATTGTAGCGGGAATGATATATTAGCTTATCTAATAGAAGAACATGGATTAGGTTTATCAGACTTGCCTGAAATTGGTACAGCGGAAAAAATAGAAGCGATTTTAAATAAAAAGCAAGATTTAACTCTAAGTCAGATACAACACTTAGCACAACGTTTTAAAGTTCAACCTCGGGTATTTCTAGATTAGAATCAATGTTACGTTACCTATTTGTCTGACCACAATCTGGCTTGATTTATAATCTTCAACTGAGTTGGTTTTATTTGAGGCGATCGCTCTTTTTGTCCTAAGAGTTTGAGACTATTTTCTTACATCGAACTCAGGTGAAAATAAGCCTCTGTAGAACTTTCCCCCTGAAGGGGTGACGACACCTCTGAAACGATTAAACTGTAAACATTTTAAGAGCTAAGTTGACTTTTAAATTAACTCAAATCTAATTTCTTATTAAGAATATAGCGACACCATAAATATTAAGTGTTCTTTTAATGCTGGTTAAATAACAGACAAAATCTGGCACAATTAGTACTTGTAATTATATTTCTTACTAATAATGATTAGTTTGTTAAAAGATTTTGAAACACATTTAAATCGATATTTAAAACCAACACAATTTCAAACATTATCAATTTTAATTGGTTTATTAAATCAGTATAAACAAGTTAAAATAGAAACCTTAGCCACTTATTTTCCCTTGCCAATTTTGTTTGAAAGTCGCCGAAGACACATTCAAAGATTTTTAGTGCTTACGGGTTTAAGTATTAGTTTAATTTGGTTTCCTATTATTCTCACAATTATTCATCAACAAATTCCCTGTAATTTTCCCTTGATAATCGCTTTAGATCGAACTCAATGGCAAGAGAATAATGTCTTTATGATTAGTTTAATTTATTCTCGTCGTGCATTGCCAATTTATTGGACTATTTTGAACAAAAAAGGGGCGAGTAATCTTCAAGAACAAAAAGCATTAATTCGACCAGTAATCAAATTGTTAAATAAATATCATATTATGATCATAGGAGATAGAGAATTTCATTCCATTGAGTTAGCTACATGGTTGAAAAAAGAGAAACAAAAAAGGAAAAATAAAATCGATTTTGCCCTCAGACAAAAACAGGGTACTTTTTATCATCGAGGGGGTAAAAAGTATGAAAAACTATCAGATATAGAGATTGAAAGGGGAGTAAAGCAGATAAAGATGGGGATAAAAGTTACAAAAAAGACTGGTTTTAGCCGACATAATTTAGCAATATATCATCAAAGAAAAAGAAAAAATAAAAGTAGTGAAGAACCATGGTATATCTTAACATCATTAGAGAATGAAATAGAAGTAATCAAGATTTATGAGCAAAGAATGGGTATTGAAATGATGTTCAAAGATTATAAAACAGGAGGTTATAATTTAGAAGGAAGTAAAGCAAATATACAAAGACTAACTAATGTAATTTTATTGATTGCTATGGCCTATACAAAGCAAACATTGAAGGGAAGAATAATTAAAAATAAAGGACAGCAAAAATATATAGGAAGGCCACAAGAAAAAAGAAGAAAAACAAAAAGAAACAGTGAATTTTGGATTGGTTTATATGGTGAAAGTTGGGCAAATAAATATGAAAAATATCAAGAGGAAATTAATAAAATAATAAGTTTAAATAGTAACAAGTTAACGTTTTATCACCGAGGGTTGAAAGCAAAAGATGAAATAATGAAAGTCTATGAATAAACCTAAGGTAATTATTGTAAATATTACGCTAATTAATTTTAGGCAAGTTTTTCGTTGTACTGAAAATAAATAAAACTACTGGTACTTGTGCTGATCACGAAAAAATTAAGGGACTAACTATGTTACTTAACACAAATCTCAATATATACAATAAGGCTATTCTCAATAAGAACTTGAGATACTATCAATTTATATAGTATGTCAAAAAGCCGAATTAATTACCAAATATAGCTTTTGGGCTGCTCGTCACCCCTTCAGTTAAAAATTAGCTCATCAATAGTAATATAAGTCCATTTTTTTGAGATTTTTATTGCTTCGATAATAGTAATAGCTGTAGATTTTAAAGAAATAGGACTAAAAGCATTACCGAACTCTAATAAAATAGCACTTGTAGTGACAAAATGAATTTGCTGTTGTTTTAATTCATCTCGTATTTTAACCGCAGAAAGATGAAAAGTATCTCGCTTATTTCCCAATGCAATCAACGCCGAAGTATCAACAAAGATCGATTTCATTTTAATTATTTTTTCGGGATTCCATATAAATAATGATCGTGATTTTCGGCAAAATCTTCTATTCCCGTATCAACAGCAATTTCAGAAATCTTGAGATGATCCCAAGGATCTTCTTTGCTAGTTAATTCTTGTTGAATCTCATATGATATGCCTTCTGATAATAAAATATTTTCGATCTCCTTAATTAACTCCGATGTTTTTTCTTGAGATAAAATGTCAGGTAAATTAATAGTTAGTTGCATTTTTTGATTCTATTTAGAGCGATGATTTTTAATCATATTTAATATTATATAACTGTTACTATCTCGTGTCTAAAATTAGAGAACTAATAGGTAACAGTAATGAGATTTAAGTTCATTATTAATCTGAAATTAATTTTGTCCTAAACACTTATTGAGTTGTCTCGCTAATCGCTCGGTTATTTCGTTCGCAAACACGACTGCGCATTTTATCACCGTTCGTGAGGAGACTACTCACACTGGTAGAGGTTTATATGCGGTGATGATGCTTGTCTTGGGTGTTTGCTCTCTAGTTTAGATTGGTTTTTTGAAGTGGTGAGGGGGGTGGGGTAAGGGTTTGGCTCTGTGCCCTTTTTTCTTTGCCCTCGTGGTGGTTTCCGCCGCTCATCCGCCCTGAAAATCCCTGCCTCTGCGAGGCATTCAATAAAAGCTCTAGCTAAGGTTTTCAATTCCTGTCTCTGCGAGGCAAATTTATCTCGCTCACCATAATAGGTTTGCCGCCCTTGCCGATCGCCCACAAAATGCAGATCTGGGCAAGGGCTATTGCTCGTAAATAAAGCATTTATGGTCTTTTTTATTAATAGAAAATAATAGAAAATATAGTAGATATTTCTAATAACAAATATTATAATATAGCTATAGAAAAAACCCCCAAACTTTGGCGGTTCTAAGGGTCTTTTCTTTATTCAATAACCGGTTAGCAAAAAACTAACCGCTAATATTATGTTAACAAAAAAATCATCCATAAAATGGGGAGCCAAAACCCCAGAAGCTCGCATTGTCTTTTATCCTCGTTCTGACAAAAAAAACGCATATTTTGCCGTTTTTTCCATAAATAATAAAGCGATCGCGCAGCGCCGGCATTCGCCGATCGAAGTCAATTCATGGGAGGAAATGAATGAAGCTTTATGCCATTTCATCAATGAAAGTGACGTCATATTTACTCCTTTCTAATTAAATAACTGAGGTTACGCACTCATGTGTTAGGTTTTAGATATTAGGTCTCAGGTCTCAGGTATTAGGTTTTAGGTTTTCCAGACATGATTGAAGTAAAAAGTTATCGGGATTTGACAGTTTTGCTTATTGTTCAACGATTAGGCTATCTGAAACCCCAACAATTAGAACCAGTATTAAACAAGTGTGATGAAATTGGCAAAATGTTATATACCTTGATGGAAAAACTCGGTCAAAAGAAAAAAATCAACCAGAATTCGTCACGATAAATTTTTGGTATTTTCACACCTGACACCTGATACCAGCCACCTGATACCTCACTCTTCAATACCTTCGCCAAAATTATGAAACCTTATCGAGATCCTAAAATTTTTACTAACCTTATAAGATTAAAGCAATCCATCTCGAAAATTGAAGAGTGCCATCTCGAAAGTAAAAATACTTCCCTGTTGTAACTGACTTTTTACTTGAAGATGAGCTTTATGTTTGACAGTGATCGCTTTGGCAATTGCTAAACCCAAACCTGTACCTCCACTATGACGAGAGCGATCGCCATCAATACGGTAAAAACGATCCCAAATTTTGTTTTGTTCTGCTGGATCAATCCCAATTCCTGTATCTTTAACCTTAATAACAGCAGTACGCTCTTTCGTTGTTAAACTTACTTTGACTTCCCCTCCACTAGGGGTATATTGAATAGCATTACTAATCAAATTACAAACTAAACGATAAAGTTGAGATTCATTCCCGAAAACATAAATTGCCTCAGCAGGCATGTCATTACTTAATTCAATCTCATTTGCCGTCGCTAATTCTAAAAATTCTTCAGTTAAATCACTAATGAGATCATTTAAACAACAAGGTTGAAAGGCTATCGTCCGAGAATTTTGCTCAAGATTGCTCAAAAAAAGTAAATCTGTAATTAAATAGCTTAAACGCCTTCCTTGTCTTTCCACAGTTTCTAACATCACCGCTAAATCCTGAGATTGATCTGAAGGTATACGTAACATTGCTTCTACTGTAGCTAAGAGACTAGCAAGGGGAGAGCGTAATTCATGAGCCGCATTAGCTGTAAACTGTTGTTTTTGCTGATAGGATTGGTAAATTGGCTGCATCGCTAAACCAGAAAGCCACCAACTAGAAATGATTACCAAAACTAAAGCTAAAAGAAAAGCTATCAGGAAAATCCATTGCAAACGCTTAACCTCAGCATCAAAACTGGCTAAAGTGCGTCCAATTTGTAAGTAACCCCAAGAAGGGTGAGAATGATTCCCTTGATGAGTATGACTACCTTCTTGAGCATGTAACATAATTGTAAACTGATGATAGCGAATACCATCATCACTACGAAAGGTATGCCATGATTGTAACTGGGGAGTAGGGGAAATTCCTAAAGGTTGACTAGGGGTAAACGCAAGTAATTTTTGGTGATAATCATAGAGGCGAATATAGTATGTATTGCGATCGCTAATACCTGTAGTATGTCGTTCAATTAAACTGGGCTGAACCTGACAAGGTTGTTCTACTAAACATAATTCTGGCAAAATACGTTGTAGAACTACCGTTGCTTCTCCTGAATTAGGTAACATTGGTTCTAAGCTATCATGGAGAGTTCCCGCAATTGATTCTAATTCCCTTTCCATCGCATACCATTTAGATTGAATGAAGAATCGATAGACGATGAAGCCTAATAAGCTTAAAATAATTGCCATCACTCCAGCATACCAAAAGGCTAAACGAAGACGACTATAACGAAATAGCTGACGAGTATTCATCGACACTAAACTCAAAACTATTATTTTACTCCTGAAAGATTACTATTAAAACGATAACCTTGTCCTTTAATAGTTTCGATCGGACAGTCACAACCATAAGTTGCTAATTTACGGCGTAATAAACGCATTTGTGCCGCTACCACATTACTTACTGCCTCGGTATCAAAATCCCATAACTGATCTCTAATTTTACTTCCTGAAATGATGCGATCTGAATTTTGCATTAAATAAGCAAAGATTTGAAATTCTTTCACGGTTAAAGGGATAGTTTGTGAAGGGGTACTTAACTCACAAATTACAGTATTATTCGCATAATCAAGAGTAAATCCCCCTTTACTTAAAGTTTGAGGTTGAAATTGAGGAGATCTTCTCGTAAAGCTCTTAATCTTGCTAATAATTCTTCCATCACAAAAGGTTTAACCAAATAGTCATCAGCCCCAGCATCTAAACCAGTAACACGGGATTGAGCATCACCCAAAGCAGTTAACATGAGTACAGGCAAAGGATTTTTTTGTTGTCTGAGTCTTTGACATAACTCTAAACCTGATAAATGAGGCACTAGCCAATCAAATATAGCAACAGTATAATCAGCCCATCCATGTTGCAAATAACTCCATGCTTGATTACCATTAATTGCCCAATCGACTACATATTTTTCACTCACTAAAACTTGCTTAATAGCTAATCCTAAATCTTCTTCGTCTTCCACCAGTAAAACTCGCATTTTTCAGATTTTGTTGATAACAGTTGTGATTTTATCTTAATTACTTTAATTTCATCTAATTTTTGAAATACTCTAAGTAACTATCTTTGAGTAACAACACTAACTCATGATGCCTAATTTTTACTTATTTCAAAGCCTAAAAAACCCTATTTTGCCAGACTTTACAGCTATAAATAATACCATGAGGAATCGTACCAATGGAAATTATTTGAGATGTCTAATGAGTAACATAAGTTAAATTTTCTGAAAAACAAGGTTCTCCATCACAACAATTTACCTCTATTAAAATATGAGTCAATTTAGGAATATGTTGCAGTAATTTTTTATAATATTCAGGAGGTTGAGGATAGTGAGTTACTACTAAAGAGAGCTACAATCGCCAAAACAGAAGTTAAAGCATCTGCTAATACATGAATATAGGCGGCTTGGAGATTATGATCATGGTGATAGCAGTTAAAGCCATGACTATTTGGGTTTTTTTCTCACCTTTTTGATTATCCGAAATAAAATAGTGAGAGTGCTGCCATTTTTCTAAATTTTCTTTGTGCATAATTCTATATTTATTGGAAAACAAATTAGACTTCTCCACAAAAATATTTTTCATTGGCTTGTAGTAAGAAGCTCTTGCCCTTGTTTTGGGAGGTACTGGAGATGTCTATTATTCTTAATACATTATTTGATTAATAATCTATATCTACAAAAATTATAATCTTTCAGTACATCATTTCATCTCAATTTCATCTTACTTGTGGCAAACTATGTAAACAAATTTATAAAGCTCAAGTGAGGAGTAACTATGAAATCATTATCATTAACAAGTATTTTAAGTCTTAGTTTAATTTTAAGTACCCCCAGTATATCATTTGCTCATGTCGGACATGGAGATGAATTTCAGGCAACAGGAGGGATTGAGAAAGTACAAGTAAATCCCGAACTCGATGGCTTATTTGGCATTGAAGTAAATGCGATTGAAAAAGCCGCTTCCGATGGTGTAGGGGTAATGATTCCCGTTACCGCTTTAGTAGATGCAGATGGAAAACAATTGGTGTTTGTGCAGTATGAGAATTTTTATGAACCTGTGGAAGTAACCGACCGGGTGCAACAGAAGGTGATTTGATTGAAGTGACGAAGAATTATCCATGTGGGAGAGCAATTAGTCACTCAGGGTAGTTTATCTCTTTATGCAGAGTCTCGTAAAACCAAAAGTGCAGATACAACCGAAACAACCACCAGTGAACCAATAATTACCGATTCTACCACCCACGCGCAAGCAGATAAACAAGGAATTCCCCATAGTCACGACAAGAGGGTAATCTAGTTAATTCCGCCGAAAATAGTGAAAAATCAGCAGGATTTCCCATTTTTAAAACATTAATCGGCATTGGTGGTTTAGGGATAGTGGGATTGACGGGATTATTTACTATTCCTGCTTTACGGGCAAAAATAAGAAAAGACGGGGGGCAAAAATAAGAAAAAACCTCGTAGCCAAGATTAAATAATATTTAGTTCGTAGTAAGCCTTTTAAGGCTGATTTATCAATGGCTAAAGCCATTACTACAAACTTTTTTGCGCCCTTTGTGAGAAAATAACCCTAATTTAAAATGCTTAACTCAATTCTGAATCAGATTCTCAAAAATTCCATTGCCCAACGGTGGTTAATTGTGGTCGGGGCAATTTTAGTGACGGTATGGGGCGTTTTCAGCCTCACCCAGATGCCCTTAGATGTCTTTCCCGAATTTGCTCCGCCTCAAGTGGATATTCAAACCGAAGCCACTGGACTAGCTCCAGAAGAAGTGGAATCCCAAATTACTGTTCCCATTGAAAGTGCAGTAAATGGTTTACCTGGAGTGACAACGGTCAGATCGTCCTCCAAAGTCGGATTATCGATGGTACAGGTGGTTTTTGACCAAAATGCACGACATTTACCAAGCCAGACAATCCGTCACAGGAAAGTTACAACAGATAACCAGTCAACTACCTGAAGGCATCATATCCCCTGAAATTTCCCCTCTTGTATCTCCATTAGGGACAATTTTACAGTATGCCTTTACCGTCAACGGACAAGGTCAAACTTCCTTAATGGATTTACGCCGTTTAGTGGAAGTTGGCTTCAGTAATCAAATTCTTTCTGTACCTGGAGTTTCCCAAGTCACTATTTATGGAGGGGATGAACGCCAAGAACAGGTTTTAGTCGATCCCGCCCAACTGAGATCGCTTAATGTTTCTCTCACTGAAGTGACAGATGCAGCCAGAGGTGCTAATTCTTAATGCACCTGGTGGTTTCTTAATTGGTGGGGGTCAAGAGCTATTGATTAGGGGCATGGGGCAAGTGAAATCGGTTGAGGATTTACAAAAATCGGTTGTTAAGGTCCAAAATGGCAAACCTATTTTGCTTGAAGATGTAGCGGAGGTTAAAACCGGATCGGCACTCAAGCGAGGTGATGCCAGCTTTAACGGACAATCTGCGGTGGTATGATGATCAATAAACAGCCTGATGTGGATACTCCCACCGTCACCAAAGCGGTAGAAGCGGTAATGGAATCGTTACAGCCGCACTTTTCCCGCTGACGTTCAAGTGGCTCAGAACCTTTCGTCAGGCCAATTTTATTGATTCTGCCATTGGCAACGTTAGTAGTTCTTTAATTGAAGGCATTATTATCGTTTCGGTGGTCATGTTGCTATTTTTGATGAATTGGCGCACCGCAGTGATTACCTTGAGTGCTATTCCTCTGTCGCTGTTGATTGGCTTAATGTTCATGAAAGCCTTTGGTTTGGGTATTAATACCATGACATTAGGGGGATTAGTGGTTGCCATCGGTTCAGTAGTGGATGATTCTATTGTTGACATGGAAAACTGTTATCGCGGACTACGCAAAAACCAAGCCCAGGGTAACCCCAAACATCCTTTTCAAGTAGTTTATAATACTTCAGTAGAAGTGCGGTTAGCAGTATTTTTTCCACGGTGATTATTATTGTTGTGTTTGCACCTATTTTTAGTTTGACGGGAGTAGAGGGACGAATTTTTGCTCCTATGGGGTTGGCTTATTTACTCTCTATTGCTGCTTCTACCCTGGTTGCTATGACCCTTTCCCCCGCCCTCTGTGCGATTCTGCTGGCTAATCAGACTCTACCCCAAGAAGGAACTTTTGTTTCGCGCTGGGCAGAACGGTTGTATCGCCCCCTGCTGAACCTGTCCCTGCGCTTGCCCCAACTCATTCTCGGTTTAGCTCTAGCTTCTTTGGTAGCTACTTTGGCCCTGGTTCCCTCCTTGGGACGAGTCTTTCTGCCCGAATTTCAGGAAAAATCGATGGTTAACTCAATGGTTTTATTTCCTGGTGTTTCTCTGGATATGACCAATCGGGCAGGGATGGCTTTGCCAATTCTCTTCAGGACAATCCCCTGTATGATTGGGTACAGGTCCGGGCGGGACGCGCTCCTGGGGATGCCGATGGAGCAGGGGTTAGTATCGCCCACGTCGAGGTGGAATTAGCGACCTTGCCCTCCAAGACCGCGAAGCCAGCGTCAAGCAACTGCGGGAAACATTTTTGAAATTACCAGGGGTAGTCCCGAATATTGGCGGGTTTATTTCTCACCGTATGGATGAGGTATTATCTGGGGTCAGAAGTGCGATCGCCATTAAAATCTTTGGTTCCGACCTCAGTGAACTGCGTCAAATTGGCGAACAAGTGCGGGATGCCATTGAACCTATTGAGGGAGTCGTTGATTTGCAGCTCGAACCCCAATTGCCTATTCGTCAGGTACAGATTCAGTACGATCGAGGAGCAGCGGCCAATTAGGGTTTACTATGGCGGAAATTTCGGCTGTGGTAGAAACCGCACTAAATGGTCGAGTTGTTGCTCAAGTTCCAGAAAATCAGCAGTTAATTAATATTACGGTCGGTTTAAAGGAATCGGCTCGTAATAACTTAGATGCGATTCGCAATCTTCCTCTATCAACCCCAACAGGCCAAATCATTCCTTTGAGCAACGTGGCGAAGGTTGACTATGGAATGGGGGCAAATGTGGTCAATCGGGAGAATGTTTCCCGTTTAATCGTTGTTTCTGCTAATGTGGCTGAACGGGATTTAGGGAGTGTCGTGGGAGATATTCAAAAAACCATTCGTGCAAACATACAATTACCTAAGGGCTACTTTATCCAATACGGAGGACAGTTTGAATCAGAGCAACGCGCTACTAATGACTTACTGGTGTATAGCACATTGGCGGCGATTATCATTGCTATTTTGATGTTTTTCTCGGTCAAATCCCTACCTGCGACCCTTGCGATCATGATTAATCTGCCTTTAGCCTTAGTAGGGGGGATTATCTCAATTAAGTTGACAGGGGGCGTGATTTCGATTGCCTCTTTGATTGGATTTATTACCTTATTTGGGGTAGCCGTTCGCAATGGGTTATTACTCGTCGATAACTATAACCACCAATTTGCTCAGGGAATACCCCTTAAAATCGGTCATTTAACGGTTCTTTGGACCGGGTAAACGCTATCTTAATGACAGCCTTAACTTCAGCTTTGGGGATGTTGCCATTAGCGATCGCCTCTGGTGCTGGAAATGAAATTATGCAACCGTTGGCCATTGTTGTTTTAGGGGGGTTATTTACGTCAACTGCCTTGACTTTACTGGTTATTCCTGCGCTTTACGCCAAATTTGGTAGGTGGTTAATTCCCAAACCTCAAAAAAAATCCCCTGTCACAGATTTTAGTTCTGAGAACAATACAAAAGAGTTAATCACGATGGTTAATAATGAAGGTAGAGAGAATTAAGTAACTAGTAGAGGTAAACAGGAGTTGGAACAAGTTTAGAAGCAGATATTAAAGATAACGGCATAACACTTCATTTACCTCTATTTTATCGCCAATTTTTGGCTCAATAAAAGTTGAAGTTGTTAACGCAAAATGATTAAACCCACATTCCGCACGTCACTTTGTAAGATGATAAAAGTATTAAAACCAAGCAACTTATTTTGGACAAAATATA
>CAVVOP010000018.1:0-9429 GCA_963749915.1 uncultured cyanobacterium
GCTGAAGCAAAAATATCAGCTTTAGTCAATAATAATGACCCTGTATATTTACTTAATACTAACCTAAAATTAGACCAAATAAAAGCCGCATTTCTTGTGCCTTACATCTACATCAACCTACCATTCCTGCGGCAGAAAATGGGGCATTAATTTGTAATTTGCAGCATATGTTTAAAAATCCAGGGGATGGGGATAATCATAATGCTGGAGTCTTTGTATGGTGTTATAGTCGTATGGGTGAATTTATCCCTAATTAGTCGCCGATGGTTGCAGTCCTCGTATTATGTTAGATTACTCAGGTAATTTGCTTTGGGGTTTATAGAAAACCGGATGTTATTAATCCTCGACAACCTCAAAAAAATTGCTTGCGATCGTCAATATCAGCCTTATGTAGAATGGTTAGGTACAATGTGGTCTCATGCGGTAGCACCTTCCACCCCCATCCCCGACCTAAAATTGCAGATTCAAGCATGGCAACATCATTTCGCCTCCATTTTTGGGGAGGAAGCCTTATCACGGGTTAAAGGTTTTTCGCCACCAGAAATGCACCTTCCTAACCATCCCGACACCCTCTATGAGTATATTAAAGCCCTCAAAGATTGCGGTTATCGTTGGTTGTTAGTACAAGAGCATACGGTTGAGTGTCCCGACGGTTCAGGATTACATCATGAGCAAAAATATATCCCTAATCGTTTAGTTGCCAAGAATTCCAAGGGTGAAACTACTAGTATTACTGCGTTGATTAAAACTCAAGGCTCAGATACGAAATTAGTAGCACAAATGCAACCTTATCATGAAGCTAAAACTCTTGGAAGACAAGAAATTGCTGGTATTTCTGTGCCTTCTTGCGTCAGTCAAATTGCTGATGGCGAAAACGGGGGCGTGATGATGAATGAGTTTCCTCGTGGTTTCCAACCTCTTTGGTACGATCTTAAAGATGGTAGTAAAGTTGTAGGCTTTAATGGTACAGAGTATATTGAGTTAATCGAAGCCTCGGGAGTTAAACCCGAAGATTATCCTGTGTGTCAACCCGTTGGACAACACAAAATCTGGGCCAAAGTCGGCGATAATCTCACCCCCGCAACAGTAGAAAGTGCTATCGCCGATCTCAATCAAAATGATCATCAATTCCACATGGATGGGGCATCATGGACAAACGATTTAAGTTGGGTAAAAGGTTATGAGAATGTCCTCGAACCGATGAACAAGTTAAGTGCTATGTTTCATCAAAAATACGATCGTTTAGTGGCGGAAGATCCCACAGTAACACAACGACCTGATTATCAAGAAGCCTTACTATATAATCTCTTAGTACAAACAAGCTGTTTCCGTTATTGGGGGCAAGGAACATGGACTGATTACGCCCGTGAATTATATCGTCGTGGCGAGGAACTTTGTAAATAGTTAATAGACTTCTTGCAAAACTCAGGGAATGGGGAATAGGCAATAATTATTAAAATTGATAATTTTCTGCTTATATCCGACATTCAGCAGGTTTCTCAACAAAGAAAATAATATTTTTGACAGGCCGAACCGAGGAAGCGCAAAATGTGCATTTGTAAATCATTCAACTTGATTCCCCACTTTCGGTCCTCCAGCCAAATCAAATGCACAGACTGAAAACATTGCATTACCCACCGCAGCGTTGGTCGCTCTGTCTGCTTACCCTTTTGATTAGGAATCGTTTCTGAGGCGATCGCCAAAGAGGAGCGCAGTTGTCGCTGTCCGATGCTGTAGACCAGCAAACATAGCCCCATAATCATGGCCAAGGCAGCCACTCGTTGCGGTAACTTGACAAAGACCCGAGAAGCAAAAAAGAGGGGGTCTTTGAGGAAGCGAAAACCTCGCTCACAGGACTGCTGGTTCTTATACTCTTGCAGAATCGTCTCCTTTGGCCACTGCTGATCATCGAGTAAGTTGGTCGCTAATACGAATCGTCCGGCTTGGTTGCGCTGTGCTTTAACTGCTGGCTCATGGAGAGCTAAAGTCGCGCTTATATGATAGGTGTAGCCTTTAGGCACATCTCCTTTTCGGGGACGACCGGGCTTGTCATAGTAGGGCTTCTGGAGAACTTCAATATCAGTCAGACGATGATACTTGAGCTTTTTCTCAAAAGCTTTGGCGGCATCTACTGCATCAGCTTCACAAGCGAAGGGATGATTGCCTAGTTCTTTCAGAGCTTTGATTTTCTTCGTTTTGGCTTGAGCAATTCGTTTGTCTAATTGCTTGAGGTCAGCTTGTTTACGGGATTCGCTGTGGACTACTAGCCAGCGCTGGCGCACTCCGGCGTAGGTGCTGCATACTTCAGCTATCAAGTAGTTGTTGTTCGAGGAACTGACAGTGAACATCTCCTGGGGGATAGTCTGCATTAACTGTTGCGCCTCGGCGATGGTGGCAGGGACGCGGCTAATCCAAGGGGTCTTTTCTAACACTTCAATGTTCTCTTCACTGTAGAGGGCTGCATCAGCCACATAGACTTCAGGCTGTGCGGCTTTCCACTGCTGCTGAAATTCCCCAATTACTTCAGTAAAAACGGCTTGGTCAGCATCGTTGCCATTGCCCACTCGTAAGTACAACGGGACATCCCCATCTCCACTAGTGATTAGCGCCAGGGTAAACTGCTTCAGGTCAGGGCGATAGTCCCTCGAATAGCCGTGGGTAATCTCAATCGGTACGGGCTCTGCTGAATCCTCTGCTTGTGCCTTCTGCTCACTGGATTGCTCTAGAGGTCTGCTCTCACCTAAGTTAGTCTCTGGCTGAGAATTGAGATATTCCCCCTGTACACAGAAGCTGCTGCTATCGAGATGAGCTCGTTTAGTACTCACCCCAAACCGTTTCACTACAGCCAAGGCAATCTCTATAAACACAGGGGTCAGTCCTGCTTTAAACAGCTGGTCAAGTACTCGACCAATGCGACTATCGTTGAGTTGTTCTGGTTTCACGCCTGGTCCAATCAAGTGTTCCGTGGCTTTGCCCTCGAAAAACTGGCTAAACAGATATAGGGGTGCGGTGAGAAAGCCTAAGCAATTGAGAATTAAGGCTTTGACCACATTACCAGCACTGACTTCTTCCAAGGGATGTGTTCCCAAAAGACGATTAATGATTTCCACTATCCCGATTTCATCGATGATGCCTGCGATTATCCCGAGATGATCAATGTCCTGTACATCAATGTCCAGAGGTTGTTTCATTGTCTTGAGAGAAAAACTTGCTAAAATCTCAGAATACTTTATCACTTAGCCTACCTAGGGAGCTAGACTAAATCGTCGAAACTTTAACGATCTCCCTTTCCATTTAGCGGCAGCGAAGCGCTGCTGCAAGCAGCTCGCCCTCTTGATTCTAATTATATGTCCGTTCCCTGAATGCGTAGTGCTATAAAATTATTTTTTTTCCACATTAACCTGCTGAATGTCGGTTTATTACAGAGAAAAGGGTGAGCATTGCTCACCCTTTTAATTTAATGCTTCAAACCGATTGGTTCAGTTACACAATAATTTAATCAAATTAGAATTGTGATGGGACTGAAATTGCCATGGCAAATTGACTTTGCAGAATATCTTCTTCTAATGAATCAAGTGGTAGAAGACGTTCGCCGACTCCTGGATTCTCCTCCCATTACATCGTGGTCATAACCAAGAATATGACCGAATTCGTGTGTAACAGCAGAAAATAAATCGACTTCGTCAGGCTGCACTGTATCAAGTGAATCGGACCAACCATAACCAGCTGCATCATCATCTAAGGTAATTGTCGAGCCGTTAGTTTCGGCCAATAAGGTGTCACCGAGATCGCCAATTAAAATGTCAGCTTTCTTGAGCAGTTTTCGTTGCTCTTGATCAATACCCTGATCTTCCCAGTAATTGATGGCGGCTTTGACAACAGGTTTAAGTTCTTTTTTGGTCAGGGTGTCACCACCAGTAGTTGGAATACCATCAAGGATAAGTAAGTCAGGATTGGGATCGAACTTGTAGCTCAAGTTGACTCCGCCTTGGTCGTCTGTCTCAGATAATGCACCTTCGTAGTAGGTTTCAAAAGTGTAATTGTAATTAGGGCTTGCTGAATAAATCACTAAAAATTTCATCTGTAATAAGGACTTGATACTAACATAAGCCCTACTTGTTTTTCCTTTATCTTTTCATAATTTAAGCTAATCAATAAGTCCAAAAAACATTTTATTTCTAAAAATTGGCACCAAAAAATCAGCTTTATCTGCCGATACAGATCAGATAAATTCATTACCAAAAATGTTAGTGCTATTACTGTCATTGATGTACTCGGCAGTTTTGTCATTATTTTATTTAATCCGTATTTCCTTTTGCCCACCCCTAATTTTCCTTCTACCCTATTTCTGATTTTTTCGTTTTCCTTGGCCTGTTTTTTCTCTTCTAAACTTATATTGTTCTTTGGTCTCCCCAATGCCGGTCCATTCATTTTTATTCCTTTTTCCTTACAATAGGCTCTATTTTCTCTCGTTCTGTATATTGCATCTACATGTATTGATTCCGGATAATACCCCATATATTCGCAATATCTTTCTACCTGTTCTTTTAGATGCTTTGATTCGTTAAAATTCTCCCAACTTAATTTGTCTAGAAACACGTAATTTTCATAAACACTTATACTTATTTTACCCCCAAATTCTACGGCACTTCCCGCTTTTCCTCTCACTATTGGACGAATATGAGGTTGTTCTATACTGACAATTCTCTGGTCTATTCTCTTTTTTTTCTCTTTATACATATATAATTGTTGTCTGTATATTTCTCCTACTACTAATAATTTTTGATAGTCTTTTTGGCTTATTTTTGACAAACTAATTCCTTGGTTAATTAACTTATCAATACTTTCTAAATTCCTCTTCATATATGATAATTGCTTTTTGATCGCTTCTTCCCTAACTTCAATTTTTACTTTCTTTTTTTTTGCCACTTTTAAGTATTCTTTTCTCGCTCTTTCTCGATAAGTTCTCGGCTTTTTTCCTAAGAGTATTGATTCTCCTTCATATAAAATATCTATTATTTTTTCGGTTTGTTTTCTTGCCTTATTTAATAATCCCAAGTCCGTAGGAAATCCTATATCAGCTGGGGTACAACTGGCATCTAATATCAGTTTTCCTTGATTTTTTGGGGGTTTTTAATCTTTTATTTCTTCTGCTTCTAATTTTTTTTTTAGTTCCTTTTCTCCTATTTTTCTATTTATTTTTTCTATCATTTCACTCTTTATTCTTTGTCGGAAATGAACCATCATTGAGGAATCAAATGGTATTTTATTGCTAAATTTTTCTAGGCCTATAAAGTATTGTAAATAAGGATTTTCTTTAATACTCTCTACAGTTTCCCTGTCTGTTATCTTTAATTTCTGTTGAACTATTAATGCCCCTAATGCCACTCTAAAACTCAGCACTGGTGCACCTAATTTCTCATCAAAAATCAACGCATATTCCTGTTCAAATTCTAACCAAGGTATTAAGTTGGCCATGATTACCCAACGGTTATTTTCATCTAATTGTACTTCAGATGGTAGGACAAATTTTTCGGGACTAATGGGAGATGATTCTTGCTTTCGATACATTGAATTGTTTTAAGTTACAATAAAGTATAAATTTAGGTGCAAATTATCTTTGACGATTTTTTAAGGATTTTAGCCATTATACCCCATTTTTATCTTGCACCTCTGTTAAAAATTTTAGAGGTAAATCCTTGATTGGATAAAGGTTTCAATTTTTATCAGCAAGCCCTAATTATTTAATTGTAAATCTACCAGTTCAATTCATTGAACGTAAGCTATTGGCCAAGAAATTCATTTCTTGGTGGGGAGATGAAAATCAGTCAGTGAAATAGTTTTGGCGATTGTTGACCCCAGTTCCAGTTAAGGTCTTGCGCCCCTACAATTATTTATTTACTTGAAAAGCACGATAATTCAATTCGCCAACAGAATGATAACTAGAGCTAGCGATCGCTTTAGACACCATTTTCAGATAAAATATCCCTTATCTTGCAGTGGAAAAGTACGTAAATAAAACAAGGGTTTAAAATTCGTATAAGTACTGAAAATCAAGGCTTTTTAATTCTGCATTCTGCATTCTTAATTCTGCATTCAACCACTAGGTATCTTTTTACCATGAAAGTCAACCGCTATATACTGAAACTCGCCCTCGGCGGTGCTCTTGCCTATGCCATCGGTAATGCCGTGCATTCAAGGCGCATGACCTACGTTCTCTATGGCTCTATTCTGTGCATGCATCCAATTAATTGCTGGTGGTACTGCCGGTTACGTCCTAGATAAGCTAAAATCAGCGGCTTTAGGGGCTACATACGGCATTATGCTAGATTCTACCTTTCAAGGGAATACTTATGTGACTCTTCCTCTCGGTCTGACTAGCTTGATGGCAACAGGATATTGGTTTGAGATTCCTAAGCGCGTACTAATATTTAGCGGGATAGTCTTTATTATGGCAGTTGCGAATCCGACTTACACTATTGAATCGACTAACTACATTGGTTTGAGATTTTGGAACATTTTTCTCGGCTCTTTAGTTGGCATGGCGGTCAATATTGCTCTCTGGCCTAATAAAGATAAAGATAAACTGGATCCGGCTTTTGCACAAATGCTTGCTTCGATTAGTCAACTCTACGATATGGCGATCGATGATTACCGACAAGGCAGTTTGGCCGCTAACGCCCAATCTCGCCAACAATTAAGAGTCGATATCGAGGGACAGCTTGGTGTAATCGAGTCCTTGCTGGGGAATGCCAAAAATGAACTTTGGTCTCCATTCACCAATGACGCTTCATACCAGCGTTGGATGACTCGGCAAAACCATCTTGAATCGCTATTTGTTTTGGTTGCGGATTTAGGTCTTGCCCTGGAGGGGGGTGATAGCGATCGCCTCCATTGGGCTGTGCAAGCTGAACTAGAAAACTTGATTCAGGCAACCCGTGCCACTTTTGCGGGTTTGAGTCAAGCTCCAGCTTTGCAATTGTCTCAAGCAATAGCGATCGATTCCTCACTATCGTCATCTTAAAACTGGAGGTCTGTGTGGGTATATTCATAATTATTATGACAATTCTCATGTTTTTGCTGGGACAAACCATCCAGGCATTTTCAATCACAATGATGCTTGGGGTATTGTCGAAACTCTATCAATCCGCAGAACGAATTCATTCAACTTCACGAACTGCAACAAGAGCGTATTTCTGGCACGGATTTAGGATCTTGAACATAGCCCTAATATTTTTACTGATCAATTCTCTATTGCAAATTGCTCTTTGGGCTGCTGCTTTTGTCTTCGTCGGGCAATTTTCCAATTATAATGAAGCATTTTATCACTCTGCCGTTAACTTTGCCACCCTAGGATATGGTGATATTGTTATGAAACAACCCTGGAGGATATTAGGCGCGATGGAAGCCATTAGTGGGGTTCTCATGTTAGGTTTATCGACAGCAATGCTGTCCAATGTTTTCAGTAAACTTTTACAGTTGCGCAGAAAGCGATTACTCAATTGATTCTCGCACCTCAATCGCCTCAAAGTAATTAATAGTGCCACAGAACAAATTTTAGCGGGTAATGTGACTGATGGAGAATTAGTTTTTGAGCAGCTCCCGAGAGGCGCTTCGCACCCCCAAAAGAAGATTAGAAACTAGTGCTTGAACAATTTTGAAATTAGGGGTTGTGGTAGCAGGGGAGAAGGGCGGCTGACAAGGGTAGGTTTTTTACATTAGACCTCTTGCAAAAATGTTTTGTGGTATGATCAAAGGTTATTCATTTTTGGAGTAGCCACTATAATAAGCGCGATCGCCAGGGTCGGCACTGAGGCTTGCTGCCAAGTTTCCGAGAGCCAGTTTCGCTCGATGGCGAATTTAGCTAACTGGATGCCGAGAACGACCAAACTAGCTCCTACCAGTACACCAATGCCAATTTCCTCGGTAAATAGGTGGAGCAGCAGTTGGGATGTACTGCCTTCGGTGTTTTGATTAGTTGCAAACGCCAGTAAAGCCATAGGTACTTGAGGGTTACTAACAACCGCTTTGCCCAAGGCTGCGTCCGTTGGTGCCAACATGGTGGCCAGGATGGCTGCCTCCAATAAACTGAAATCTGGAAACAACAGCCTGCCAACCCCAAAGCCCACCAGAATAGTAAGTGGTAGCCCCACTAAAAGTAGGCTACAGGGGAGGCGTACAGTACTTTTGAGCACGGTCAGATTGGCATTGGCAGCATCTGTAAAGAGAACTAAAGCCAAATGGCGCTGACTTAAGTTTTTTTTCGTGCCGCAGCTAGCTTTCAGCATTATTGTTATATCGAACTGAGGTGACACCGCTGTCCGCCTAACGCACCCTACTCTAAACCACCTTTTTAGCTGTGTCAATCCACTACGGGACTGTTTCTATAAATTACGATAAATTTGTTTTCGATGTCCAGCCAAAACAATTATTATTAATAAAACCTCATCTTGGATTTCATAAATCACTCGATAATCACCTTGTCTAACTCGATATAAATTATAATCACCTGATAATTTTTTTACTCCTTGTGGTCTTGGATTTTCTGCCAAACTACGAATAGTATTTTTAAGCTGATTTTGAATGTTTTTAGGTAGTTTTTTGAGACTGCGACGAGCTTTACTTAAAATTTTAATTTGATATGTCATGATTTTCAAGTTGCGTTTCAAAATCCTCCCAAAGCATGGGTTTTTCTCCTGTTTTTTGGGCTTCGGCAACAGTTAACAATGCTTCTTGCAAATCAAGTTCATCTTCCCTTGATTCTGGGTCTATTACTAATAATTTTTGTGAACTTAAATTGGCTAAAAATTCAGAAATAGATAAACCAAGATCATCCGCTATGGACTTAATTCCTAACCATTCCTGTTCAGTCAAAGAAATTTCTCTAGTCTTTTCCATAAGTTTTTTAATTCCTCAATCTCTTCTACATAACAATAGAATCTTAACAATAATTAAACATCCAGACCAGCCAGCCAGCCAGCTAGCTAGCTAGTGTGATCACTGATTGACAACTTGTAGGATAATTAAAGTTTTACACAAAACAAATGTTCTTAAACACTAAATAATACATTTATAAATGCAAATCAGATTTTTCAAGCAGGACGTTAAACCATAATGGCTCAGGGTTCTTGATGATTTTGTAGTATCCAAACAGCTTAATGTTCAATTCTTTCGCCCTGGGAGCTCTGGTAACATGGACATGGCTTAAAAGTCTTATGATGACAGAAAATACAAAATGTAGACGAAGAGCTTCAGAATAATTTTTCACGTGAAAATAACATTTGCGACCAATACTGCTCGGTACTCATACCCAAATTATAGCCAAACTAAGCAAAAATTACCCAAAAATGGGGTAACAATACTCATTAATGTATAGCTTAAAAGGCTTGGGATAAAAACGAAAACCCTCTGAGAGAAAAGCTCTTAGTT
>CAVVOP010000019.1:0-230633 GCA_963749915.1 uncultured cyanobacterium
TGATGCACCGCCCCACCAAAAAGCCTAGAAATAATCCTGTAAAGCCTTAACCTGTAATGGTTCAGACTGGGAGCGATCGAATTAGGCTTTTCCACCGTTGCTTTAGCACCTGCGATCATGGTAATAATAGGTAACTTACCGTTCCCGAAGTCTGTACAAATACACTACTAAAATGAAGTAAAGCCTTCTACCGTGAGAGAGAGGCGATCGAAGTCCCAGCCCAATTCACGGGTTGATCGGCGAATTCCTTCCTGTAGTTTTTCTAGGGAAGTGTGATCGGCACGACGTTGGAAATCTTGAGCCAATACCACCGACATCACAGCTTGATAAGCCATCATATCAGCAATACGCTGTTTGTCGGCATCGTTCATCCCATCGAGTAAACCACTTGATAACAGATTTATTGACAACTGATCGGCGGCTCCGCGCATCTGTGCAACATTAGCTTGTCCTTCAGTGACTAACTCCTACTGTAAGATAAGAAAGGCAGTCATGTTGTGTGCCAGATTGTTAGGATCATAACCATATTTGGCGATCATGCGACGGAATTCACCCACCACATCGGCTCTGGCAAACTCTGACTCCAATTCAGTACGATATTGCGGTGTCTGCTTGACAAAGATTTCTATTACCTGATCCCCCACCGGCTTTGTGATAGCCTTAGAAGTGCGGAACTTAAGCTTCTTTGATTCGAGATCTAGGTAGTAGGTAATAGGTAATAAGCGCTCTTGTAAGAGTTCCTTTGTAGCCATTTTATTAACGCTTCCGACCTGAATAGCCGACTCCATCAAGCCAGATAGAACTAGGATTTTCGGGATCAGTAATCAGAATACGATTCTCCCGTGAACCATCATCGTAAGTGATGTACAGCATAAATCCTTCGATGCGATAGCTACCTCGCTGATTCGGTGCTACGCTACTGGTAACAACGGATGAACCACCAAATCCCCCCGTTCCACCAGCACCGCCGCCTCGAATGTGCTCTGGCCATCGGATGAAAAGCGATAGTCTTGCCAAGCGGCGACTGATTGGCTACCTCCAATGGCAAGATTTCCCGTGCCAGAGAGTGAGCGAAATCGGGAGCATCCCGTTTTTGCAATTTTATTTATATTACTTATTGAGTAACAAGGTATTGTCTTATGTCAAAAAACTTGATACTTTCTTCAGACCGAGAGTAATAATTGAATTATCCACATTTATTTTAAGCCTACCCACTAACTATGATTTCTACAATTAACATGACTCCTGAAGATCGATTAGAGTTGGATAACTCTTTGAGAAAAGCTAGTGAGATTCTTTACCGTTATAGTAACGCTGACGATTGTGAGTCTTTTGCCCATTTGGAAAATCATGTACGTCATCAGATTTTAGAGTTTGTTAGTCCTCAACTCACCCTTTTTTTATCGAGAAGAAAACAAATTTACCACTATCAGGAAGAGTCAGAACTCTTAAAAGTTGTTTAGGAACTATTTCCATTAGTCAAAAACAAGCACAATATTTGGGAATAGAACCATCAACTCGTTTGAGTCCGTTGCTAGAACAATGTTGTCTTTTACTAAGTGCCAATGAGTCTTATCAAAATGCACAACAAGATTTGTCCATATTAACAGGAATTAAAGTCGGTCATTCGACTTTCCACAGAAAAGTAAATCAGGTGGAGTTGCCATATGCACAAATGAAACAAGGATTATCAGAAATGGCAATAGATGGGGGAAAAGTACGATTGAGAAGTGAAGTCAAAGGAGAACCAAGCTATTGGCAAGACTACAAGACAGCAAGGTTACAAGGACTTTATTATGGAGCTTTTTTCCAATCAAATCTTTGTTTAAGCGATTGGATCAATAGTCAACCATTGACATCACCAATATATTGTTTGGGAGATGGACATGATGGAGTTTGGAACATATTTGAAGAGATTGGAGAGGGAGAAAATCGAGTCGAAATTTTGGATTGGTATCATCTGAGAGAAAATTTGTACAAAATAGAGGCACAAAAGTCCATTTTGGAAAAATTGGAAGGACAGTTATGGGCAGGACAGGTATCAGAGGCAATTTCATTATTAGAAAGATTAGAACCAACAGGAGGGAAAAAAATGGTTAAATATCTTCAAAAGCATCGGCATCGAGTCATCAATTACGAATATTATCAAAGAGAAAAAATTTGTTCCATCGGTAGTGGAGCAGTAGAATCAGGAGTAAAACAAATCAGTCAAAGAATAAAACTAACAGGGGCACAGTGGAAAAAAGAGGATGTGAATAAAATATTGCAGTTGCGTTGTGCTTATCTAAATGGTAAATTTGCACTACTTGCTTAAGACTACTGATTATTTTAGTAGCATTGTATATGTTCTTCTATTTTTGCAAAAATGGGATGCTCCCGCGGAATGTGGGATCAAAAACACTCTCTAGTAATAGGGGGTGTTTTTTGGTTTTGTTTTAATCGGTCGTGAAATAACAATCTCTGGGATTAGAGTATGAGGGAAAAAAGATCGTATTCTATTTATTTCTATGAAATGCCCTCTCTGTGGTCAGAGGTGTGAGTAGAATTAGTGGTAGAGTCTATCTTCGCATTCCTGCCTCCTGCCTTTTAACTTCTGCCTCCTGCCTTTTTTGATAAATTTCAGCCTTGCCCCTTAGTTCCTCTTTGTATCAACCATTGAGTCAACCCGGGAAACCAACTATAAATCGCTGCCATCATCGCCCCCGAACCCACAATAACTGATGGAGAAGGATGTTGCACCACTTCCCAGATTGCTTTGGCTACATCTTCCGGCTGACTCGCCAGAGGACTTTTGAGCATTTCTCTCATCTGTTGGCGCATAGCATCTTCTTGTTTCTCATTTCCCGAACGAAAAACTGCCCTTGACAAAAAATCACTATTCGTAACAGAAGGGTGCACTCCGCACACCTGAATCCCTTTTGGCTCTAATTCCAAACGCAGTGTCTCTGTCAACCCCGTGACAGCGTATTTGCTCGTACAGTAGGCCGTCATATTCGGTAAAGGCATTTTCCCGCCAAACGAACCAACATTGACGATAGTGCCCTGTTTGCGCTCTAAAAAATGGGGAGCAGGGCATGAATCGGATAAATATAGCCCCAGAGATTGACATTCAGAATCTGCTGCCAATCTTCTAAGGTTGTCTTTTCCATTGGCGCAGTCATGCAGATGCCAGCATTGTTAATCAGTAAGTCAATATGACCAAACTCAGTCAACGCCTTCTCAATCAGAATGTTGACTTGCTCTGAGTCAGTCACATCACAGGCAATAGGTAAGGCTTTCACCCCTAGAACCTCAATTTCTTGAGCGACTGAGTGCAAACGCTCGATAGTACGCGCTGCGAGGACAACATCATAGCCTTTGCAGGCAAACAGCTTAGCAGTCGAGCGACCAATACCTTGGGAGGAACCCGTAATTAATACCGTAGAAACCATCTTGTCTATTTGTAACAAAAATATTAGAATTATTCACATAAGTTTACACAACTCTGAAGCACAATGACGACATTCTTAATTTTCCTATGGCTAGCGGGATTGATAGTAGGGGGAGCGACCATACAGACCTTTACTCAAGAGCAACAGGGGGAATCTATTCCCATTCCGGTTCGGGTTTCTGAGAAAAATAACTTCATCTCGCCAAATTTACGTCGCTAAAAATGACAGACAACTTAATTCAGTTTTTACAGCAGGATTTGGGAGTTTCAGTGGCGCAAATTGAATTAGCGCAGCGCCACATCCAAGAGACTCCCGACCAACTGCCGATGATTTTATGGCAGTACGGGTTGATTAGCTTAGGGCAGTTGGACCAAATTTTTGATTGCCCTGAAACAGTAATGAGTGTTACTAATGGATAAAAGGATTATTTCACTGCTGCCAAGTGCCACAGAAATTGTCGCGGCTCTGGGATTGATGGAGGCTTTAGTCGGGCGCTCCCATGAATGCGACTATCCCGGGGAAGTTGCCAAGTTGCCCATCTGTCTCAAATCATCTCCCTACAACCGAATTTGCTCAAAGAGGTTTGGGCAGATATTGAACGAGTTGCCCGAGTATTAGATGTTCCTTGTGAACCGGTTTTACAGCAATTACAGGGAAGAGTGCGAAGGATAGTCTCTCAAACAGAAACCTTGTCAGAAGATAACCGTCCGACTGTGGTGGCTTTGGAATGGACTGAACCTTTAATGGGAGCGGGAAATTGGATTCCAGAATTAATAGAAATGTCCGGAGGCAAACCCTTATTGGGGAAGAAAGGGGAACATTCACCTTATCTAACCTGGGATACCTTATCTCAAGCTGACCCTGAAGTCATTATTATCATGCCCTGTGGCTTTGATTTAGAGAGAACTCGTCAGGAATCCCAAGTGTTAACAAGACATCCTGACTGGAACAATTTAGAAGCAGTCAAGCAAGGAAAAGTCTTCATCACTGATGGGAATGCTTATTTTAACCGTCCGGGCCCTCGTTTAGTTGATTCTTTGGAAATCTTGGCTGAAATTCTCCATCCAGATGGCTTTAATTTTGGCTATCAGGGAAAGGCTTGGCAACCTCTAGGATAAGAGACAATAGACCTCTCCATAAATTCTCATTTTTGTACGGTAGAATAAGCATTTCAACCGCCTTTTTATTAAATGTGGTCGATGTCTAATGACTAAAAGAGTAGGAATCATTGGGGCTGGTATTGCTGGCTTAACAATCGGAAATAAGTTAGCAAAAAAGGGATTTCAAGTAGAGATATTTGATAAAGGCCGTGCTGTCGGTGGTCGAACCTCCAGTAGGAAGACGGAATGGGGTTATCTCGACCATGGTGCTCAATACATCACCATTAGGAATTCCGAAGTTCAGGATTTTCTCAAAACTTATTTGCCTCAAGATTTGCTAGTTTCTTGGGAGGCTAATTTTGCTCGATTAGAGGATGAAAAAATTACCCCTGAAGAGTCAATACCTTCGCCAAAATGAAGAAGGAAAATAAAACTTGATGTCAAGAGAGCTTTTGTAAGAAACTAGATTAAATCAAATATCAATTTCTACAAAAGCCCATGGCAAATATTTTAGCATTATTAACTTGTCTCACACTTCAAATAGATAGCATAAGTTTGAAGCAACTAGGTTGCATAATTCAGGGAATGTTCGCCATGACTGGTAGAGTCACCATGTTAGGTATCTCAAGATGGAATGGCGCTGACTTAAGCATTCACCGTTTGAAGAATGTAGGTAGGCGATCGCTTACAATGGCTTGCGATCGCCGGCGGTGCAGCTTATCTGGCCGCCAACGCCGAATAATTGTCAAACTGGCTTCTTCAGAGGAAAATAACCTTGGCTCAGAAGAAAAAAATACTACTACTCATGTTTCAGTGTGTTGAAATTCTCCGACGTAAACTCTTGGAACGGACGGGTAAACCTTTCGCCAATATCCTCAATGAAAAAGTGATTGAAGCGGCAATTGTCCAGGCACAACTCAAATATCGCAACCGTCTGTTCACGCCAATTATAACGATTTGGGCGTTTATCTATCAGGTGCTGGATCCAGATAAAAGCTTGGCCAATGCCGTTAAACAAATACGATCTTGCTTGGCAGTTGAAGGAGCAGAGGTTCCCTCCCTAAATACCGGTGGTTATGCTAAAGCCCGTAAGCGTTTGCCCGAGAAGATGCTGGAATGGTTGTTTGAGCATACAGGAGAAGCTCTAACGGCTGAAGCCGTGGCAGAGCAAAGGTGGCAGGGGCGTTGCGTCAAACTGCTAGATGGCTCAACTGTGGTTATGGCCGATACCGCAGCCAATCAAAAGGAATACCCTCAACACAAAAATCAACAACCGGGGTGTGGGTTTCCCATCGCCAAGCTGGTGGTGATGTTTTCCTTAACGACCGCCGCTGCGATTGGGGTGAGAATTGCGGCCTTGAATACCTCGGAAATTACCTTAGCTCGCAGTTGGTACAGCACCTTGAAGCCTGAAGATGTGGCCTTAGCCGACCGAGCCTATGGCAGTTATGTGGACTTGGCCTTAGTCCAACAACAGGGAGCCGACGCGGTATTTCGGAAAAATCAGAGTCGTCACAGTGATTTTAGAAAGGCAAAGCGGCTGGGAAAAAACGACTATCTTGTGACCTGGACTCGTCCAAAGCGTTGTCCTAAAGCCATGGATAAGTCAGAATTTGAAGCCCTACCCCCAACTCTTCAAGTGCGAGAGGTACACTTCTGTGTTGAGCGGCCAGGATGGCGAACCAAATCCGTGACGGTGGTGACTACCTTGCTTGACCCGAAGGTCTATTCCAAAGCCAAACTGGCAGAACTCTATGGGCTGAGGTGGCAAGCGGAAATCAATCTGGATCATATCAAGACTACTTTGGGGATGGAGATGCTACGGGCACAATCTCCAGAAATGGTCCGCAAGGAAATTTATGTTCATCTGATGGCCTATAACTTGCTGCGCTATTTAATGTGGCAAGCTAGTTCTGAAAGTAGCCAAGCTCCCTTAAAACTATCGGTTCAGGGATGTAGGCAAAGCTTCAATCAGTTTCGTTCCCTATTGGCTGAGGCTGGTCGGGTACGCTTGCCCAGATTCTGTCAATCCCTGCTCAAGATGATTGCGGAAACAACAGTGCCACTGCGTCCTAACCGCTATGAGCCCAGAAAACGAAAACGACGTCCGAAGGCTTTTCCTCTGATGAACGAGCCTCGGGCAATTCTTAAACAAAAGCTAGCTGCGGCATGATAACAACCTTAAGTCAGCGCCATTCATCTCAAGATGGACTGGAAAAGGAGGAAGCTACCGAACTATTCAACGGTTTTGTCATAGTCCAAAGAATTGGCCCAGTCTAATGTGGGTATTTTTTCATACCCATTGTTTTAACCCTGAAGAAAGTTATGCCATAGCAGGAGATGAAGTCGTGACAACTAAATCAGGGAAACATACATACGGTGTTGATTGGTTCTTTTCCAGCTTAACAAACGCTCCTGTCAAGGGATTATCATTTTTTGCTCTCTCTTTAGTAGGGCTAGAAAAAAGGGAATCTTATCCGTTACGAATTGAACAAATAATTAAACCTCATGATGAAAGCAATGTTGATTCAACTTCACCCCCAACGGTGGAAAAAAGAAAACGAGGTCGTCCAAAAGGCTCAAAAAACAAAGATAAAAGTCAATATACACTATCGAGTGAGCTATTTCGTATCAAAGGAATGTTAGAAGCATTACTATCTATGATTGGTAATACTATTCCTCTAAAATATTTACTGCTCGATGGCAAGTTTGGGCATCATAATGCAGCACAAATGGCATTGCATATTGGACTACATTTAGTCAGTAAGTTACGTCATGATAGTGCTTTGTATTTACCTTACCAAGGAGAAAATACCAAATGTAAGTATGGTATAAAAGTTAATCCCCGTAAACTTTCTGGGACGTTTCTACAGTTTAGTCGTACTCAAGGAGATTGGAATTTAGAATATTATCAATTACAGGTATTGCATAAAGAGTTTTCTGTGCCTATCAATGTGGTAATTATTTTGAAAACTAATCAGAAAACCCGTGAACAAGGTCATGTAATTTTATTTTCTACAGACTTAACTCTCACCGCTGAAAAACTGGTAGAACTATACTCATTAAGATTTCAGATTGAGTTCAATTTTCGGGATGCCAAACAATTTTGGGGTTTAGAAGATTTTATGAATGTATCCGAAATCGCCGTCACAAATATGGCGAATTTAGCTTTTTTCATGGTTAATTTTTCCCAGAAAATATTGCAACGTTTTCGTCGTGATTGTGTGAATGATTTTAGTCTTTTAAATCTCAAAGCCTTTTATCGTGGCTTTAGATACGTTGATGAATTGATAAAATTGCTTCCCCAAAAACCAGAACTATTTTTGATGTCTCGGATTCTCAATCGAGTGGCAAATATTGGGGCAATTCATCCTATTTCTCTTAGTAATATTTTCCCTGAGTAGCTCAAAAAACAAAAAAAATTAATTTCTGTGACAAAAAGAGTTGACACGGACAACTTTTTGTGATTTTTTTTTGGCGAAGGTATTGTAAACGGGTATTTCTTCGGCAGATTCCTGGTATAGGTTTTATACTTTTTCCCGTCAGCATCAGTAACAGAGGGAGTGGGGAGTGGGCAGTGGGCAGTGGTGTCTTTTTCAGATTCTTCGGTGTCAATATTTACCTTCGAGGCAACGGACAACGGGGAACTGGGGAGGTCTTCTTCTTCCTTTACCTCCCTTTTCCCTTCTTTTACTTGGGGTAATTGACGAATAATGATTTCTTCACTACTGCCTACTCCCTGTTGACTACTCCCTTCAAAAGATACTGATTGTTCTGAATCTAAGGGTTTTAAGGCAGAAATACGGGCGAGGATTTCCTGTTGTGTTCTGGGGAAATGGTACAACCATGATCGAGACGATCTTTAATGTTCTGAACTTTAGCTAAATACTCTTCTTGGTACTGTTTCCAGCGAATAGACAGTTTAGCAGGGATCATTGCGGAAATAAGGCAGACATTCGCCTTCGACTCATAAATATCACAATCTTGATATTTAACCACCCATTTCTTCGCTAACCACTCCTGAAAGGCAGAATCTAATTTGCCGTTAACATTCCGATGCCCCCTCTGGCAACCATTGCCAAATCGAATTACGAGTGATGAATGATGAATGATTAATATCCTGTTGTTCATGGTCTGTTTCTTGGTTTCTGACAACAGATGCTACCTTCCGGGACATTTTTCTCGACCTTGAGGTTAGGGGAATTGAAGGACAGGAGGCAGAAGGAGGGTTATGAGTACATTTGTCTTAGGTTCTTGGTTAAGAGAACTAATATACTGTTCTAGCTGATTATTTTCTTCTTTTTCTGCAATACTCCAATAATCTATGTGTGTGTCGCAGTCTGAAAGAGTATGAACAGTTTTATTAGTCTGAATAGTCTGAGAGAGATTAGAATCAAGTTCTGGCAATGGTTCTGGCGATCGATTTTGCCGGATCTGAGAATTTTTTGCCGGATCTGATAATTTATTCTCGGATCTGATAATTCAGTTTCAGGACTATTAATGGGGGCTGGTTCTGATAATGTTTGCCCAAATATTTGCAGGAATCGATCTCATTTTATCAATCAGCAGTTTGCCTGATTTGATCAAAATCAACCCTAATTTCTTGAGTTGAGCGACTGCTTTATAAATACTGCTCTCTGGTATATTCCAAGAAAGGGCGAATTCTTTGGGATTAACTTCTACTGGGCGGTCGCAAAATGGATTTTCATACCGCAGTGCCAAGTGAACAAAAGCAGTATTGTTGATGAGCTTGGCTTTTCGTAGAGCAATTAACTCATCTTTTTGTAAAGGATAAAATTCTCCTTGTAGTTTGTTATTGCTTCTTTGAGGGGTGGGAATATTAACTGTAGTTTAGACTAATTAAAGAAAAAACGTGAAGGAAATAGACATCAAGAAAAAATAGAGAGAAAATAAAAATTATCCTCAAAATCAACATTCTCTCTATGGAAAAATATGAGGGAGCATCCCATTTTTGCAAAAATAGAAAAACATATACGATGCTACTAAAATAATCAGTAGTCTTAAGCAAGTAGTGCAAATTTACCATTCAGATAAGCACAACGCAACTGCAATATTTTATTCACATCCTCTTTTTTCCACTGTGCCCCTGTTAGTTTTATTCTTTGACTGATTTGTTTTACTCCTGATTCTACTGCTCCACTACCGATGGAACAAATTTTTTCTCTTTGACAATATTCGTAATTGATGACTCGGTACCGATGCTTTTGAAGATATTTAACCATTTTTTTTCCTCCTGTTGGTTCTAATCTTTCTAATAATGAAATTGCCTCTGATACCTGTCCTGCCCATAACTGTCCTTCTAATTTTTCCAAGATGGACTTTTGTGCCTCCATTTTGTACAGATTTTCTCTCAGATGATACCAATCCAAAATTTCCACTCGATTTTCTTCCTCTCCAATCTCTTCAAATATATTCCAAACTCCATCATGTCCATCTCCTAAACAATATATTGGTGATGTCAAAGGTTGACTGTTGATCCAATCACTTAAACAAAGATTTGATTGGAAAAAAGCTCCATAATAAAGTCCTTGTAACCTTGCTGTCTTGTAGTCTTGCCAATAGCTTGGTTCTCCTTTGACTTCACTTCTCAATCGTACTTTTCCCCCATCTACTGCTATTTCTGATAATCCTTGTTTCATTTCTGCATCTGGCAAATCCACCTGATTTACTTTTCTATGGAAAGTCGAATGACCGACTTTAATTCCTGTCAATATGGACAAATCTTGTTGTGCATTTTGATAAGACTCATTGGCACTTAGTAAAAGACAACATTTTTCTAGCAACGGACTCAAACGAGTTGATGGTTCTATTCCCAAATATTGTGCTTGTTTTTGACTAATAGAAATAGTTCCTAAACAACTTTTAAGAGTTCTGACCCTTCCTGATAGTGGTAAATTTGTTTTCTTCTCGATAAAAAAAGGGTGAGTTGAGGACTAACAAACTCTAAAATTTGATGACGTACATGATTTTCCAAATGGGCAAAAGACTCACAATCGTCAGCGTTACTATAACGGTAAAGAATCTCACTAGCTTTTCTCAAAGAGTTATCCAACTCTAACCAATCTTCAGGAGTCATGTTAATTGTAGAAATCATAGTTAGTAAGTAGGTTTAAAATAAATGTGGATAATTCAATTATTACTCTCGGTCTGAAGAAAGTATCAAGTTTTTAAAATAAGACAATATTTTATGCTTCTGAAAGCAACACAAATAAAATTGCAAAAATGGGATGCTCCCGAAAAAACTAACTGGAATTGATAATTGATGCACTTCAATTGATTATCTGTAATTGATTTCTGTAATAAGGACAGTTTCCCCATCAATTTTTTACTCATAATGTGACCAAACAGAAACAACTCTAATTGTTTTAGTTTCATCATTAACTGAATACACTAAACGATGTTTAATATTAATTCGCCGTGAATAGTATCCTTTGAGATTACCAGAAAGTTTTTCATAAGGAGGCTGATACGGGTTGGACTTGAGAATTTCAAGCAATTCTCTTACATTGGAATCCAAATTAGCTGATTTCAACTTTTTGGCATCCTTAACAGCAGTGCGACTAAATTCAATCTTCCATTCCATTTAAGACCTTCAAAAATTCTTTTTCTGATACCCAATCGTCAGCCTGTTCAGCTTCTTTAATTGATTCGACCAAACCTGGTATAGATTGCAAATAAAGTGTTTCTTGTAGACTTTCCCAATCCTCTTTGGATAATAAAACAGCATCCCCTTTTTTACTGGTAATCATTCGTGGGAGATGGTCTTTATTGACTTCCTCTACTAAGCTAAATAAATTAGCTCTAGCCTTACTAGCACTGACAATTTCCATTAATAAATAGCCCTCAAGTATGTACAACTAATTGTACCATAAAGAATCATAAAGCTTGAATTAGGAAGTGAATTGCTCGTCAAATATATAGTCAGGATTGAGACGATAATTCTTTACCTCCTTTAAGGGAGGAGTAGGAAAAACAACAACTGCTGTTCATCTTGCTTGTTACGGCCTATAAGTAGTAAGTGTACAAGAACTTACGCTAAGGCTGAAACTCAGTCAGCACAAGACTTTTGCGTGAATACATAGTTACTAACTAGATGAGGAATTTTGAAATCTGAATAAGAACTTGAAGGCTGAAACCCTATTAAATTCCTTGGCTTGACTCGCCAAAAAGTCCTTAACGTTATTTTCTGTACACTTGCTACCAAAACCCCAATTAGCCCAAGAAATGGACTCTCTAGATGAATAAAGTTGCCATCAATACCTCTCCCTTAATTGTCTTATTTAAAAGTCAGTTGGCTTACTTACTGCCACAACTATTCACTGAAATTATTGTGCACTCTGGTGTTTGGGCTGAAATTGTGGCAGCGAAAAAGCGATCGCCTTTCAACCCGAAATAGCGATCGCATTCAACCTCCCAAACCCGATCGCCCTTCAATTCCAAACGACGGGAGCCAAGCGCTGCGAGCCGCGCAGTTCGCCCTACATCCGCTTAAGAAATTCATCGTACTGATCATGTGTGCCAATCCAATACCAGTAGATGTGATTAGATTCCAATAGACCCAGAACACGATAGTTAAGACTGACACGAGCAGAGTAAATTGGTTGTCGCTGGCTAACTCGTTTAAATTGAAGACTAGGATGATATGGATCTTCTTTCCAGAATTCATAGGCTTTTGCCGCCTGTTCCTGAACTGATAAAGGTAGTTCACTAAGCAGCTTACGGAATGTTTTGGTTACACTTGATTTCATCCTTGATTCGGGAAAACCTCATCAAGTGGAAGGGTTTCTCCCCTTGAAATTTCCTGGCGCACCATCGCAGCCATCTCATCCCAGTGAGCATCTGTCGTCGCCTTAAAGCGAGTTTCCCATTTTTGCTCATCTCGCAATTCCGCTAGAAATCGAGCTGCGATCGCGTCTTGCTGATCTGGGGGGAGTTGTTCAATTTCCGCGATCGCTTGTCGTAGTAGTTTAGTCATAATTCATTTATGCTAAAGTTTTCCCAACTTTATCACTTATTTATTTGAGAAGATAGTTACTAAAGTATATCTTATCATATTAAAATAATTACCTGAAATTAATGAGTGGAATAGAATGGTTATCGAGAGTTCCACTATCAATAAAAGAGGCAAAAAATTTAGTTTCAGAACTATCAGAATCTGATTTGACTCCAAGTAGTTTAGAAGGATATTCATGGTGTGAAGTAAGGAATAATTATGCAGAAATTGAGCAAAGATGGTTAATAGTAGAAAGTGAAAAAAGAAAAGTATCAGAGCTAGAAAAATTAAGGGAAAAAATAGAGAAAGAAAAAGAAAAAACCGAAGAAATATTAAAGAAATTGATGAAAGAAGAATTTAGCTCATCAGAGGGAGCTTATGAAACAGTTGTGAGACTAAATAAGACTTTAAAATATCATCAAATAACCGATCTAAAAATGACAGAAAGTGAGTTAAATAATCACAAGAAAAAATCGAAAAAGAAAGAAGAAAAATCGGGAAAAACTTATCAAGTTACGGCTATTTTGAAATCAGATTTAACGAAAATAAACGAATCAAAAAAAAGAGCAGGAAGATTTGTGTTAGCTACAAATAGATTGGATAAAAGTAAATTTAATTCTGATGAAATTTTAATTAAGTATAAAGAGCAACAAGCCGCAGAAAGAGGTTTTAGTTTTTTGAAAGAGCCATTATTTTTTGCCGATAGTGTGTTTTTAAAAACCCCAAAAAGAATCGAAACAATGGCAATGTTGATGGGGTTATGTCTGTTAGTCTATTCTTTGGGGCAAAGAGAAGTGCGTCGCTTATTAGAGGAGAGAAAAACGGGGATAAAAAATCAGCTAGGAAAACTAACGGAACGTCCAACGTTAAGATGGATATTTCAATGTTTTCAGGGGATTCATTTAGTAATAAATCAAGGAATAAAACAGATAGTAAATCTAACAAATGAACGAAAACTAATTTTAAGTTTTTTCCCGATTTCTTGTCATAATTATTATATTTTATCTGGATAACTTATGGGATTTAAGAGTCTAAATATTCTCAATTATAATACCATAAATAAAGAATAGAAAACTGATAGATTTGCTCTGTTTATTTATTCTCATTAAAGGTGAAGTTATTGACAATGAGATTTTAATTTGAGCAAAGTTCGCGAGCACAAAACGCGAATAAAGAAGATATTGAGTATGATTACTTATATTTTGTCCAAAATAAGTTGCTTGGTTTTAATACTTTTATCATCTTACAAAGTGACGTGCGGAATGTGGGTTGTATTTTGACATCTGATACCTGATACCTGATACCTGATACCTGATACCTGATACCTGATACCTGATACCTGATACCTGATACCTGATACCTGATACCTCACTAAAACAATTAATTCTCTTATTGCGTAACGTCAGTTAGTAATTTGCCACAGTTAATCTGAAAGAGCAAAAAAAATTGAGATGGAAAAAATTAAATTTTAATATCAGGTAAAGATTTTTTAAAAAGATATAACCAGACTAAACCAAATGTTCCGAAAGCGATCGCACCTAGGCTAACTATTTGAGCAATTCGCAAAAAACCAATCATTAAACTATCAGTTCTAAAACCCTCAATCCAAACTCTACCAAAACTATAAGCGATTAAATAAACTAAAAAAATAGTGCCATTTTTTAGTTTATTATTGTTCTTAATACTCCAAAAAAATAGACTAATTAATAATATGAAAACTCCAATGTTCCACAAAGATTCATATAAAAAAGTTGGGTGAAAATAGTCAAAATCGAGATATTGAATCGGGCGATTATTCGGCGGAATATATAACTTCCAAAACAAATTTGTCGGGATGCCAAAGGCTTCCGAATTGAAAAAATTACCCCATCTACCAATAGCTTGTCCTAAAATTAAAGAAGGGGCAATAACATCTGCTAATTCCCAAAAAGATTGTCGGTTAATCTTCGCAAAAATTAAAGCTGCAATGACACCACCAATAATAGCACCATGAATAGCAATTCCTCCTTGCCAAATAGCAATTATATCTTGAGGATGTCGGGCATAATTTTGCCACTCAAATAAAACATAATAAATTCTAGCGGCAGGAATAGCACCGATAACTAACCAGATAACTAAATCACCAATTAAATCAGGATCAATGTGACGATATTTTCCCAATTTCTGGGCAAGGATAACACCAACTAACACCGCCGAAGCAATTAAAAAACCATACCATCTTAAACTAATGGGACCAATTTCAAATAAAATAGGACCTGGGGATTGAAATTGAAAAGCAAAAAAATTCATAAATTATTAGCAAATTTAGACACTAAACAGCTTAAATGACGGATTATTCTGATGTTATCATTATCGGCGGTGGTGCAGCGGGTTTTTTCGGGGCGATTAATTGTGCTATACATAATAACAACCTTCAGGTTACAATTTTAGAGGCAACAAATCAACTATTGGGGAAGGTGAAAATTTCTGGGGGGGGTAGGTGTAACCTTACCCATAGTTGTTTCAACCCTGGGGAGTTGGTCACTCATTATCCCCGTGGGGGGAAGGAATTGAGAGGTGCTTTTTCTCGGTTTCAACCCCAGGATACCATGAAGTGGTTTGAAAGTCGGGGGGTAAGGTTAAAGACGGAAGCCGATGGTAGAATTTTCCCCGTCACCGATGATTCGCAAACAATTATTGATTGTCTCGTAAAAACCGCACAACAATTGGGGATAAAAATTTTAACTCAAACTCCCGTTAAAGAAATTATTAAGTCAGAATCTGGTTTTAATTTAAGGCTTAAATCTGGAGATATTTTTAGTGCTAAATCACTTTTGATCGCCACAGGAAGTAACATTTTAGGCTATGAATGGGCAAAAAGTTTAGGTCATTCTATTCAATCTCCAACTCCTTCTTTATTTACTTTTAAAATTAAAGATATAAGATTAAATAATTTACCAGGTATTAGTGTCAATAATGTACATTTACAACTAGCTATTAAACAGGGTAAAAAACTCGAACACAAAGGGGCATTATTAGTTACTCACTGGGGCATAAGTGGTCCTGCTGTCTTAAAATTATCTGCATGGGGTGCTAGAATTTTATATGATAATAAGTATAATTTACCGTTAATTATTAATTGGCTTCCTGACTATAATTTAGAATCCATAAAGCAGAAGTTAGTTAAGGTAAAAGAATCCGTATCGAAACAGAAAGTTATTAATTATAGTCAATTTAATGTACCAAAAAGACTATGGCAAAGTATCGTTAGTTATAGTTTAGGTAACCTTAATAAAATTTGGGCAGAAATGACCAAAAAAGAGATGGAAAAATTAGCGGTAGAATTAACGAGAGGGGAATATCTTATCCAAGGAAAAGGGATGTTTAAAGATGAATTTGTTACTTGCGGAGGAGTGACATTGAAAGAGGTAGATTTTAAAACAATGATGAGTAAAATTTGTCGTAATTTATATTTTGCAGGAGAGATTTTAGATATTGATGGAGTAACGGGAGGGTTTAATTTTCAAAGTGCGTGGACGACTGGTTATTTAGCAGGAACGGCAATTAGTAGTCATAATATTAATATGCAGTCAAGTTAAACCCAAAAAGCTAGCCATGACCAACTTTCGACACAAGAGTCTTATGCTCATCCTTCTCCTCTTGGTGATGGGATTATCACTCTCGAAAACAGGAGTGCATCTTCTCACAGAGGCATGGTGGTTTGAGGCAATTGGCTTTTCCCAAGTCTTTTGGACGCGGCTGATGTGGCAAATAGGTGTCTGGGTAGTCAGCTTCACCTTCTATGGGCTGTTTCTTTGGGGCAACTACCGACTAGCCCGATACTGGACTCGCGGTCAGAACCTTCATCTGTGGCGAACTAGTTACATAGAAGGTTACAGCAAAACAACTCTTCATTATCTCGTGGTGATGTTGATTTTTCTGACCGCTTTAGCTGCCGCCTCCTCCAGTCTTCCCGCTTGGGAAACCCTCCTTAAGTTTCTGCATTCCAGTGAGTTTGGCAGCCGCGACCCCATTTTTGGTCAGGATATTGGTTTCTATGTGTTTCGACTGCCTCTTTACGAAAGTCTCCGCCTTTGGCTGTTGGGACTCTTACTTGGAGCATTATTGCTCTCTGCCTCAGTTTACGCACTTACGGGGAACATTGTGCCGGGACGGGGCAGTCCAACGAGAATGCCAAAAGCCCCTAAGGCACACCTGAGTTGGCTATTAGGAGGGATTTCTCTTTGGGTGGCTTGGGGTTTCTGGCTTGGTCGCTATCACCTGCTTTACTCCCGTGAAGGGGTCGTCTTCGGGGCTGGTTACACGGATGTCCATGGCCATCTATTGGCTTACGGGGTGATTAGTTTCCTCTCGTTGTTGGTAGCAATCTTGTTTGTTGTCTGTGCTTGGCAGAGAACTTTCGCCTTGCCCCTTCTCGGAATTGGGCTATCCGCCGCGGCTTTCTTGCTGCTTAACGGAATTTACCCCTCCTTTGTGCAGCAATTTATCGTCGCCCCCAACGAATTAACCAAGGAAAAGCCTTACCTCGCCCACAACGTCCAATTTACCCAAGCAGCTTACCACCTGAGTGATGTTCAGCGGCAAAATTACGCCGCCGAAAACCGACTCAACCGCCCGGTCTTACAGAAAAATCAGTCAACCGTCCGCAACATCCGTCTTTGGGACTATCGCCCCCTCCTCAGTACCTACCGCCAACTCCAGGAAATCCGACTCTATTACGAGTTTCTCGATGTGGATGTCGATCGCTACACGCTGAACGGGGACTACCAGCAGGTGATGCTATCAGGACGGGAATTGTCCTTTAATCGCGTTCCCCAGGCAGCGCAAACTTGGGTCAACCAGCATCTCAAATATACTCACGGCTACGGTTTAGTGATGAGTCCAGTGAATCGAGTGACAGCTAGTGGCTTGCCCGAACTCTACCTCCAGGATATTCCCCCCGTCTCTAGCGTCAACTTAAAGGTCACTCAACCTGCCATTTACTATGGCGAAGGGACGGATGCCTATATCTTTACAGGAACGACGACTGAAGAATTTGACTATCCCCTGGGAGAGAACAATGCCTTTACGCAATACCAGGGAAAAGGCGGCGTTCCCCTGTCTTCTCTCTGGCGCAGGCTGGCTTATGCCTATGATTTCGGCAGCCTCCAGATTTTAATTTCCGACTACTTTACCAACCAGTCACGACTTCATTATTACCGTCAAGTTCAGGAACGTGTCAAGCAGGTCGCACCCTTCCTGCGCTTTGATAGCGATCCCTATCTGGTGCTGCTCGATGGCAAGTTGCAGTGGATTGTCGATGCCTATACCGTCAGCGATCGCTACCCTTATTCTGAACCGGCGATCCCCCATCGGGAGGCAGCCAGTCTCCTCAAAGGGGGAAATTTGGAGTCGATTTTAGCGGGGCAGGTTAACTACATTCGCAACTCGGTCAAGGTGCTAGTGGATGCCTATGAGGGGACGTTGCAGTTCTTCGCCATAGATGAGACTGACCCCGTCCTCGCCACCTACCGCCAGATATTTCCCGACCTGTTCGAGGCTCGCGCCGCCATTCCCCCAGAACTGAAAGCCCATTTTCGCTATCCCCTCGACCTGTTCAAAATTCAGGCACAGATGTACCTGTCCTATCACATGAGCGATCCGGAGGCCTTTTACAATCAAGAAGACCTATGGCAGGTGCCCATGGAGACTTACGAAGAAGGCAGCGAGCAGATGATGGAGCCCTACTATGTGATTCTGCGTCTGCCAGCCGAAGACCAGGAAGAGTTTATCTTGATTTTGCCGTTTACCCCAGCCCAGAAAGACAACATGATTGCCTGGATGGCGGCACGTTCTAATGGCTCTGAATATGGCAAGTTACTATTGTATGAATTTCCCAAACAAAAACTGGTCTACGGTCCGCGACAAATTGAAGCCCGCATCGACCAAGACCCGAAAATTTCCCAACAGTTTACTCTCTGGAGTCAGTCCGGGTCGAAAGTGATTCGCGGGGATTTGTTGGTCATTCCGATGGCAGAGTCTTTATTGTATGTCGAACCTGTCTATCTTAGGGCTGAACAAGGGGAATTGCCTGAATTGAAGCGGGTGATTGTTGTCTATGACAAGTCAGTGGCGATGGAAGAAACCTTAGAACAATCCTTAGGGGTCATTTTTGGAGAGGAACAAGTGCACCAGCGAGTACCGGGTCTGGGTGGAGAAAAGAATTCAGCCCTAGCTCAATCAGCTCTCTTAATTTACCAGAAAGCTCAAGAAGCCTTGCGTCAGGGCAATTGGGCTGAGTATGGGCGCTATCAGCAGGAGTTGGAGAAGATTTTGCAGCAATTAAACTTAAGTTCCCCTACCCAAAAGCAAACCTAATTCGAACCAATAAAAGAAGAGGTTACTAAAGAACCGTGCATTGCTGAGAATAGCCACCAAACACACCGGCACACCGGCTACTCCTAACCTATGGAAGGGCTGCATTAAAATATTACGCTCTGCTTGGAACACGAACATGAAGTTGAATGTTCCACACGACTTGTTCCTAAGCTCATCCAGAGAAGTTAGCTGACCAGCTCAACAAATATTTTGCCGGAGCCTTGATTGAGTCGGTTTACAACACTGCTCGGTTAAGAATAATTATGTGTTGTGACAAGGATAGGCAAGAGGAGGAAGCTCACAGGTGTAGGTTTTTTACAAAAACATTCTGATGAGGGTGAAGACTTGCGGGGACAAGGGTGGAAAGTGGACAAGGAAGAGGGGAATCGTTTAAGAAACATTTTGTTACAAATAATACAGAAATGGCTGAAAAGACCATTTTTCGTTTGTACTATCTCCCTTGTCTGCTGTCCTTCGTTCCTTCCTTGTCTTGTCTCAACCCAAATGTAAAAAACCTACCCTTGTCAGGGCAGGCGGGGGGATTTTAAAAATTTTGCACAAAGGTGATAGGTTTTTGATCAAAGGTGGGTAAGTTATAACCAAGAAACAAAATAAACTTTTACAAATAACTCTCACAGGAGAAAAAATCATGAAACCCGAAGTAACTTTAAAATATTTAACCTACGTTGCCAACAAAAAAAACAAAGGACAAGAAGGTTTTACCTTAATCGAACTTCTCGTCGTGGTAATCATCATCGGTGTATTAGCGGCAGTTGCCTTACCTAACCTCTTAAACCAGGTGGGTAAAGCTAGAGAAACTGAAGGCAAGACTGGCGTCGGTACAATTAACCGGGCTCAACAATCACTTCACTTTGAAAAAGCAGCTTGGTCCGGTCCTATAGTGAACACTGACCTCCAGGCGAATAACGTTCTCGGCGTGATTATCCCCGATAGTAAGTACTACACATTTAGCGTTGCAGGTGTTGCCACTGGGGCGAATTCTACTGTTCTTGCTGAAGGTATCCCCCCTGGCAGTACTGTTGTCGATAACGGTAAATCTCAAGGTACTCGTGACTACAGTGGGATGATTGATTTTGTTGCTACTGCAGGTCAATACAACCAAATTATCTGTCAAGCTGATGTTGCTGGAACTGTTGCCGGTGCTGTACCTACAAGTACCTCAACCTGTGCTGCTAACCACACAGAAGTCCAGTAATTGATTGTTCTCGATTCTTAGCTGAACACTTATTCTCCCCTTCTTTCCCTTTTTTGGGGTTGCAGACTGGGGAGATTTTTTTGGAAACAGACTAGTAATCTGACAACTTTATATTGAGGAACTGTCAACAGAAAAAGATGCCGTGAAAAGTCAGATGAGAAACCTCCCCCCACCCAAAATGTCCCGGTTTAAATCAGTAGCCAAGAGGAGAGAACAATGAAACACAATTATAGATTCTCTATGGAATATCTAATCAAATATTGGTTGTCTTACATGAGGGCAAAAAACTTTGCTGTTGCGGGTTTTACCCTGATAGAATTAATAGTCGTCTTTCTCATATTGGGAATACTAGCGGCAGTAAGCACTCCCGTTTTTTTTGCCCAAATAGGCAAAAGTCGTGAGTCTGAATTATTAATCACCATGGGATCCATAGCCCGTACCCAACAGTCTTATCATTTTCTCTATGGAAAATTCGCCCTAACTATGGCGGAGATAGAGGCCGAGAGTGGGAAGGTTTCGGTTAAATATTACGATTTGGATAACATTACAGGGGGTACATCTGGGGGTATATCTAATGTCAAGGTACAGGGGATCGCCCTCAATCCGGGTAAAGATCAAGTTAGGAACTATGCTATTGGGGTTTATTTCAATAATGGGGCTTTTGATCGAGCGACTTGTCAAGGTGCTTTAATTGGCAGTGCTGTTCAAGTGGGAGATCTCCCCAGCGATCCTTGTACTAATAATGGAACTAAGATTAATTGATTTAAGATAAGCTAAAACTTGTTTAACTAGATTTTTTTTTGTTCACTATAAAACAATTAGGATTTCCCTGAAGGGGAGACAAAAATGAAAGGTGACTATAAACTATTTATAAAATATTTAATCAAGTGTTTGTTTTCTTCCAGGAGAGGGACAAGTTCTCTTCGAGGTTTTACTCTACTGGAATTAATGGTAGTCCTTCTTTTTATGGGCGTTCTCAGCGCAGTGGCAATCCCTGTTTTTCTGGGGCAAGTGGGTAAAAGTCGTGAGTCCGAATTATTACTGACAATTGGTTCGATGGCTCGTAGCCAGCAGTCTTATCATTTTTTATATGGAAAATTCGCCCTAACCCTGGTTGATCTGGAAAATGATACCGGTTCGATTTTTGCTAAGTATCACGACGTAGATAACATTACAGGGGACAGTTCTAAGGTTAAAATGCAGGCAATTGCACTAAATCCGGGAAAAGATCAAGTTCGTGATTATGCCGTTGGAGTTTATTTCAATAATGGAGCCTATAATCGAGTAACTTGTCAAGGTGCTTTAGTTGGTAGTGCTGTTCAGGCAGGGGATCTTCCTAGTGATCCTTGTACGAATAATGGAATAAAGGTTTATTGATGAGAATTCTTACTGAAATCTCGTGATAAAAGTATTAGGTTTCAGCTGTTGGGTTGAGGATTTTTTAGCTATTTCAAAATTCGCACTAGGATATTTTTGAATTTGTGATTATAATTGTAGTCGAGAATTATTCTTTGCTTTGAGATTATATATGCGTTTATTGAGTCTAGTTGCTACTTTCATTAGTCTAGCCGTATCTCTCGTTGGTGTTGCCTTTCTTCAATCCAAACAACTTCGAGCAATAACAGAGGATATTAATCCTAATTATCAACAAGAAGCCGAGAAGCAACGCATTTTTTTAGAAATGCAAACAAAAATGCCTCGTTTTGGCTTTAAAAATATTTGGGCAGATTGGAATTATCTTCAGTTTATTCAGTATTTCGGCGATGCCCCCGCTAGGGAAATGACAGGGTACTCCCTCATTCCTCAATTTTTTGCCACCATTGTCAAAGACGATCCTCGCTTTATCAAAGCGATGCTTATGCTCTCTGTTACTAACTCGATGTATGCTGCTAGTCCTAAGACAACGGTAAAACTTCTCAATCAAGTTCTTCAGGAAATCACTCCCGAATTAGATCCCTTAAGTCCTTACATCTGGAGCTATAAGGGGGTTGACGAAATGCTCTTTTTAGGAGATATTAAAGGGGCTCAACACTCCTACGAAATGGCTGCTGAGTGGGCATTAAGAACCAACGACAAAGATAAAGAAGCCGTTGCCCAACGTAACCGAGAAACGGCGGCTTTTCTCGCGAAAAATCCTGATAGTAAAAAAGCGAGGGTGGCGGCGTGGATGTTTATTCTTAGCGGTGGTATTAATGAAGAAACACAAAAACTGGCAATTCGGGAAATTATTTCCTTGGGGGGGAAAGTTACCCTAACTCCTGAAGGTAATTTAAAAGTAGATTTTCCCGAAGACGATTAGAGGCATTGCAATACTGCGAGGGATTTCCCCGAAAACAACTCTCTGGAGGGTAATTCTTAATTCGCAACTGCTCCTGTTCCCCCATTTTCTCTCAGAAATTTACAGAGATTGACTATGGTCGTGGGATGCGCTTACCCTTGAATATCATTCTCACTCCACCTTTAGGAGCAAGCACAACGCCTCGTCGCTGGGGTTTCACAGGTTGGTTCTCAGCTAATTCCAGTTGGTAACGCAACAAAATTGTTGCTAATGCTAACTTCAGTTCCAACTGTGCCAGAACCTCGCCCATACAACGACGAACACCACTACCAAAGGCTATGAATTCATAAGGAGAAAACTGGCGTTCTAAAAATCTTTCTGGTTTAAACTTTTTCGGTTCAGGATAGAGCTCTTCACGCTGATGAATCAGATAGATACAGCCCAGAAATATAGTACCGGTCTCAAATTTATGTCCCAGTAACTCGACGGGTTGTTGGGCTACTCTGGGAAAGGTTAACATTGCCACGGAATGGATTCGCAGAACTTCATTACATACTGCTGTCAGATAGGGAAGTCGAAAAATACTCATGGGCTCTGGAGATGGCCCCAAGCTATCCAACTCCTTCAATAATTTTTCTCGGACTTCAGGGTAACGGTGAGTCCAGTATAATGCCCATGCCATTGCCAATGCAGTTGTATCGTGACCGGCGAACAAAAAGGTGATCAATTCATCTCGCAACTCGCCCTCGCTCATGGCTTCACCGGCTTCATCCCGAACCGACATCAGGAGGGAGAGGATATCCGTCCTTTCTGAATCGGGCTTTTTACGGCGATCGCTAATCTCAGCATAGAGCAAATCGTCTATTTCTTTTTGCAGGCGTAAAAAATATCCCCAAGGACTCCAAGCTCCTAAATCTTTCTGTAGGAAGGGGAAAAACAGCAAGCTAGAACTTAAAGGAGAATTCAAGAAATTCAGTAAGGCACGGCTTTTTTGGATGATTTTCACATAACGTTCCCCTTCATGAAGTCCAAAGATAACTTGCATGATCACCTGTATAGTTATCTTTTGGCTGATAGAGAGGGCAAAAAAAGGTTGATTAATAGGGAGCTGATGGATGACTTTCTCTGTGAGTTGCTCAATTAAATGTCCATAACCTTGAATTCGCTCACCATGAAAAGAAGGCATCAACAGTTTCCGCTCTCGTCTGTGGCGATCGCCGTCTAAGAGAAATAGTGAGGAACTGCCAACTAAGGGTTGTAAGATCTTATTCAAATGACCGGGGGAAGTAAACTGCTTTCTATCATTAGTTAAAATCTGCTGGAGTGCTTGAGGATGTTGTACGAAAACAGCCGAATCTCCAAAGCCAACTACCTTTGCACTGAACAGATCAGGATAGCGACGAGCAGCACCTTTCATATATCCAACTGGCGCAAAAATCCATTGAAGCTTTTGGAAAAAAGAGGGCATTTTTAAATTGTTGGGGGATTTCATAACTAACTTAACTAATAGTTGCTCGAAGGATATATCTAATTATTACTTTAGCTCATTATTCGCTACGATTAGAACGATGGTGTATATATTGTTGCCCCCACGTCAAGAATAGGATTCTTACCAAAATAAATTTACTGGGGAAGAAATTTTGGATTACTGTGCTTCCAATACCGCCAACAGCTTTTCTTCCAAAGCAGTCAAATATTGACGATCTAGCTTTCCCAAAAAGGCAAGATTGCAGCGTGTCGCTGGCAATTATTTTTTCTAAATTCTAAATTCTAAATTCTAAATTTGCCTCACAACATAAATTCTAGCCTTAACCGAGCAGCATTGAGAGGCATTCTTTAGTTGTTAGATTAAGTATCAATAACGGTTATCCAATCTTGATATTCTGGTTCTCTATTTTCAGTAATAGCAGTCAATTTTTCCTTAATTTTCTTAGTGATATTTTTCTCTTGAGGAAGCTGATAATTTTCTACTCTTTTAACGGGGGTAACTTTCGCCGCAGTGCCACATAAAAAAACTTCATCAGCGATAAATAATTCAGTTTTATCTATTTCTCTTTGTTCGATTTCTATACCTAAATTTTTAGCAATAGTTAACACGCTATCTCTGGTAATTCCCTCTAAAATGTCTTGATCAAAACTAGGGGTAATTAGCTTATTATTTCTCACCATAAAAATATTCATTCCCGTCGCTTCACACACTTTTCCCTGAGAATTCATTAGAATTGCTTCGTCAAAACCACTTTCAACGGCTTCGGTTTTTGCTAAGGCGGAGGTAATATACGCACCGCTAATTTTACCTCGTAATGGTAGACTGCGATCCTCTTGACGATACCATGAACTAATACGGCAACTAATGCCATCGGGTGAGAGATAATCTCCCATTTCTAACCCATAAACAAAAAAGTTTTTTTCGATGTTGTGAAGTCGGGGTGCAATGCCTAAATCTGAGGTATAAACAAAGGGACGAATATAAAAAGGTTTATCGGGTTTATTTTTTGTGACAAAATCGACAATTACTTCGTAAATTTTACTAGCTGATAATTCGTAGTGTAAATATTTAGCACTGTTACTTAATCTCTGACAATGACGATCTAAACGAAATAATAACACTTGTTGAGGGTTAGTGGAGTTTATTGTGCCTCTTAAGCCGCCAAAAGCACCTGTCCCATAATGTAACGCGTGAGTAGCGATAGAAATATTAGCATCAGTAAAGGGAATAAATTTACCTTCAAAGTAAGCGATGGGTAAAAAATCTGACATAATTTAGGACTTAATAGTTTAACGAATATAAATTTACATAGATCATTTCATGCTATCACTAAATTCCCGGAATACTCCCATAACTAGTGGAAGAATGCAGGGCAAACGCACACAAAACTTAACAAGTAGATTATTATCAGATTTCTTGACTGGGAGGGTTTTATGGTATCAAGAGTTATTAGATTAGAGATCTTCTTCTCTCCTTTTGAATTTTCCCATGGCGATCGCACTTTTGGGAAACGCACTCATCCCACAATCTGAGACTTTTATGGTTTCGTTCCAAGGAAAAGTATCGACTGAAAACTTTATCCCAACTAAAATAAATATATATATGTTCACCTAACTATAGGATAATTTGGGGAAAAGTCTAATGTCTAGAACTATTTTGGTTTGTCAGCATGAAACTTGTCCTCGGCAAGGAGCAACCGCAGTGTTAAAAGCCTTCCAGTCTCAGGCTCCATCGGATGTTGTGGTTCGGAGCACTGGGTGCTTTGGGGAGTGCGGCAGCGGACCAATGGTTGTGGTTCTACCAGAGGAGATTTGGTATTGTCATGTTGAGGTAAAGGATGTGCCTAGAATTGTCGAGCAACATCTCAGGGGCGGAAAACCTGTTAAGGAGAAACTCTACCCCAAGTTTCATCCTCAAAAGCAACCCATCAAAATCTGGCCGATTGCAGTAGGGTTATTCCTGGGATTCTTGGGCTTATTATTTTGGTTGATTGCCAGTCAAACCTACTATTTCTAAAAACCTACTATTTCTTAAGTCAATTCCCCGTTGATCTCAAATCTTAATATAACGATTAACTCTAAATCAGTTGTATTTTTTCATAATTCATAATTCATAATTCATAATTCATAATTCATAATTCATAATTCATAATTCATAATTCATCGCTTCGCTCTACTTGTCCTTAACAGTTCTCCAAAAAGACTAATCTTTGACTAATAAGTAAATCTAATCACCCCTATAAATAAGTTTGAATTAAAAAGTCTTTACAATTCGTAACAATCATGTCAATATAGTTATATTCATAAAAAACAAATACCTTCTGCTTGATCGCGGAATCCGTACCTCGAAAACTTTATCGCAATCATAAAAATATGACTACCACTTTACAGCAACAACAACAGTCTTCTGCATGGGAACAGTTCTGCCAGTGGATCACTTCTACCAACAACCGCTTATACGTAGGCTGGTTCGGTACTTTGATGATCCCTACTCTGTTAACTGCCACCACTTGTTTTATTATCGCCTTTATCGCAGCTCCTCCCGTTGACATTGACGGTATTCGTGAGCCTGTAGCCGGTTCCCTATTATACGGAAACAACATCATCTCCGGTGCCGTTGTTCCTTCTTCTAACGCTATTGGTTTACACTTCTACCCCATTTGGGAAGCAGCTTCCTTAGATGAGTGGTTATATAACGGTGGTCCTTACCAATTAGTAGTATTCCATTTCTTAATCGGTATCTTCTGCTATATGGGTCGTCAGTGGGAATTATCTTTCCGCTTAGGAATGCGTCCTTGGATCTGTGTTGCCTATAGTGCACCTGTATCTGCCGCAACTGCTGTATTCTTAATCTACCCCATCGGTCAAGGTTCTTTCTCTGATGGTATGCCTTTAGGAATTAGCGGAACATTCAACTTCATGTTTGTGTTCCAAGCAGAACATAACATCTTGATGCACCCCTTCCATATGTTGGGTGTAGCCGGTGTGTTTGGTGGCTCTTTATTCTCAGCAATGCACGGTTCTTTAGTAACCTCTTCTTTAGTGCGTGAAACCACGGAAACTGAATCTTTAAACTACGGTTACAAATTCGGTCAAGAAGAAGAAACCTACAACATCGTAGCAGCTCATGGATACTTTGGTCGTTTAATCTTCCAATATGCTTCCTTTAACAACAGCCGGGCGTTACACTTCTTCTTAGGTGCATGGCCTGTAATTGGTATTTGGTTCACCGCAATGGGTGTAAGTACCATGGCATTCAACTTAAATGGATTCAACTTCAACCAGTCTATCTTAGATAGTCAAGGTCATGTAATTGGAACTTGGGCAGACGTATTAAACCGTGCCAACATCGGAATCGAAGTAATGCACGAACGTAATGCTCACAACTTCCCCTTAGATTTAGCTAGTGCAGAACCTGTATCTGCTCCTGTAATCAACGGCTAAAAATTAGCTTGGTTGTGATAATGACAACTAAATAATAATCAAAAACACTCTCTAGTAATAGGGGGTGTTTTTTGGTTTTGTTTAATCGGATGATGCTCAATACTTTTCGGTTAAGGAAATATAATTGTCGGTTTAGTTTAGACTAGAAGAGAGGTTAATCATCCCAACAATAGATGGAGGATTAAAAGCTATGAATATCTTCAAATAGTTACAAATTATAAGTTTGGATTCTTCTATTCGTCAAAATCTGCCTGACAGACCACTAGCTTATGTATTGGGTCACAGTATTATTATTCCCTGAAGGGAATAATACCTAAGAATTCGACAAAACGTTGCCACAGTATTTACAGTATCTAGCATCGTCATCATGCTTTTGACTGCCGCAGACAGAACAAGTTCGGTTTGAACCCTTAAATAAGGAGCTGTTCGACAAATCGACAGTGACAATTCCGGTGGGGACAGCGATGATTCCGTAGCCCAGCAGCATAATGATTGAGGCCAACAATTTCCCTAAGGGGGTTTGTGGTGCGATATCTCCATATCCTACCGTGGTCAAGGTCACAATTGCCCAATAAATACTGACAGGAATGCTGGTGAATTCATTAGTCTCTCCTTCGATGAAATACATCAGTGAGCCAAGAATAATCACAAGCACGAGGACAAAAGCTAAAAAGACAATAATTTTACGTATACTCGCTTTGAGAGCTAACATCAGGCCCATCTGCTCTTGTAAAAATTGGCTGAGCTTCAAAATCCGAAAAATCCGCAGCAAACGAAGGGTTCTCACGGCTAATAAAGAGTAACTGGCGGGGAAAAGAAGACTGATATAGGTAGGTAGAACCGTAATCAGATCGACGATGCCATAGAAACTGACTACATATCGCCAAGGACGTTTGGCTGAAATTAGACGCAAAATGTACTCTACAGTAAAAAGCAAAGTAAAGAACCATTCAGCCCATTGGAGTTCTTGACCATACTGAATTTGAATCGCTTTGACACTACCAAGTAAGATGACCAGCACGCTAGCCAAAATACATGCTGACAGAATTAGGTCAAAAGCCTTACCAGAAATAGTATCCGTTTCAAAGATGATCTGCCGGAGCTTTTCCCTTCGATGCAACCAAGAGGACATAGGAGATAGACTGAGAATATAGATATACAAGAAGTTGATTAGAAGACTAGAAATAACGTGGTCTAACCCGCTTTTTTCAACAATAACATCGCCTGGATTATCTATGATTGATATAGCGATCGTTCCCTTCTTTTTCTTCTAGGGCGGTCTGCACCTGTTCCGCCATTTAGGGTATCATTTCCGCCATATCCATTAATAATCCATTTATCAACAGATGGATATTGATCGAGCAATTCAATTCCTTGGGAAATTGCCAGCAATATTGCTTACCATGCAGCCAAAGGCGGTGATGCTCTTTTGGCTGCAACCTCTTCTTTACAGGCTGCCAAAAGATGTCTGAGTTTATTTGCCTTCATGTTTTCACTTTTTTCTTTTTTGAGTCTTTATTTAGTCTAAAGTACAGTTACTAATTATTCATTATTAATTGTTTTCGCCTGTTGAAATATCTTAGCGGCAAATTCAGGATTTTCTCTCATACGCCGAAATAATAAAGGCATCTCTTGGTAATGTTGCTTAATTAAATCTTCATCCTGTGAAGGAATACGTCCTGCCAAAAATATTAACTCTTCTTCATCCAAATTGAGACAATCTGCTAATTTCCTAATTAACTCCTCCTTTGGTGCATAATCGGGGCGACTATTTTCTAACTTAGAAAGATATGTAAAATCTACACCTAATTTAGTGGCTAATTGTCTTTGAGTATAACCTTTATTCTTCCTTGCTTCCTTTATTAATATTCCAAAATCTATTATTTCCATTATTTTTTTCCCCTTGAACAAAAAATCAATATTTAGTTGACGAAAAAATCAACATTAGTTATCATAATATTATCATGTTGAATAAAAAGTCAAGTTTAAGATTATGAGTCAAACAGAAGTAAAAGAAAGTAAAGAGCAGATAATGGCAGCATTTGCCCAATTATTTGCTGATTATCAACTGAAACAATCAAAAATTGAGACTAAAGAGGAAGCCGTTGAAAAAGAAAAAAATAAGGCTTTGTTAGCGAAAGTAGCGGATTATACTGTTAATAATATTGTTAATAGTATGGCTAATTTACAGTTAGATTTTAGTAATTTAACCAAAGAAATAGCTAATCGATTACAAACAGAATCAGATGTTTTAACAGAACTTAAAAAAGCGATAACCGTTGAGACAGAAAGGTTAGCTGAATTACAAAAAATTCGCTTAGTTGCCGATGCTTTATATATTTTAAGACAAGAACATCAAGAAAGATTAACTTCTCTCGAAACTCAAATTGAAACTGCTCAAAATAATATCACTTTACAAAAAGAAAGATTTCGCAAAAATTGGCAAAAAGAAGACGCAGAATTTACGGTAAAAATAGCCGAAGAATTAGACCTATTAACTCAACAAAGACAACAACTAGAAGCTGATTTTAATTATCAATTGGAAGTTGAAAGAAAAATTCAAAGTGATGAATATGAGGAAGCAAAAAGAATTCAAGAAAGAGAATTAAGATTAGCTGATTTAGATAAAAATAAAGTTTGGCAAGAAAGAGAAACTGTTTTAAACAGTCAAGAAAAAGAATTTAATAGTAATAAGAAAAAAATCGAAGGTTTTGAAGAACAAATCAAGACTGAAGTTAATAAAGCTCGTGGTGAAGCCATTAAAGAAGCAGATCGAGAAGCTCAAGTTAAAGTTAATTTAATGGAAAAAGAATGGGAATCTACTAAACAAGGTTATGAATTTAAACTTCAGTCTTTAGAAGCAAAAATTCACCAACAAACAGAACAAATAGAAGCCATTATTGCACAACTTCAAAATGCCACAAATCAGGCTCAAAATTTGGCTTTAAGAGCTTTTCAACCTAGCAATTAATTAGTCAATTTAACTCTCTCACAAGTAGGGTGGTCAATGCCCATGAAAAAGCTAGAATCAAGAACGTTAAAAACTAAAAATATCAACTCATCACATTACATTTGTCAAGAATAAAAGGTAAAAAATATGGCAATTAACTCGAGAAGTACCAAAGCACAAATTTTGGCGGCTTATCAAGAATTAGAACAAGAAAAAACTAATTTAGAAAAGCAAGTAAAATTGGTAAAAAAACAAACTCAAATACAACAAAAAGCTGTAGAAAGTGCAAAAACTATAGTTACGAATACCCCTGTTAAATCTGTGTCTAAATCTCCTGAAAATTCTCCCTCAAATGCCATGAATAAAATTAATGATATCGGACAAGTAATCACTAATTTAGAAAAGTTACAAATTGGTTTTGGTAGTGCTGTTAGTCAACTTTCTGAGCAATTAATTACCGAAGCATCTAGTTTAGAAAAATTAGAAAATAATATTCAATCTGAACTAAATCAATTACAAGAATTACACGATTTAGACACTATTGAAGACGATACTTTAAACACTTTATTAGCTACCTATGACGAAAGTACTAAGAACTTATTTAATGAGTATAATCAAAGACAAGAAACTTTAGGACAAGAATTAGATACTGCCAAAAAAGAATGGCTTAAAGAACAAGAAAATAAACAACGAGAAATTAAACTTCGTAACGATAATTATACTAAAAATAAACAAAGAGAAAATGAAGAATATCAATACAATTTAACACTAACAAGAGAGCTGGATCAGGACAATTATCAACAAGAATTAAATCAACTTTATAAAGCCTTAGATGAGGCCCACCAACAACAAGAAAAAATTTGGGAAAATCGAGAAAAAGATGTTAGTAATCGAGAAAAAGAATATGCGATCGCCAAGCAAAAAGTAGAAGAATTTGAAGCAAAATTAGAGACAGAAATTAAGAAAGCCAAAGAAGAAGGTAAAGGGATAGGTAACTATCAAGCCAAAATAAAAACCGATTTAAGACATAAAGAAATTGAAGGAGAAACCCAGAATTATCAACTCAGAATACAAGCCCTAGAATCAACTATTTTAAGTAATGAAAATCGATTAAATAACCTCTCACAACAACTAGATTCTGCCTTAAAACAAGTCCAAGATTTAGCTGTAAAAGCCATTGAGGGAGCATCAAATCGTAACTCTTTTGAAGCAATGAAAGAAGTAGCTTTAGAACAAGCTAAAAATCAAGCCAAAAATAAATAATGAGAGCAGATTTCAATTGGTAATCTGTAGGAGTGGATGGCATTAACCCAAGTAATGAGGAATTAAATATCAAATTTTTAGCAAACCCTATCTAGCTGTTTTTAATGCCTTTTTCTTGATAAATACTTTTTCCATACCACTCTTAATTACTATATATAAAATGGGGACAACAAATAAACTTAAACAAGTCGCAATTAACATTCCTCCAAAAACTGCTGTCCCCAATGATTGACGGCTTCCAGCTCCCGCACCTGTGGCAATGACAAGAGGAACAATTCCCACTAAAGTTGAAATTGCCGTCATTAAAATGGGCCTTAATCTCTGTTTTGATGCCTCAATTACAGCCTTAACAATGGGCAAACCTTTATCTCTTAATTGGTTAGCAAATTCGACAATTAAAATAGAGTTTTTACTAGCTAATCCGATCAACATAACTAACCCCATTTGACAATAAACATCATTAGGAAATCCCCTAGATATTTGTGCTAATAACGCCCCTAAAATCGCTAAAGGCACGGCTAACATAATGATTAAAGGATCAACATAATTTTCATATTGAGCGGCTAATACTAGGAATACAAATAATAATCCTAAGCCAAAAATGACGATCGCCAAATTCCCTGCACTAATTTCCTCTAATGAAATACCCGTCCATTCATAGCCAAATCCTGGGGGAAAAACTTGTTGTGCTAAATTCTCTACCGTTGTAATCGCTTCTCCTGAACTGAATCCGGGGGCGGTTGAGCCGTTGATTTCAATGGCACGGAATAGGTTATAGTGTTGTATTTTTTGTGCACCTGTAACAGAAGTAACGGTGACTAAATTTGATAAAGGTATCATCTCATTATTGCTTGACCGCACATATAATTTACTAATATCTTCAGGGTTTGAGCGAAATTGCTGATCAGCTTGTAAATAAACTCGATAGGTACGTTGTTGCATAGAAAAATCATTGACATATTCACCCCCCAAGGCGGTTTGTAAAGTGCTGAAAATATCATCCAAATTCACCCCCAAAAGTTTTGTCCTTTCTCGGTTAACTTCAATGGATAATTGAGGACTATTAGCGGCAAATTGAGTGAAAACCCGTTGTAACCCCTCAGTTTGATTAGCCACCCCCAAAAATTGTCCCATGGTTGCCACCATGGACTCTAAATCGACATTGATACGTCGATCTTGTAATTGGAAGGTAAAACCCCCAAAAGTTCCTAATCCCTGAATGGCAGGGGGATTAATGGGGATAATTCTTGCTTCAGGAATCATGGCAAATTTACCAAATAACTTTCCTGTAATAGCTTGTACCGTTTGATCTGGATTACTTCGTTCCCGCCAAGGTTTAAGAGGGGTAAAAATAACCCCCTGATTAGGAGTACTACCTCCAAAACTAAAGCCTCCAATGGCAAAAGTACCCAATACTTCGGGCATTTGCAGAATTTCTGTTTCTACTTTCTTCATCACCTCGCTAGTATATTGCAGAGATACCCCTTCTGGTGCTTGAATGATCGTAATAAAGTATCCTTGATCTTCTTCAGGTAAAAAAGCGGTGGGAGTTTTGACATATAACCACCCTGTAAAAGCGATCAAAACGATAAAGATACCAATTACAAACAGTTTAAAGTGAGTTAATAACCCTAAAGACTGATCATATTTTTGAGTTACCCAATCAAGAAAACGATTAAAATTATTAAAAATTGTTGCTAACCATGCAGGAGGCCGTTGTCCTTTGCGTAAGAGGAAGCCACACAAAGAGGGAGTTAGGGTAAGGGCTAAAAAAGTCGAAATTAGGATCGAAAAGGCAATAGTTAAAGCAAATTGACGATATAATGCTCCTGTCGTACCTGGAAAGAAAGCAACGGGAATAAATACCGCCATCAACACCAAAGAAGTGGCAATAACAGCCCCAAATAACTGTTTCATGGATTCACTAGAAGCCTCATGCGCCTCCATGTTTTTATCTTCAATGTAGCGGTGAATTTGTTCTACTACCACGATGGCATCATCCACCACTAAGCCAGTAGCAAGGGTTAAACCGAATAAGGTTAAGGTATTGATGGAAAAACCAAAGGCTTTGACAAAGGCAAAAGTACCGATCAAAGATAAGGGAATGGTTAAAGAGGGGATTAAAGTCGTACGCCAATCTTGAAGAAAAACGAGGATAATTAACACCACCAAAGTAATAGAAATTAAAAGAGTTATTACTACCTCTTTCATAGATTCTTCAATAAATGCTGTGGTATCAAAGGCCAATTTTGCCTCAATGCCTGTGGGAAATTCTTGAGATAACGTTGCCATTTCTGCCTTAATCTTTTTGGCTACCTGTAAAGCATTAGAACCGGGTAACTGATAGATACCAATGCCTACCGCATCTAACCCTCGGAAACGTAAGAAGGCTCCGTAATCCTGTGAACCAAGTTCCACCCTACCGACATCTTTAAAGCGAACTATACCACTATTTTCATCGCTTTTGAGGATGATATTTTCAAATTGTTCGGGATAGATAAGTTGACTAACAGCTTTTAAATCCAATTGGTACTCTTGTCCTTGGGGTGCGGGTTCGGCCCCTATTTTCCCCACCCCTACTTGAATATTTTGTTCCGATAACGCCCTAGTCACATCGGTAGTGGTTAATCCTCGACTTGCCAAACGATTAGGATCAAGCCATAAGCGCATAGCATAACGTCTTTCACCAAAGATCCTAACATTCCCTACCCCTTCAATTCTTTTTATGGCATCAATGATGTAGCGATCGGCAAAATTACTCAGGAAGGTATTATCATACTCTTTATTTTCGCTAAATAAACCAAACCCCATTAAAATATTATTAGATTGCTTACTTACTGTAATCCCTGTTCTTTGGACTGCATCAGGTAACTGGGATTCCACGGTGGAAACTTGATTTTGCACGTCTACGGCGGCTAAATCTTTATTACGATTTGCTTCAAAAGTAGCTATAATACTACTGGTGCCATCATTACTGCTAGTAGAGGAGATATATTTTAAGCCTTCTACTCCGTTAATTTGCCTTTCCAGGATATTGGTGACAGTATTTTCTACCACTTCAGCGTCTGCACCTTCATAACGAGCGGTGATTTGAATTTGAGTTGGGCTAATATCAGGAAAGCGATCAACTGGTAAAGTAACAATACTAATGATACCGACCAAGAGGATAATCAGGGCACAAACAGTAGAGAAAACAGGACGTTTAATAAAGAAATCTACAAACATGATATTTAGGAAATGTGTTTCTCAGGGGCTTATTACTTATTACTTATTACTTCGTCCTAACGACAACGTTTTCGGCACGCTTGCGAGCAGTATTGAGAGTTGTTCCCTCTAACATTAGTGTTAGGGAAGAATTGATATCATGTTTATTAATTAGATGGAAGTGGCATAATGGGGGTTTCATCCCTTAAATTCATTACCCCTGCGGTTACGATGCGATCGCCCACATTTAGACCATTCAGAACTTGATAGTCATTACCTTGCAGACCACCCAGGGTTACTAATTTTTGTTTAGCTATAAATTGCGGTTTATCAGGGGTAGAATTTTCCATTGCTTCAGCAACAAAAATAAAGGTTTTATCTCCCAAACGAGACACCGCCGTAGCCGGCACGAGGATACCTTGACGCTCATCCCAGATAACCTTTGCTGGTACTGAACCTTGATTAAGTAGCTTTCCTGCACTGTTTTCAAGGGTTGCTTTGGCTAAAACTAATTGAGTATTTGCTGTCACATTAGGAGATATAAAACTAATTTTGCCAGATGTTACAGTTTTCCCTTGACTATCTGAAATGACTACAGGTAAACCCAAACGTAATTTTCCGGCCTGTTCTAAAGGAATGGACAAATTAACCTCTAAAATATTATTTTCCGTGAGGGTGGTTAACTCGTTTTCAGAGTCTGGTCCGGAGTCCAGGTAATCTCCTAATTTAACGGGTATATCCCCAATAATTCCCGTGAAAGGAGCGATAATTTTCGTTTTTTTCATTCTGACGTCGATGGAGTTTATTCTTGCCTTTGCCTGGGATACATCTGCTTGAGCCTGGGCAATTTCTTCAATTCTTGGCCCATTTTCTAGGCGTTTCAAGTTTGCTTTTGCTCGTTCCACTTCTGCTTGTAGTTCATCAAGACCTGATTTTCTTCCTTTCCTTAAACCAGATAAACGACGTTGTGCTTCCTTTAAAGATGACATGGCTTGAAGTTGAGTTTTCAGCCTTTCGTCAAGTTGATCTTTAGAAATAGCCCCTTCCTCTTGTAAGTTACTATACCTTTTCAATCTTTCATCCGCTAGGTCTAACTCCGCTTGGGCTGACTCTACTTGGGCTTGAGCTTGAGCAATTTCTTCTGGGAGTGCACCTTCTTTCGCATTATTTAACCTTGCGATCGCCTGATTTAATTCAGCTCGAGCTTGATCGATATCTTCAATACGACTTCCTGTTTTTAATTGTGCTAATCGGGCTTGAGCATTTTCTAATTGAGCCTGAGCTTGATTTAATTCTGCTTGTAATTCATCACTTTCAACCGTTAAAATTACTTGTCCTGCTTGAACCGTTGCGCCCTCTTCCACTAAAATCTGGTTAATCCTTCCATCCGCTTCCGACTTAATTTTAACAGCCTTAGGAGCCTCTAAAGTGCCTACTACAGTGGTGCTATTTTCTAATGATTTACTGGTTAAAGTTTCCAACTTCACAGGTATAGCCTGAGGTTGTCCACCCATTGCGGCAGCAGGGGCCTTATTTTCTTTATTATTACTAGCTAACCATAATTTTCCCCCTCCGCTAGCTATTAAAGCTATAAAAATAACATTTACAATTATCCACCAACGAGAAAAAGATTTTTTCTTGCTTACTTGTTTAGAGGACAAAATCTGTAGTTCTTCTTCAATATTTGATTCTTCACAAGGGGGAGGAGAGTTAGGATTGACCATATTAGTTACAGAAAGATTAAGTTTTATGTCAAAGTTTGAATCATAGACTAGCATTTTATCATATCATTATAATATATCAAATTGATATAAAATTTGAAAAGTCTCATGTTAGAGTTAGCGACGTTAGGATTATTACAAAAAGAATCACTGCATGGCTACCGCCTTAAACAACAAATGGAGTTATTTATGAGCGGGTGTATCAGCGTCAATTACGGTGCTATTTATCCCTTACTGAAACGGTTGGAAGAAAGAGGATTGATTCAGGTATTTACCGAACAGGAGGACAATAATAATCCTCGTAAGATGTATCGTATAACTCCCGAAGGAAGGGAAAAATGGCGAGAGAAAATGTTAGAACATCCCCAAGAAAGTTGGATTAATTCTCGTTCTCGTTTTATGATTAAGTATTTCTTTTTTAGTTATTTAGAACCCCAAGAAAGATTGAAATTATTAGAACATCGTTTCATGACCTGTAAGTTGTATTTAGAAAAAAAAGAATTAGATTTTGATTTTGTTTATCATGATCCCTATCAGTTAGAGGCTTGGAACAGATGTAAATGGGCGATCATTAATGAAATTGATTGGTTAGAGATTCAAATCGCAAATGTAACGAAAACATTGTTCTTGGGCAAAACCTTCTCAGAATCAACATTTTAGAATTTAACCTGATACCTAACACCTAATACCTTTTTCAGCTAATAATTTATCACACTCAGTCTAGAAGAGCCAAAAATTTTTTGGATTCTTTGTGACTGAATTTTGTATTTTAAGTGGTTTTAAACTATAATTATCAAGTATTTAGACAAAATCGAGAAGATTTATTGTCTTTTATCAATATAACCACTTAACACTATGACTGGAAAAGTAATAGATAGTGGTGCTAACAGTATCCTTTTAGTGTTACTACCCCTAGCATTAATAACAATGGTAGTATTTGTATTTTGGCCTTTTATTGTGGGAATTTTCTTCTTCGCATTAGGCTATAAAATATGGCAAAGATACCGTTTGAAACAACTATCTGAACAAATCGATCCTTTTTTTAATCAGTTAATCCAAGCACATCAGGGTTGCTTAACAGTACTAGACCTTACCACCAAAACCAACCTTGGTGCGAAGACTGCCCGTTGGTATTTAGAACAAAAAACCCTAGAATACGGTGCCGTAAAACGATTATATGAAGATAAAGGGATTGTTTATTATTTCTTGACTGCTAATGCATTAGGTAGTATTTTTGATGATAGTGAGCCAGATGATGATACTGACTTAGCACCTGAAACTGATTTAAACGCTTCATTTTCTAAGCCGACAACAGTTGTTGAATCTCCATCCCCAGAAGTTCAATCTGTAACTGATACCCTAGTAATTCCTCCTCAACCAGGACAATCTGTTTCTTCCGACTCTCTCCCCCCTCCCAAAAGAGAAGAACCTGAAGACTCCCCCCCTACAGTACAAACTTTTGAGAATGCTGTAACTCAGAGTGAATTAGCTAAACGTTTGGATGTTACTTCTCAGACGGTGGGAAGACGAAAATTAGAAGCCGATTTTTCCTTGTGGAGTCAAAGTAAAGATCCCGAAGGAGTATCATGGAAATATATTGAGGAGATTAAATTATTTATCCCTGATTCTTAAAAACCTCCCTCAATACCTATTTTTTCAAGTTTAGCTTAAACTACGATGGTAGAAATACAACAGTCCTCTTAAAGGGGGACTTTTTTTTCTAGAGAAGCGGTCCCGTCCCAATACTGCTCGGAAGCATGCCGAAAAGGAAGGTTAGTGTGAGGGAAATTCAAAAACAAGCTTTACAAGGATTAGCAGTAGCGGAATTGGGATTAAATCAAATCTACCTGATAAATAATTACTGCTAAAAGTGCTGAAAAAAGTGTAATTCCTGTCGCAACTAAGGGATTTTGCCCTTGACTTACTGCAAAAGAGGTAATAATTCCGGCACCGATAGCGGCGGTTAAACCGGCACTAACTAAATCTTTTTCTTGGTTGTTATTCATTATTTTGACAATGGCCACAATTTTTTTTCAATTAAAATTAAAGGTAACATTTTCTTTTAATGTGAATAACTTTTTTTAAAAAAGATTAATATTTTGCTATATTTCTTAACAGTGAAAAGCTCATGACTATTTACTAATTGTTCTATGTTATTACCATTACCATTACAAAAAGGGGATTCTTTATTGGCGATCGCTCCCAGTGGGACAGTTAGAGACAAAGAAAGAGAAAAATTGGGGCAAGGAGTAGAAATTTGGCGAAAAAATGGTTATAAAGTGATTTTAGAGCAAAAATATGCAGATCAAGACGGTTATTTAGCGGGAAAAGACGAAATTCGCCGTCAAGCCTTAAAAGAAGCATGGACAAATCCAGAATATAAAGGGATTATTTGTGTTAGAGGGGGATATGGTAGTGCCAGATTATTGGAAAATTGGCAATGGGATGCAATTTCTCAGCCGAAATGGCTAATCGGTTTTTCTGATGTGACTAGCCTTCTATGGAGTTTGTATAATCAAGGGATTATAAGTGTTCATGGTGCGGTTTTAACTACTATAGCCCAAGAGCCAAACTGGTCATTAAAACGCTTATTTGACTATATTGAGGGAAAATCGTTACTCTCCCTACAAGGGCAAGGTTGGGGCGGTGGTAAAGCTCGGGGAATACTTTTACCTGCTAATTTAACGGTGGCAACTCATCTTTTAGGAACAAGTATCTGTCCTAATTTTGATAATGTGATTTTAGCTTTGGAAGATGTCCAAGAAGCACCCTACCGTCTTGATAGGATGTTGACTCAGTGGCGTTTAATGGGCATTTTTCAACAAGTGAAGGGTATTATTTTAGGTCGGTTTAGCGGTTGTAATCCTGCCGATGGTATTCCCAGTTGGAATGCTTATGAAGTACTTTGCGATCGCCTAGGTAACCTTAACATCCCAATTATAAGTGATTTACCCTTTGGCCATGACGGCGTTAATGCTTGTTTACCAGTCGGTGCGTGGGTAGAAATTGACGGCGATGAAGGGGTGATAAAATTTTGGTGATTGAGAGTAAGCACATTCCAAAACCGACTTCTAAATCTTTAACTTTATCCACTTTATACAATATGGTCAAAAAACAAGAAAAATGGCAATTTTGGGTTGATAGAGGCGGCACTTTTACCGATATTGTCGCTTTAAATCCCGATAAACAAATTATCACCCATAAACTATTATCGGAAAATCCTGAACACTATCAATCTGCACCCATTGAAGGTATTAGAAGAATTATGGGTGTCGCAGAAGGGAAACCGCTTCCCACTGAGGATATCAAAGTAATAAAAATAGGGACGACTGTCGCTACAAATGCCCTCTTGGAAAGAAAAGGAGAAGAGGTTGTTTTAGTAATTAATAAAGGTTTTCGGGATGCCTTACGCATCGGTTATCAAAATCGCCCAGATATTTTCGCCCGTCATATCATCTTACCAGAAATGTTATATCGGGAAGTTGTGGAAGTTTCAGGACGTTTTTCGGCAACAGGGGAGGAATTACAACCTGTTAACCCCCAAAAGCTTGAGAAAGATTTACAAAAAATATTTGCTCGAGGTATCCGTAGTTGTGCTATTGTCTTATTACATGGTTATCGTTACCATGATCATGAGTTGCAAATTCAAGCCATCGCCGCCAAAATCGGTTTTACTCAGATTTCCGTGTCTCATCAAGTCAGCAACCTCATTAAGCTAGTGAGTCGAGGAGATACCACCGTCGTTGATGCTTATCTATCTCCTGTTTTAAAGGCTTATCTTTCTGAGGTGGAAGACAATTTGCAGACCACCCCAAATCAACCTTTACCGCAATTAATGTTCATGCAGTCTAATGGCGGGTTGGTGGATGGTAAATACTTTCAAGGCAAGGATAGTATATTATCAGGTCCGGCGGGGGGAATTGTTGGTGCCGTCAAAACTTGTCAGAAGGCTGGATTTCAGAAAATAATCACCTTTGATATGGGGGGTACTTCCACCGATGTCGCTCACTATGCAGGAGAATTTGAACGAAATTTTGAGACAGAAATAGCAGGAGTAAGATTAAGAAGTCCCATGATGGCTATTCACACCGTAGCGGCAGGAGGAGGTTCAATTTGCCACTTTGACGGTAATCGTTACCGAGTTGGTCCTGAATCGGCTGGTGCTAATCCGGGTCCTGCGTGTTATGGCAAAGGAGGAGATCTAACCATCACCGATAGTAATGTGTTGTTAGGTAAAATTCAGCCTGATTTTTTTCCCCAAGTATTTGGTAAAAATGCCGATCAACCTTTAGATTTAAATATAGTAAAAGATAAATTTACTCAGCTTCAGCAACAGTTAAAAACAGAGATCAAAATAGAAGAAATTGCTCAAGGATTTTTAACTATCGCCGTAGAAAAAATGACTAATGCTATCAAAAAAATCTCCTTACAAAAAGGCTATAATGTCAGTGAGTATATCTTGTGTTGTTTTGGTGCGGCGGGAGGACAACATGCTTGTTTAATTGCCGAAAAATTAGGGATGGAAACTATTGTTATTCATCCCCTAGCTGGAGTTTTATCGGCTTATGGAATCGGTTTAGCTGAGATGAGAGTTATTAAAGAAAAAACCCTTAATTTACTTTTATCAGAAGGCTCAATGGACATTGTTAAAATAGAATATTCTTATTTAGAAAATCGAGCAAAACAAGAATTAAGGCAACAAATAAAAATAGATAATAGCATTATCGAAATTAAACCTAAAATATACTTAAAATATCAAGGCACAGACTCAAGTTTAGAGATAAATTTTAGTAACTATCAAGAGATGATAGGAGAATTTAACTGCCGTCATCAACAACAATATGGCTTTATACTTCCCGAAAAAGCCCTAATCATCGAGCAAATTTCCTTAGAATTAATCTCTCCTACTTATCAAGAAAAAGAACCCTCTATTACAAATAAAATTGAGGAAGGTTCACCCCCTGTTACCACTGTTAAAATGTACACTAAAAATAGATGGTATGATACCCCTGTTTATCAACGAGACAAAATAGCTACCCATCAAAAAATTACCGCCCCTGCTTTAATAATGGAATCTACAGGCACAAATGTAATTGAGATCGGTTGGCAAGGGGAAATTACTGAAAGGGGAGATTTAATCATAACTAAAATTAATAACCAATCTCCTCAACTAATAGCAGGATATAATCAAAATCAAAATCAACCCCATCCAATTCTACTGGAAATTTTTAACAATCTTTTCCGTTTCATTGCGGAGGAAATGGGCATCTCCTTACAAAATACTAGCTATTCTGTCAACATTAAAGAGAGGCTCGATTTTTCCTGTGCAATTTTCGATCATAACGGTGAATTGGTCGCCAATGCCCCTCATATCCCTGTTCATTTAGGCTCAATGAGTGAAAGTATAAAAGCTTTAATTAATGACGGTAAAATTAACCTACAAAAAGGGGATGTTTACTTAACTAATAATCCCTATAATGGCGGTACTCATTTACCAGATATTACGGCTATTACTCCCATTTTTACTAACTCCAATAATCAACCGGATTTTTATGTGGCTTCTCGTGGTCATCATGCTGATATTGGCGGACTCACTCCGGGTTCAATGCCTCCCAATAGTAAAAATATTGGGGAAGAGGGTATTTTAATCGATAATTTTTGTGTCGTTAAAGAAGGTAAATTACAGGAAAATCAACTCCATAACTTACTGAATAATTCTCCTTACCCCGTGAGGAATTATGAGCAAAATTTAGGAGATTTAAAAGCCCAAGTTGCCGCCAATAAAAAAGGAGTCCAAGAATTAATCAACTTGGTGAACACTTATAACTTAACCACTGTCAAAAATTATATGCAGTTTGTCCAAGAAAATGCGGAAAGTTGTGTAAAAAAAGCCATTCAATCTTTACAAAATGGTGAATTTATTACTGAACTAGATAATGGTGCAAGAATTCAAGTAAAAATTACCATTAATCAGGACAATTCCACTGCCTTGATCGATTTTACAGGTACATCTCCCCAACTAGATAACAATTTTAACGCCCCTCTTGCCGTCACCAAAGCTGCCGTTTTATATGTTTTTCGCACCCTTGTTGACGATGACATTCCCTTGAATGCTGGTTGTCTTCAACCTCTGAATATCATTATCCCCCAAGGCTGTATGCTTAACCCCCAATATCCTGCACCTGTGGTAGCGGGTAATGTGGAAACTTCCCAAAATATCACTGATTGTCTTTATGGTGCTTTAGGTATTATGGCTAACTCTCAAGGTACTATGAATAATTTTACCTTCGGTAACGCTAAATATCAATATTATGAGACAATTTGCGGTGGTTCGGGGGCAGGTTACAATTATCATGGCACAGACGCCATACAGACGAATATGACCAACTCTCGTTTAACCGATCCAGAAGTACTAGAAGACCGTTTTCCTGTGCGAATAGAACATTTTGGAATCCGAAGCCACAGCGGAGGAGACGGAAAATTTAAGGGTGGAAATGGGGTGATTCGGGCGATCCGTTTTTTAGAACCGATGACGGCGGGAATTTTATCTAGTAAAAGAGTTGTTTCTCCTCTAGGATTAAAAGGGGGAAAAGACGGAAAAAAAGGCAAAAATTATCTTATCAAAAAAGATGGTTCAAAATTAAATTTATCGGGGAATGCTACAGTTAAAGTCGATGTTGATGATTTGTTTGTCATTAAAACTCCAGGGGGGGGAGGATTTTTTTCTCCTATCACTTCTCATCTACCTGAATTAAAGTTCTAGCAAAAATTGATAATAATTTTTAATTACCCTAGGATATACCAGCAATCAGGAATCATTCGTGAGAATCAAATAATTGTTTTAAAAGGATTCAGAATCCAGAATCCAGTATTGAGTGGAATAATTCTGACTCCCGACTCCTGACTCCTAGTCTCACCAAAATCTCACAAATCAAAACTGATTGCTATAGAACTTTATTGAAAATAATTAGCGTTTAAGCGGATAAATTGCAAAGGAAATGCTCAAGGGGAAAAAATGAACTCTCTTTTTAAAAAATCTGCTTCATCGGTAATAGAAAAAAAAACTACGGTGAGCTAAAATTGATCAAATAATAGCAAAGAGAATTTAAGATAATGCACTTAAGTGAAATAACTCACCCGAATCAATTAAACGGTTTATCCATACGACAGCTAGAAGATATTGCTCAACAGATACGAGAGAAACACTTACAGACGATCGCCGCTACAGGAGGACATTTAGGACCGGGATTGGGGGTAGTAGAGTTAACTATTGGCTTATATCAAACCCTAGATTTAGATAGAGATAAAGTAATTTGGGATGTAGGACATCAGGCTTATCCCCATAAATTATTAACAGGAAGATACCATAATTTTCAGACCTTACGACAAAAAGATGGCGTTGCTGGGTATTTAAAACGCAGTGAGAACAAATTTGACCATTTTGGTGCGGGACACGCTTCTACGAGTATCTCCGCAGGGTTGGGCATGGCTTTAGCCCGGGATAGCAAGGGCGAAAATTACAAAGTAGTGTCCATTATCGGCGATGGTGCATTGACAGGGGGTATGGCATTAGAAGCTATTAACCACGCAGGGCATTTACCCAATACTAACTTGATGGTAGTCTTAAATGACAATGAAATGTCCATTTCTCCTAACGTGGGTGCGATTTCCCGTTATTTGAATAAAGTGCGTTTATCAGATCCGGTTCAATTTATCACTGATAATTTAGAAGAACAATTTAAGCATTTTCCTTTCTTTGGTGACGGTGAGAAATTATCCCCAGAGATGAAAAACCTCAAAGAAGCGATGAAACGTCTTGCTATGCCTAAAGTTGGGGCAGTAATTGAGGAGTTAGGTTTTACTTATTTTGGTCCTATTGATGGTCATAATTTAAAGGAATTAATTGATACTTTTAACAAAGCACATAAGGTGAAAGGACCTGTTTTAGTCCATGTTGTCACTGTCAAAGGTAAAGGTTATACCCTCGCTGAGAAAGATCAAGTGGGTTATCATGCACAAAGCCCCTTCAATTTAACTACAGGAAAACCGATTCCGTCCAATAAACCCAAACCTCCTAGTTATTCTAAGGTTTTCGCCCATACTCTCACCACTTTGGCTCAAAATAACCCCAAAATTATCGGTATCACGGCGGCGATGGCAACAGGTACAGGTTTAGACAAGTTACAGCAAAAATTACCTAAGCAATATATCGATGTCGGTATCGCAGAACAACATGCTGTCACTTTAGCCGCCGGTTTGGCTTGTGAAGGAATGCGTCCTGTGGTGGCTATTTACTCCACCTTCTTACAACGGGCTTACGATCAAATTATCCATGATGTTTGTATTCAAAAATTACCAGTATTTTTCTGTTTAGACAGGGCGGGAATTGTGGGGGCAGATGGTCCTACTCATCAAGGGATGTATGATATATCCTATCTCCGTTGTGTCCCCAATCTTGTGCTCATGGCACCTAAAGATGAGGCAGAATTACAGCGTATGACGGTGACGGGTATTAATTATACTGATGGTGCCATCGCCATGCGTTATCCTCGTGGTAATGGTGTGGGTGTGCCTTTAGCGGAAGAAGGTTGGGAAGGACTCGAAATTGGCAAGGGTGAAATTTTACGTAACGGTGACGATTTGTTATTAGTGGGTTATGGCACGATGGTTAATACTGCAATGCAAACCGCCGAAATTTTGAGCGAACATGGTATAGAAGCCACCGTTATTAATGCCCGTTTTGTTAAACCCCTTGATACCGATTTAATTTTACCCTTAGCCGAGAAAATTGGTAAAGTCGCCACCCTTGAAGAAGGTTGTTTAATGGGTGGTTTTGGTTCAGCCATTGCCGAAGCCTTATTGGATAACGATGTCATGGCCAAATTAAAACGCTTTGGTGTACCCGATATTTTAGTAGATCATGCCACGCCCAATGAGTCCATTGCGGATTTAGGGTTAACTAGCCGTCAAATTTCTGAGCAGATTTTAGACTCCTTTTTTGCGGAAAAACCATCTTTAGCAATTAGCAATTAGCCATTGGCAATTTATCCCCTCCCCCGTTGAAAGAGTCTTTGGGGCGAAGGTTTCAAGAAATTTGCACAAAATAATTGGCTATGGTTTTAGAAGAAGTGAGTAAAATTCTTGATGATTATTTCAAAAGTCTTAAGCAAAAAAGAAATTCCTCACTCCTGTATTCCCTTCCTAATTATCTTTTGAAAAGTCATCGAACTCACATAGCCTTAAATCCCAGTTCAAAGTTATTTTGTCTGTTACCCAAGCAGTAATTAGGCTGTTAACTTCTTCGGGTACTTCATCATGGGGACAATGACCAGCTTTGAGATAATATTCTGTTAAATTATCATAATATTTCTTGAATTTTTCCCCTCTTTCCTGGGATCGCATCCAAGGATCAGCTTCACCCCAAATATTAAGCAAAGGACAGGTCATTTTCTGTAGTAATTGATCAATTTTTTCCCCTTGAGGACTTTTAAATACAGAGCCAAACACTTGTAAAGCTCCTTGATCACAAGAAGGACGGTAAATATCTTCTACCAATTGATCTGTGATGGCGGTAGAATCTAAATAGACTTTTTCAAGGGTTTTGCGGATGTTTTTCTTGTTGCGTAATCGTTGAAATAAAATATAGGTAATCCAATTTTGTTTTAATACCCAACCGCTAATTTTTTGCGTCACAGTAGGCTTTGTTGCTACCGTATCAGAAAAAGGACCTGCACTATTGAGTAAAATAACCCCTGCCACATTATGATGATACTCGGCGGCGGTACATAAACAGGCATAACCCCCCAAAGAGTTACCAGCGATAACCGTAGGTTGCTTAATTACTTCTGTGATGAAATCATTTAATTGCTCTCGCCACAGATTACCAGTATATTCCCACCCTGGTTTACCCGATCTGCCAAATCCTAACATATCGATGGCCCACACAGAGAAACTTTCTTGTAATTGATGAATATTTTTGCGCCAGTGGTCAGTGGATGCCCCAAAACCATGTACTAATAATAAAGGTGGTTTATCCCCTTTTTGTTGTCCTGATTGTATATAGTATATTTTTTCCCCCCGCCACTGCCAATAATTGCCTTCAACGGCGGGTACATGATGAATGGAATTGCTAGTTATAGTCATTGATGTTATATTGCAGTTTATTAAGTTATGTTAACTATTATAAACCTCCTCCGATAAAATTCGGTAAAGAATAGAAGACTAGAAGATTTTTGTGCTCAATAATTAACCATAATTATAGTTTTGTAGTACAGTAAGTTTTAAAAAAACTAACGTATTTTCATTGGTAAAAACTGTTATATCATTATCATTATTTGCTCAGTTTATTAAATAAAAATATTTGCTCTTTTTCATGGATTAATTTAAAGTTTTCTTGTTTTTTTAAAAAGTTAATTAACTCTTTTATTTTTTCAGGAGAACTACCAAATCCGGGATTATCTAAGTTAAGTAAAATGTAGTGAATATCATTGATATTATCATAATTAAAATCATCCGTTGCTAAATAAATCTCTTCTCTATGACTTAGGTGAGGAACTATTTGTGCCGCCGTTAAAACTGATGCTTTTTTATCAATTAAATTAATAGCTTCATTTGTCGATCGCCATGTAGGTAAATTTTTCATGTACAAAGAATTGGGGAAAAAATATACATATTTAGCTAAAACTAAAAAGGCTATTAATGACCAAATTCTTATTTGATAACTTTTCTCAAACCAAGTCTTATGATTGGCTAAACTAGCTATAATTGTTAAAATTAAAAAGGGAATAATGGGTAAAGAATATTGGTGTATTAAATCTTTTTGAGGTTGATAATCCGTCAATAAATTGAGAAATAAAGTCGGGATTGCTGGAATTAAATTAGTCAATTCTTGCCAGGCTAAAACTGGAATAACAGGAATAAATAATAATAATAAATACTCAAAATTAGCACCAGTAAATAAATAGGAGAAAATAATTTGGGGTTTTAAGATTAAATTTAATAAAATTTCTGTTACCGAATCTCCTAAAAAAGTGTATCTACCAACGGCGGCGGCTTCTGCACCACTAAAGTACGGAATAATTAATTGAGTGGCAATAATAAACCAAAAAATGCCACTAAAAATTGCTATCATTCCATAGGTTTTTTTGCGATGAAAAAATATTAACCATATACCCATCATGGCCACTGTTAAAGCTAATACCGCTTTACATCCTAAGATGAAAATAATGGAGGAAATAAACCAATAAATTTTATTTAATCTTACGGCTAAAATGGCAGTAAAAAATAAAGGTACGGCAATTACTTCTGGATGAAAGTCAAATAAATTAACATTAAAAATTAGGGGATATAATATATATATTAAACAAACAGTTCTTGCTTTTGAATCCGTTAAATCCATCAACTTCGCTAAATGCCAAATGGGTAAAATTGCGATCGCTAAAGCAAAAGCCTGTAAAATAAATAACCAATAAACCGAAGGAAAAATAACATATAAAGGTGCAATTAAATATAAAATCCAAGCGGCATGATCACCTAAAATATGTAATTCTCGGAAACTAACATAAGGATTTTTTCCTTGGGAAATAAGATAGATACCATTATCAAAAATACCTAAATCATAAGCTGTAGAACTAAATAAAAGATGACGAAAACTACTGGCTAAAAATAGAATAATAAAACCAACGATAATATAACATCTGACATTATTAAAACGGGACACAAATTCCTTCATAATTATATGATAATGTTTTGACAAATTATTTTTATTTATTACACTTAAATCAGAATTTTAAAACAGCACGACTGAGTAATAATAGCTTAACTTTTACCCTATTAATTAAATTATTTATGTATCCCAAATTATATGATTATGGAAAAAACCAATTATCAATCATGAAATATACTTATATTCTGTTTTATAAACCCTATAACGTACTTTGTCAATTTACTGATAATAGCCCTCATGGTGGTGACAGAGAAACCCTTAAAAATTATATTGATATACCCAACATTTATTCTGTCGGACGCTTAGATCTCGACAGTGAGGGCTTATTATTATTAACAGATAATAATCTAGTAAAACACCGTCTTTGTGAACCTAGCTTTGCCCATCCGCGCACCTATTGGAGTCAGATAGAAAACACCCCTTCTCCCCAAGCCTTGCGACAGTTACAACAAGGAGTGATGATTCAAGGTAAAAAAACCAAAAAGGCGATCGCCACTTTATTAACAAAAGAGCCAGAATTACCACCACGCAACCCTCCTATTCGTTATCGTCGAGAAATTCTCACGGCATGGATAGAGTTAACTTTAACAGAGGGGCGTAATCGTCAAGTAAGAAAAATGACTGCGTTAGTCGGACATCCAACCTTAAGACTAATTAGGGTAAAAATAGGTATAGATTCCCATTGTGATTTAACTTTAACAGGATTAGAACCCGGACAATGGCGTTATTTAACAAAATTTGAACAAAAAAGTCTTGAAAAACTATATTAAGAAACTGATTTTTTAGCTTGAATAACTTGTAAACTGCCGCCAGCGTAAAGTTGATTATCAATGATATTAAAACCAGCGCCAGTGAGTTTATCAGCTAAATCCGTTTTTAATAATTGCCATGCGGTTTCCGTTTCAAATAACCACATAAATAACGTTAATCCGGGGATGAACAATAAATTTTGCGGTTGATGCAAGTCGATAAAGGTAAAAATTCCCTTTGGTTTTAACACCCGATAAACTTCCCGAAAAATCTCCTCTAATTCAGCGGTAGTCATTTCGTGTAAGGCGACGCTAGTATGGACAAAATCAAAAAAATTATCGGCAAAAGGCATTTTTTGGGCAAATCCTTCGATAAATTCCGCTTGAGGTACATTTTTTCTCGCTTTTTCCAGAGAAACCATCGATATATCTAAACCCGTTACCTGTTGGGAATAGTTGACTAAAAATTTTGTGGTTTGCCCCGCACCACAACATAAATCGAGTATCCTACTATCAGGGTTAATGTCAAGATTTTTCAGTGCCAATTGTCGAAAATGTTTTTCACCGCCAACGGGTATCGCCGCTAGTTTGGCAATGGTATCATATAGCCACTGATATTGATAACTTAAAGGACGCAGAAAGGTTGCCATGGTAAAGAATATCTATAATTTACTAGAAATCGATCGCAAAACTTCTGGAATTAGGGTATCATCGCTAAATTCTAACATGGTTTCTCGATAACCTAAATAACCTGAATTAGTAAAAAACAATAGCATCCGACTCAATGCGATCCAAACTTCTGAAGCAAATTCCCAATCTCCATTCATGGGTGTGTAGTCGCTGATAGATTTTAATGCCCAAAAATAATTATTACGCACGATGGACTTACCTTTTTGATATTGAGGTAAATCTTCTTTATTGATGTAAAGAATGTTATCTTTTATAAATGCTTTCATGATGTTTTTTTCATTGTAAAAGGCTTTCTTTATTTTTATTATTCTTACCCAAAGGAACAAAGAATGACATAAATAACGATAAATTATTTAATAATAATATACTTTGATTTTAGCCTAATTTTAATTTAAAAATGATCCTAGATTTTCGTAATGTTAATACTCTTTGGAGTTCAGTAATTGTTGAAACTTTAGCTAAATTAGGTTTGAAAAATGCTGTAATTAGTCCAGGTTCACGATCAACCCCTTTAACCATTGCTTTTGCTCGAAATAATCTGATTAATTCTATTCCCATTTTAGACGAAAGATCCGCCGCTTTCTTTGCTTTAGGATTGGCTAAAAAAAATAAGATGGCGACAGTTTTAGTCTGTACTTCTGGGACAGCTGGAGCTAACTTTTATCCTGCCATTATTGAAGCTAAATATAGTAATATTCCTTTAATTATTTTAACAGCTGATCGCCCTCCTGAATTAAGAAATTGTCGTGCTGGACAAACTATTAATCAAGTTAACTTATATGGTAATTATCCTAACTGGCAGACAGAATTATCTCTACCTTCTGTAGATTTAGAAAGGTTATTTTATTTACGTCAAACTATTATTTATGCTTGGGAAACATCCTATTTTCCTTCTAGGGGCGTTGTTCATATCAATATACCATTTCGAGAACCTCTTGCCCCCGTTGCTGAGTCAGAAATTAACAAAGAAAATCAAACTTTAATCTATGAACAATTATTTGCCAACTTGACCTCTATTAACTTTAATATAACTAACTATAATCTTGATTTAAGTAGGCATTTAAAATTGTGGCGAACTCACTCTAAAGGAATTATTATTGCAGGGGTCGATTCACCCGATAATCCCCAACTATATTCGGAAGCGATCGCCTTTTTGTCAGAAATATTAAATTTTCCCTTATTGGGGGAGGCTTTATCCCCAGTGAGAAATTATAGTCACATCAATGAGAATTTAATTATTAATTATGACAGAATTTTAAGAAATGAGGAATATGCCAATAAATTAATACCTAAAATCGCAATTTTATTTGGAGAATATCCGACCAGTAAGCAATTACGACAATGGTTAAATAACCATAAAATTAGGACATATATTATTACTACTAGTAAGGATAATTTAGACGCTTTACATAGCAACTCAATTCATCTTAGAATTAACCCAGAAAATCTCATTAAGTATTTAAAAAATATCGAGAAAAAATCATCTCCAAATTATCTCAATAAATGGTTAACTATCGATAAAAAGATAAACATAAATATTAATCAAATGATGGCAAGAAATGAGGAAATATTTGAAGGAAAAGTAGCTTGGATGTTATCCCAATATCTCCCAGAAAAAACCCCCATTTTTATTGCCAATAGTATGTCAGTGAGGTATGCAGAATTTTTTTGGCAAAAAAATAATCGTCAAATACAAGTTTATTTTAGCAGAGGTACCAATGGCATTGATGGAACTTTATCTACTGCTTTAGGCATCGCTTATCAAAACCAATCCACTGTATTATTAACGGGAGATTTAGCCCTTCTACATGATACCAATGGTTTTTTAATTAATCAATATTTTCAAGGAAGTTTAACCATTATTGTAATTAATAATAACGGCGGTGGCATTTTTGAAATGTTACCCATTGCTGATTATCAACCCCTATTTGAAAAATATTTTGCAACCCCTCAATTAGTTAATTTTGCTAAGTTAACCAAAACCTATAATGTAAATTATAAATTAATAGATAATTGGCAACAATTACAAAACTTACTGAATAATTTGCCTGAAAACGGTATCAATCTTTGGGAGATAAAAACTAATCGAAAAACTGATACTATATGGTTAAAAGAAAATTTTTTAACCATGCTGACTTGAGATATAAAATGAAAAAAGATAATAATTTTACTAAATGTTTTGCTTCCTTATGTGAGATGTATTAAGATCCTGATTCAGCAAAACTAGTTTTTGTTAATTGGGTACTTTTATCACTGAACCTAATAAACTAATAAATCCACTACCCCAATGATGAACTTCTAAAAAATTAGCAGATTCTGGTGCAGGTTTATATAGTTTAAAAGTTTTCATAATTCCCAGGGTGGCTATGCTTTCTAATGCACCAACAAAATTAGTATCCTTATCTAAAAAATATTCTTTTTCTGCCCAATATTTCATCTGTTCATTATTCAAGAAAAAACATCCAGAATGAGGATTTAAAGCACGACGGAAAATCACGGGATTATTCATAACTTGACCTTTTAATTCTGGTTCGTCATTTACATTTTGGAAAGGTGCAGTTACTCTTGGTAATAAATCTCCATCAACATAACATTTTCCAGTATATTGATTTAATCCTATTTCATAACGGTTAGGTTGTAATAATTTCTGATAATCTGTTACTAGATTAAACCAGTTTAATTTAGTAAAAAATTGAGCATCTCGGATAATTATATCATCTTCTAAGTAACAATAATAGTCATATTTATCGATATTTTCTTGCAAAATTTTATGACATTCAAATCCTAATAAAAGCGGCTCTGCATTCGTTGTATAATGTTTAAATAAATCTGGTGGTAGGGAAATTTTATCTATTAAATGATCATCACCAGTTGTACAAATAACAATATCAATATTTGTACTTTGTAAGTTATTAGCAGGAACAGCGATTTTCCCCCCTATATTTATCATTAATTGCGGTTTTCCGAATAATTGTTGTAAAGATAAAATAGAGCTTGTTAGGGCTTGTATTCGAGGTACAGGATCCCGTTGCGAGCCATATTTAGCATTTTCTTGTGGACGAAAAAAATGAGTAATTGTTACTAATATTTTCATAGTTTTTTACTTAATTAAAATATATAAAAAATTTAACAATTAACGATTTAAAACTGTTTATTTTTGGCTAAATATTTCTGAATCAAAATTAATTGATCGATCATTGTTCATTATCATTATTCTCATCACTATCATTATCATCGTTCATTTGATTACTGGGCATCGCCACCACAATGGCATCAATAACTTTTCCTACGGCGATGACTTCTAAGCCTATATCAGGAGGATATGTTTGACCTTTCGGCACGATCGCCCGTTTAAAGCCTAATTTCGCAGCCTCTTTTAATCTTAGCTCCATTTGCGACACTAAACGCACTTGTCCTCCTAATCCTATTTCCCCAATTAGTACTGTACGAGGATCAACTATTCGATCTCGAAAACTGGCGACAATGGCGATGGCCATACCTAAATCCGCTGCCGGTTCTTCTACTGCCAAGCCTCCCGCCGAGGCCACATAAGCATCTAATTTGGACAAGGGAATGCCAACTCTTTTTTCTAATACCGCTAAAATTTGTTGTAATCTATTGTAATCTACCCCGGTGGTAGAGCGACGAGGTGAAGTATAACTGGTAGGACTAACTAAGGCTTGTAACTCAACCACAAGGGATCTCGTTCCCTCACAGGAGACAATGGTAGCCGTACCCGGAGCAAGTTCATCTCGACTACTTAAAAATAACTCAGAAGGGTTAGAAACTTCATCTAAACCGTGATCTACCATTTCAAAGATCCCGATTTCGTGGGTAGCACCAAAACGATTTTTAACAGATCTTAACAAACGATGGGAAGCATATCGATCCCCTTCAAAGTATAAGACCGTATCCACTAAATGTTCTAATACCCTTGGCCCGGCGATGGCACCTTCTTTGGTAACATGACCAACAATAAAAAGAGTAATATTTTCCCGTTTTGCCACCTGCATCAATGCCGAAGTACACTCTCTTACTTGCGAAACTGAACCCGGAGCAGAATTAAGAGTGGCAAAATGAAGAGTTTGAATACTATCGATAATAGCAACTTGGGGTTTAAGAGACTCTAACTCTCGTAAAATTTCTTCTAGATCCGTTTCAGCCAAAATATAAAGATTAGGTTCAAACACGGCAGGATCTTGACTACCATTATTAGAACCATTATTAGGATCAGGATCATCTTTTATGACCCCAATCCCTAAACGAAATGCCCTTAATTTGATCTGTTGTCCTGATTCTTCCGCCGATACGTAGAGAATGCGGGGGAAACGAAGGGATAATTGGTTAGCCGTTTGTAACAATAAAGTGGATTTACCGATGCCCGGATCTCCCCCAATTAGGACTAAAGAACCTGGAACAATTCCACCGCCTAAAACCCTGTCTAATTCTTGATAACCAGAATTCATGCGCGGTTGTTCTTCTTCGGTTATGTCAGAAAATTTTACAGATATTCTTGGTTGTGCAGGAGTTGGTTTTTTATTCTGATTACGACTTTGAGATTGCCAACTAGTACGAGGATTACTGTTACTATTAGGGTTGAGAATTTCCTCTTCTAAAGTACCGTAAACATTACAACCAGGACACTTACCAAACCACTGGGAAGATTCTGTACCACAAGAGTTACAGATATAAACGGTTCTGGTTTTTGCCATAATATCCTGTGTCCTCTTGTTCGGTTCTCATATCACAATCCTATCAAAAAAAATTCCCTCCACACTAAATAGTAATAACAATTATTGTCGATTTTTTAACCGAATTTCCCGCTTACATAATCTCTAGTAGATTGTTCTTGGGGATTACTAAAGATTTTGTCCGTTTCGTCAAACTCTACTAAATAACCAATTTTGCTACCTTTACCCACCGCTTCAGCATTAAAAAAGGCAGTCATATCGGCAACTCTAGTGGCTTGTTGCATATTATGGGTAACAATGACAATAGTATAATTTTCCTTTAATTCATGCATTAATTCTTCTATTTTCAAGGTAGAAATGGGATCAAGTGCAGAACAAGGCTCATCCATTAATACCACTTCTGGTTGGGCGGCGATGGTTCTGGCGATACATAATCGTTGTTGTTGTCCACCAGATAAAGAAAAACCACTTTCTCCCAACTTGTCTTTAACCTCATCCCACAAAGCCGCACGACGCAAGGAAGTTTCTACTAACTCGTCTAAACTCCCTTTATAGCCGTTAACTCTTGCACCATAAACAACATTATCATAAATGGTTTTGGGGAAAGGATTAGGTCTTTGAAACACCATGCCGATTCTTTTTCTTACCTCCACAGGATCAATATCTTTAGCGTAGAGATCTTGTCCTCGGTAAGTAACTCTTCCTTTGAGTTTAAAAGAAGTAATTAAGTCATTTAAACGGTTTAAACATCTTAAAATAGTACTTTTACCGCATCCCGAAGGACCAATCAAAGCGGTTATTTTATTTTTGGGAATATCGAGATTTACTTCTTTGACTGCTTTATGACTGCCATAGAAAATATCTACATCAATTAATTCCATGACCGATTCCTCTAAAAATTCGTCCTGATTCGTCATTGATTCTTGCATTTTTTTTTCTCCTTTTCTATTTCCTTTTAATAAACTTTTCTACGGGTAGCTAAACGAGCGGTAATACTAGTAATTAAGACTAAAAGGACCAGAATTAAAGAACCTGCCCAGGCTAACTGTTGTTGTGGTTCAAAGGGTAAAATCGCAAAGTTATAAACTAATACGGACAAAGTAGCGATGGGTTCTGTTAATCCCTGGGGTGATACATTAGGCCAAAAGTTAGAGAATAAAGCTGTAAAGATTAAGGGGGCCGTTTCTCCCGCAGCCCTGGCTATGGCTAATGTAATCCCTGTAATAATACCGGGTAAAGCCGCAGGAAGGACGATTTTTAACACCGTTTGATAGTTATAAGCACCAACGGCTAAGGCCGCCCAACGAATTTCCTGGGGGACAATTTTTAAAGCCTCATCAGTGGTACGAATAATAGTCGGTAACATCAATACCGCTAAAGCCACACCTCCAGCGATGGCGGAAAAACCGACAACACCACTAGATACTAATAAACCAAAAGCAAAAATCCCAGCGATAATAGAAGGAACGCCACTGAGGACGTTAGTAGCGAATCGTATACCCGTAGCAAACTTATTCCCTTGACTGAATTCGGAGAGATACACTGCCGCAAAAACGCCAATGGGTACAGCGAATATCACAGCAATTCCAACGACGACAAGAGTTCCGATAATGGCATTAGCTAAACCCCCCCCACTTAAACCCGGAGGAGGGGGTAACTGAGTAAACAAATTAAGGTTGAGACGGCTAAAACCCTGTACAAATACGTAGAAAATTACTGCTATTAAAGGGATTAAAGTTATGATCATACATAGGCCACTTAATCCTGTCATTGCTGATCCCAGAATCACTCTAGGGCTAGAGGATTTCTTTTTTAAACTACCAAGAGTAGAAATAGTCATACAATTAAAATAAACAAAATAAATATACTTTGATTAAAAAGAACTTAATGGAGGTGAACAAATGAAACAACGGTTATTCATACTTCGCTTTAACCTGACTAACGATATATTCCGCAATGATATTGACAATCAAGGTTAAAAGCATTAACACTAAACCGGCGTACATTAAAGCCGATATTTGTAGTCCACTGGCTTCCGCAAATTGGTTGGCAATCAGAGAGGCGATGGTATTGGCAGGAGCTAAAATAGAGACACTTAAACGATTGGAGTTACCGATAATCATAGTTGCAGCCATGGTTTCACCCATTGCCCGACCTAACGCTAACATGATACCTCCCATAATACCAGAAATCGCTGCTGGAATTAAAACTCTAAAAATGGTTTCCCAACGGGTTGCACCTAATCCTAAAGAGGCTTGACGTAAATCGGGGGGTAGGGAGGCTAAGGAATCTCTGGAAATAGCAATAATAATCGGTAAAATCATGATCGATAAGATTACCCCCGCCGGTAACATTCCTGGACCCGCCGGTTCAGTACTAAAGAGAGGAAACCAACCAAAATGAAGATGAAGCCAGTGACCAAAAGCTGTAGTAATGGGTATCAACACGAAAATCCCCCATAAACCATAAACTACACTGGGGATAGCCGCTAATAATTCCACCAAAAAAACCAACACAGTGCGAATTTGTTCGGGAATAAAATCTTCGCTCAAAAAAACCGCCGTCCCCACTCCTAAAGGAATAGCAATGACCAAAGAAATTAAGGAACTAACAATTGTGCCGTAAATTACTGGTACTACACCGTATTCATTGGTAACGGGATTCCAGTTACTATTAGTAAAAAAACCAAAATTAAATTCGACCATGGCGGGATAAGCACTCACGGCAATAATAAGGGCTATACTAACCAAAATTAGACCAATGCTAAGGGCCAAGGCGAAAGTTAACCATTTAAAACCCCCATCGAAGGTTTTTTCCAGAGGGGATCTTTCTCCCCTGGTCCGATTATTAATACTGGAAGAGTCGTAATGTGTCATCTTACTTTTAATTATATTTCTATTAGCACCAACACAATTAGGAAAATTATTACTTTTACTTTGTATAACCTAGATGATGAAGGTTAAATTTTAGTTAACATTAATGGCGAAATCCTGACTAAATGGGATTAGTTGGGGAGGAGGGGGAAGCTTTCGGGTGTAGGTTTTTAACATTTGGGCGAAGGTGAGACTTGGAAGAGGGGGAAGATGGGGAAGATTCCTCAACCAAAGAATAGGCTTTTCACTCCCTTGTCTACTTTCCTTCCTCTCTTGGTCAGCATTCCCTTGCGACTGTCGTCGTCGCGGGGTCTGACCGCTTGTCCTCCTTGTCTTGCCAACACCTAATTATAAAAAACCCACCCTTGTAAGGCTAACCCTCCTCCTGCGCGGATGCCTTCTGCCTCGCCCGAAGGGCAGTTAAATTCTAGTTAACATTAATGGTGAAATCCGGACTAATTTCATCAGCCACTTTTGCCACTTTTTCCACCACTTTGCGTGGTAAAGGAATATAACCTAAGGTTGGGGCGGCTTTTTGTCCATCGGTTAAAGCGTATTGAATAGTCGCTTCCATGGCGATCGCTTTATTAGGATCATCATATTTGCCATAGGCCAAAATCCAACTATAAGTGACAATAGGGTAAGATTCTTCTCCTTCAGGATCGGTAATAAAAGCACGTAAATTTTCCGGTAACTCAACGTTAGCTAAAGTTGCCGAAGCCGACTCGTCAGTGGGGGGAACAAATTGACCGGCCTTATTCTCAATCGCCGCTATGGGAATCTTATTGTTTTTAGCATAACCATACTCAACATAACCAATGGAGCCTTCATTTTGCATAATAGTAGCAGTGACACCCTCATTACCTTTACTTCCTAGGAATTTGCCGCCATCAGGGCCCCACTGGACAGTTTTTCCTTCTCCTACCTTATTTTTCCAGTCTTCACTAATGGCACTTAAATGTTTTGTAAGGAATCCAGTAGTACCACTTCCATCAGAGCGATGTACAAAAGTAATGGACTCATCCGGTAAAGTTAAATCAGGGTTATCCGCCACAATTTTCGGATCATTCCAACGACTGATCTTTCCTAAAGCAATATCCACATAAGTTTCTCTACTTAATTTTAAACCTTCCACACCGGGTAAATTATAAGCAAAAACGATCGCCCCTGCTGTCACAGGTAAAAGCAGAGTTCCTCTACTTACTTTTGCCATTTCTTCATCCTTCATAGCTACATCACTAGCACCAAAATCTACAGTCCCAAGGGTAAACTGTTCAACCCCTGCACCACTACCAACGGACTGATAGTTAACTTGTAACTTAGGTACTTGTTGATTCAAACCTTGAAACCAGTTTTGAAATAAGGCGGCGGGAAAAGTTGCCCCCGCACCAGTTAAACTAACAGTATTCTCAAAAGGAACACTAATGGATGGAGTTTTTTCCTGTCCTTCTTTTTCCCCAGTGGCAGTTTCACCACCACCACCGCCACAGGCCGTTAAATTTAAGGCAAAAGCTAAGACTAATAAAGAGCCCATTAATTTATTCTTTGTTTTAAGCATCATGTTTTACCAATTTTTTTACCTTTAAACTATTTCGGTTTTAATAATAGTATGAAGAGGACTTTTTTTAGGTAAAGAAAAGGTTAAGAGATTAAATTTTTGTAAAAATAAAGATTCTTTCTCTCAAATATTGTAGGATCATAAATTAGATAACGTTGGTATTTTTTTGGGGAGAAAAATAAGCCAGGTTAAGGATAAGTTAAGCATTTTTATTTTTAACGCTTTTCTACTTCCAATTTACAGAAAATGTAAATAATGTCAATTCAGGTCCAGGGAAAAACCCTATAATGTCCTTGATAAAAAAAAAGATTTTATATCAAAATGTTTTCATATCAAAATATTTATTAACAATTTATGCTTAACAATCAGTCATTGTTTCCGGGGAAGATAGTTTTTCCTGCTGTCATCTTATCTGCTATATTATCAGCTTGTGGCGGCATAAAATCCCAAGAACAAAAAAATATAGTAGTAGATGGTTCAAGTACTGTTTATCCCATCACTAATTTAATTGTCGAAAAATTTAATGCTTTAGAGAAACAAGCCATCAATGTAGAATCGGATTTTTCTGGATCAATTGGCGGATTTAGAAAATTTTGTGAGGGCAAAACTGATATCAATAATGCTTCCGTACCCATTCCTAAACTTTTCATGGATAAGTGTAGGGAAAATGGTATCGCCTATATAGAATTGCCTATTGCCCTTGATGCTTTAACGGTAGTAATTAATCCTACTAATAATTGGGCAAAAACCATCACCACAGAAGAATTAAAAACCATGTGGCAACCATCGGCGGAAAAGAAGATTGTCCGTTGGAATCAAGTTAATAGTCAATGGGCAGATAAACCCCTTAATTTATTTGGACCTGGTAAAGATTCTGGCACTTTTGAATACTTTACTACCGCTATTATAGGAGAAAGAGCTAGTCGCAGTGATTATGTTTATAGTGAAGATGACGAAGCATTGGTTAATGGTGTAATACAAGATCCTAATTCTCTCGGTTATTTCGGTTATGCTTATTATGTAGAACACAAGGACAAGTTACAACCAGTGGCGATCGATAATGGTAACGGAGGAATTTTGCCTTCCGATGAAACCATCACTAAAAATACCTATCGTCCATTAACCCGTCCGTTATTCATCTATGTCAACGCCAAAAAAGCACAGGAAAATGAAGCCTTAGTAGATTTTGTTGATTTTTATCTAAAGAATGCTTCCGCAGTAGTTCATCAAGTAGGATATTTACCTCTCCCAGATTCTGCCTATAAGGTCGCACTTATTCATTTTAATAAAAACCAAGTGGGTACAGTGTTTAATGGTGTACCTGTCCTCAATGTCACCATCGATGAACTATTAACTAGAAGCTATGCCTCTGAAAAGGAAGAAGGTTATGTCTTTTAAAACTGTGTCTGTTCTTAGAACCAGATGCGGAAGAGCAAATATTAAGAGGAAATAGAGACATCAATTCTTCAATCTGTTTTTGGAAAAAGGAAATTCCATCTAGAAAATTTAGAGCATTTAAGCCAATGGAAAAATTACTATGTCTTTTATGGCTTCTTCCTTTTTCTTGGGGGCGGACTACATATTCACTTATTCCTTTCCTTTTTATTTTTTCTCCTATAAATGTTGAATAACTATAGGCTAAACGTCCAACAATGATCAAATGAGTTTCTAATTCTTTAAGTGAACCATTGGCAATCGAGAGGTGACGAATATAATCACCTAAATAATTTCTGCCCTTTCCTTCTGCGATGTTGCTCCGAATTGAAACTGCCGCTCTTTGTATTTGACTAGTTAATCCATAAATTTCAGTTTTGGGAAGTTTGGAAGTTAGTTGATAACATCTCACTACCAGGAGAATCGCATACAAAACTTTACAAATTGGCTAAAGAGCGAAAAATTATGCCCGAGCAAGATTTTGGGGAAATAGTATCTATGCTCGAATAGTTTATACGATATTATCGTGACTAATCAAAGTTTTATTGACTATCAAGCGCTCGCTCTCCTGCGCTGCTTCGCAGATCGCACAACACCAGCCTTCGGTGAGTACTCGCCATAGATATAGTTTTACTGAAACCAGAGGCTCCAATTTTTCAACCGAAATGTCAAAGGCAACTAAGTACAGTTTCCAAATAGCGATTATCCCAACCTGCTTTCAGTCGCTTGTTCTCAATACCAACCTTGGTCGTCTTTTCTTGAGACAAAAGATTCACTCCCATGTGACGAATGACAGCCATATTTTCGGCACTATATCCCTGGCATCCCCGCCGAGCGTCCTCCTTGAAGCTCACATCCAAAACCCCATGTAATTGATTTTCAATACTCCAATGATGTCTAACCGCTTCGGCAAAACGTTTCACATCACATTCAAAACTGAGAAGGTCAGTAGATCGAAATAAAAATTTTACTGATTTTAGATTTCATTGTGTCTTACCTACTGATATAATATTTACTTATATTATTTTTAGTTTGATATTGTTGGTATATAAACATTGGTTTCTACCTGAAAAATTCTTTCTATTGTGTGGTTGAGAAAAGATAACATTTGTTTTAAAGAAAATATTTTATTATAGACTAATCTTCCTCCTTTTCTTGGCTTACTTACTTTTTTCCATAATATTTTTACCCATATATTAACTAATAAAAATGATATTCCTACAAATAATAATCTCCAAACTGGTTTTTTTGTTGTCGTTCTAATTCTACAAACATTTTTCATTCTATAACTACTTTCAATACCAAATCTTTTTCGGTAACAAGAATGAATTTGCTCTATATTTATCTTAATCTTATTTATTACATAGATATAGTATTCTCTTCCTTTTTTTCCTCTTCTAATAGCAGGAATAATGAAGGGTATTTCTAATGCTTGTAACCATCTAATTATTGATATGCTGAAAAATTCTCTATCCAAATATAATTTTTCTATCTTTATATTTAAACTCGATAATTCTGATAACAAATGAGTTAAGATACAAACCTTCGTTTCTTTCACTCGAATCGCTCTAATTCCTAAAGTTACTCTTTTATTTTTTTTAATCGTATATATCGTTGCATATCCATAAAAAGAACAAGTTCCATTTTTTGCTTGACTTCTACAAATATAAGGTTTTTCTTCTTGATTGGGTTCCCCATAATAACCAATCAAATTAAAATCAACTGCTACATTTAAACAATTATTTTTTAATCCAGAAGGAATTTGATTTTTTAATGCTGTATTAATTTCTTTTTCTAATTTTAAGAAATCAGATATTTTTTTGAGATGAAATCGAATATTATTTCCACAAGTTGCTAATTTTAATTCTTTAGAAGAATTTTCTATAGTATTTTGGGTCGAAGCGGCTCTTACTAAAACCAGAAATAAATCATTATTTTTCCTTTTACCATGGTCGTTTAAAGAAATATTTTCATTGAGACAATCTACTACTTGTGTTAAGGTTTCTTGATCAGTTAAAACCAGTTTTTCTTGTTGATTATTATATTTTTGCTTCATGGGATAAAAAATATAAATTTTAATTATACTATTTCTTCATTATCCTCTAAAATAGAACCCTTTACTTAGTACTTATGTCCCAATAATCTCTTTATTTTTTTTCCTTTCGATCTACTGAATGTGTTTTTGGGGTTATGTCTGTTAGTCTATTCTTTGGGGCAAAGAGAAGTGCGTCGCTTATTAGAGGAGAGAAAAACGGGGATAAAAAATCAGCTAGGAAAACTAACGGAACGTCCAACGTTAAGATGGATATTTCAATGTTTTCAGGGGATTCATTTAGTAATAAATCAAGGAATAAAACAGATAGTAAATCTAACAAATGAACGAAAACTAATTTTAAGTTTTTTCCCGATTTCTTGTCATAATTATTATATTTTATCTGGATAACTTATGGGATTTAAGAGTCTAAACATTCTCAATTATAATATCATAAATAAAGAATAGAAAACTGATAGATTTGCTCTGTTTATTTATTAGAACTCTTGCAAAAATAAAATGAATATGATTATCCTAATTGTAATGGGCGATCGCCAAAAACAAAAATCGTCAAAATTAGTTGAATCAGGACTTAAGGCATAAAAAATACTTATGTTATTCTCAAAAATCAAGAAAAAATAATTATTAATAGAAAAAAAATCAGAAATTAACCATAATAATTATCGGAAACTTTCAGATAGTTAAATAGATTTTGTTTGGAGTTCATAATTATAAATGCCAGCAATTAAATTAAATCTTAAACCGAACCTTTTTCTTCAGCCGTTAGTTTTTTATTTTTTGTCTTCTTTTTGGGGATATCAGTTAATTTATCCCACATTCCGCATGTTCTTTTAGAAAACAATCATATTTTAATGACTTTTACGCAACTTTACTATAGGTAATACATATATTTATTGTTTTTTGCGAGCAGCTTCGCTGTGCCTTTGGCATCGCATAGTGACAATTGGCGTGCAGCTGTGCCTTTGGCATCGCCATATACAGATTTTTACAGTATTTATATTTGTTTAATCTCAATTTCGTTGTTTTATTACTTGGGGAATATTTTGTAAACAAGGCGTTAAGGTATTACATGGCATAGTGCAAATTGACGTGCGGAATGTGGGATTTATGTATTTTCTGTATTCCTTGATAGCCTTTATCTACTAAACATTTTATTTTTTGACTTAATGGCAATTTACTTTTCTTAAATATTTTAAAATCGTGTTCTTTTCCTAGTCCATTTACATAACAAATTATTTCCAAACTTATTTGATTTACAACTAATTGTGATTTTAAAGTATGTTGTTTCTTTTTGCCACTATAGTATCTTTTTTGACCTTTTACCGGTCTCTCTATTGGACTTTCTGTTACATCAATCAGAATGACTTTAATCCCACTTTCAAGTTTCATTAATTCCTTTTTTCCTGGTAGAGAAAAATAACCTGAATTTAGGAAAATTTTTTCGATTTTATGAACAATTCGACAAACAGTTGATTCGGAAATATTCCAATCTTCAGATATATGAAAATAAGTTCTATACTCTCTTAAGTATTGTAATGTGACCAAAACTTGTTCTTCAAGGATTAATTTAGGTTTTCTTCCTTTTTTTTCTTTTTTTCTTTTTTGACTATTTCTACTAATAAATCATAGGTTTTTTTAGTTACTCCAAACCTTCTCTTAAACTTTTTTGGTGGTAATTTTTCTATTTTTTTTAATTTCATAAGCAAATCTTATACTTTTCTAGTAAGCGATCGCTTACATTAACAAATTTTGACACTTAATTTTAACTGATATTCAATTTTGCAAGAGGTCTATTCTCATTAAAGGTGAAGTTATTGACAATGAGATTTTAATTTGAGCAAAGTTCGCGAATACAAAACGCGAATAAAGAAGATATTGAGTATTATTACTTATATTTTGTCCAAAATAAGTTGCTTGGTTTTAATACTTTTATCATCTTACAAAGTGACGTGCGGAATGTGGGTTTAAATTTGCCAAAAAATGGGTATATTTCAGATAATTCCTACCTAATCCACGGCTTTCCAAACTATAACTAATATTAGCTTCATCGAGAATCCATTGAGCATAAGTGTTACTATTGGGTCCAGGATAATAACGATAAAGATGATTATAGGGATATTTTGAGGGACTTTCTCTGATAATCTCGGTTAATATTTCCGCGGATTCTCCTTGCCACCGAGTTTCTCGCCAACTGTAACCGTTACCGACGCCTTGGGTAACGGTCATAAGATTTTGATGTAAATGTCCCCAACTTGTGGTTACCAAATGTTTACTTTGCCAAATTTCCCAACGTTCATGATAGTCATAGTCGAGAATGACAAACCAATAATGTATAGCAATTAAACCTAGGTAGGGAATTTTTGCCGCCCTTAAATCAACTTTTAAATTCATAAAAAGGGAAATAATAATGTAGAATGAAATCCGTACTTATTATCACTGATAAGTACAAATAGCAATTTTAGTTGATTCAAACAAACTCGTGAGGAGTAATGTCTAACCTGATAACAGTATTAACTCGATCTATTAAAGGATCATTAAATCCTAGAAATTGTTTACATTCATCGGGTTTACTGATAACTACGTTAATTCTAATTATTACTAATAGTTTAGTTCCTGTCAAACTCAAATTAACCCAAGCTCAAACTATTCCTGTTACAGCATCTTGGCGACAAGCATCTTTCCCCGTCGAGAATTTTCAAGCCTATACTTCTGGTTTTGGCTATAGAATACACCCAGTTACTGGAACCAGACAGTTCCATCAAGGTTTGGATTTATCCGCCCCTTTAGGCAGTTATGTGCGTAATTGGTGGAGTGGGCGAGTGGTCGAGCTTTCTGATCATACTGCCTGTGGTACTATGATTAAAATTCAATCAGGAAAATGGACTCATGTTTATTGTCACCTGATGGGTTCTGTAGAAAATACACCTAAAGGTAGAGTCTTAGTTGATCGAAGTGGGGGCATTGTATTGTGGCAAGGACAAAGTGTTCCTGCTGGTGCAAGAATAGCTAGAGTGGGGATGACAGGCAGAACCACGGGTCCTCATTTGCACTGGGGACTTATGTATAATGGTAAGTATGTTGATCCTGCTAACGTGTTACGTCAAATGTTCGCCCAAAGAATCTAATTTGCCAATAAAAGATCAAAAAAACTATCCTCTAAATCGTAACCGAAAATTTGAGCCATGGCTTTAAGTCGGGAATTACCCTTAATATTTTGTTGTTTTAACCAACGATGAAGGGTAAAAGTTTTTGCCATCACAAAAATATCGAGAGCTTCTGTATTATACTGTATTCCTTCAACGCGGTTAAAGCTGTGAGGAACAAGCATTGCCGCATATCTTGCTAATTCACCATCTCGCCAGTTAAGACAAAAAGGCAACCAAGGGTAAAGACTATCTAAGGCAATAAACCAAAGTCTTATGTCTGGTATTTCTGACAATTCACGAGGATCGGTTTCTTCTCTCGGATAATCGATATTGAAAACCAATTGTTGTTCTAATATTAAAATTTCTTGATGTTTTTCTGAGTCTTCAATAACCTTCTCCACAGGAGATAAGTCTAGTTGTTTAATATGGTTTTGATTAATTTTAATGGTAATAGCCATGTGGAATAATTGACAATTGAAATTGATAATTGATGGTTAAGGAAGGAGATAACAGAAAATACTTATTACTTATTACTTATTGTCCATTCCAGACAGGATGAGAAAATAAGGCATTAATGACTCTGACACCGCGCAATTGATTTGACAAGGGTAAATGTCCCGTTGGTGCACTTAAATCCCAGATAAATTCTTGGGGGTATTTTGTCCATTTATTGCCAGATTTCCACTGTAATTTTTCCCATAATTGTGTATAGTCTTTTCCTAAAGATAACCATATTTGACGCTGTATTTGATAACCAAATTTTCCTTCTGAATATACTTGCCATAACAAATCTATTATTTTTAAATCTGTGGACGGAAATTTATCTACTTCGGTGAAATATACCCATTTTCTTTCCAGGGCAGTTTTTCCTGCTAATTCACATAATTTTATCCTTGTGAGTGCGTCGGCTTCTTGATATTTTTTATTAATTAATAGTTGCTGTAAATCACTATAATCAATGTTTTTTTCTGATGTTAATTTAACAATCCCCTTCGGAAAATATAGATTTATAAATTTCTCATTTTCTTCTTCATTGCTCTGTTTTAATAATTGATAGATTTTACCAGTGACAGGATCGGCTTGATCTTTTTTATTTAAAAAAAACTCTTTTAAAAATTGATAGCCATCTTCTCCTTGAGCAATTAGTTCGCTCATGAGTGAGAGTTTATTTTTTTCTGATATTTGCTTAAACTTTTCTTTAAGAGTTTGTAAATCATTCATTTTATTATTAATATTAAAGTTATTTATAAGAAGAAAAGAGCGAATTGTGATAATATTTTTAGAGCTTTTTATCGTTAATTATTTGATTGATGACAATTTCTCAAAATACTTGTAGATAAACTCATGATATTTTGGCTGAACTATAAGGTTTATAGGGAGAAGATAATAAGATAAATATAAGTGCAGAAAATAGCAATCATTGCCCCCATAAGAGTATTCAAAATATTGACTATTTCATTAGTTAACCAGTGAAACTTAGTTTGTAAAGTTGCCCCAATTACACTTTCTAAGTTAGTAGCCACAAAGGCTGATATTAGGCAGATAATTACTCCTATACCGTTAATCATTCCTATACCATAAGCTAAGAAGGCGATCGCAATACTAGCAATAATACCAGCAATAGTACCTTCAAGACTCACTGCACCTTCTGTGCCTCTGGGGACGGGTTTAAAAGTGGTAATCAAAAAAGTGCTTTTACCGTAGGCTTTACCTATTTCACTGGCACAAGTATCCGATAATTTAGTCGCAAAACTAGCCACATAACCGATCAAAAAAAAATGTTGCCAAGAGGGAGGAGAAAAAACATAACCTAATGAGCATATGGTGGCAATTAAGGCACTCCCCCAAACATTTTCAGGCCCCCTTATACCTGATCGTTTTTCGGCGATGCCTTCCGCTTCTTTTTTCTTGATGCCTACACGAGTAATTCCCGACCCTACCAAAAAATAAAACATGACCACCAAATAACCCTGCCATTGTAAACACCCCCACACAATTACCCCCAAAACCCAGGCATGAAGATAACCCATTACGGTTAACAATTTTTTCGGGGAAATCAAAGCGATGATGATGAGAATAGTATTTAAAATAGTGGCAATTAACCAAGCATTAGACCAATTAACATTAAGGTTTATCATAGTTATTTGGCAAGTTTAAAAGATGCTTTTTTGAGGCTAAAAGTTTACTAGCACTTCAATTTACTGGATTAAGTCCTCCTTGCTTCCCCAATCTCATCAGAGGAATATCCCCTCTAACTAACATTCTTTCTTTTGAAAGAGAGGAAATTAATTTGAGAATTTGAGAAAGCTAGTAATTGAATCCTGACTAGATAGCAATGGGTTGAGATAAATAACCGAGTTTTTCTAAACCTTGTAATACTTTATTTACGCTCTCCTCTAATTCTTCTAAGTCAGTACGACACTCAATTTCAGCATTAGCTGGTGGCTCATAGGGATCGCTAATACCCGTAAACATTTTAATTTCACCACTACGGGCTTTCTGATACAAACCTTTAACGTCTCTGCCTTCACAAACAGAAAGAGGTGCATTCACAAAAACTTCAACGAAGTTACCAATTTTTCCCCTGACTTCTTCTCTAATGGCACGATAAGGAGAAATAGCCGACACAATAACGATAACACCATTACGGGTAAGTAAATTAGAGACAAAACCGATACGGCGAATATTCTCGTCTCTATCTTCCTTGCTAAAACCTAATCCTTTTGTTAAGTTAGTGCGAACTATATCACCGTCTAAGACTTCTAATTTGTAGCCTTGTTCTCTTAATTTTAGTTCTACTTGGTGACTAATAGTGGTTTTCCCCGCACCGCTTAATCCTGTAAACCAAATGGTTACACCTTTTTGTTCCATCATATTTATTATATTTATTAACTAGTGGGCTCTAAATATCCCTAAAGTATTTTACAGGTGAAAGAGGCAATTAACAACTTTATTGTACCTCAATACTGCTCGATTAAGTCCGAAACGACCATTCAGGAGTAATTTTGCAAGTATCTATCGAACATTTGTCCCCATATTTGTTCCAGAACGTGTTAAAACCATGACAATTACAATGTTTGATATAAAAAAGAGCTAATGCTAACTCATCTGCTGAATGTAGATTCTACTTTTTACGTTCGGGAAAATGATCGATTTCGGCAGTGCCATAAAACACGAACTCCTTATCTTTAACCCTAGCACGATCGACTCTTAATCGAATGCCATCAAGGGAAAAGTTATCTAAATCCAATAAATTATTAACATGATCAAGAATAGCTTGTCCTAATGCTTGACCTTCATTATTTCCTTGATATTGAGGGTTAGTAAATTGAATTTTTGTTCTACCTTGTAACTCTAAATCTGTCTTAATATCTATGGTTGTCATTTCCTCACTATCTCCTACTTTTATTTGAGATTTAATAGTTAAAGATTTATCCTCATTTACTGTCATTTCCGTATGTTGAAAATGGAGGGGTTTTCCTTGATATTCTAGTCTTTGTAGCTTTTCGATGATAAAAGGAGTATTAAAGGAAGTGGTTAAATCTTCCTCCGTAAGCACAATCCTCATAGTGGCTTGAGTGGGTTGTCTTAACTTCACTTTACCGCTAAAAATCGCACTAAAATCGATGGAAACCGCTTGGAGATACAATTCCATCGCCTCTAAGCGTAAACCATTATACATCAACATACCGTTACCAACGAAGTCGAAGCCATCAACACTCCCTTGTAAAAGTTTGGCTACAGGCTCGACTCTAAGATTCGCTTGTAATTTGCCCGTCTTTTTAAACAAGGCGGCAATAGCTGTTGTTATTGCTTTGCTGACGATTTGATCGCCACTTTGTCCGGAAAAAGGTAAGCTGCCAAACACAATTGCTGTCATCGTCCTGATTTACTTTTACAACTACCTATCTTAACATTAAGAAATATTAAAATAAGTAAATTAATGTTAACAAACTGAGTGTCTAGTTAGGGTTTCGGAGTTCAGGGTTCAGAGTTACAATGTTTTTTGTTCCCTAAAATAAGGGATACAGAGTTTTTCTTCTTTTTAATGTATTCCAGATATTTCCCCATATAGGTCAGGTAATACAATTATAGGAAATCATAATTCTCAAACCAAGATTTCCAGGGAATTTACCTTTTCCCTTGTCTCCTCTGGCTTTTGCGATAATAGTTTTCTCAACCACCCCAGTTTAGTTTATAAGAGTTTTTACTGTCAATTCTAAATCTTCCTTGGTGGTATGACGATCGAAACTGAAACGAATACCCTTTACGGCTTCTATTTCTGAGTAACCTATTGCTAACAATACTGGAGAAGGTAAAGTTCGACCACTACTACAAGCTGAACCAGCACTGATGGCAATATCTTTTAAACTTAATTGTCTGACGATTGTTCTCCCTGTCATGTTTGGAGAGGGATGGTTAATGATAAAACTGGCGTGGTGGGGTAAGCGATAATATTTGTCGCCGGTTAGGGATAAATAAGGACATTGAGATAAAATTAAATCAATAAAATAATCTCTTAATTCTCTTAATCTGAGGCTTTCCGACTCTATTTCTTTTTGTGCTAGACTGGCGGCCAATCCTAAAGAGGCAATGGCAGGTAGTGCTTGTGTTCCGCTTCGCAATCCGTTCTCTTGTCCTCCTCCATGACAGAGGGGTTGTAATGGTACATCTTTTCTACAATATAATGCTCCCGCCCCTTGAATACCATAAAATTTATGTCCAGAAAGGGATAATAAGTCAACTCCTAAACTGTCAACATCGATGGGTAAACGAGCGACAACTTGCACTGCATCAGTGTGAAATAATGCTTGGCTATAGTTTTTCGTGATTTTTACCAATTTTTTTATGGGTTGAATTGTGCCAACTTCACTTTGTCCATAGATAATAGATACTAAGACAGTATTAGATTGGAGGGCATTTTTTAAGTCTTCAGGGTTAACCCTTCCTTCTCGGTTTACAGGCAATTTTGTTACTTGCCAACCCTTTTTCTCCAGAAACTCCACAGGACGAGCGATGGCCGAATGTTCTACACTAGAGATAATCAAATGTTGCGGGTGTTCATAATTAGAAGTTACGCCAAAAATCGCCAAATTATCAGCCTCTGTGCCACCGGAAGTAAAGATAATATTATCAGGAGAAGAAGCATTGAGTAAATCTGCCACTTGCCATCTAGCTTTTTCTAGGGTCATAGCCGCCCTTTCCCCCCAAGAATGTAAACTGGAAGGATTACCCCAACCTTTTGTTAAAATGTCGGTAACTAATTGGATAACTTCTGCACGGGGTGCAGTGGTGGCACTAGAATCAAGATAGATTGGCATTCTTTAACCGTTAACAGTTAATAGTGAATAATTGATAATTAGAACGAATTCAGAGAATATGATAATAGAAGTTTTAGCTTATCCAAAACTGAGATTAATTAACCAAATTGTTCGCTAATTTCAAGGTTAAATAAAGTTTGTAATGTTTGTAATGCTTTTCTTCTGGCTTCTATATCCTGTTGTGCCCTCAGTTGTACCATGGGATCATGCAATATTTTATTGACGATACCTCTGGTTAAAGCTTCGATTACTTCTTGATGTTTTTCGGCAAATTCTGATCCTAATCTTGATAAGGCTTTCTCTAATTCTTGTTCTCTAATTTCTTCGATTTTACTGCGCAAACAGCTAATAGTAGGCACGGTTTCCAAAGATTGCCACCATAGTTCAAAAGCTTCGATTTCTTCTTCCAATAATGCCTCGGCTTCCCTTGCCATTTCTCGGCGACTGGCGTGATTTTGGGCAACTACTGCCTTTAAGTCATCCACATTGTAGGAAACAATAAAGTTCAACTCGGCAACATCACTAGATACATTTCGAGGTACAGAAATATCCACTAACATGATAGACTGAAATACTTCCATGTTCGAAAGATTCTTTTTATCAAGAATCGGTTGAGTTGCCCCAGTACTTGTAAATACTACGCTAGACTGACTTACTACCATCATCATGTCTTCGAGGGGATGGAGTTGTAAGTTGACTTGAGGAAATTGCCTGGCTAATTCTTGGGATCGACTAGCGGAACGGTTTACAATGGCAATGTTAGAAACCCCTTTAGAGGCTAGATGTTGCACCAGTAAACGGGACATTTTTCCAGCACCGATAATAGACACTTTTTGACAGGATAAATCGTCGATTTTCGTATCGACTAATTCCACCGCCGCTGAACTAATAGATACGGCCCCAGTACCGATATTTGTCTCTGTGCGTACTCTTTTTCCCGCACTAATAGCTTGTTTAAATAATCGATCTAGTAATCGCCCCATACCCTGATACTTGGTGGCTAATTTATGGGTATTTCTTACCTGGGCTAGAATTTGTCCTTCTCCCAACACTAGGCTTTCTAACCCCGCTGAGACGCGCATCAAGTGACGAATTGCATCTTGGTGTAAAAGCATAAATAAATGCCTTCTTAATTGTTGTAAAGGAACATGACCAATTTCTGCCAAAAACTGGCTAATTTCTTTGATTCCTTGTTCTGTTTCTTTTACTATTGCATAAATTTCTAAGCGGTTACAAGTACTCATAATTCCCACTTCTTCAACATGAGGATAGTTAAGAAGATGATGAATAGATTCTTGGATTTTGGCTTCAGGAATACTCAATTTTTCTCTTACCTCAACCGCGGCGGTTTTATGGGAAAGACCTACTACAATAACGTTCATTTCGTGATCTTAAGTATAAATAATCTGGTCACTATAAAAATGCTTTCAAACAATTTTAATCATCACTGATGTTGCGGTATTTGGCAATTTCTTCTTAATCTTTTGCAATGAAACTTTATATTGCAACGAGTTCCCATTATGGGGAAGACATTAAAATTGTTAATTGTTAATTATTTTGTTATTTATTGTCCTGTAATAGATAAACTATCAATCCAAATATAAGGACAAACACCGCCGGGAGTTATTTCGGCTTCCCCTCCCACAAAAATAATCGATTTTAAAAGGTCGAGAAAATCCCCCGCCACCGTTGCGGCTTCAATGCTGACTTTTTCTCCTTTATTCACTAACCAACCGTCAAAGGGTAATGAAAACGATCCTTGTAAAGAATTAACTCCAGCATGTAAGGCTTGTACATCATCGATTAAGATCACATTTTCAGCGCTATCCAAATTATATTCGGTGGTGGGCTCTTGACCACGAAAAACATGATAATAATTCGGGCTAATACTTACCTTTGCACCAATACTAGCGTGTCCTGTGGGAGTTGCATTCATTCTTTTGGCGGTGACACTACTATGTAAAAAATTCACTAAAACCCCGTTTTCGATAATTGGTAAATTGCGAGTAGGTGTGCCCTCGCCGTCAAAGGTTTCCGCACTCACATTCCCCGAATGTAAGGGATTATCACTGACCGACAGTAAGGGGGAGGCGATTTCTTGCCCTAAAGACTCCGGTGTAGATAGACTTTGTTTATCGAGAATATTTTGAGCGTTGTAAAGATTATCAAATGCTCCAAGGAGGCTTAAAAAGGCTTCGGGAGAAAAAACTACTCGATATTTTCCTGATTTTATCCCTTTATAATTGAGATGACTAATGGTTTTGTCAAGGGTTTCTTGATAACAACCATCAATGTCCAATTTTTGTAGGGTATTGGCTACTTTATACGCCCCACCGCTACGAGGTTTTCTGTCTTCTTGTTCGGTGGTAGTATATAAATAAATAGAGAAAAAGGAGCGGGTTTCTTCCCTCAATGCACCATCACTATTAAGATAAAATCGTTCTATTTCTTGTTCTGATAATCCATTATAGGGCACAGAGGCGATCGCCTCATGGGAGTTTAATAAATCCTGTTCAATTTTCAATAGCTTATCAATCAACTCCGAAGCGGGAGAGGCAGGGCCTAATTCGCTGTTTACTGGTGATAAAGGAGATTTAGCCTGATTGCTAAAATCGGGAATATGATCAGTAACCCCAAAGTTACTAGCTTCTAAAGCCGTTTTTAAAGCTAATTCAATGCCCACAGGATCAACATCCGTAGTTGATGTGACACCAATCTGTTTTTTCTCGTTCCAAACTCTGACAATCACATTAGATTTTTGGGAGGCTTTTACCTGTTTTGGTTCTCCCTGAAACACTTGTACGCTAGTTTGATCAGTTGCTGAACCGTATATATCAAATTTTTTTATTCCTAATTGAGAGGCTTTTTCGGTTGCAGTTTGAGCAATAGTCTGAACTTTTGACATGATCTAGTTTTTTACTGGTCTTTTGGTCATATTATAACCGATGCTGCTAGGGAATAAATGATCTTAGAATTGCTGACAAAAATGTCAAAAAATTGGTAAGATTATCCATCTATGATATCTTTTTTCTTCTAATTTTTGTCTAATTCGTAATCAGATGCAATTCATTGTCTAAAGCTGAAAATTTGTCTCAAACTCTTACACTGTTGCCCGTTCCTCGTTCCTTCCCGACTTCTTCAAGAAGTCTATTAATTGAGAGTATAGTAGTTAATGTGCGATACTTTTTTGGTTTGTGGTTTAGGTAGTCTAGGGCAAAATTGTGTGGTTGCTCTGAAAAAATTTGGCGTGAAAGTAATTGCCATTGAGCAACATCTGCCTCTGAGTTGGGAAATCAAAATACTACCTGATTTACTCGAACAACTGATTATCGGTGATTGTAGCGATAAATTGATTTTAACTAAGGCTCGGATTGAACGATGTCGGGCGGCTTTAATTGTCACCACAGCGGAAAAAATCAATGTCAAAACGGCGATCTCCATTCGTCAACTTAACCCGAAAACGAGACTGGTATTGAGATCAGCCCAAGAGAACTTGAACGAATTATTAAGTCAGGAGTTGGGTAACTTTATTGCTTACGAACCGACACATTTGCCAGCCAATGCTTTTGCTTTATCGGCGTTGGGCACGGAAACCCTCGGGCTTTTTTCCTTAGACAATCAACAACTTCGCATTAGTCAAATTAAATTATCAGCCTCTCATCCCTGGTGTAATTTCCGTTTATTGTCGGAATTAAATACTCGCACTCGTCGTATTATTGATCATTCTCGATTGGGGCAATCATTCCTAACCAGTTTTTATCAATGGCAACCGGAGACCAAGTTATTAGCTAACGATCGGATTATTTACATTGAAACTGAAGATAATTTTCGCCTCAATCCTCATTTTAATGCTCACCAAAAATCTCATTTTTCCCCCCCAAGATTAGGACAAACTTTAGCAAATTTCCCCCTTAATTTAGCTCATTTACTGACTAAATTTTGGCAACTTAGCCTTCAACAACAAATTAGAAGAGTTGCCCTCTTTTCTGGCTTAATTATTATCTTGTTAGTGATAGTCGGCACATTTTTATTTAAAAATTACTATCAAGGAACAACTTTTTTCTCGGCCTTTTATGTAACTGCTACTTTATTATTGGGGGGTTATGGTGACTTATTCGGCAGTTTTGAACCGATCAGGGAGCTACCTCAATGGTTACAATTATTTAGTCTCGGTTTAACTTTAACCGGGACGGCTTTTGTAGGGGTAATTTATGCTTTATTGACGGAAGCCCTTTTATCTTCTAAGTTCGAGTTTACCCACAAACAGCCAGCTATTCCGACGGAAAATCATCTGGTAGTTGTTGGTTGTGGGCGAGTGGGAGAAAGGGTAGCTAAATTGCTACGGGAATATAAACAGACTGTTTTAGGGATTAGTTTTAATTCTCAAATTGATCAATCGAAATGGCAAGGTTTGCCCTTAATTATCGGGAATGTACAGGAAAGCTTGAAAAAGGCTCATCTGGACAGGGCGAAAAGTGTGGTAGTGGTTACTGATGATGATATTGTTAATCTCGAAGTAGCCTTGATTACTCAATTAACGAATCCTCGCACCAATTTAGTGATTCGCAGCAACGACGAAGATTTAACGGAAAATTTAACTCAATTGTTACCTCAAGCTAGCGTGATTGGGGTTTATCAAGTATCGGCGGAAGCATTTGCCGGAGCAGCTTTTGGGGAGAATATCCTCCATATTTTACATTTTGCCCATCAAACTATTTTAGTGACTGAATATCAGATTAGCCAAGAAGATACTCTCAACGGTTTATTATTATCGGAAATTGCCTATGGTTATGGAGTCATGCCAATTTTATATCAAGCCTATGATAGCTATAGCCCGACTTTACTGCCGGGGGATGATTTACAGGTGAATATTGGCGATCGCCTGATTATTTTAGGGACTATAGAAGGATTAAGACGAATAGAAGCAGGCAACAGAGAAAGGCAAACATGGGAGTTAGTGATTCAATCGGCGTACTCTAATGATGCCTTGTTTGAAGGGGCAAATGCGATCACCCGCATTTCTGGTTGCCCCCTGGCGGTAGCCAGAGAAACGATGAATAATTTACCCCAGACTTTACCAGTTAAACTTTACCATCATCAAGCCGTGAGATTAGTTAAAGCACTAGGCAAAAATCGGATTAAAGCAGAACTGAAACATTAGTGTTCCTATGATAAAGTCGGTTACAAAGTTAGTATTAATAACAATACCTTCGTCAAAAAAAGATCATAAACTCAACCGAAATGTAAAGAAATGTGTGCGTTTGCCCTGCTCACTGGGCCGATGCTCTAGTACACTAGAGCTAAACAATGGTGTTTCTGGAAAGTCAGGATTATCGTTAGGGTATTTTAACTTTTGTCCCCGACTGGATTTGTTCGGTCGGATGAAGAATTACTTTCTCTTTAAGTTTTAATCCAGTTTCAATTACGGCCTCAAAATTACTGCGTTGACTGACTTTCATCTGACGTTTTTGAGCTTGATTATTTTCCACCACAAAAGTACACCAAGTATTAGATAAAGGCTGATTATTTTCTTGGTCACAGCGAAATAAGGCACTCAAGGGAATAACTAAAACATCTTCTCCTGACCAAATCACAGTTCTCGTTTCCACTCGATAGCGATCTCCCAAAGATCCGCCTTGGGGGACACCTAAAGGTATTTCCGTATCAATTAAATCGGCGATGACATTTACCCGTTGTTCTTCTACTCCCAAAGCTGAAACTTTAGTGAAAGCAGAGGGTTCTATATAACGCACCTTTGCCTTGAGAGTTGATTCCCCACCCCAATGATCGAGAAACATAATCGCACCGGGTTTTACTTTCACCGCATCGGAAGAGAGTAAATCGACAAGGATTTCTAAGTCTTGGGGATTTCCTAATTCTAAAAGTTGAGTACCTGCTTCCACATATTTGGCACTTTCCAGGTAAATTCTGAGTACATAGCCATCAATGGGAGAGGTAATATGAGTACGATTAGCATCATCAGTTAGTTTAGCCAGTTCTGCTTTAACACTATTGATGCGAGCATCATAAACATCGAGGAGATAATCTGGATCTTTTTGTTTAGCACGAAGAATCAAGAGTGCTTCTTGGGCGACATTAACTTGAGCGGCGATACTGTCAGCTAATCTTTGTTCAGCTTCTAAAGCTCTAATTTTAGTGATTTCTTCTAATTCTGCCCGTTCTTTTGCCTGACGAGAAACCACCCCGTCAACGTATAACTTTTGGTTCCGCTCGCGATCGCGTATTGCCTGTTCTAATTCTGCCCTAGCTTGTTCCACCCTGGCAACGGCCTCTTTTTGTTCGGCCACTACGGCTCTAATCCTAGCTTCCCCTTGAGAGATCGCTTCTGGTTTAGGACGCAGAGTTGCCACTCCCGCTTTTTCGGCTTGCCACTGACGTAATCTGGCTTGAGCTTCCCGTATATCGGACTCTAGGGGTAAAGGATCGATTTGAGCAATTATTTCTCCCTTAGTAACACGATCACCTTCTTCTAAATCAATTCTAGCCAATCTTCCTTCCACAGGAGCAGAAACTAGATAACGTTTGCGGATACGGGTTTCCCCTTCTTCATCTACCGTTACCACCACATCACTTCGTTTTACTTGTGCTACATCAACGAGAATTGGGGATGGACGAAAAGCCCAGAATAAAATTCCCAGTATGGTCAATGCCCCTAAAACATAGATTAACTGCCAAGGTAGATATTTTTTTTTCGGTTTGCTTTCTGTTTGAGGGATCCATTGTTTGGCTTCTTCCTCTTTAGTCCATTGAAATGCCTCTGATGATTCATCGCTCATGGTTCACTGCTGTCTTATTATTTAATTCAGCCCCAAGGAATAATATACCACTTCATTCGTAACTAAAAACTGAGAAGAAAAAAGTACCAGAATAAATAACTGAACCGCACTTTTTTAACAAACCATATTTAAAAATGAATCTTACCTTCAGGCATCGTCACCCCGTCTAAAATAGTCTCAGATAAATCTACCCCGGACAAATCCGCATCTCGGAGATTTGCACCGCTCAAGTTAGTATTTTTCAAGATTGCACCATTAAGACAAGCACCCCATAAGTAAGCACCCTGTAAATTAGCATTTGTTAAATCTGCCCCCGTTAAATTGGCTAAATTCAAATTAGCAAAACTTAAGTCTGCCGATCGCAAATCAGTTTCACTCAGGTTACTTTTCATTAAATTAGCTTGGATAATCTCAGCACCCCTTAATTGTCCATTTTGTAGTTGAACATCTTTCAAGTTAGCCTTATTTAAAACACTACGACGCATGATGATATTGTTGAGGTTACTACCCGATAAGTTACTACCGTATAACTTGGCACCGCTCATTTTTGCCTCGGTTAAATCCATCCCGCTAAAATTCACTCCCTGTAAGTCCAAACCATTGAGAAATGAGCCTTTGAGCTTAATTCCATATAAACTTGCACCCCGTAAATTAGCACCGCTTAACCTTGCATGGTTTAAATTACTCCAGTTTAAGTTTGCACCCTCTAAATTAGCACCCCTTAAATTAATGCCGTCTAAATTAGCCCCACAAAGATTAACACTAGGTAAATTAGCCATGTAGAGACTAACCCATGTTAACACTGCACCGCTTAAAGTCGCCCCCTGAAGATCAACTTTATTTAATTGTGCACCATGTAAATCCGCTTTTGTCAAATCTGCCTCAATTAATAAAGCCTCTTTTAACTTAACAAAACTTAAATTTGCACCATATAAAAAAGCACCTCTTAAATCAGCTTCCAGAAGAAAACAACGTTCTAAATCTGACCATGCTAAATGTGCTTCAACCAGTTTGGAACGGGACAAATTTGAGTGACTAAGTTTCATGCCACTTAAATTAATTTTACTAAGATTAACATTGCGAAAATCTCGATCCCCTTCCTTATATCTTTTAAGTATATCATTGACGATCATGGCATTTTCTCCAAAAAATGTTCTCAACTGAATTAATAAAGAACCATGTTGTCTTAATAATTAAATAACAAAAGGAACTTTTACTTACGATTGTATTGTTTTTTTTCTCAAACTTCTTTAGCATAAACTAATTAGGCGTTAATGTTAAAAATTACGGCTCTTCTAGAGTAAGTAGCTGTGGTAAACTACACACTCAAATCAGAAGAGCCAAAATTACCTACTAATAAAAAGAGTGGGCATTGCCCACCCTAAGTTCATTAATTGTTAGTTGATTTTTACCTAACTTCCGCCGACTCTTGCCACGTCCTGAGAGTTAGCCGTAAAGGCGGCATTTAGGGCATCATCTCCGCTTAAACCTGAGTCTATGGCTTGTTTTAATGCCTCTAAAACTCGTTTATAATCTCTTGGCATTACTTTAACAAATTTACCAATATTTTCCTCCCAATTATTGAGAATTGTTTTGGCTTTTTTACTATTAGTAAATTCGGCATGTTTAGTAATTAATTGTTTAATTTCGGCAATCTCGGAAGCATCCTCTAGGGTTTCTAAACCGACCATCTCGGTGTTGCAGTGGGTAGCGAAATCGCCTTTTTCGTCGAAAATATAAGCGACGCCACCACTCATCCCTGCGGCAAAGTTACGTCCCGTTGAGCCTAAAATCACTACTTTTCCGCCTGTCATATATTCGCAACCGTGATCACCAACACCCTCAACGATGGCAGTTACACCCGAGTTACGCACACAAAAACGCTCCCCAGCAACACCAGAGATATAGGCTTCGCCACTGGTTGCACCGTAAAAGGCCACGTTACCGACGATTATATTTTGGTCGGCCTCAAAGGTGGCTTTTTTGTCAGGATAAACAATGATTTTGCCACCGCTTAGACCTTTACCAATATAGTCGTTTGCATCTCCTTCTAATTCGAGGGTAACTCCTTTGGGTACAAATGCACCTAAACTTTGTCCTGCACTGCCGACAAAATGTAAATGTACAGTATCTTCGGGTAAGCCTTCCCAATGTTTTTTTGTAATCTCATTGCCTAAAATTGTACCTACCACTCGGTTGGTATTTTTGATAGGTAAAGTGGCTTTTACTTTATCACCCTTTTCGATGGCATTTTTACAAACATCAAGTAAAGTGGTTATATCGAGGGATTGATCCAAACCGTGATCTTGTTTGATGCTACAATGACGAGGCATATTGGGATCAACATCAGGCTGATAAAGAATAGGAGAAATATCAACACCTTTAGCCTTCCAATGATCAACAGCTTTTTTCGGTTCTAATACATCAGTACGCCCTATCATCTCATTAACTGTGCGGAAGCCTAATTCGGCCATAATTTCCCGCATTTCTTGGGCGATAAATTTCATGAAATTAACGGTATAAGCTGGATCTCCCGTAAATTTAGCTCGTAGTTCTGGGTTTTGAGTGGCAACACCCACAGGGCAAGTGTTAAGATGACAAACCCGCATCATGATACAACCTAAAGTGACCAGAGGTGCGGTGGAAAAGCCGTATTCTTCAGCACCAAGTAAAGCCGCCACCACAATATCACGCCCTGTTTTCATTTGTCCGTCAGTTTCGACGACGATACGACTGCGAAGGTTATTTAATAACAAGGTTTGATGAGTTTCTGCCAATCCCAACTCCCAAGGTAAACCGGCGTGTTTGATAGAGGTTTTAGGAGATGCACCAGTGCCGCCATCGTAACCAGAAATCAAGACTACATCGGCCTTCGCCTTAGCCACTCCAGAGGCGATGGTACCAACTCCCACTTCTGACACTAATTTGACGTTAATTCGTGCGTCACGATTGGCATTTTTCAAGTCGTGGATTAACTCCGCTAAATCTTCAATGGAGTAAATATCATGGTGAGGCGGAGGGGAAATTAAACCTACGCCAGGGGTAGAATAACGTACTTTGGCAATCCAAGGATACACTTTTTTACCTGGTAATTGTCCACCTTCTCCGGGTTTCGCCCCTTGTGCCATTTTAATTTGTATCTCTTTGGCTTGAGAGAGATATAAACTGGTGACGCCAAAACGCCCACTAGCCACTTGCTTGATGGCACTATTTTTCGAGTCTCCTTGGTCATTAGTCCAAGTATAGCGCTTTGGGTCCTCCCCACCTTCTCCTGTGTTGGATTTACCACCGATGCGATTCATGGCGATGGCAAGGGATTCGTGGGCTTCTTTGGAAATCGAACCGTAACTCATAGCACCGGTTTTAAACCGCTTCATGATGTTTTCAATGGGTTCAACTTCTTCAATAGGTATGGATTCCCGTTGTTTAAACTCTAATAAATCCCGTAAACGGAAATAATGTTTACCATGATCGTTAATCATCTGAGAATACTTCTTAAATAGTTGATAATCTCCCTGTTGTACCGCTTGTTGTAAAGTGTGAATAGTTTGGGGATTAAACAGATGTGCTTCACCATCTTTGCGCCATTGATACTCACCCCCAACATCGAGGGTGTGCCCGTTAACCTGTCTTTCAGGGAAGGCATGTTTATGACGCATAATGGTTTCTTGGGCGATAACTTCTAAGTCAACCCCTTCCAAACGAGAAGCAGTACGAGTAAAGTATTTTTCGATGACCTTATGATTTAAGCCTACTGACTCAAAAATTTGTGCACCCCGATAGCTTTGGATGGTGGAAATACCTATTTTGGCGGCGATTTTAATAACCCCTTTGGTAATAGATTTGATGTAGTTATAAACAGCGGTGTCATAATCCACCCCTGTCAATAATTTCTCGTCTATCATCTGGTGTAAGGTGGAGTAAGCCAAGTAGGGATTGATAGCACCACAACCATAGCCTAACAACACGGCAAAATGATGGACTTCTTTCGGTTCACCCGATTCTAAGATTAAGCCCACCTTCGTGCGACTTCCGTTACGAATAAGATGATGATGTAACCCCGCAACAGCTAATAAAGCAGGTATGGGTGCGTTATTAAAATCTACACCTCGATCAGTTAAAATAATGTGGGTGCAGCCCTCTTTTATTGCTTTATCTACTTCGCTAAAAACAGATTCTAAGGCTGATTCCATACCTTTTACACCATCTTTGGGGTTAAACAGAATTGAACAGGTGTGGGCTTTAAATCCATGACTGTTTAAATTTTTCAGTTTGGCTAACTCTTCATTAGTGATAACCGGAGTTTTGAGGGCGATGAGATGACAACTTTCAGGCTCAGGTTTTAATAAGTTTCTCTCACCACCGATAGTGGTTTCTGCAGAGGTAATAATGGCTTCCCTGATGGAGTCGATCGGGGGGTTTGTTACCTGTGCAAACAGTTGTTTAAAGTAATCATATAACAATTTCGGGCGATCGCTCAACACCGCTAAAGGAGTATCAATGCCCATGGCACCCACCGCCTCAACTCCTGTTTGTGCCATGGGCACTAATAACATCCGTAAGTCTTCAAAAGTATAACCAAAGTTTTGTTGTAAGGGCATGATATCATCTTCGTGAATTGCCCCTCCCATGGGTGCAGAGGGGAACTTATCTAGAGTGTATAAGTGCTCATCTAACCATTGTTGATAAGGATGTTGGGTAATAATAGGGTGTTTAACTTCTTCATCAGCAACGATGCGCCCTGCTTCCATATCCACTAAAAACATTTGCCCTGGTTGTAGTCTTCCTTTCGATTCCACTCTTTCGGGCTCAATGGGTAAAACACCCGCTTCTGATGCCATGATCACCAATCCATCTTTAGTGACGGTGTAACGAGAAGGACGTAATCCGTTACGATCGAGTATAGCTCCAATTTGCTTACCATCGGTAAAGGCGATGGAAGCGGGACCATCCCAAGGCTCAATTAAACAAGAATGATATTGATAGAATGCTTTTTTCTCAGCACTCATGGACTCATGACCACTCCAAGGCTCAGGGATCATCATCATCACCGCATGAGGAAGACTGCGCCCACTTAGTACTAGCATTTCTAAGGCGTTATCGAAAATCAGGGAGTCGCTACCTTCCATGTTGATAATGGGTTGAATTTTCGCCATGTCTTCCCCGAATAACTCAGATTCGAAAAGGGCTTGACGGGCGTGCATCCAATTAGTATTGCCTCTCAAGGTGTTGATTTCACCGTTATGGGTGATGTAGCGGTAAGGGTGTGCTCTTTCCCAACTCGGGAATGTATTGGTGCTGAAGCGAGAATGTACAAGGGCGAGGGCCGTTTGTAATTCGGGATTGCTCAAATCTAGATAATATTTCCCTACTTGCTCAGGGCGCAACATTCCTTTATAGACGATGGTACGGCTGGAAATTGTAGCTGGATACCAATATACATCAATATTACTCGCTTTGATAACGGAGTGGGATTGTTTTCTAATCACAAACAATTTACGCTCAAACGCCAAATTATCAGTAATATCAGGATTTTTAGCGATGAAAACCTGTTGCACAAAAGGTTCACAAATCAAAGCACTTTTACCTAAACCCGAGTTATCCGTCGGCACGTCACGCCAACCTAAGACTTTTTGCCCTTCTTCAGCGACAATTTGCTCAAATAATGCCCTTGCTTTTAATCTCACACTTTCATCAGGGGAGGTAAACATCATCCCCACTGCATAGTTATCTACTTCGGGCAATATAATCCCTAATTTTTCGGCTTCCTTGTGCATAAACTCATGGGGTAACTGCATTAAAATTCCTGCACCATCTCCTGTATTTGGCTCTGCACCACAGCCTCCCCGATGGTCTAAATTGATCAATATAGTCAATGCCTGTTTTACTATGTCATGGGATTTTTTCCCGTATTTGTGCACCACGAAACCCACACCACAGGCATCATGTTCATATTGTGGATCGTATAATCCTTGTTTTTCAGGTATTCTATGTACAGTCATAATTGCTTCCTAAATTTTTGGTGTTAATCGCTGAAATATAAAGAAAATCCCAAGTTTGGCTTTTTTTTCTTTACTCGTTTATTTTCACATTATAGGAAGATTTATCAGTAATCTTGATCTTTTTTGTCAGAAAACTACTAAATAATAAAGTTTTTTAAACTTTTAGGGGCGATCGTTGAGAGTTCGTTACAATCTACCACAATAAATTATCTACGTAATAGTTTAAGATGAGGGGTTGGACTTTCTTTAAATTTATAACGGAACAAAAATACTATTGACGGAATCTATATCTATGATTAATCTATGATTAAAAATTCATAGCATCATCGAAAATAATTAAACAGTAATCGTATCCTTAAAACTACAATACTGATCAAAGAAAATACATATTTAATTAGTTATGTGGCAAAAATTTCTCTTAAAAACAACCTCTAAATTGGGTTTTATCTCTTTATTTTTGTTGATTTTTTCTACCCCTGCCCAAGCTGCCCTGGAATTGAGAGTAGCCATAAAAAAAGGGGTTAATAACCTACAAATTGGTAGCTCAACTCCTGCTGTCATTAGAGACAATACAGGACAGAATATTGGTCAAGTAGAAGGGATGAACTCCTTTGTAGCTAAAGCTAATGGTAGTAATGTCAATCTTGCACAGTGGAACTCGAACCGTATATGGTTAGAGCCTAGTGGTGATGGTGTTATCTGGATTGGCGATCGCTGGTATCGTGGTAGAGTCTTACTAACTCGTCAAGGAGGTGGCATCACTGCCGTTAATTATGTAGATATAGAAGATTATTTATATAGCGTAGTGGGAGCAGAAGCAATAGCCAGTTGGCCCCAAGAAGCTTTAAAAACTCAAGCTGTCGCCGCCCGAACCTATGCCTTGTACAAACGCAACACCAGTAAAAACAGTATATTTGATCTTGATACGACTACTGCAACACAAGTATATAAGGGGTTAGGTAGTGAATACACCACCACCCACCAAGCCGTAAAAGCCACCGATGGGCAAATCATGACTTATAACAATCAACCTATTTTAGCGGTATTTCATTCTTCATCAGGTGGACATACCGAAAACGTCGAAGATATTTGGACTTCCCCCCTACCTTATCTAAGAGGTGTAGTTGATTACGATCAAACAGCTCCCGTGTTTCAGTGGAGTAAAACCGTTTCCCCTGCTTCTATTAGTCGAGTTGCCGGAAGTGTGGGCAATATTCGTGCCTTAGTACCTCAAAAAACCACCCCTCAAGGTAGAATTGTCACCATGCAAGTAGTGGGCGATCGCACTACTAAAACCGTTGCCGGCAGTGATTTAAGAAGTGCCTTGGACTTACGGAGTACATTATTCCGAGTTTCCTCTGGGGGTAATGGTTTACAGGTATCAGGGAGAGGATTTGGCCACGGTTTAGGTTTAAGCCAATGGGGTACTTATTATTTAGCTCAAAACGGCGTTGATTATCGTCAAATTCTCGGACATTACTATCAAAATGCACGACTTGCCACCATGAGAACAAGATAGGTAAAAATTAACTATACTTTTAATATCACCTTGATATTGAAAATTTTATTGTTAATTTACGAAGATCAATTATGAATCCTTATCTAACCATTGAAAAAGAAAAATTAGAGAATCCTCCTCTAGATTTGCATTATTTAGGGGATAAAGTTTTACGTCAATCTGCCAAGCGCGTTGCTAAAGTTGATGAAAGTATCCGAGAATTAGCAAAAGAAATGTTACAAACCATGTATAGTGAAAATGGTATCGGTCTAGCCGCACCTCAAATTGGCGTAAATAAACAGATAATAGTCATCGACTGTCAACCGGATAGCCAAGCTAATCCTCCTATGATTTTAATTAACCCGGAAATCAAGAGATTTAGTAAAGATTTATGTATCATGGAAGAAGGATGCTTGAGTATTCCACAAGTTTTCTTAGAAGTTGTTCGTTCTCGTACCATAGAAGTTGCATATAAAGATGAATATGGAAAGCAGAAAAAAATGAAGGCCATGGGTTTATTATCCCGTGTCATTCAGCACGAAATAGATCATCTAAATGGAGTATTGTTTGTGGATAGAGTACAAAACAGTTTTGCCTTAACAGAAGAATTAAACAAAAAAGGCTTTTCCATTTCCGCAGTAAAACCCATAACAATTAACAGTTAATGGTAAATAATTAAAGAACCATCAATAATCATCGAGTGTTATCACGGCTCACTTACCCTATCATTGGTAATGAATATCAAAAGATATAATTTTGTTGTTAACTTATAATATTGGAAAATATCAATTCGTAGAATATGAAAAATAAAGGACAAGGATTCGGTTTAGGTTTAGGTAAAATGAAAGAACTAGCCCAAGCCTTTCAAAAAGCCCAACAAATTCAAGATGATGCCAAAAAACTGCAAGAAGAATTAGAAACCTTGCGTATTGAAGGGCAAAGTGCCGATGGTTTAGTCGTAGTAACAGTGAGTGGCAACCAGGAACCCCAATCCGTCGAAATTAAGGAAGAAGCCTTAAGTAAAAGTGCAACCGAATTATCTGAGATTGTCTCTAGTGCGGTAAAAGATGCACATCAAAAATCTACTGACGTCATGCGAGAAAAAATGGAAGCTTTAACTGGTAATTTAGGCTTACCCGGAATGTAACTTCCCCCAAATCAGCCCCTAAATCCAGGAGGATAGGGGCATTTCTTGCTCTATTGTTCATTGTTTAAGTATCCTCTAGGAGTAATCAATAAATCATGGTAACGTTTTGTACTGCTATTACCAATCATGACCGTAGTTAACATATCAATGGGATGGTTTAACATTTCTTCAAGAGTGGTAATAATAATATTTTCGTCATCCCTGGTAACGGAACGGGCGATGGCAACGGGGGTGTTAGGATGACGATACTGTAAAAAAATAGCCTGAGTTTTAATAATTTGTTGGGTGCGGGTTTGGGAACGGGGATTGTAAATAGCAGTGACAAAATCAGCACTAGCGGCGGCGGTAATACGCTTCTCGATGACATCCCAGGGGGTTAATAAGTCGCTGAGACTGATGGCGCAAAAATCGTGCATTAACGGTGAACCAATTTTTGCCGCTACAGTTTGCATGGCAGTAATACCAGAAACGATATGTACAGGGGGATGTTTTTCGTTCCAGTTTTGGTTTGCCAAAACTTCTAAAACAAGTCCTGCCATGCCATAAATTCCACAATCTCCCGAGGAAATTACGGCTACCTTCAACCCCCATTTTGCTAACTCGATCGCCCGTTCTGCCCGTTGTCTTTCTTTGGTAATTTGAGAAGGCTCGATAATTTGCTCAGGACGTAATAGACTTTTAATAAGCTCAATATATAAACCATAACCGATGATTATATCCGCTTCTCTCAAGGCAGTTTTGGCGGCAGAAGTCAGATATTCAAGACTGCCCGGACCCGTGCCAATGAGATATAATTTACCCTCATGATAGTTATATTCTAAAGCAGATTGGGCGATCGCTACGGTAACGGCACCTTTTTCTCCATCTTGGCGTATAATTTGTTTAGGTGCAATTAAATTAGGTGATTTCCCTTGATTTTCAATTAAATTAGCAAATAAAGCGGCTTTTAATGCCGAAGCCTCAGCAACGCTAGAAGTACCAACTTCTTGCTTAACTATCCTCGAGGGATTAGGTACGGAAACCTGGTTTAATTCTTCAGAGGAGAAAGTTTGAAGGGGTAAATGCCATTGATCAGCTAAGGCTAAAATACCGACTTCATCTCCTTTAATGTCAATGGTGGCTAAAGAGGCGATGGCTTTTCGTTCCAAATTATACTTATCGAAAACTTCCGTAACGGCGGATTCAATGAGAGAAGGAGAAGTACCTCTTTCGCAACCCATACCCACCCATAAAACACGGGGATGCCAACTTATACTAGGAATGTTGACAGCAGGGGTTTTTTCTGCGCCAATATAAACCATTGCTTTGGCCGCAAAATTATCGATTTTCGTCTTACTCTCCCTAGTTAATAAGGATATATTTTCTTCTATTTCCCCCTTGACTAAGGGAGGTTGGGAGGGATCTAAATAACCATCATTTGCAAAAATAAAAGGATGAGAAGGAGGTAAAGAATTTTGCCACCAATTTAACCCTGATGTTTGCTTAATTAAAGTGGGTTGGTTACGGGCAATACTGACGCTAACTTGCGTCCAATCACCTTCTCCTTTTTGCCATCCAAACATATCGCCAAAAGTATCGATAGAAGGTAAATTAAGATTATAAGAAGCACTGGTAATAATGGGCCTTGCGTCTAATTGATGGGCAATTAACTCTGCCAATTTATCAGCATTTGCTTGATGACCACCCAGTAAACTAATGACATATTGAGTATGAGGATCGATAACTATAATAGCAGGATCGTTTTTTTTGTGGGTTAAGAAAGGAGAGATTAAACGCACTACAGCACCGATGGTTAAGCTAAAGACAATTCCTTGAGAATTATGCCAAATATTAGCTAAATGTTGGGCTAAAGAGTCACTATAATATCGGACTTTTTTTTCTGCAAATTTTACGGTAGAATTTTGCCTCTCAGTTTTTAATTTTTCAGGCAACCACAACACACTGTCAGTAATTTTGGCTAAATATCCTAATGGAATAGCATTTTCTTCGGTAACGGCAATAAAATGTAGTGGTTGAAAATCAGCAAAAATAATTGACATATAGAACAAGAAAATAAATAATCAAATAAATATGGTGGGCAAATATCCCCCATTCTCTACCTTGACCAAAAATTGGTGGGATAGTTGCAAGATCTAAGTATAACCAAATCAAGTTAATATTACTTAATGAGGCTATCATTGATAAAGTTTTTATTTTTCAACCCCTCAGAAATAGTCATGAATGGAGAATTATTCCACGCCAACGAAATCTACCATCTTATTGCCTTTCTTGTTGCTATGAACCTGGTTTTGTGGAGTACCCCGGTGGTTAAAAGCATCGGTTTAAAAAGTGGTCATGTAGATAAACCAGATCCTCGAAAAGTACATCGGAAACCGATCGTACGTATTGGAGGAGTAGCTATTTTTGCAGGAACAACGGCGGGCGTACTAGTAGTATGGTGGTTAGGGGGATTTGGGATATTATCACCGGAAAAAGACGCAGAAATTTGGGGAGTAACTATTGGTGCTATTTTCTTCTTTTTTATTGGTTTAGCCGACGATTTATTCAATTTATCCCCTTCTTCCCGTTTACTTATGCAATCTATCGTCGCGGGTTTTGCATGGTATAAGGGAGTAAAAATCGACTTTTTTACTATTCCCTTCGGTGATTTAATTAGAATTGATATGTGGTGGTTAAGTTTGCCTATTACCATTATTTGGTTAGTAGGGATGGTAAATGCTATCAACTGGATTGATGGTTTAGACGGATTGGCGGCAGGGGTTTGTGGTATTGGTGCAGTCGTTATGTTGATTGTTAGTTTATTTATGAATCAACCGGCGGCGGCATTGTTAGCGGCGGCTTTAGCCGGAGGTGCATTAGGATTCTTAAAATATAACTTTAACCCGGCTGAGATTTTTATGGGGGATGGTGGCGCTTATTTTATGGGGTTTATGTTGGCGGGAGTGGGAGTCATCGGTTTAGCGAAAACTGCTGCTGTTACCGCCGTGATTTTACCTTATATTATTTTGGCCGTGCCGATTGTGGATATGTCTTGGGTGATTATATCCCGTGTCATGCAAGGAAAATCGCCCTTTTTAGCGGATAAACGTCATTTACACCATCGTCTTTTAGATGCGGGAATTTCTCAGCGTTTAACGGTATTATTCATTTATTCATTAACCCTTTGGGTGGGTAGTTTTGCCTTAGTTTTTTCAGGATTTCCCAGCGGTGGAGTTTATGCTTTCGGTGCAACGATGTTATTAATCTATACGGCTTGGCAAGTTTGGCGTAATCGGAAGGTTGAGACAAACACTAATGATTAACTTACAGCGTTTTTCAGATCACAAACTAGTGGTCTGTCAAGATAGTTTTGAGGGACTGGGAACGGGTAATTTCGGATTTTGGATTTTGGATTTTGGATTTTGGATTTTGGAGGATTGTTTTATCCCTCATTTCAAAATTGGCAGACCACTAGGCAGAATCAAGCCATAGTTGTTAGAATCTTTTTTTAGAAATTCAAGATTTAGATCTTCCGAAATTCAAAGGCTCTCCTTTATTATAGAGAAGATGGTACATTATTCGACCCAATTCAATAAACATTGACTGTATGTTATTTTTGTAAAATACTCCATACACCTGCTCAAAAAAGAAAAAAAATAAATATCTAACTTAAGGAGATGTTCGATGTCAGATCCAAGCCGCCTCACTGCCATAGTAACTCATGAAAATAGACCCGAACACGAAATTGGTCTCAAGCTTCTTGCCTACAGTTTAGAAATGAATAACCAGGAAGTAGATGTCCATGTCTTTGCACCTAATGCGACATCAGGCTTTCAAGATTGGATTGGCAATCGCCGTGCTCATCTACATCTGGAACTTCCTACTGAAACTAGGGGCTGGAATGTTAAACCAGATCTCTTCGTTTGGGCATTAGAGAATGGTTATTCAAGAGCAATCTGGATAGATCATGATATCATTGTTGCCCAGCCTTTACCAAAACTTCTACTCGAACAGCCTAACGGTGTTTTGATCGCCTCTGAACTTGCTGGTCGATCAGGCGTTACCACTTGTCAAAATACAACATCTTGGGGGTTAAATCCAGATCCTAACCGTTATTCTTGGGGAATTCGCAGGCCTTCTAACTGCTGTTCTTGTGCGACCAAATCGCACCTGCCTTTGATTCATCGCTGGCAGGCAATGCTAAGAGATCCGGAGTATCAACATTGGCAAACCCGACCAGGCCATGAGCGACCTGCACATTTTTATGGTGATGATTCGGTTTTCACTGCCCTAATTGGTTCTAAGGAATGTGAGCAAATTCCCATAAAATTATTAAAATGCGGTCGAGATATTGCCCAATGTCTAACTCCAAGAGGTTATAGTGTCAGCGAGAGATTAAGGAGCTTGGTGGATGGCCTACCTCCTCTAATTCATGCCCAAGGGGTAAAGCCTTGGTTAGCAAGGGGTTCAGAAAGGTTCTATCAGTCTGTTTCCCCTTATGCTTGCGTTGCTCGACGCTATCAAGATATTCTCGATGAGACAGAACGAGATTGGCTCGAATTGCCCGAAAATTGGGTAAAGTTATGGCATGACATAGTTAAGGGACATCCTGCTTTAAGTGGCCTTCCATTTGCACTTCAATCCTCAGTTCAAAATATAGGAATTCGCTCGTCACTCAAAAAAATAAAAAATAAAATAACTCCCAACCAAAGCAATTAGTTAACATTAAGGAGAAAGTTTGGTATCATAATCCAAACTTCTACTTTTTAATTAAGGACAATACCTTCGCTAAAATGAAGAAGGAAAATAAAGTTTGAAGTCAAGAGGGCTTTTGTAGGAAACTAGATAGATGTCAAACATCAGTTTCCACAAAGCCCATGCCAGATATTTTAACACTCTTAACCTGCTTGATTTTTGAATTTTTCTAACTTTTTTAACGCCTGAATTCCTGATTCTCTCGTTGAAAAAAATTGTCCTGAGCGGGGAAAGGATCTAACTCCGAACCCCGAACCAATACTGTTCGGAAGCGTACCGAAAACGTTGAGATTGCCACTGAAAACATTAAAGCGATCGCCTGTTACACTAGAGCAAAAGTTTTGATTTTAATTTATATTTGATTTTTGCAAGAGGTCTATTGATTTCTTTGGTCGATATACTATAATTGATAATCCCTTGGTTGAATCAGCTTAATATTTTTGAGCGGAAGATGATCGCCCCTTGCAACTAAATAGTTTAGATAAGCAAATAAAAAATGACAAATGTAATAATTGCTTCCCAGCAAACTCTTCCCGATCATACCCAGTTACCCGAGTCAGACGGTACCTTTGTGAAAAATTTTCAAGAACATCCCCAGAGCGTTTTACTTACCTCATCGATTTGGTCTAGACTACAGGAGATTCACCCAGATGGACAATTTTGTCTTGGTCAAGATAGTGGCATCTATTGGCAGATTACTGAGCCACCAGAGAAAGGCGCAGAAGCCCCAGATTGGTTTTATGTGCCAGATGTTTCACCTACAATAGATGGACAAATACGCCGTTCTTATGTAATGTGGCAAGAATTAGTTGCTCCTCTAATTGTCCTCGAATTTGTGTCCGGAAATGGGGCAGAGGAAAGAGATAAAACGCCTTACCGAGGTAAGTTCTGGGTCTATGAAAAAGCAATTCGCGTTCCGTTCTATGGAATTTATGAAGTCAAGAAAGCAAGTATTGAGCTATATCATTTGCTTGAGGGAAAGTACGAACAAGTGCCAGAAAATGAGCGAGGACATTATCCGATTATCCCTTTAGGGTTAGAATTAGGGATTTGGCAAGGAACTTATCAAAATGTAGAATTACCTTGGTTACGCTGGTGGACAATGGAGGGAGAGCTTTTGCTGACAGGGGAAGAAAAAGCCGAGCAAGAAAAGCAACGGGCTGAACAGGAAAAACAGCGTGCTGAACAAGAAAAACAACGGGCAGATAAAGTGGAAAGAGAAAATGAGAGATTAAGGGAATTATTAAAACAAGCAGGCATACAAATTCCCCAGGAGTAAATTATTGAACTAGGATTAAGTAGGGTGTGTTAGCGACAGCGTAACACACCGAACCCAAGGGTAACCTGAGTTCGGAGTTCGGAGTTGATTTAGAAGGGGTTTAGCTGGGTTTACTAATCTACTTTTGGTTAGTTTGTGATCGTTTTGTCTAATTAATCAGATAAATTGGGAATGAGGATTAAATAAAATAGCAAAGTTTTGAAAAAAATCAATAGTATAGTTGTTGGGGAATAAGAGAAAAAGGCGATCGCTAAACCTAAAAAGTGATCGCTAAACCTAAAAAGTGATCGCTAAACCTAAAAAGTGATCGCTAAACCTAAAAGGCGATCGCTAAACCTAAAAAGTGATCGCTAAATCTAAAAGGCGATATTAGGATGTCGTCCGGATACAATCAAAAGAGGATTGTCAGAATTAGAATCGAATGAATTAATCAATGAAGATCGTATCAGAGAAAAAGGAGGCGGAAGAAAAAAATGTATCGAGTTAATTGAAGGTATTAACGAGGCCTTTTTAAGAGTAATAGATCGACATATTGCCGGTTCACCGATGAATGAATCAGAAAGATGGACACATTTAACTCGCCAACAAATAGCGGATTTACTCTTCGAGGAAGAACAAATAAAAGTTAGTGTCACAGTTATCGATCAGCTCTTAACAAAGCATAATTTCCGTCGTCGTCAAGCAGAGAAAACAAAAGCTACCGGAAGTAATCCTCACCGAAATCAACAGTTTGAAAAAATTAATAGTTGGATTGAATCTTATCAACAACAAAAGAATCCAGTCATCAGTATCGATACAAAAAAAAAGAAAATTTAGGGCAATTATATCGAGAGGGAAAAACTAGAAACCAAAAGCCAATTAAAGTATATGACCATGATTGGCAATCTTTAGCAGAAGGAAAAGTTATTCCTCACGGTTTGTATGATCTAAACTACAATCTAGGATATATGAATCTAGGTACATCTCATGATACAAGTGAGTTTGCTGCTGATTCAATTCGTCATTGGTGGGTTAATTATGGTTCAATACTTTACCCATTTGCTACTTCCATTTTACTCTTATGTGATGGAGGAGGGAGCAACAGCTCTCGTTCCTACTTATCGCTCTTCTGGGACTCTAGGAAAACACTTGTCCTTGCTGAATCGTAGAACTCTTTGATAGTAAGCGATCGCCCCATTATTTTCTAACAAAAACTCAAAATCCTGATTTCTGTTAGTTTGCGATCGCTCTAAAGCTTATCCCAAAAGAAGCCCAGAGTTTAGAAACTGTAAGGCTTAAGCCTAAAGTCCCAGAAGAGCGCTAATGGTTTCAAAAATAGACTCTGTGTCTAAGTGGTTTATAGTAGAGGTTCCAGATTGTAACAATGAAGAAAATACATTATTATCTAGTACTGCTCCCCATGTACATTTTTTCAATCAGTTTAGTTTTGAGAAGGCTTTTGAAAATGTTGAATGTCGAATGAGTCGAATGACTATCCGCACTAGTAAGGATATGCTTGACGGACGAAGCGTTTTGGTTGCTTATCGCCTTCCGATAAATATGAGTTTGAAAGATATCCAATTGTGGAAACCCTTAGTAACTATAGCAGTCCTAAATAGGTTGTAATAAATTAAAACTTAGCAAAAATAATGTTAGGCATTGAAACATCTGCCTCCTGCCCTCTGCCTCCTGCCTTTTAACTGTTAATTTTTGCCACAACTCAAATAGGATTGCTATAGATCAATAATAGATAGCAAATATTTTGCACCCACAGGTCGTATTGCTAGAGGTCTAAAGCGTTGTGCAAAAAAATTGCTTTTTAAAGACAATTATAAGGTTTAATCAAACACAATTACAAAAATTAACTGGCTTTCCAAATCTTGGAGATGCCTGCTGGCGAAGCCAGATCAGATCCCTTTTGTATCGCTTTTCAGGAGTGGATAGATCGTGCTAAAATGAGTACAGTAAAATGTACTTGTTTACAAATAAAATCAGTAAATTATACGGAATTCAGAAAAAATTTAGCCGGGTATCTGGATGAAGTAGAAAGCGATTGCATACCGCTAATTATTACTCGGTCTAATGGCAGGCGTGCTGTGCTTATTAGCAGCTTTGACGATTATATGGAAAATGAAGCAACTCTTCATCTAATGTCTAGCCAAGAAAATATCCGAATCATTGATGAAGCGACCGCCATCTGAGATTTAACAATGCGATCGCCAGAAAACTCCCATTGACCTTAAGATAAAATCACTGGACAGAGCAGAGGGGAAAATTAATGGTCAAAAAAGCCGATTTAGGCAGTAAACGGCTGATTAGTCTCGCTCCCAACAACTGGGTCAGATGGCTCACCCAACAAAGTGAATTAGAGGTGCTCGAATTTCTGGACTCAGAATTCCAATGGATAGGGAGGGAAAATGATGTTCTCATCAAAGTAGCCAATCCTCAACAAGAACCATTCCTGCTCCTGAATGAAATCCAACTACGCTACAACAAGAAGATGCCACGGAGGATGAGAGCCTATGCCGCTTTAGCCGAAGAACGTTATAATTTACCTGTGTATCCTGTTCTGATTAACATTTTGCCCCCATCTAAAACCGAAAAGATACCATTAGGCTATCAATCAGAGTTTATGGGGATCAAAGCCACTCAAGATTATCGAGTAATTAATCTGTGGGAAGTAGAAGCCAGTATTGTATTTGAGCAAAAACTTGCCAGTTTATTACCATTTGTCCCCATTCTCAAAGGAGGAGGGGAAGAGTCCGTCGTCAAACAGGCAGTCCAAGAATTAAGAGCGAATGAGGAATTAAGCGAATTAGAACCCCTCTTATCGTTTTTTGCTTCATTTGTCTTAGAAATACCAGTAGTACAACAAATAATGAGGTGGGATATGACCATATTAAGAGAATCGCCTTGGTATCAAGAAATACTCCAAGAAGGAGAAAAGCAAGGAGAGAAAGCAGAAGCGATTATTCTGATTAGCCGTCAACTAAAAAAACGTTTTGGGAGAGTTGAAGAGTCAGTTCAGGAGCATATTCGCCAACTGTCAGTGCCTCAGTTAGAAGAGCTAGGGGAAAGTTTATTAGATTTCTCTAGTTTGAATGATTTGCTTTCTTGGTTAGAAAACGTTAACGCCTAAAAGCAGATCAGTTCAAGGCTGGCATTGTGCGATCGCTTTTCAGGAGTGGATAGATCGTGCTAAAATGAGTACAGTAAAATGTACTTGTTAACAAATGAAATCAGTAAATTATACGGAATTCAGAAAAAATTTAGCTGGGTATCTGGATGAAGTAGAAAGCGATCGTATACCGTTAATTATTAGTCGGTCTAATGGCAGGCGTGCTGTGGTTATTAGCTTTGACGATTATATGGAAAATGAAGCAACTCTTTATCTAATGTCCAGTCGAGAAAATATCCGAGTCATTGATGAAGCGATCGTAGAATTAGAAAGTGGTGGAGGGATTGAAGTCGAAATTTGAAAATCAAATTTTCTACCTCTGCTTTTAAGGATTATCAGCAGTGGAAAAAAGATAACCAAAGGATATTTAAAAGAATTAATCGGTTATTAGAAGATATCAAAAAATCTCCTTTTAATGGTATCGGCAACCCTGAACCCCTGAAATATAACTGGCAAGGATACTGGTCTAGACGAATTACTCAAGAACATCGCTTAGTCTATTCGGTTAAAGAAGATACTATTTTTGTGGTTCAATGCAAGTTTCATTATTAACAAAACCTGAGTGTGATTTTGGATTTTGCGCTGCTCCTCGCTTTGCTACGTGCGCGGCGGTTTTGGATTTTGGATTGGCAATTTACTAACGAGAGAATCAAGGTTTTAGCATTCCGTCGAACTAACTTTAACGAGCGTTTGATACTTTTCAAACAGACTCTGAGATTAATAATCCGTTAAAATATAAGTTTTACGATCACAGCCATGCTGTGGCGCTGCAAAATCGCATCCTGGTTTTTTCTGAGCCAAAATGGGGGTGGTAACTTTTGTTACTTGCATTTTCACAACAATTCTATGTATGGTAAAATCCGAAAATTATTAGTGCCAATCACCTTTCCTTTTTCAATATACAAACAATTACATTTTCTCCTGACGACAAACAATTACTATCCTTCCCCTGAAATGCATCTGGATGCGGCAAAGGTTCTTTTACCAATTTGCCATCAGTATTTGTCCTTTTAATCTTATACTCCGAACGGGTAAAAACTGGACTTTTGGCGATCGCCTTAAATACTTGCCGTATAGGCGATAAGCTCTATTTGGAAAAGTTAAGCTCTCAACCGTTTACAGTATAATCAAGTCAAAAACAATATGGGAAAGTGCGATTACATCTTGTCACTATTGATTACTACTTATATCGTTGTCTTTCGGTTCTGGCAGAAAATATTTTTACAAGCCCCTATAAATTCATCTGTTCTCTTGTTGCCGGCAGCATCAGTCCGAGGCAATCTCGGAGATGATGCTTTAGTAGTTGCAACAAACAAATGTCATCGTTGTACGCACGCAATCCTCAAATCGGTGAATTACTGGAGCAAGGAATCAATGAAGGGCGCTTAAAACTTGATCCCATTACGGCTGATGAAGTGGCTCGCTCCCAGAAATCAGGTTTTGTGCATCGGCGTGATGGATTGGCTTACCGACTCTCGATGGAGATTTTGGATTGAGTATTTCTGCTTAGTCAAAAAGTTGGATGCTCCCAAGAAAATCAATCACGTTAATGACTGAAAATGTGTGCTATCATTCTCGTTAAAGCTTAAAGTATTTATACTTCCATAATGAAACTGGGGAATGTGGGTTGTATGGGTGCTTTATTCGAGTTTATCAGCACGGCAGACGCTAAACATTTTCAACCCATGCCTCCTAATTTTGGCATTATTCCCGTTTTTACTGAAAAAATACGCAATAAACGAGAACGTTATCAAGCTTATGCTATAGGATCATTAAATGCCATTAATCAACTGGTAATTTAATTTCTGAGATAGCTACTATACTCCCAACGGCTAAAAACCTAGACACGATTTTTTCACCATCTAAACTTACAACTCAAAATTTTATCAAAGTTACACTTACTATATAAATCAACATACTCATGGAAAAACCAATCATTGCTCTCTATGGCGCTTTTGACCGATTTAATTTCGGGGATATTCTGTTCCTAACTGTTGCACGCCACTATGCTCCAGAAGTAATCATAGAAAAAGGTGATTGGCGTCCTTATGGGCTTGTCGATTCAGACCTCCGGGACAGGGGCGGCTTCAAAAATTTTGCTATCAGCCATTTAATTCATGACAAGCCAATGGCACCGGGAAGTATGTTGATTGTACCAGGAGGAGAAGTTTTAACGGCTTCTATTACTAGCTTATATAGATGTCTTTTTACTGATTTCCACGAACCTGATAGAACTTTTGCCAGTCTCATTCGGAGCAGATTAGGAAAGAAAGAAGACCTAACAAAAAGGGCAATGAATCGTTTAGGAGTTCCATGGAAATACCCATTCGTTCCCATGGAGAATCAGATTCCTGGCAATCCTTTGACTGCTTTTTTAGGTGTTGGAGGAAGGACTCTCTCTCAATTTTCACCAGATAATCAGCAACAAATTTGCTCAGCACTATCTAGTGCGAAGTATTTATCTGTGCGAGACCCTCTTACACACAAAGCCTTAATTGAATCGTAAACGTTCAGAGGGTTACGCAACTAAAGGGATAGACTCATTTTCTCTTTCAAGATTTGAGGTAACGATCGCATCTTCTCGATCTTCAGAGTTGATCGCTGTTGGGATTAAAGATGGTGTGGAAATTCCCTGTCTATGAGCTGTGATAGTTTCTCGGATAAACTCTAAAACACTACGATTTTGAGAACGCAAACTACTAACCACCGTGAGCATTCTTGCCACGAAAATGCTCCCATTCTCACTTTGAGAACCAAAACTGGTCTTTTTCCACAAAACAGCAGGACGAATCGCTCTTTCCGCCGAATTATTAGTCGGTTCTAGATCTTCAACTTCGATAAATAGCCATAAGGCAGTTTCCACCTTCAACAATTGTCGGCAAGTACGCACCGTTCTTGCCCACGGTGTTTTTTCCCTTGAACCAATCTCAAACTTGGCTGTTTCTGTCAATATTTTTTGAACACGACTCCTAATTGGTAATACTAACAATTTACATTCCTTTCTACTCAAGGTTCCATCTCTGACTCTTCGCCATAACCTAAACAACTTTTTCTCTTGTGCCATTAAATCTCTGCCTACTTGTCTGGATGCACCGCTACGCTCTGATATTTTCTGAAACTCTCGTTTTAGATGTGCCCAGCATAACTGTCGTCTGGAAACATCCACCCAGTTGTAACTTCTATATCGATCACTCCCCAAAAGACCCCCAAAGTTCTCTCCCAATAAATCCATTGCCGCACTGGTACAACGAGATAAAGTGACTTGAAAGTATGTAATCAATGGTGTCACCGCTACCCATAACCAAGCCTTTTTACCCAGAGGATTTTTGCCATCGGTATTACCTTGTGAAAAACCTGTTTCGTCGGCATTAACCATTTCTGCTGATTGAATATAAGTTTTTGCCTCTTCTACAGCTGATGACAATGCTACACTGGCTTCTTTTCTAAGACGATTTACTGTACCCAAGGACATTTTCACTCCAAAAAAGTCTGACATTCCACTCACAATCATACGGTGAGAATGACGATATACTCCACTCATCAAAGATACCAAGGCTACTACTGTTGAACCATAGCCACTCTCGGAGACATTTTCAGGTAATTTTGCTCTCGTTAAACTACCACAATGATTACATTCTAATTGGTGTAAGCGATGTTCTACTATTTCTAGTTCTATGGGTGGTATTTCTACTACTTGGTGTCGGTAAGGATTTTCATCTGTACCTGAGAGTTTTTCCCCACAACATTTACAGGTTTCTGGTAAGTGATTTTTGGTACTTTGACATTCGGATTCTGGGTATAATTCTCGACTGTTACCAGTATGCCCCTTTTGTCCGCCTCTTTTTCTTTTCTTTCTTTTCAGGGGTTTTTTCGAGAATGGCTTAACTATTTCTGTAGATGGAGGAATACTCGAATTTTTCGAGTTACAATTAACTTTTTCTTGCAGATTTTCTAATTGTTTTTCTAGTTCTTCAATTCTTTGTTTTTGTTGCACTACAAAATTTTTAACTCCTTGAGGAGTCGAATCCCATTCTTCTGTGGTGAAAAAATTCGTTTTTAGTAGTTGCTCTTGTTCCATAGCTTTAAACTACCATATTTTCGTTCCCCCCTGAACGCTTACATTGAATCTGGTCTTTCAGAGTGCGAGTTGGTTCCCGACCCTGTTCAGGCAATTCGCCGGATTTATACAGTGAATGAGGTCTGTTCCCTCGCCAGCCAAGCCACCCAACTCATTATCAACTCCTATCAAGAAAGTGGATATTTTTGTTTTCAATCTGCCCTGAGACACTTAAATGGAAACTCAGAAATCGTTGCAGAACGATTAGACAAAATTGCTGAGGAAACTGGTTTAATACCAGTATTGGTCTCAGCCGGCACTGCTCTACTTCATGAAGATCATTTGGGGCTGTATGCTGTTTCCATCAAGATGAAGCAGCCTCATGTTTTGATAACGATGCCAAGCGTCATGGATATAGCGTCACTGATTGCATGTTCTCGATTGGTGATTTCAACCAGTCTCCATGCAATGATTCTTGCAATATCCTACGAAGTTCCGAGACTCGTCTTAAGTGGACTAGAGGCAAAAACTGCGAATTATGTTAAACATTGGGATCCGGTAAATTTTGTAAATGGGGTTGACTATAGCAATGTTGTTGAATCAGCTCTTGTTGCACTTCAATCGGAACCAGATTGGAGGCATAATCTTGCAGAAAGTATGGCATCAAAAGCAGAGGGCTTTATCAAGGAAATGTGGGAAAGAATGTTGCGTTTAGCCAGATCTCGAACCAGTTCCTTCGATTAGGGAAGGATAGTTCTGGGATAGTCTCTGGTATTATGAGCTTCTAGTAAAAGTGGTCTAACTTTTTTAATCCAAAGGATAACCGTTATGAGGTGAACTCATTTGATTCTCTCAAAGCGACGTAAACTAAGCTAAAACGCATTTAACTTGCATTTTTTTAAATTAGTAAAAAATCAAAGAAACTCTTATCCATTGCCTATTGCCCATTGCCCATTGCCTACCCTCATCAGTAAACTTAGATGCGTCTGAGCTTATTCGCATTGATATACTTTGTGAGATACTCTTGCTTCATTTTATCACTGTAACCACGCTGAGTTGTATACTGGTCTTCGATCCAGGTTTCCACTCCATAAACAAGTCATAAGCTAAGCAGTCCATATCAATTTGCTTTAGACATCTCCATAAATTCTCTTTTTGGTACGGTAGAATTAGCATTTTAACCCCCTTTTTCTTAAATGTGGTCGATGTCTTTTGATGATTCCGTTTTCATGTACTTATCCAATCTCAAGTTTTAACAGCTTCAAGGGTTGCTTGGAGATAGGCATGACCGTACTGACTATCAGGTTCTAGATAATTTCCCTCAGCCCATTCATTCCATGACTTGAGAAAGATGAGTTTATGTTCAGGTTCCCTATCCTCTACTTTCTTAATTGCACTCTCAAGCCAACGGCGATAAAGTTCTGGTGTACTTCCCTCCAGGACAATCCCATTATATCCTGATCGGGGGGTGTTATCCAGGGCAAACGCATCTAAATTTTGAAGAAGGGAAAATGATAAGCTCAGAGGGTTTCCGTAAATTTTGGTTAACTCCAAGCCCTTAGCATATTTCCAATCAATGAGAGTGTATAGATAATCTGGCATTAGGGCGATCGCTGCTTCAAAAGGCGATCGCTACTTCAAGAGGCGAGCTGACAAGGTTAGTTTTTTTACATTCTGGTGAGGGTAAGACATCTTTTGAGGGGGAAGATTGGTAGACAAGGAAGATTGTTCAACGGAAAAATAGGCTTTTCAGTCAGTTTGTCTGTTTAAATTCTTAACACTTGTGCAAGATATTGGTCATCCCAAGCAGCTTGAAGACGTTTATTTTGAATACCCATCATCGCAGTTTTTTCTTGAGAAAGAAGATTGAGAGCAATATGACGAAGTAAAGCAAAATTCTCAGGAGAGTTATCTCGGCGAATTCGACACTCATCTTCACGAACTGTACTTTAGACTAAATAAAATTTGACATAGCAATAACTCAGCTAAATAAAATTAACTGAAATCAAACATAATTTTCCTAAATTATGATCTTAAGCTGCCTTTTTTGCTGATTTTTTACTTTTTGATTGTCGCTTTTTCACCAGTGGATATCTCTTTCTTTTCATTCTTTTTTTACCTTTCTTGCATCCAACTGATTTTCCTCTGGTTTTAGCTACTTTGGTGGGTGAGCCAATCTCGATTAAAAGTGAAAACATTGACTGTGCTACTCTTTGAGGTGTTAAATTCTCCTGTGGTTTTTGCCAAGGTAGATGATTTTCTTCTACTAAGTCTTTTCCCAACCATAACTGCCATGTCATATTCACTATCAAATCACTCCATCTTTGACATTGAGCGGTTGTTCCCAACTTCGGTAAATTCCAATGTAATCTCTGTTTGGCAAATCGATACCAATGGTCTACTCCAAATCTTCGAGCATATTGCGACCAGATTTTTTCTAACTCTAAAAATTGTTTTCCTACCCAGATCAACCATAGTGGACGATGTTTTTCCCCTGTTTTCTTTTGCGACAATCTTTCTATTTTAATCAAACTCAGTTTTTGCTCATAAGCATTACGAAAGTGCAAGTTACTCCATTTACTGATTTTGATTAACCCTAAGGACTCATCATTTACTTCTGCTATTTCATCTGCGGTGAAATGAGTGGAAAGATCATTCTGACTTTTCACGGTATCTTTTCCCTGAGAAAGGGTTTGGGTGTTAGGGGTTGGGTGATAGGGAAAATTCAGTTTTTGTTTTCGAGGGCACGAATCAATGCTGATAATAATCTTCCGAGGGATTCACATCTATTTAAAAGAGAATCAATGACTTTCCCCTCTCCTAACTTTACCCTTTTCGACAATAAAAGATGAGTTTCTAATTCTTTAAGAGAGCCTTGTGCTATGTATAAAAACTGTATATATTCTTTTCGGGTTTTTCGACCATGCCCCTCAGCGACATTGGCGGGAATAGAGGCTGATGCTCGACGAATCTGAGAAATTAACCCGTAAAGTTCTTCTTTGGGGAAATTGCGAGTAACTAAGTAGCATTCTTCTGCTAAATCCATGCCTGTTTGCCAAACCTTTAAGTCTCTATAGGATTGTATTCCCATCAGTTTCTAAGTGTTTTTTTTGACTGTTCAACTATTAAAGCTTATCCTCAATCCCTAATCCTAACACCCAACCCCTAACACCTAACACCTGTCAACCGAAAAAGATGCCGTGAAAAGTTAGGTTGCTTTAGAGATTGCGGTTTCAAATGAGGTAATTCTTTCGTGTCTGAGGGGTAATGTCCAACTTCCCTTTGCCTCTAACTGTGGTAACCATGCAATGGTACTATATCCGAGTCCCTTGATTGATGAATTCATTGATGAACTCTTGTATTGATAGCCTCTATCTTTCATGGTGGGAGCATCTTTCAATTCCCAATGAGTATTGTCGATACCCAATAAGATATATTCGAGTTGAGGTATTTCTTGAACATATCTTTTCATCAGTTTATTGCTATTGGGGCGAGAATCTTGGATTGCCTCATAACAACTATGCCATTTGCGACCAAATAGTGAACAAAGAGAAAATTCAGCTAGCGAATCAGCATTTTTAGTGGTCATAATACTATCCATTAATTCAAATGTGGCATCACGAGCTTTAACCAACATTTGATAAGTATCTTGACGAAATTTTTTTAACCTGTCATATTTTTCCATAGAGAGAATGTTGATTTTGAGGATAATTTTTATTTTCTCTCTATTTTTTCTTGATGTCTATTTCCTTCACGTTTTTTCTTTAATTAGTCTAAACTACAGTCACGAAAGCTAACATCTAAAACCCAATGAAGAGAATTTTCTATTCCCCAATGACTACGAACCGCTTGGCCAAAGACTTCGGCATTACTGGGAAAACTGTTCAAATAGTAGCGAGTTTCTAAGGTAGTTTCTCCTTTAATAGTGCGCTGTGATTCAACCATGCCAATACTCTGAAGTCCCGCCCATTTATCGCTATCAAGCAAATATTCCACATTTCCCATTGTCCAATAACGACGAATTTCCATTCGACCATGACCTTTTTCTATGGTTTGAAAGAAACTATGATCGATGTTTTGCCATTGTTGAGACCGGGCATACTCAAATAGTTGCTCCACATCTTCATGAATGTTCCCCTGATTGCCCTTCAGGGCCAGACAATAGTCAGCTCCCTTAGAAATAATCTGTTCAGCAATCTTTTTTTGAGTCCCCATCCCATCAATGGTTACCAAACATCCTGATAATTCCAAGACTTTGATTAATTGAGGAATGGCAGTAATTTCATTGGACTTTTCATCTACCTTTCTTTGTCCAAGCACTAATTTTTGAGAACTTGCCCAAGCACTAACCAGGGCAAACGCATCTTAATTTTTAACTCTTGATATTGATAATCTTTGAGAGCGATCTGCTTCTCGAACTATTTGAACTGGTGGGGTATTTCCGCGAGGCTTTACTAACCGGTAACTTAGATGCGTCCGAACTTATCCCCTATTCAGATGACTTTCATATTTATTGTAGACATCTAATCCTGGTATTTCTTCGGTAAAAATGGGGGGTTGTTTAAATTCTTCAGGGGGATATTCTTTGAGAATGGCAATTAAAGGATTATAAAAGTTTTCCCATTGTTTTAATAATCCTAATAAAGATTGGAATTGGCCAAAGGATTTTGCATGTCGATTTCTTAAAGCAATATATTGCAACATTAAAGCATAGGTTTCCGGTTTATTTTTACTGTTGGGAACTTGAATAATTTGCCCTAATTTTAAGAAAATATCGACATTCACCTGTACAACCACCATAAATTCCTTGAGGCTGTCTAAATTTTTATCATAAAAAGTATCAGCAATTCCGGCAACGGTACGCAACAAAGCAAAATTACTCAAGTCGTATTGTTTGAATAAATAAAGCAGTTTCAAGCCCAGTTTATCTTTACAAACAATTTCTAAGGAATTGACATAGGATTGAATTGCCGCCTTACCTTCATCGGTTTTAATTTGAGGGATAATATCGGTCAATTTACCTTCTACTAATTCTTTGAACTGAGCTACGTCCAAACCTTGTTGTAAATATTCATAGATACAGTTATAAAATTCCTGTTGTGCATAACTGCGATAACGAGTTTCCGTAGCTTCAATCTTTAAAAAACTCTCCTTTGTTTCTAAGGCTACCCTTAACAAATCCAGACTATATTTTAAACCCTCATAAGGGCCATTATTCTCCTCCAGTTGATGATTTATAGTTAAAAAATGGACGAATTCTCGACTGGTAAACTTCTCATTATCAATAGCTCTCACCATGACGGACACATTTTTCAATGAATTAAAACAATCACGATATAGAACCTGTGTACTCTCAGGGATTTCTTCTTTACCCGCAAAACCTTTATTTAAAAGAGATTGAAACCATAACAAAAAAGATTGATTACCCCATAAAGGGCGATTCCACCAAGGGACAGAGTTAACTTCTTTGAGATTCTTTTGTTTAACGTTTGCATCCATAATCAAACTTTAAGTATTGCCATAATTGATATGCTAAAATTATTCACAGTATTACATAAAATATCGAAAAAAACCATTAAATTTTTATCAGAACTCGACTGTTGTGAAATCCTATATTCTCCCGTTGGCGATCTGCGAAGCAGGCGCTTTCAGCGATCTCGAAGAGGACGGCGAAGCCTCGCACAGAGTGCGAGCGCAATGTTGCAATTCCAAATGAGCCAAAATCAAGCCCCAGACCAGTTGATATCTAAAGGTTTAAAAAATTCACAACAGTCGAGTTAATTAGACCAATGAGATAAATCTCGATTTAAAAATTCTGCTAATTGACGATTTGGTTCAGCAAATTTTTCTATGAGCATTTGTCTGGTTTCTAGTAACATTGGTTTCGGAATATATTGTTGGGCTAATACTTCTTGATCGGACATTTTTGCCAAAATTTTGTATCCCATGTCTCGTATCACATCGGGAACAGTTTTGTATATATTCTGAATCAGTGGTAAAGAGCGGAGTTTTTCTGTAGTTTTCGATCTGAGATGCCATTGATGGTAATCTTTTGAAACATTAGCAATGATTGGCTCTTTACTAATGAAATCAATTTGATTATCAATTCCCAAAAAATTACACACCTCCGATAGTAATATTTGAGGTTGTTTTAACAAATCCTCAAACAGCAAAAACAAGAGTGACTCACGAGGAAAATATTTTAAGTATAGTTCAATTTGTTCGATATATTTACTGACTGATACTACATTAATTTTTTTCATATAGTCATCAGTGTCAGTGACGGAATTTCCCCTAGCTAATAACGCCTCAAATGTTTCTGGTAAGGCAGATGACAATCCTAGTTTTCTCTGTTTTCCTTGGAATAATTTGATCTGTTGCAGATATTGAGAATATGCCCTATCGACAGGATGTCTCATTATGTATATCATCTTGACATTTGGAACTACTTCTCTGATTAATTTGGGAATATCTGGTTTATGACAAGTTTGGTGCGTGTATGGAGTGGAAGCTTCTCCACAAATTTGCTTTGGTTGCGCATCGTTAAAAAGAGAAACATACCAGTTTAAGTCTTTTCCATAACCACTGGCAAAATCAGCAAAGTAGGATGGTTCTTTTGGTGTTGTCATAAATATCTGTGGATGTTGACACAGGTACTTGTATAAAGTTGTTGTACCAGACTTCGCCGAACCAATAATCATAAAATCAGGTAAACGCATAATTGAAAAACTTAAGTATTGCCATAATTGATATGCTAAAATTATTCACAGTATTACATAAAATATCGAAAAAAACCATTAAATTTTTATCAGAATATCTTCCACTAATAGCAATACCTTCGCCAAAAAAAAATCACAAAAAGTTGTCCGTGTCAACTCTTTTTGTCACAGAAATTAATTTTTTTTGTTTTTTGAGCTACTCAGGGAAAATATTACTAAGAGAAATAGGATGAATTGCCCCAATATTTGCCACTCGATTGAGAATCCGAGACATCAAAAATAGTTCTGGTTTTTGGGGAAGCAATTTTATCAATTCATCAACGTATCTAAAGCCACGATAAAAGGCTTTGAGATCTAAAAGACTAAAATCATTCACACAATCACGACGAAAACGTTGCAATATTTTTTGGGAAAAATTAACCATGAAAAAAGCTAAATTCGCCATATTTGTGACGGCGATTTCGGATACATTCATAAAATCTTCTAAACCCCAAAATTGTTTGGCATCCCGAAAATTGAACTCAATCTGAAATCTTAATGAGTATAGTTCTACCAGTTTTTCAGCGGTGAGAGTTAAGTCTGTAGAAAATAAAATTACATCCCACATTCCGCACGTCAATTTGCACTATGCCATGTAATACCTTAACGCCTTGTTTACAAAATATTCCCCAAGTAATAAAACAACGAAATTGAGATTAAACAAATATAAATACTGTAAAAATCTGTATATGGCGATGCCAAAGGCACAGCGAAGCTGCTCGCAAAAAACAATAAATATATGTATTACCTATAGTAAAGTTGCGTAAAAGTCATTAAAATATGATTGTTTTCTAAAAGAACATGCGGAATGTGGGATCTAACACCTTTTATTAAGTATTTATGTACTGGTGCAATATCTGAATCAAAATATTTTTTGATATAAATCAATCAAGTTCTACAGTATCAGCATAGCTATAAATTTCAATCCCGAACTCTTGAGCTATAGGTTTAGCTCGTTCATCTACCATGGGAGAAATAACTAGTTTACGATTCGCTTTTCTGTCATGTCGCTTTTCATAAAAAGCCACTTTACGGCTAAAGATATACATATCAGATTTGCTGAAGGAAGATTTGATTTCACAAATAATCAATAGACCATTTTTGATAATTACGTCTAATTCTATTTGATCTGGTCGACCAAAAACTTCCCCAGCATCATCATATTCATTGATATTTAGAACCTGTATTTTGAAAGATTCTTCTAAAATTCCTTTGAGTGCATTACGAAAACTTGCTTCTGAATATAAACCCCATCTTGAACCTAAAGCTCCAATAGTACTATCATGTTTACGGTTCATCTCTTTTATTTCTGCCAACATCTGCTCAAAGCGGCGATCGCTTTCTTCCCATTTACGATCTTGTTCCTCCCATCGACGATCTTGTGCTTCAAATTTACGATCCATTCGAGCTAATATTTCATCAAAGCGGCGATCGCTTTTATCCCATTTGCGATTTTGTTCTTCCCATTTGTGATTTTGTTCTTCCCATTTGTGATTTTGTTCTTCCCATTTGTGATTTTGTTCTTCCCATTTGTGATTTTGTTGTTCCCATTTTATTTGTTGCTGCTCACGATCGCGTCTTAATTCTTCCATGATTTGATTGAAGCGATCTTGAGTTTCATCTTTTGGAGCATAATAATTAGAAACAGTACGTAAAATGAAATCCCGTATCTGACTATCTTCTGCTATTATCTGGGGTAATTGTTGTTGAAGCAGGGCTTTTATCTCCGCGTTGGTCATCATTTCAGCTTTTATTTGTTTATATATATATTGTACAGAGGAAAAAAGTAATGGTTATTTAGAAATGAACAGTCCCGAAGAACTGAGCAAAGTCAAACAAATAGGATTAAAATTAATCTTACATCAGTTAATAATTGGCGAAAAATTAGAAAAAATACTTTGATCGAGACTTATGATTGCTCAAGCACAAAATAGCTTAACATTACCAACCCAAGATGAATTACCTAGTGATGATGGTATTCCCATGGAAACACAAAGACATAAATTACAAATGGATTTGTTGATTTATCCTCTGATTCCTTGGTTAAAAAATCGAGAAGAGGGATATGTAGGCGGAAATATGTTTGTTTATTTCAGTTCGGCACAAGTGAAAAACCAAGACTTTCGAGGACCAGATGTTTTTGTGGTTCTCGGTGTACCAAAAGCAGAACGAAAAAGCTGGGTTGTCTGGGAAGAGGGAAAAGCTCCTGATGTAGTAATTGAATTACTTTCGGAAAAAACTGCTACCGAAGATAAAACAACCAAAAAGCAAATTTATCAAGATCGATTGAGAGTTCCTGAGTATTTTTGGTATGACCCTTTTTATCCTGAGGATTTAGCTGGCTTTGCTTTAACTGAGGGCATTTATCAACCTTTATCCTTTGATAGTCAAAATAAATTGATTAGTCAACGTTTAGGTTTAAGTTTAGTCCGTTGGCAAGGCACTTATCAAGAAGTTAATACAGTTTGGTTAAGATGGGCAAATTTAGATGGCGCTGTTTTACCTACAGGTGAAGAAAAAGCTCAAGAAGCGGAACAGAAAGCAAAAAAATTAGCTGCTAAACTCAGAGAATTAGGAATTAATCCCGACGATGTTTAGCAAAATTAGTTTAAATTTTAATGAGTTCGGTTTTAATCGTAAAAAAAATAAGTACGAAGGATGGTTAATTGATGAATAAATGCACAGTATGGACTCACATACACATACCAAAAAGTCGTTAGTGTCTTGAGTTTTTCGCCATAAATATTTAGCTACTGGGCCGCCCATTATTTCAAGAAGCAAAGAAAAAACCTCAGGGAAAGGGTCGGTTGTGTTTCGCATGTTCTCCTTATAAATTCAGATTACGAGGTTAGAGGTTGAACAGTGATTGACTACGACAAGAAATACTCAGTGATTAGTTCTCTAGCTTATAAAGAGAACTCAGATAAATTAGTAGAAAAATGAGCAACGTTCCATTAATCATTTAGGATTAATTGCTGGAGTTATAGATGAAATTGGGATTGAAGAAATTATTAATGATGCCCTCGGTATTGACGAGAGGGAAATCGTGACAGCAGGTCAAATAGTCAAAGCAATTATTCTGAACGGATTAGGATTTATTTCTCGACCTCTTTATCTATTTCCACAGTTTTTTAAAGACAAAGCCACAGAACATTTAATCGGAAAAGGAATACTACCTGAGCATTTGAACGATGATAGAATTGGAAGAATAATGGATAAACTTTATGAAAAAGGATTATCTTCATTATTTTTAATTATTGCTTTAGCCACAGTAAAAAAATATAATATCAACATAGATTTTTCTCATTTAGATTCAACTTCTTTTGCGGTAGAGGGGAAATATAGTCAGGAAAAAATCACCAAAAATTTGGTGAAAGAAAATGCAGAATTAGAGTTAATTAATCAAATTCCAATTAAGATAATTAAAGGTTATTCTCGTGACCATAGACCAGATTTAAAACAATTTATTTTGGATTTAATTGTGAGTGGTGATGGTGATATTCCACTATTTTTAAGAGTAGCCTCGGGTAATGAAAATGATAAAGCAATGTTCGGAAAAATAGCTAAAGAAAAAAGCTCAGAAACATTGAAGAAATTGATGAGGGAAGAATTTAGGTCATCAGAGGGAGCTTATGAAACAGTTTTGAGACTGAATAAGACTTTAAAATATCATTACATAACAGAGCTAAAAATTAAAATAAACGAATCAAAAAAAAGAGCAGGAAGATTTGTGTTAGCGACAAATAGATTGGATAAAAGTAAATTTAATTCTGATGAAATTTTAATTAAGTATAAAGAGCAACAAGCCGCAGAAAGAGGTTTTAGTTTTCTGAAAGAGCCATTATTTTTTGCCGATAGTGTGTTTTTAAAAACCCCAAAAAGAATCGAAACAATGGCAATGTGTTTTTGGGGTTATGCCTGTTGGTATATTCTTTGGGGCAAAGAGAAGTGCGTCGCTTATTAGAGGAGAGAAAAACGGGGATAAAAAATCAGCTAGGAAAACTAACGGAACGTCCGACGTTAAGATGGATATTTCAAAGTTTTCAAGGAATTCATTTAGTAATAAATGGAGGAATAAAACAGATAGTAAATCTAACAAATGAACGAAAACTAATTTTAAGTTTTTTCCCGATTTCTTGTCATAATTATTATATTTTATCTGGATAACTTATGGGATTTAAGAGTCTAAATATTCTCAATTATAATACCATAAATAAAGAATAGAAAACTGATAGATTTGCTCTGTTTATTTATTCTCATTAAAGGTGAAGTTATTGACAATGAGATTTTAATTTGAGCAAAGTTCGCGAGTACAAAACGCGAATAAAGAAGATATTGAGTATTATTACTTATATTTTGTCCAAAATAAGTTGCTTGGTTTTAATACTTTTATCATCTTACAAAGTGAAGTGCGGAATGTGGGTTTAAAGAGCATTGTATCTTAGCTGTAGCTTATCTAAGTTTTTTGATAAATAAAACGGGCATAGTTGAGGATTTCTTCTTGTTTGTTGGGAGCTAAGTTATGAATAATTGCGGTGATTTTATCGCTAGTAGGTAGCCATTGTTTAGTTGCTGATTTCCACACGACAATAAATTGTTTATCGGATAGGTTACATAGAGCAGTAGTTTCTCCTTCTTCATTGGTAAACTCTACCTCGAAATTATGGTCATCGTGGCATTCCACTATTGCACCTTGACTACCTATAAATTGCTGATATTCTGCTAGATTGACAAGGAGTTCGACAATATCAAATAGTTCTGGTTTAATCATGATTTTCTCTTGATGTAAGCGGTGATTAGTCGGGCTTGTTTTGAGTTGGGAGGTATTAGCCAAGCAGTACGGACGTTTTCTCTTTGTTCAGGCTTGATTCCTTGAATGATTATATCTACTTGGTATCTTCTGCCATATTTATCTTCAAGGTTCGGGATTGCTTCTGTATCAAGGGCTTTGTCTTTGATTTGAGTTAACAAGGCTGGGTAGTTTTCTTGATTGTATCCCAGATGTTTTTGAAACATTATGGCTTTATCTTTACCTTTGGGGTTTTCAGAGTCGAGGACGTAATTAGTAAGTTTTCTCGTATCAATAATGATCTCATCGGCATATTCTCTTAATTTCATCTTTTAGTCTCTCACTCGCAATTTTCCACTCATTAGTTTAGGGAGTAAGGTATCACGGGTTTTTGTTAGGGTTTGAATTTGTTGATTATTTAGATGATATTTTTTAAATATTGGTAGAATTATTTTTCTAAAAGAGTCAATAATCAAAGAATTAGGAATGATAATGGGCATCTCCCGTAAAGATCCTAAAGTTATATAAGATTGTGTAGTTCCTGCGAGCCTTGTTCTAAAGTAAGATTTTCCATAAGTTGAATTTAAAAACAAATATAAAAATTCAGAATATTCTAGATTTTGAGATGTTTTAAACAAGCCAATATTTTTAATGGCAAAATCAATTTCCTCATCTAAGACAAAATATAAAATTCCAACTGTTCCAATCATCGATAGTAAGATATCATATCTATCCACTTTGCTCCTTTTATTAATATCGATATAATCAGATTCGGAAATCAAGTAAGCAGAATTAAAATCAATTCCTTCTTTTTTTAGATGTTTTGAGGTTATCAAATAAAAACCTTTTTCTGATTGTTTAGGAGAATCATGTGTTCCATCCCTAACATCAATAATCTTTTCTAAATTTCCCACTGGCCAACCTGCGGGAATTTCGCCTAGCTCAGACGGGAGCGAAGCGCTGCTGCAAGCAGTTCGCATTTCACCACCAGAGGATTTATAAGGTTTACCGTCTTCATTAGGAAACTCAAAATCTATAAACCAATGCTTAAATAATGTCTGGGCAATCGCTTCTAAGCTTTCATTCTGCCTTCTCAAATTGTCAATCTTCGCATCTAAACAAGATAATACATCGGCAATTTTCTTTTGTTCTTCTAAATCAGGTACTTGAAGCTTAATCTGACTCAAAATAGATTGATTAATGAGAGGTTGACCTGAACCGCCTCTTAGCCTATCTAATTTATAGTTATTGAGAAAATAGTAAAGAAACACTGAATCAGAAATACCTTCTATACTACTTCCAATAATTGCGTTATCAGTAACCCAGCATTCTTCTTTACTCTCTCCAATAAACCAATTCTCAACCTTTAAACCATTAAAATCTTCAAAATCACTAACATTATTGGTCACCAAAACCAAATCATTACAAAAAGCAATACCCGCAATTTGTCCATCGGCAAAAGCAGGAATTTTTCCCATCTTCGATAACCTCGCCCTTTCCTCACCGTGCCACCGTGCCGCTCGTAAATCATAATCAAAAACAGGCATCTTTAAAGGTATCTGCTCAATATAATCCAGTAAAAATTTTCTTTTTGCCGACTCAGGAGGTAATCGCAAATAACCATAGAATAGTTTATGAATTACTATTGAATCCGTTGCAACTTCCCTCTGATAACGGTTCATTTTTTCTACCACAAATTGATTGGGTATTTTTTTATTGATTTCAGAAATAACATTGGTGTCTAAGAGATACTTAAAAGTCAAAGCTTAACCTCCCTTCCCGGACTGCGATCTCTTAAATCAGCAAAATCTTCATCAGTAAATTCTATCCCTTCGCGTTCCATCCGTTCACGAAATCTCAGGGTCATTTCCCAAAACGTTTCTTCCTTAAAGCTTTCTGCTTCTTGTGTAGTTCCCTTATCCCCATTACCAGAACCTCTTTTTTCCTCCCGTTTTTTGAGCAGAATTGCCAACAAAGAATCCTGTTCTTCTTCAGATAAACTCTCAAAAGACTTAATCATTTCCTGTAACTTCATTTATACACCTCATCATGACTACCAATATCAATCAATAAAATCATTATTTCTAAAAATTCTCCTTCTTCTGAGAAATCAAAAATAATTCTACAATCATAAGCAACAGAACAAGACCAAAGACCAGCCAAATTACCACTTAGTTTATAGGATTTAAGAGAAGGAGTAAATGGATCATCAGCTAAAAGCCTAAGTACAGCAAAAATTTTGTTTTTTAACTGAGGATTTTTTTTGATAACTTTTTTATAAGAACGCTTAAACCCTTAACTCCAAACAACCTTCATCTTCAGCCTCGCTCAAGTCAGCAATCAAATCATCCACTGTTCCTACTTTAGCAGTGCCAGAAGCGGTCAGCGTAGCTGCGCTGGCAATCGCTTCTTTTAATTCACGGGCATTAGCCAAGATTTCCGTCTCCCTTGTTTTCGCTCGATGTTGACGCAGAATTTCTAACAAATCATCTTGTTCGTCTGGGGACAACTTCTCAAAAGACTTAATCATTTCTGCGATTGTCATTACTCCACCTCCCAAGCAAAACTAACATTATCCATCCTCTCGAATACCAAAAAAACACCATTACCGCAGATTTCCTCCAAAATCAACCAGAAAAAGCAAAAACATCAACCAGAATTGATCTTTGAGGTGATGGATTATTATTGAGCATTAAACGAATATTCTCTGCTGTTTCTGCGGTAAAGATTATTTCTCCACAACGAGAGCATACTTGTGCTGGGATATTTTCCACCAAAACTAACTTATCATTCAAATTAAAAGTTTGATTAACTAGAGTTTCCTGCCAATCATTAGCATTACAAACATGACAATTATCCATTATGTCCTCCTTTGTTTATACTTAATCCATTCTTCAGATGATGGTTCATATAAAGTAATAATAGTTAAAAATTCTCCTTCTTTTCTCGATACCTGCAAATGTAAAACCCGATTATTAATTGTTAACCCTAATAGCAAACAACTAGGAGAATATTTATCATCTGGGTAATTTTCAATAATAATCGCATTTTTTCCCGTTTCTTTAATCTCCTCTAAACTGATATTCCTCTCTACCAAACGCTGTAAACCATGACGGGTAAATTGAATTTTGCCCTTAGTTAGTTGTTGCCTAATTTGCTTAAGGGATTTCATCAAAAATCCCCCAAAGAAAAACCGACTTTCTCTAACTGTATTTTAATCTCTTTATCCAAAGCCAAACCTTCTCGCATTTGTTCTGCTAACTCTTTGGTTAAAACTTCCATCGTCTCCTCAAAGGAAATACCATCATCCTCTTCATCAGGAATCCCTACATAACGCCCTGGAGTCAAGACAAAATTATGCTTCTCAATCTCCGCTAACGTTGCCGACTTACAAAAACCCTTAACATCCTTATAATTCCCCTCGCTCTCTGGGAGAGGGTTTAGGGGTGAGGGCTTCTTCTTCCACTCATGATAAGTATCGGCAATTTTGGCAATATTCTCATCACTAAAAGCACGATTACGACGATTGACCATATAACCTAACTCCGAAGCATCAATAAATAACACCTCACCCTTACGAGATCGACTCTTATTCACGTTTTTATAGCGACTGAGGAACCATAAACAAGCAGGAATACCAGTGTTATAGAATAGCTGTGTCGGTAACATGACAATACAATCCACCAAATCAGCTAAATCCTTATGAGCATCATTGAGAAAAGAACCTTCAGGATTCCACTTAATATTCGAGCCATCAATTCCCCTAATCGCCAAATTCATCCGACATAACTTATAGGTGGTTTCGTTGCTCTCCTGCCCATAGATAGAAATATCATCCAACCGCCCTTGGTGAGCTTCAATAAACTTCTCACTCTGAACAAACATTCCCCCCGAACCGCAAAGGTTAATCTTACAGTTTCTCAGCCCCAACTGTCGAAAATATTATTTGCTCTGTTAGGTAACCTGCCGAATGTAGGTTCTAATTGTTTATTTGTGGGCATTTATCTTTTGACATAAAGTTTACTAAGAAGTCATTCAAATCTTCTATGTGGTTGTCAAAATCTATTATCGAGAATCACTTTTGACCAAAATATCTGAGCAGGAAAACCAGTTATTAGAGGTTTAAGAATTTCTGTGACGATGATTTTAGAACTTTTAAGCTCAATCTATTTCATCTTAGAAATTACTCACATTCAATTGGTTAAACTAAGAACCCAATCATTAGGCTATTATTTGTGGGAATTTCTTTTTTACTGGTTAATATTTGCATTTATATTTTATGGTCAAAAATATCTAAACCAAGACGAGGTGAACGTTTAGTTTATCATCATTTATTTTCTCTAAAACAAATGCTAGCATTTTTATCGAATGTAGTTAATCAAATTTATTAGGATTGTTATAAATCTATTATTCCATATGTATATAACATAATAACAACCAATCCTATAGAGATAATTAATAATATAACCACGATAAAATTTAAACAACCTAAATTTCCTTTTATACTTTTAATAACATCTTGTAGCTTCTTAGTTTTTACAGAAAACAGATCATCTATTTGAACTATTTTTTCATCATGAATTTTAAGTGATTGACGTATATTAAATATATTCTCAGAATTTAAACTTTCATTATTCTTAATGAGTTCATAAATATCTTTTATGTGTTCACTAATTTTATTGGTAAAATAGATATTTAGTTTATTTATATCTTGATCAACTTGATATTTGATATCAATTAGTTCACTTGTTATTTCTGATAAATTTTGTTCCAATAAATTTTGTTTATCTTGGGTTTGTAAATTACTATTATAGTGTTCATTTAAAAGTTTTATTAAATCTTGAATATTTTTGGGTATTTTACCCTCTTTGTTAGTAAGTTTTTCTAATTCTTCCAATAATTGATTGGCGGGAGAAATCTTACTGCGAATATCACCTTTAGCTTTTAATTGCCAAGATTCTCCACCGGGTAAAATATCAACTTTACATGGTTTTTCTATACTGAAATTATTACTAATTGGGCTTACATCTCCTTGAATAATGAATAAAGATTCTATCTGATTTTTTAAACGATTAAAATTAATTTTACGATCACCATTGAATACTAAATAATAAGATTTACCATTTTCATTTTCTATTAAAATAATCCAATAATAACCACTATTTGTATATTCTAAATAAATATTTTCATTATTATCACCCCTATAAGTATCTGCCGTCACGGAAACAGGAGTCCCATATTCCGCTAATATTTGAGGGGCATAATTATAAATATTAATTAACTCCTCTTCACTAATATTTATCGGCTTTGGTTGGGGGTTAGATTTTCCACCTGTAACGATAACTCTTTGAGTCGATATTTCTAGTTCTTTTAGTTTTTTATCTACTTCTTGGAATTTGTTATATATGAGTTCTAGATTTTGACTTGGGGTGTTTTCATTCATAGTTTTTATATGGAAATAGTCAATAATTAATAATGAAAATTATAAAAATTACCAATTAAATTAATTTACTAAATCTATTTCTCCAGATTGAACTAATGCCCATTTGTTTTTAGTATTTTGTTTAACGATGGCAGGTTTTATTATACTAATTTGATTTCCTTTCAATGTTTGAGATAAATTACCATTACAAATAAATAATTGTGACTTTTTAATTTGTTGTAGAGTTTGAGAATTAAATGGAGTATGAGGATCTAAAAATAGATAAAAGTCTCCGTTATTACTATTACTTGCCACAATATAGTATTCTCCTTGACGGTTGTTATTTTCTAATTCTACTAAACCTTCCCATGTACCCGCTAAAACTTTATTAACAGTATCTTTTGTCATACTTACCCGAATAGCATTTTTTAATAAGCCTTGAGGATTTTCTCTATATAAATTTATCAATCTCACATCTTCTGACATTGGGGGAGGCGGCGGTGGTGTTTCTTTATGAATGGTATTAGAATATTGTTGTTGCAAAGATGTGGCATCTCTATCACTATCATTCACTGATGGAGGGTTATTTATTTGAAATTCTAATTGTCTGAATTGTTGCTGAACTATAGAGAATTGTGTTTGAGAAAAAGTATTTAACTCATTAACTTTATCTTGTAAGATTTTTATTTGCTGGTTAAGATATTGATCTTTTCCTTCAAATTCTTCCATGGCATTTTTTTGATGTTTTATTACTCTAAGTAATTCTCCATTTTTCTTTTTTAGATCCCTAATTAGTAAAGTATTAATAATTGATAATATGGTAACTACTAATCCCAAAACTGAACCAGTTATTATAAGTATTAAGACTAGTTTATTCCCTTGATTCTTGTTGTCATTTATATCTACTAAGTTTTCGCTATTAACTGATTTATTTATTGTTTTTATATGGTCTTCTATTTGTTTGTTTTTTTCGGAGAAAAATGTTGCTAAATTATCATAGGTTTTGTCAGTAAAATTACCGCAATCATTATCATTTTTATTCTGAACAACTCCTAACGGTATTTGAATATTCTCGCAAATTTCCTTTTCATCTAATTTACCATCCTCGAATAATTTAATAATAGAAGCTATATTTGGGTCTTTTGTTTCTCCTTCAGTTGCATCGTTGGGTATTTTTATTAACATTAATAAAGATTCAATGTTATTATCATCAACAACTATAGCTTTTAAGCTGTTTGTTGCAGTTGTTAAATTCTCCAAATCTTTTGGGATTTTCGGGTCAATATTTTCAATAATCTTCGGTTCTGGTGATTTTTCACTTTCTTTTTTTAGTTTTATTAATAATTGTCCATTTTCTTTGATATTTTCAGCAAAAATTTGATACTTATCTTCAATTTCTTTATTTAATTTTTCAATTTGGTATTTTTTCATTATTTCTTGTTGCGATATATCATTCTTCCCAAAAATTGATTCCAAGTTACATCCTGTTAAAAGGAAGGGAAATAAAAAACTTAATAAAATTAATTTAATGGCTTTATTGTTCATAATAACCTCTGAGTAATTAATAATTAAAATTTAAAATACCTTTATCGGATAACCGCCATTGATTTTGATTAACTTCAAAAACTTTGGCCGGCTTAATTACTTGAAAATTTTTGGATAAATGTTCTTGATAACCTCGTAACTCAAAAATAGTCTTGACCGTTTTAAGATTAGTATTAATTTTTAAATTTAAATCTGGTAACAAATAATAGCCCCCAGTTTCTAACTTTACAATCCAATAATCACTTTGATTCGAGTCTTGAAAAATTATTTCATTAGCTTTGTTTAGGTAAATATCTTCTAAAGTTTTTTTAGTGGGGGTAACTTTATAAGCATAATTAGCTAAAAAATTCGGATTATTATAATATTGCTCAATTACATATTGTTCATAATGATCTAGTTCCTGGTAAGGGGTTATATGTGGAGAATTAGTATTTTCTGAATTAGGGTTATTCTCGGTAAATTTTGTGTCCCCTAAATTGATAGAGTTAAAAGTTTCCATAGATGTTGATTGGGTTTGAATTGATAAATCCTTAAGAGATTCTCTGACAATTTTTTTTATTCGACTGTATAAATCTGCTAGAATTTCTTGTTTCAGATTGCTAGATTGACTATCCTGATTGGATAAATCATCTACTTGCTTTTCAAGTTCAGAAAGACGAATTTTTAATTCTAATAACTCATTGACCAAATTCTGGGATTCTTCCATTTTTTTTCTCAACTCATTTCTTTCTTTTCTATAATTATTTGCCCTGTAACAGGCAATTCTTGCCCAATCTTCATTTTTTTTGAGGATTTGTGCCGATGAAATTTTTTGATTTCCTGAATATAAAGTTAAATCCCAATTACAATATGCACATTCCCCTTGATTTTTTACATATTCAACACCACAAATAGGACATTTTTTTTTGTTAGCTGAAAACATAATTTCATGGACTAATGTTAATAGTATTTACCCTAAAATGGAGGCTAATTTTGATCCTCCCAACCCCCCCATCACATCAATAAGGGGGCAATGGATAGGATGATTAATCTTTATAAGAGTCTGCCCATCTTCTGCCTAGAACATGGAGTAAGGATTTTAAACCCATAATAAAGGGGGTTTTTTCCCTGATATTTTTGGCATCTCCTCTCACATCTAGTAATTCATTTTCCAGGTGATATTTGACCTCTCGCCACAATTCACTGTTTTTATCCTCTTGAGCCGAATCTTTTTCGTTTTTTTCCGCCGGTTTTTGGGGTTTATAATCTGATTTTGCTAAGGGTTTAATAGTTTCCAAATTTAAAGATTTGATCCCCCCATGAAACTCGTATAAAAATCGCTCTAAATGATCGAGGTTAGGAATATCAAACTTGGTAATATTACCCTCTAAATGGAGGCGAGATTGCCAGTTATTTTTCTCCTGAAATTCCTCATCATCATCATGATATTCGACATAGTAATCCTCTCCGGCGATGGGTTGTTTTTCCTTGTTTTCAGTCATTCCCGTTAATTCCGTTTGACTGAGAACTAAACCACAGGCTACTTCATGTTTCGGACGAGTGCTAAGGCGTGTTTTTTCGTGAGTATCTTTGAACCCTGAGCCTTTACTTAACATCAGACTAAGTAGTTTATTAAACTCGGTATTTTGGTCAAATTTACCCGTAGGAGAAAGCCAATGTAAGAAGCGAGACGCATTACCGCCAATATAAACAGGGGTAATCTGATCCTTACTATATTTGCCTTGTTTATGAAGTACTTGCAAAATTAGACCAACATAGTAATATAAACCAGCAACTCCGATGGCCGTGAGGGTGACTAAACGCTGAAAATACTCATCCTCATTTTTGTAGATCCGTTTTTTATTTAACCATTCCTCTGCCTTATGACGCAAAGCCACATCAATATTGGTCATGATGGAATATTCGCTTAAACCTGTCCAATCATTGGGGGTAAATTCCTTCATCAACTTTTGGGCGTAACGGGGATTCATGGCGATAATCTCCGAAAAAATATTTCTTCCAGCTAATAAGACCGAACATTGATAAACGATTTTGCGGTTTTCCCAAATAGATATATCTGAAGTGCCGCCTCCCATGTCAATACAAGTACTGCGAATTAGAGGATGTTTTTCTTTATCGTTGAAATATTGAGCTAAGGCTACGCTTTCTGTACAAAAACGCTGAGTATCATCAATGGTAGGACAAGAATAGGTTATCCCTGTTTTCGGGCTTAATTCTTCGGCAATTTCTTCCCAGTTACGATGAAATGTGGTCACGTTGGTATTGGAAAAAGCACTGGGATAAGATATACACCATTCAATAGTATTCATCCCGGCATGAACCGCTAAAGCCGAGATTTGTAAGGATAAATGACGGAGAAAAACCTTAGAATATCTAAGATTTGACCATTTCAGATCTAATTTTATCCATTGTTTATTGGGATCAAATTCCGTGGGATCGGGGACAAAGATACGACCATCTAAAATGGGTTGTAATTCTCCCTCATCTTCACCGTTTTTCGTGGTAAGTACTGTGCACAATGGTAAAGGATCCTCAGACGGCAGAAATTGGGCAGGGATAAAACTTTCAATTAAAGCAGGGAAACGAGTGGCGATAGGACTTTCAGTTATATTCAGTTGTAAATTTTTGTTGATATCCAGGGGAAAATCACCGCTATTGTCACCTTTAACATAAACGTTAGTAAAAGATGTACCAAAGTCAACCCCCACTCGCCATGTACCTCGTGAGTTAATTTCTGGAGGAGTTGACAGTAAAATTAAGCCAATGTCCCGATAGTAGCTATCTTTACACACCACATGGGTAGGCATTTCTTGAAGGGTGGAAAGTTGGTATGATCCTGTACCATCAGGGGCTTTGAAACTTCGGGCTTGTTGGTTAGGGAAGTAAACTTTAAAGGTCTCCTCTCCATAGTCACCATCATAGTAAAAAGTATAGTATTGTTGCCAATTTTTTGCTCGAAAGTTAGGCCAAACCGTTAACACAGGTAAATATTTGATGGCATTTTCTTCCTGGAGAATATACTCTTTTTGGAGGCGGTAACTTTGGAATTGATTTTGATTAGGGATACCTGATAGGGGAATGGTCAAGGTTATACGAATTCCCTGCCCATTAATATTATTAAAAGGCTCTAATTGAATTTTACCGATCAGATCTTCGGGGGTAAAGTACCTTAATAAAATCGGATTGAGGGGGATTAGGGGAGTTACTTTTTCGCCGTTAAAGGTTATCGGTAGGGTTGTTTTTGGTAGTAAACCTCCGGGTAATGCGTCTTCGAGATCTAAAAATCCTAATTCTTCTAAAAATAATTCTTCGGAGGTAATCCAATTCACATCATCCCAAACTAATGTGCCATCTCGCAGATCTTTTACGTTTAAGGAGGCTAAAGTGCGATCTTTGTGTACCCAAATATTTTGTTTGGGTTGTCCCCAATATTCAGCGATATTCTCATCGATGATAATCAGGGGTTTAGCGTTAGTTTTGATGGCACTGGGAATTACTCTAAGATTAGAGGGTTTAGGGGGAATTTTGATGGGTTGATTGAGTAAAATTAACGCTCCTCGGTTAATGGATTCACCGAAAAAGTTGGGATTATCACTAAGATTTAAAGGGGGTATTCCTTGATCATTGATTTGTAAATCCTTACGGAATTGACTGATTAACCCCATCATTTTATTGAGGGCGATCGCAGTGCCATTATAGGCGACGAGATTATTTTGGATATTTTCTAACCAACGCCACAATAATTCCTTCGATTCTTGATTCAAATAAGGTTCAGGGCTTACTAACATCCCATCTTGCCACCACCGCAACCCGTCCCATTTTCCTTCCTCCGAGGTACAAACAAGGGTACTCGGGCTTGTCATTCCCACTGTTTTACCATTCCACAGGAACACATAAACTTCTTCCCAAGGGTTTTTATTATCTCTGGTGTAAAGGGCGTTAACAGGTTCAGGCATTAGTTGATAAAGGGCATCTCCAAAGGGTTGGAATCGTTGTTGAGAGAGATCTAAAAACTGGACTTTTAAATCGAATCCTTCTACTTCCGCCAAGGCGATCGCGGCCATCATCCCTCGCCATTGTGCCACCATCGCCTTATGAATGGGGTGATTAGTGTCATAAAGTGCCATTTCCATGATCAGAGGACGTGCCCACATGGTAGGGACGGAACTGACACTTTTAATAACTCCTGGGGCTTGATAATCGAGGCTATCGGCTACATCTCGAAAGGCATTATCCCCCCTGCCTTCCCATTGTCCGGGTTGCCCTCTAGTAATGTTGGTATCGTCTTTTAACTTCGATAACAGTAAATCTGCCATTTTTCAAACCTCTTGATTAAACTTTACAACAAACATAAATCGCTTTAGCCAATCCTGGGACTCCCTGATTTGGTTCGCCAAAATTACTGATATCTAAATCACCGATGGCATTTTTGAGGGTCACTGCCGTATCTTGATCGACAATTTCCTTGGTACGGGAGTCATCCCATAATAAATCGCCGAACTTTTCACCTTTTAAACTACGAGGGTTAACAAAATACTCCCTTGCTTTAAATAAGCGTATGCGTTCGTTATCACAATAGTGAATATCCTTTAACCATCGCAAAAAATCCACACACCAGTTATCAATACTTTTAATGGCTTCCTGTTGGTCAGAATCACTCAAATCGGGCAAATGTTTACGGGTTTTCATAAACAAGCTAATTCCCTGAAAGAATTTATCGAACCAAGCTAAACCGTTTAACTCCTTAATTCCTTGAACTTTAGCTGACTGTAACTGAGGTTGAAAATCCGCTAACCAAATAAAGGCAAAACGGGCGGCATTGACCAACTTAATTTTTACCTCCTCAACTTGGGGTATATCATCCCATGTTAAAATCCCTGCCTGGGCACGACTCATGACATGGACACCTTTTTGGGGATGATCACAGAAAAAATGACGGGCGGCCAAACTGGCATAAAATTCCACAAAATGAGGGCGATTCACTTGAGTATCTTTCCCAACGCTAAACTCTCCCAATTTTTCCATACTCTGATTGCCGATTAAGTATTTGGTGTCAAATTGTTGGGCTTGTTCTCGGTAATACCTTAAGGCTGCCTCAGTATTCAGTAAAAACAGGTCTGAACTGGCGTAAACTTGCTCATTACCATTACCTTTGGGAAAATTAAAGTAAGGAAGGGCAAAAATACAACCGATTTTCACTCTATCCCTAACGCCGTCTTTTTCTAATTTATTGGCAATCAACCGCCCAACAGTTGGCAAACCTGAAGCACCTGTTCCGCCGAAAATTGAGCCACACAGTAAAACTTTAGCATTACTGCCACTACTCGCATTGTTTTCGATTTCATTGATAAAACTTCGCCAAGGTTCTTCTTCTAGCCGTTCGAGATTTATTTGAGTCATAATACTCGATCCAATGGCTGGTCTGCCTCGAAAACCAACTTCTAAAGAGACTTTTCGCTCATTCTCAGTATAGAGAACATCGAATAAATTAGCTAAGGATGGAGAAGTTTGTTTGAGGGTATCATAGGCAAAAAATGACCCCAGTTTGCGATCGGCATTATTTTTAGTAAAAGGTGACCAAACCCCATAAGATTCAATGTTAGTGGTCATCCAAGGGCATTCTTGATGTTTTCCCTGCAATAACTGATAACATTTTTGATAGAGACTGAGGCTCGTTTGTGATCGCTGTAAATTACCGTTAGTTTCATCGGCATCAATAAATAAAATTCTTAACTTATTGGTAGGAATTAAACCCACGGAGGTCAATTGAATAATTGCCTCAACACATTTAGCACCTGTACCACCAATACCCACAACATAAAAACTCATCATTTTTCCCCTATTTTATTTAGACATCTCCAAAAAATTCAACTCGAAATCAATTGTAGGATTGGGAATCATTAATTTTATCCACTATTACCTATCTATTCCCCGACTTCTGAAAAAAGTCCATGGTTAATTTCTATTCATGAGGCCATTAACCATTATCGCCCCAGGTACGGTTTTCTTTTTCAATAGTCCTGGGGTACTGGTAACGGTGGGTAGCCAATAAAGTAAAAATAAAGAGTTGAACAAGAATAACCCCATCATGGAAATTAAAGTTTCTTGAATTAACTCCCCATTCTGATCTTGATTATTAAAGTAAACCGTTGCACTGACGATGATTACCAGTAGTAATAAACCTATATACCAGAGTAGCTTAAAGGAACTGGCATTACCATGTTGATTTTTTAGGAGTACAACATACCATAAAATAGTAAAGCTAAGGGAAAAAGCAAAAATAATCCAAGCCGCTAAGGTATATTGTTTAACCCAATCACTGAAAGGAATACTCCTAATTACCCCGAAAAATTTTTGCTCATAAAGTAACGGTTGTAACCACATCATAAGTATAAAACCCACTAAGGCAAAGATGATGATTCTAATAATTTCGCCGACTTTCATTATTTTTAATGTCGATAATTAGGTTTAGTTTTGATACTAAAGTTGTTATACTGTAAAATATATAAAACTTCAATATCTATCTCAAATAAGAAACGCTATTTAATACTTATTCGACAACTTACGATATATTTACATTGTAAACGAACATATAGAAAACGATAGTTAATTCATGGGTAACGTTGGTAAAAATACCTTTAAATCCTTACTTTTTATTATTTTGTCCATATCTCTGTTGTCGAGTTGCCAAAAAACTCCCGAGGAAGAGTTAGCCTGTAATACAGATTCGAGACCAGCAAAAGTTAATATAGAAAATACCGATAGTAAATTAGATATATCCGTCAATGTGGATGGTAGTGATTCGATGGTGGGTTATGTAACTATTCCTAACAATAACTATAGTAAAGTCTTAGAATTAATAGCCAATGCCGTTATCAGTACCAATACGGTGAATGTAGAGTATAAGCGCATTGGAGATGATAAAACCCTCACCCGTAACGATTTCCGCAAAGACGCCACCTCTAAGGTTTTTTATGGTGGCAATGATAGCATTTATAAACCTGTTTCTAGTCCTATTCACTCTGCCATTACTCCCCCAGTGGCGGGAAAATATAAGTTAACGATTATTGTCACGGATTTAGAGGGAGATGATGGAGGAAAAATTGCCGAAATTTTAGCACAAAATTACTTAAATAATGATGAAAAAAATCGAGATTATACTGTCGGTATTTGGGGGGTAAAAAGTCAGTTTAACGGTACTATTTATGATCCCAATACTGGCAGGGCTAAATTTAATTATAGTACCCAGGGAAAAAAAGCCGATGGTTTTCGTCCTTTCTATGTTTTATTTGTGGGTAAATATGATCACATCGCTAAATATTTTGATGAGTTTAAAAAACTAGATACTCAAATTCAAAATGATAGTCATATGTTTATTTTTCCTACTCAAAAAATGGTAGAAAATCCCATTAATTTAGGTACTCTTGACGAGAGAAAAAATAATAGTAAATTACCACAAAATCAGCAATTAGAAAGAGTTTTTGCTCTACAGGATAATCATGTTATTGTTGACGTAAAAAATCCTCACAATCAACCTTACGAATTATTAAGTATAGTTAATGATAGCGATCCAAAACCGACTATTCATTATCAAGTTTCTTTTCCCCAAATTAATAATATTAAAGAGGATAGTTATTCGTTATACATTGACGAAAACAACTTAAAAACTAAAACCAAAGTATTTACTTTTAACTCTAATAATCAAGTTAATAAAGTAACGGAATCTACTCCCGAAGAATCAGAATCGGATACTGAGGAAAAAAATACTAAGAAAAAAGATCAACCTAAAAAAGTTGATAATGAATTAAATAATGCCTATGAAAAAAAGTTCTTTAAACTCAATTCTAGTAATTCTTTACAACAGGGATTAGTAGTTAAAGATTTAAAGTTGGATAAGGAAAAAGAAACCTTACAATTTATCACCGATATTAATTTAAATAGTTTGCCAAATTCGGAAATTTATTTATTTGAAGTTGATTTAATTTTAACAGATTTAACAGGGTTAGACTGGTGGAATAGTTGGAGTACTAATAGTCAAAGTAATGATGGCTCAAAAACACAAAATTTGTCTATTTTTATGAATAAATTAAAGAGTTTAACATTGCAAAATTTCAGCAATCAGGATGGGGATCCAGTCATTGGTACTTTTTGTTTTGCCCTTCAAAAAAATTAAATAGATTTATGTAAATTTTATCGACGAAAAATTTATAATCTATGACTAATAATTATGATTTAGAAAAAATCTTCAGTTATGTACAAAAATTAGAGAAAAGAATTACTAAATTAGAATCAGAAAAAGCAATAATTGTTCATGGTCATTTAGCAAGTCAATCAGCAAAATCCCTGACAATTTCTTTGAATCAATTAATTAATGTTTATAACGATGTTTCTCATATTTTAGATGTTTATGCTGTAACAGTTTCTTTATCCGCCGATAGTTATCGTCAACAAGTAAAAGATCAAGTTATATTAAATCAAGTAACAAGAGGAAATTATTGGGTTATTTTATTGGAAAATGAAGAAGGAAAAAACTATTATTTATTACCCAATGCTAATATTAAACTCAGAATATACAGATTAAAAACTATCAGTAATTTATTTGCAATCAAAGGTGAAAATGATGGAAAACAAGAAGAATTTACTTTAATTAAACCTGCTAAATTAGAAATTTTATCCAGTGGTAATGAGTGGAGAATCAAGGAAAAAGGAGAGTTATTTTTAGGTAAGAAAAGCTCTACCCAAAGGTTAGTATCAGAGTTAGAAAAATTTACCGCACATGAAGACAAAATTCCCGCTAGTTTACAACAATTGTTAAAAATTTTAACCAAAATAAATCAAGGTAATTCTCAGTTAGCCAAAGAGATTGAATTATTAGATAGTAGATTACAAAAATTAGAGCCTCAATACGTTAGGTTAATTAATTTATATTATAAGAATCCCCAAAAATTTGCTCAGTTAGAAGGAGGTAGTCAACGATTAAAAGTAACAAAACAGACGATTAAAGATTTTATTCAAAATACCATGAATTCCGTTTATTTAGAAGTTAATGAAGCTGGAGAATATTTACTTAAAAAAGGAGAAAAAGATGAATATTTATTTCCAGATCCTCTCTTAATTTTTGATAAAATGACTTTATTATTTGCCCGTCAAGGAAAATTATTTATCATTGAAAATGAAATACCGATCGCGATTTTGGGCAAGGATATGAAAATCAAAAAACCTGCTAAGGTAAGAAAAAATGGTGATGTTTGGTTATTAATTGAATCGGGAGAAATAAGTTTATAACAATTCTAAGTATAGCTATTCGCCATGTGGTATTGACAATTTAATGATCAACTTACCTGAGTGAACTATAAAATTGTTGATAAGGGGAGGTAATAGGTAATGGCTAATGGGTAATAGGTTCGAGAATTTAGATAAACTCTTTCATTTATCCAAGTATAAGACTAAGATAAACACCTTAATTTATAAGCTATGCCTTACCCATAAGTGCTGAAATACCTACTATGATTGTATTCTAGAAAAGTTAGTTTAAAGGAGAAAAATCATGCAATCATGGGCAGCAGAAGAACTAGAATACACTAATTTACCGGACAAACGATTAAACCAAAGATTGATAAAAATTGTGGAACAAGCAAGTGCGCAACCTGAGGCAAGCGTTCCTCAAGCAAGTGGTGATTGGGCTAATACTAAAGCCACTTATAATTTCTGGAATTCAGAAAAGTTTAGCAGTGAAGATATAATTGATGGTCATCGACTCAAAACAGCACAAAGAGCTTCACAGGAGGATGTAATCCTAGCCATACAAGACACCAGTGACTTTAATTTTACTCATCACTTGAGCAAAAATTGGGACAAAGGCTTTGGACAAACCTGTTCTCAAAAATATGTGAGAGGGCTAAAAGTCCATTCAACCCTTGCCGTCAGTTCACAAGGAGTTCCCTTAGGAATTTTAGACCTACAAATCTGGACCAGAGAGCCCAAGAAAAAGCGCAAGAAAAAGAAATCAAAAAGTAATACCAGTATTTTCCACAAAGAAAGTAAAAGATGGCTGAGAGGATTAGTTGATGCTGAATTGAATGGCGCTGACTTAGCCATTCCATCAACGACAAAGATAGTCACGATTGCTGATCGAGAAGGTTATATGTATGAGCTGTTTGCTTTGGAAAGAGAACCCAACTCAGAATTATTAATTCGAGCTAACCACAATCGTCCTGTCAATCATGAAATGAAATATCTGAGAGAATCTATCTCTCAAGCCCCAGAGGCCGGAAAATTAAAGGTTTCTGTGCCCAAAAAAGATGGTAAACCTCTCAGAGAAGCCACTTTGACCATTCGTTGTGGGATGTTAACCATCTCTCCTCCCAGCAATAGTTCTCCAGGGAACAACCGCTCACCGATTAGTTTGAACGTGATTTATGCTGTGGAAGAGAATTTCCCCGAGGGAGTCAAACCGATTAATTGGCTTTTACTGACTACTTTAGAGGTGAACGATTTTGAGGATGCTGTTGGTTGTATTCGTTGGTACAGTTATCGTTGGCTTATCGAGCGTTACCATTATGTCCTCAAAAGTGGTTGCGGCATTGAAAAACTACAACTAGAAACAGCAGCAAGAATTAAGAAAGCTTTAGCTACTTATGCCATCGTAGCTTGGAGATTACTCTGGCTCACTTATCATGCTCGAGAAAATCCGCAACTCAAGAGTGATACAGTTTTAGAGCAACATGAATGGCAATCTCTTTACTGTCATTTCCATCGTACTTCTATAACTCCAGCTCAGCCTCCTTCCCTTAAACAAGCTATGGTTTGGATTGCCAAATTGGGAGGATTTTTAGGAAGGAAAAATGATGGTGAACCAGGTGTCAAAAGTCTTTGGAGGGGCTTGAAACGTTTACATGATATTGCTTCCACTTGGAAATTGGCACATTCCTCTCCCTCTATAGCTTGTGAGAGTTATGGGTAAGGCATAGAATTTATAAGTGTTTCTCCTATCTCCTATCTCCTAACTCCTACCCTCACCACTCATATTTTTTCAGCAGACCCTAATTAGTAACAATGTTGATAAAAGTTTAGAGCAATATTGCCATAGAATTTAGTTTGGATTAACTGTAAATTATTATCATCTTTTATAGATGATTTTTTTGGATTATATTCAACGGCAATTTCCCCAATATTAGCCCTTAAAAGTTGATAATCGCAAATGGCATTCAAGACAGAATTATAAAAATCACAATGATAAGGAGGATCAAAATAAATTAAGTCAAATTTTCTTCCATTTAAACCTTTTAGTCTAGGTAAAATATTACCCCTTAAAACCTTAAATTGTTGATTATCATTCGCCACTTTTTGCCAATTTTCCCGAATAATTTGACAGGCTAAAGATAATTTTTCAATGGCAATAACCTCAGATGCTCCTCTGCATAAGGCTTCTGCTCCCATTGTCCCATTCCCCGCACATAAATCTAACCATGAAGCGGATTCAATTTTGTCCTCCCAGATATTAAATAAAGCTTCTCTCACTTTAGATGTAGTGGGGCGAGTATCTTTACCTGATAGAGTTTTTATTTCTCTGTTACCATAAATACGCATAAGTAATAATTTTTAGGTAGTTCTGTACAAGTAGTAATAAGACAAAATAACTGATTAATTTTCATTTAAATATGATCTAGTTGAGTTGGCTTAGAAAACCTTTTTGTTTCACCAGTTTTTCTTTTCTGGCTGACCATGCTTCTCTCCGAAAAATGACTTACTCCAGTTAATTTTGCCACCGTAGAAAAAAGGAAATAAACAGGAAGAGTTTAGAGGCGATCGCTCATTGTACAATTGTACAATAACTAATATTTTATTTTTGCAATAGGTCTAATATTTATTAATGTGAAAATTTTACATTTAAGCGACATTCATTTAGGAAGCAGTTTCAGTCACGGAAAAATTAACCCCGAAACAGGATTAAACACCAGATTAGAAGACTTTACCCGCACCTTAAGTATTTGTATTGATCGAGCGATTAATGATAGTGTAGATTTAGTTTTATTCGGGGGAGATGCCTTCCCTGACAGTACCCCAGCACCCTATATTCAATCAGCCTTTGCCCATCAATTTCGTCGTTTAGTAGAGGCAAATATTCCCACCGTTTTATTAGTAGGCAATCATGATCAACATACCCAAGGCAATGGCGGTGCAAGTTTATCTATTTATCGTACTCTAGGAGTACCCAATTTTATCGTGGGAGAACAACTAGAAACCCACTTAATCGACACAAAATCTGGGTTAATTCAAATCATAACCCTACCTTGGTTAACTCGCTCTGTGTTACTAACCCGCCCTGAAACCGAAGGCTTGTCTATGGAACAAATTAACCAATTATTAATTCAAAAAATTGAGCCAGTTTTAGAAGCAGAAATCAGACAATTAAATCGTGACATTCCCACTATTTTACTCGCCCATGTCATGGCTGAAAGAGCGAATTTAGGTGCAGAGAGATTTTTAGCCGTTGGCAAAGGTTTTCAAATTCCCTTATCAATGTTAACTCGTCCTGAATTTGATTATGTTGCACTGGGTCATGTCCATAAACATCAAAATCTCAATGCAAAAAACAATCCTCCTGTGGTTTATCCTGGTAGTATTGAGCGAGTGGATTTTTCCGAAGAAAAGGAGGAAAAAGGTTACGTTTTGATTGACGTGACCCAAACACAAGTTAATTGGGAATTTTATCCTTTACCTGCTCGTCCTTTTGTTACCATTGAAGTTGATATCAGTGCTAGCCCTAATCCTGAATCAGACTTGTTACAAGCGATCGCCAAACATAAAATAGAAGATGCCGTTGTCCGTGTCATTTATCATTTACGATCAGAACAACTAGAATTAATTAAGATGAGTCGTATCAATGAAAGTTTATCCTCAGCTCACACCTATAACCTCAAAGCCCAATTAGTAAGCAAATTAGCTCGTCCAAGATTACCCGAATTAGGTATTGGCAAGGGTTTGGATCCCCTTTGTGCACTCTCGACTTACCTAAATAATCGCCAAGATTTGCAGGATTTAGTGCCTGATATGTTAACCGCCGCTGAAAATCTTTTAAGTAAATTGGGCTAAAAAAGTCTTTTGGTGAGGGGATTTTTAAGTAATAAAGTAAAGTAGGGGAAGGATTTTACCTGCCCTTGTGAGTTGCCTCCTGCCCTCTGCCCTCTGCCCTCTGACTTGAAAGTGCCAACTTTCATCTCTGATGGTGAAAATTTTTTTTTCATGGGGACTGCCTTGCCCGAAGGGCTGGTCAACTCCGAACCACAAACTCAAAATTTAACTAATTATCCACTGATGAGTAAGCCTTTTTCTTTCTGTATCGGTAGAGTAGAAATAACATTTTTTTGAGAACAATATTTTAAATCTTCGTCTAAATTTAATTTAAGTAATCTTTGTCCATGACTACACAGTTGGAATAGCCCCAACAAATTATCCTCCCATTGACGATATAAAGCGATCGCAGATACTACTTCATCATTGCCAATGTGATCAGGATTACCAAGATCAACTAATTCGGAGGCAATAGCACCCGCACAAACGGTGTCCTCTAAAGAATAACCTCCTTCCCATCCCGAACCTAGTAGCCACACTGTAGCAGGTTGATGTTCTTTTAAATACCTAACCACTGCACCATAATTAATCATCGCTCCGGTAATAACAATTTTAGCAGATTCTACTGTTTGTAATGATCGAGTGCCATTGGTGGTACTAATAAATAATTGTTTCCCATTGACCACCTCTAAAGAACAATCTAAGGGAGAATTACCTAAATCACAACTATCAACTTTTTTGCCTCCTCTCTCCCCCAGTCTGAGACGAGATTCCATAGGTAATTTATCGCTTTCTGCTAACAATAAATCTATATCACTAAAAGCTTGAACGGATTTTGCCCCATTATTCAAGGCTGTGGCGATGGTGGTAGTTGCTCTCAAAACGTCAATAACTACGGCACAGTCGGGAATGGAATTGTCGGGGGTAGATTCAGGGGTATGATAAACCGAAATTTTCACGCTAATTTTAGATCAAAGTAGATTGAACATTCCTGATTGTACATTAATCCTGTCAAAAAAAAGCAACCCCCATTCCCAAAAAGAATAGAGGTTAACTTTATTTAGTTAGGGGTAAAAATCAGAAGTCAAAGCGATAGTTAAGCCTAAATATTTTTAATAGTTGCGAGAAAAACTGTTACGTCTTCCACCGCCACCGCCACCGCGAGAGTTGTTCTCTTCACGTGGTTTGGCTTTATTTACCTTCATGTCACGACCCATCCATTCTGCGCCGTCTAGTGCCTCAATTGCAGCGTTTTCTTCGGCGTCTGTATTCATTTCAACAAAACCAAAACCGCGCATGCGTCCAGTCTCACGATCGGTGGGAAGATAAACTCTTTTCACCGAGCCGAAGTCTGCAAAGGCAGAGGTTAAATGTGCTTCCGTAACATCATAGGATAAATTGCCTACATATATTGACATAGTCTGTCTCCAAATTCAAATTTTGTGGTCAAGAGTCGCAATTCGGAGAGAAGCTTGTCAATCTTAAACTCGAAAAACTCGTGAATATCTTAAACAAATCTTTAAACCGATACTTAATCTCGTCAACTCCGATTATAACACCCATTTTTCATATTTGGGGTTTTTTGGAAAAAATTATTTTCTATCTATCTGGTTTTTCTCAGCATTTCTACGAGGGTATGATGTGCGTCTTTGGCATCTTCCAAGGTATGATCGAATTCAATGCGCAAGGGCTTTTCTTTTTCTTCATCGATTACTAAGTACATTCCCTCATTATCAATGGATAACATTTTGGCATTTTCTAAGGATGAAATTTGACCATAATATTTAGCGTATAAGGCTATGGCATCTCGGTGATCTTCGTTCATGTGTTTACAGATACGATCGCTGACTGCTGGGGTAATAGTTTCTGTCATACTAGGTGGTTGGGGAAAGTCATGTTCGTATTTTATCATGAAAGGCAAGTAAGGAAATGAAGTTAATGGATCAGGTTAAGATTATTTTAGTTGAACCAGCAGGGGAGAGAAATATTGGTTCCATCGCCAGAGTTATGCGTAATATGGGGTTATCTTGCTTAGTGATGGTTAATCCCCGTTGTGATTATTTATCGGAAGACGCTCAAGTAATGGCAGTTCACGGGGTTGAGGTTTTGCAAAAGGCGGTGATTGTGGATTCATTGCCCTTAGCTTTACAAGGTTGTCAACGGGCGATCGCCACTACGGCAAGGATGCGAGGCATTCCGACGGTGTTAGAAACTCCTAAACAAGCGCTTCCTTGGTTAATCGAAAAAAATGTTACTTCAGCACTGATTTTTGGACCTGAAGATCGGGGTTTAACTAATCGAGAATTGAGTTATGCTCAACGTTTCGTCTCTATTCCTGCTAATCCTGAATATCCTTCTTTAAATTTAGCTCAAGCGGTGGGGGTTTGTGCCTACGAACTTTATCAGAGGTTGAATGAAATAGAAGTCCTCGAAAATTCAGATAGTGAAGTGATGGCCAACATTGAGGAATTAGAGGGATATTATCAACATTTGGAGTCGGTGTTATTAGATGTCAACTATTTATATCCTCACACCGCAGCCAGGAAAATGGAAAAATTGCGGAGAATTATTAACCGTGCTAATTTAAAAAGTCGCGAATTAGCTATGGTTAGGGGCATTTTACGACAAATACAGTGGGCGATCAAAGGGAAGAATCGGCAAAATGAAGAGGCGAAGATAGGAGAATAAAAAAGTCGAGCTAAAACTTTCATTATGTTCTATAAATGAATAAGTTAATATTTTCACATTCATTTAAAATTTAACAATTTGAGGGGGAGAACCTTGGGTATATTTTTGTCTCGAACTCACGGAGAAAACAACTACAATCGCAAAGCATCAGTATCTAAACAAGTTAACACAAATAAAAAACAAGGCTCTCGAAGAAAATCCTCTGCCGTTAGTAGAAATTCCTTAAATAATAAACTTGTCAAAAAAAATAATATTGTTTCTAGGACCAAACCAGCCATAGTTTCTGGCCAGGAAACTTCTACTAATTTAGGAAGTCTTATCCTTAACAATGTTTTTCGGTTAGCTATTATTGGGGTAGGAATGGGTACTATTTTTGGCAGTATTCTCGCAAATATTGATTTAACCAAACCTTTATTTCCGAAAATAAATGTGCCCTTGGTGGAAGGTTTATCTGCTAAAAAGACTGAAATATCAACGCAAAAGGAAACAACTTCCACAGATAAAGAGGTTGTTAAAGAATCAGAGGCAAAGGATATAAATATCAATAATCAGTCTCTGGTTTTTAGTCAGGAGTTAACACCCCTGAAAAATAAATTTACCGAACTAAAAGCTAAATACCCGAAATTAGAACCTGGGGCGTTTTTTGTTGATTTAGATAATGGTGCCTATGTTAATTTTAATGGTGTAACTACATTCTCAGCGGCTAGTACGATTAAAATCCCTGTGTTGGTGGCTTTTTTTCAAGATGTGGATGCAGGAAAAATCTATCTTGACGAAAAACTCACTATCAGTCCATCAAATATCGGTAGTGGTTCAGGAGGAATGCAATATCAACCCGTTGGTACTCAATATTCGGCTATTAATACTGCTACGGAAATGATTATCAATAGCGATAATACAGCTACTAATATGATTATTGAACGATTGGGGGGAAAAGATGAGTTGAATAGACGCTTTAAAGAATGGGGTTTAGATGTCACGGTGATTAATAATCCCTTACCTGACTTAGAAGGCACAAACATGACCAGTCCAAGGGATTTAGCGATGATCTTAGTCAAGGTTAATCAAGGGGAATTAATTTCCCTACGATCGCGAGATCGTCTTCTTGAGATTATGAGACAAACTCGAACAAGAACATTGTTACCTCAAGGAATCGAAAAAGATGCTTCCATCGCCCATAAAACGGGGGATATTGGTACAGTGTTAGGGGATGCGGGAATTGTCGATATACCCACAGGTAAACGTTATATTGGTTCAGTATTAGTCAAACGTTCCCATAACGATTATTCTGCAAGAACTTTAATTCAAGAGATTTCTCGCACCAGTTATCAGCACCTTAAATGGTATTCTCCGCATCCCCCTCTAAATAAATAATGTGGGTTTGGAATTACCTTCGTTAAAAAGTAGAACTATTCCATCCCCACATTGAACCTTTGGCATCAGCAAATTCTATATAAATACGGTTTTCAGCTATGCCTAAATTATCATGAATTTCTGTACAAAAATCTTGACTCATGGCTTTTGTTTGAGAAGGATTCATCGAACCAACGCTTTTTATTTCCAGATAACAAACAGGATCAAAGGTTCCTGCAAAAGTCATAGCAATATCGGATTCAAAAGCAGTCATTACATAAGATTCAGGTTTCCCTAAATGTTTGGCTAATTTACTTGATAAACTCCTTAATAAATTTTGTATGTTTTGTGTGCTGGGGCTAGAAATAGAAGTTTGTACTTTGATTAGTGGCATATTTTTAGTGTGTTTATAAATTAGAATTTATAATTCGGAATTTGGAACTGATAACAGTTTAACAATTATTAACTATTATTTAAAAATTTATCATACTCACACTGGAAGAACCATAAATATCCACTTCTAATAAATCCAAACCTTCTTGAAAAATTTGGTCAATGGGTAACATCTTATAGTCTTTTGTCATCATTTTATGGTCTTTTGTTGCCCGAATAATTCTCCTGTCTTCTAATTCATACTCGAAAACTTCTTGCCTTCCTCGGTTATGCCTTTGAGCAATATATTGAGTATAAATGAAGCCATTTTTATCCATACTATAAACTTGACAATTAAGATTCTCTTCAACAATTTTACCAATAGGAATTACCCCATATTCCACACTTAAAAGTTTCGTATCAGCACTTAAACAATATTCAGCAAATTGAACCATTTGTTTAAATAAATTTTCGGCAATTTCTTTTTTCACCCCGTTTTTCATCGAACCATCTATAAAAATTTCTCGGTGTTTTTCCATTTCTGAGGCTTTTTTCTTACCCATGGCACGGCGTAACAAATCCGCTTCCCCTAAAGAATAACCGGCTAAATCTTGAGCCATTTTCATGATCTGCTCCTGATACACAAGTACTGCGTAAGTTTCCTTTAAAATTGGTTCAAGGAGAGGATGATCATATTTTATTGGTTCTCTACCATGCTTACGATCGATAAAAATGGGAATTAAACCAGCATCGAGAGGACCAGGGCGATATAGAGCTAAAATAGAAGAAATGTCTTCAATTCCCGACGGTTTTAAGTCTTTTACAATTTGTTTCATGCCGTCAGACTCTAGCTGAAAAATTCCTTCTAAATCCCCCCTTTCTAATAATGTATGAGTTCGCACTACATCAAATGGTAATTTTTTACTTGTACCTTTGGCAAGGATTTCTAAGGCTTTTCGTTCCCCCAAGGGTAATTCATCAACATCTATTTCTATGTTTTGATTTTGCTTAATTAAGTCTGCAGTTTTTTGAATTGTCGTTAAATTTTTTAAGCCTAAAAAGTCCATTTTTAATAAACCCAAAGACTCTAAATCTTCCATAAAATATTGAGTAATAACTGCTCCTTCATTATTTTTTTGTAATGGTACAATTTCATCTAAAGGATCACTAGAAATTACTACTCCCGCAGCATGAACCCCAAAGGTTTTATTTGTTCCTTCAATTCTAATTGCCATGTCTAACCATCGCTGAACATGAGGCTTAGTTTCGTATTCTTCCTTAAATTCTGGGGCAGGAGTTTTCTCAGAAATCATCACCTTCAATTTAGTAGGTTTTCCCCTCGAAACGGGAATTAACTTTGCCATATGATCTGCTTCTGAGTAAGGAATACCAAGCACTCTAGCGACATCTTTTAATACTGCTTTTGATGTCATGCGGTTAAAAGTAATAATTTGTGCAACCTTAGATTCACCATATTTAGTAGTTACATACTTGATCATTTGCTCCCTTTTATCTATGCAAAAATCTGTATCAATATCGGGCATCGATTTACGTTCAGGATTTAAAAATCTTTCAAATAATAAACCATGATGAACAGGATCAATATTCGTAATTCCTAAAGCATAAGCCACTAAAGATCCCGCCGCCGAACCACGCCCTGGTCCCACAGGAATATGATTGTCTCTGGCATGTTTAATATAGTCCCAAACCACTAAAAAATAGGTAGAAAAACCCATCTTTTCCATCATCTTTAATTCATACTCTAAGCGCTCTCGATATTCGGGAGAAATGTCACTGCGTTGATAACATTTTAATCTTTTTAATAATCCTGTCCATGTGACTTCTTCTAAAAAACTTTCAGCAGTGTGTCCGGGCGGTACTTCATAATTAGGAATACGGGGTTCTCCTAATACATTATAAGGCTTAATTTTATCGGCTATTTCTAAAGTAGTTTCTAGGGCTTTTTCAACTATTTTACTATCAAGATGATCTCTAAATAATAACTTCATTTCTGCTTCCGATTTCAAGTATTCTGTCCCAGAATAACGAAGTCTTTTTAACTCCTCAATATTCTTATTTGTTTGAATACATAAAAGTGCATCATGAGCCTCTACATCGTTACAGGAAATAAAATGAGAATCATTTGTTACAACAATTTTTATGGCTAATTTTTCGCTGATTTTGACAATTTCTGTATTGACTATTCGATCTTCTTGTGAACCATGATCCTGAATCTCTAAATAAAAATCACCATCAAAAACCTCTTTATACCACTTAGCAACTTCCCTGGCTTTTTTATAATCTCCTTGTAGAATTGCTTGGGGAATTTCTCCGCCTAAACAGGCACTTGTTACTATTAAACCTTCCCGATATTCTTTTAGTAAATCTTTGTTAATACAAGGTCTGCCAAAAGGACCTTTTCCTTGCATTCCTTGTAGGTGAGAAATAGTGGTTAATTTAACTAAATTTTGATAACCTTTTTTATCTTTTGCTAAAACAATTTGATGATATTTTTTAATTCTTTTATGTTGTTGTGTTATATCAGCGTTAATAACATACATTTCGTTACCGATAATGGGTTTAATGCCTTTATTCATACAGTTTTTAAGCAATTGTATTGCACCATACATTACTCCATGATCCGTAACGGCGATCGCAGGCATATTTAATTGCGTAGCACGTTCAACTAGGGCAGGAATTTGAGAAGCACCATCGAGAAGACTATAATCAGTATGGATGTGTAAACCAACAAAAGACATTAGCTGAACATTCGCCATTGAAAACTACTAATCTATCTTACTCAGATCTTGAGTTTTTTTGACGGGCATTGTTTCTTCTTCCGCCGAATCTTCCTCATTTTTCGTGTCAGTATCTTGGTTGAGGTTTTCATCCCAGTCGGAATCATAGCGATTCCAGGGCAAAATCGGCTTATTCGGTAAATGATCCGTTAAAACTGTGATATTATCCAGATCAGGATCAGGCAATTTTATTTTGGGTTCATCGGAATCATGGTCCGAACTATGATTACAATGAGAGTCGTTATTCATGGCATCTCCTCGATAATTTGCTAAAAATTTCCCTTATTTTCCCGTTAATTCTATTTTACTTAAATCTTGCACTCCTATTAAAATTTGACTGGTCTGGGTAGGGAATAGAAAGTAGCCAATGGTTGATGGTTTTTTGTTTCCCTTAGATTATTTAAGGGTAAAAGCAGGGACAAAATATGTCACCAAAATATGAACCATAATAGAAATACCAATAGTTAAAGTAGTGTAAGCTGAATAGATTAAAGATTGAGAAATATCGTCAATTCTAATTTTATTTGCCTTATAAATTTCCACAAAATTAGCCATCATTTGTAATTGATATTCTTCGGGAGATAAAGCCAAATAACGTTCTAAAAATTTGTTATCTTCTAAATTAGGACTAATAATTACTTGACGGGGTAAAAAAGCATTAATTAACAAAATAAAATTAATTAAAAATCCTAACACTTCTATTAAACTAAAAACACTAGGAATATAAATTAAGCGAGAAATACTTAAACTGGTTAATAATGCTCCATTAACCACAAAAAGGATATTTAATTTAGTAGTTAAAGTATTGGCTTGATCCTGTTGTTGTTGCGAAACTGCTCGAACATCTTGAGATGCTAAATTTAAAGTAGTTTGACTTAAAGATTCATCTAAAGAGGGCATTTTTACATGGTCATTAACGGGAGAATTAAGAGGAACAAAGGCTGTCACCATAGTTAATTAATAACGAGTAATTGATGATAAATAATAGAATATCAAAATTTGAACATTGGCGATCGCTCTCTAGGGGCACTTTCGCTGACCAAGAAGTGGCACTGCACGACCGCCTTAAACACCTTGCCCTATAAGCGATGAGCTCTATTTAGAAAAGTTAAGCTCTCAACCATTTACATTATAACTCACTTTCTGCACTTCCCTGATAACACTGCCAAAAATCAAAAATGGAAATGCCCTGTCTGTAGGGAACTTTTTAGAATGTTCAAAAATTTGCATCGCTGTCTCAAATGCCAATTGATAAATGGCTAAATCCTCATGAGTTCTAAAATACTTTTTCCCTTTTTCTTTTTCTCCCATCTTCTTTAATTCCCACCGCTCTCTACTCCTGACTCCTAAATCTTTATACTTCCCACCTAAAATTTCGTTCACCCTTTTCCCATTGCCAAGCTGGTGGTGATGTTTTCCTTGACGACCGCCCCTGCGATTGGGGTGAGAATTGCTGCCTTGAATACTTCAGAAATCACCTTAGCTCTTAGTTGGTATAGGACCCTGAAGCCTGAAGACATAGCCTTAGCCGACCGAGCTTACGGCAGTTATGTAGACTTGGATGGCGAACCAAATCGGTCACGGTGGTGACCACCTTAGTTGACCCGAAGGCCTATGCCAAAGCCAAACTAGCCAAACTCTATGGGCTGAGGTGGCAAGCGGAAATAAATCTCGACCATATCAAGACCACTTTGAGGACATTGGCTAGAAGTTAAGGCGAAAAGCACGGTAGTTAACCCCCGTCGAAATATTAATTAGTGTAATTGTTAACTATCGTAAATATTTTTAATGATCTTGAGAAAGTAAGAAAACCGTAACTATTCTGATTAAAGGTCTAAAAAATATAGAGAAAACTCTTAAATTATCAATGCTTATGCGGTTATCCTCATTGCTGATTAACCTCAGACAAAGATAGAGTTTTAATTAGAAAGTTAATAAAACTTAACTAAAAACTTAACAAAAGTTTGTAAAGGAGGATTTATGCTCAGCCTGTTGACTTTACTAATGTATATCTGGGGGATAGGGATACTTCTCAACCGGTTCAGCCAACCCAAACCATCTAAATAACTAAAATATTCCGTTCTTTTATCCCAAGGCCAAAAACAGAACATCATCAGTCAAAACAATTCGCGCATTATTAATTAAAAATTCTGGCATTACCAAGCGCCGCTCTGTCTAAGTAGGGGCGTTGGATGCAACTTTTCTACATCAGAAAGATTCTTTTTTGGCTTTTTCTCCTGTCTTTCAGAGTCCTGAATCTTTAATTTAAACAATTATTCAATTAAGTTTTATTCCCCAAATTTTGACGAGTGGATTTTGAATTCAAAAATTGGTCCATCTCAAATCGACAATTTGCCATCGATAATGCCTTGACAACATTTCCGAAAAATTAAACAAAAAGAAAAAATTGTCCTATGTTTGAACGTTTTACAGATAAATCAATTCAAGTAATCCTCCTAGCTCAAGAAGAATCCCGCCGTCTGGGACAAAAGTTTGTTGGTTCAGAACAAATACTGGTGGGATTGATTGCAGAAGATACCAGTGTTGCTGCTTCAGTTTTGAAAGAATTAGGTATCACTAAGCGATCGCGAGTAGGATTAAGAAATACCAACAGACCTATTGCCAGCTTTATCTTCTGCGGTCCTACGGGAGTAGGTAAAACCGAATTAACCAAAGCTTTAGCCGCTACTGTATTTGGTTCCGAAGAAGCAATGATTAGGCTTGATATGTCTGAGTATATGGAACCTCAGTCAGTGTCGAAACTGATTGGCTCACCTCCAGGATATGTAGGCTATGGGGAAGGAGGTCAACTGACAGAGGCAGTTCGTCGTCGTCCATATACGGTAGTCTTGTTTGGTGAAAGAGAAATTAAGATTTCTCTGACGGAAAGCTTTAAAGAGCGACTGATTAGAGAGGGTTATGACCCCAGTTACGGTGCTCGCCCCATGAGAAGAGCTATTTCCCGATTAGTGGAAGACTATCTAGCTGAGGCCATTTTAGCTGGTGACATTGGCGAAGGAGATACGGCAGTGATTGATCTTGACGAAGATGGTCGAGTACAAGTCAAACAGAAGAACTCTCGTGTCTTAGTAAGTTCAGTCTAGCGGTCTGATAACTCTGAAATTAATTCACCTGAATTGACGTAAACCTAAACCTTGATTAAAGATAATTAAAACAATGATAAGCACTTTTTCTCCCTTCGTTTCCAAGATACTTAAGCCCAACTATCAAGCAAATTTTTGGTCACAGACTACCTGGGCAATTTTGCGAGCCGTGGTGGGACTGATGATGATCCACAATGGCTTAGATAAACTAGGCAATATTGAAAGCTTTGCTGAAGCTTACGTTGCCTACATAGGCTTGCCTTTTCCCATTTTCTTTAGCTACATTGCTGCATTCACGGAGTTAATTGGAGCCCCTCTACTCATAATGGGTTTGCTAACTCGACCTGCCGCTTTAGGTCTTTTTGCTACCATGTGTGTGGCTATGTACCATCACATTCTCGTTGCTGGTTTAAGCATTCCTTACTTAGAACTGTCAGCTATTTATGCTTCCTGCTTCCTGTTCTTTTTGATTAATGGTTCTGGCTTATTTTCTTTTGATGCTTTAATCGTTAATTGGCTTAATAGTAATGCTTTAAGTCAAAAAGCCAAACAAATTATGGGTTTAGAAAGAGCCTATCAAACAGTAAGTAAAGAAGAAGCCGTTTCTTCTCAAAATAATCAATAAGGAAAATAAACTGATGAAGGCGAAACTGACACAGGGAAATGTGGCACTGGGGCTGATTAAGTTAACTGTGCCCATGATTTGGGGAGTCTTTGCTGTTATTGGCTTCAGCCTGGCTGATACCTACTTTGTGGCTCAACTGGGTACCAAAGAGCTGGCGGCCATGAGTTTTACTTTCCCAGTAGTTACGGTTCTCGGCAGCATAGCTATGGGTTTGGGAACCGGAACTGCTTCCATCATCGGTCGTGCCGTTGGAGAAGAAGATCGCCATCGAGCGCAAAGGTTGACTACCGATAGCCTTGTGCTGTCTCTAGTAATTGTCGGGATATTTGCTATTTTAGGCTTAACAACTATAGAACCTCTATTTAGAGTTTTAGGAGCAGAAGGTGAAGTTCTTGCTCTAGTACAAAACTATATGACCATTTGGTACTGGGGAATAGTCTGTTTAGTCGTACCTCTGATTGGTAATAGTGCCATTCGTGCTTTGGGAAATACTGTTGTTCCCAGCCTAATTATGACCATAGCTGCGGCCGTTAATGTAGGACTAGATCCAGTTTTGATTTTCGGGTGGGGACCATTTCCCCCCATGGGGATTGAGGGTGCAGCCTTGGCTACAGTGATTTCACGAGCTACAACTCTGGTAGCTTCTCTTGCCTTTCTCCACTATCGCGAACGGCTTTTACTGTTCTCTTTTCCCAGCCTGAAAATACTGAGAAGCAACTGGACAAGTATTCTTTCTGTGGGCATCCCCGCTGCTGCTACCAGCGTAATTTCTCCCCTTTCTGTCGGCTTGGTTATCAGCTTAATAGCTCGTTACGGTTCAGAAGCGATCGCCGGTTTTGGATTGGCTTCGCGGGTAGAAGCTATGGCTTTGATTGTACCCCTGGCCCTCTCAGCTAGTATCGGACCATTTGTTGGTCAGAACTGGGGTGCTCAAGAGTATAGTCGAGTTCATAAGGCACTTCGTTGGAGCTTATTATTCTGCTTAGGTTGGGGGTTAATGGTTGCTATTCTTCTGGGAATAGAGGCTCCAGCAATCGCATCTTGGTTTGATAATGATCTAGAAGTAGTCAATAGTGCTGCCACTTATCTGACAATTGTGCCCCTCAGTTACGGAGCTTTAGCGATGGTCTTCGTCTTCAGTTCTGCCTTTAATGCTCTGGGAAAACCATTGCCGTCTGTGGTCATGGCTATCATTCGTTTGTTGGTCCTTTACCTGCCCCTAGCCTATCTCGGCAGCCAACTATTTGACTTGCCTGGCATTTTTGGGGCAGCTTGTCTGTCCAATGTATTAGTCGGTCTGGGTACATTTCTCTGGTATCGCCGTTCTCAAGACTTTAGAGCTGAGGTAAAGCTAGAGCAATCTTTGCCCTCCCAAGAACTTGGTTGGGAGGAAAAATCTCCAGAGTGTCAACTTTCTCAAACCCCTTAACCTATACATCTACGAAAGCAGCGTGAAACCAAGCTTCAATTTCTTGGGGGGAAACACCAGAATGAAACCCCAGTTGACGTTGGGACAGGGCGAGAAACTCCATTGAAAAATGTTACATAATATAAAGATATCATTCGAGAGGGAAATCATGCAAACCGTTAGACTTGGCCACCGTGGACCTAGGGTTAGTGCTTTAGGGATGGGGACTTGGGCTTGGGGAGATACGCTTTTTTGGGCTTATGGCAAATCTTTTGGAGAGTCGGAGGTAGCAGCAGCATTTCAGGCATCCCTGGCAGCAGGGATTACCTTTTTTGATACGGCGGAAATCTATGGTTTTGGGGAGTCGGAACGGCTACTCGGCCAGTTTTCTCAGCAAACTCAGCAGCCGGTTCAAATTGCGACCAAGTATTTTCCCTTGCCCTGGCGCTGGAATCGAGGCGCGATCGCCGATGCTTTAACTGCCAGTTTAGACCGCCTGCAAATGTCACAAATTTGCCTGTATCAAATCCATTGGCCCTTAGAATTCTTGCTCAAAACCCAAGACTTTATGGAAGTGTTAGCGGCGGAAGTTAAACAGGGACGCATCCAAGCCGTAGGAGTCAGTAACTATGGGGCGAAACAAATGACCCTAGCCCATGAGTATCTGGCGGAAAAAGGCATTCCTCTAGCGACCAACCAAGTCCCCTATTCCTTATTAAACAAACAAATTGAGAGCAACGGCATTCTCGACCAAGCTCGTCAACTGAACGTAACCATTCTTGCCTATAGTCCCCTAGCGCAAGGGTTACTCACGGGCAAATATACCCCCGAAACCCTCACCCACTTGCAAGGCGCGCGCCGCCTCGATCCCCGCTTCAGCCCCCAAGGGCTGAAAAAACTGGCTCCTCTATTTTCTGCTCTCCAGCGAATTGGCGAAAAATATGATAGAACCCCGGCTCAGGTAGCTTTAAATTGGTTGATCGCCCAGGGAAATGTCATCCCCATTCCGGGAGCAAAGAATGCGGATCAAGCCAAGCAAAATGCGGGAGCTTTGGGATGGTCGTTGAGTCCAGAAGAGGTGGAAAGATTGGGAGCAATAAGCCTAAGTGCTACAGATTAACGAGAGATTTGCTAACATTTAAACTCCGAGCTGGTGACTACAGAGTTATCTATCAACAAAAGGGCGAAATGAGAATTATCCTTTTAGGAAGTGCAGGTGCTGGTAAAAGTACAATGGCTCGGTGTCTAGTTCAGAATAAGAAAATACCTCGTCTCTCTTTGGACGAAATTGCTTGGAGTGAAGGCACGGAACGCAAACCGTTCGATGAGAGCATTCGGGAATTAGAAGAGTTTCTGGGTAGAAATGAGCAGTGGATTATTGAGGGCTGTTATAGCGATCTGGTCGAGGTTGCTCTACCCCAGTGTACTGAACTGCATTTTCTTAATCCAGGTGTCGAAGTGTGTGTTGAGCATTGCAGGCGAAGGTCATGGGAACCTGAAAAGTTCTCTTCCCAAGAAGAACAAAAGGCTGTGCTCGCAACGCTTGGTGGCTGCAACGGGAGTCCAAGCGGCTTATTGAGGAGGGAGTGGCGATCCGAGCCGTGGGCATCGGCGATCGCGCTTCGGGACAGCAATTCTGCGACTATACTCAATTACCGGCGGACTGGCTGTTTGTCGATCCAGGAGGAGAATTGCTCTACGAACACCAAGATCGCGGAATTTTGGGCTTTGCTGCTGATATGAGTCGCCCCCTGTCATTCCTTTTTAATTTGGCTTAGAAAATATAAGATATTTCTTCAGTAGTATTATGGACAATAAACATCAAAAAAACCGCATTGAACCTAAACTTGGTCAAGAGTCTGTTTGGGATTATCCACGTCCCCCTCGCCTTGAACTCTCAGGAAAACACATCCAAATTATCTTTAATAATGTCATTATCGCTGATACTAATAAAGCCTATCGGGTGTTAGAAACCAGTCATCCTCCTGTTTATTATCTACCCCCCCAAGATGTAAAACTTGAATATCTTCAATCTACCTCTCAACAATCTTTTTGTGAGTGGAAAGGATGGGCTAAATATTACAGCCTTATTGTTGGGGATAAAGAGGCGATTAATGTAGCTTGGTCTTATCCTGAGCCTACTTCGAGTTTTGCTGCCATAAAAGATTATATTGCCTTTTATGCCGGACCAATGGATGCTTGTTATGTCAATGGAGAAAAAGTTATTCCCCAACCCGGCGGTTTTTATGGTGGATGGATTACTTCTGATGTTGTCGGTCCTTTTAAGGGAGAAAAGGGAACTTGGGGCTGGTAATACCAATTTAAAATATTCGTCACTCTCTCTAGTTTCCGCTAAATGAGAGCAAGAAGTTAACAAAAGTGCGATTACCTCAATTTTCCGGTATTATTCTGTGTCCATTCCTAAGCCAGGTATCGATGATCTGCTGTGCGGGAATTACCATTTTTTGAAAAGCACCTTCAATCATCATTACATCAACTGTGTCATAGGCCCTGCGGTCTACAGTGTTAATTGCCCCACACATTCCTAAGGCTGCAAACCCATCTCCCGGGAATTCGGAGACGATTCCATGTTCAATATTTCTCGCCACAATAAGGATGTGCTCCCTCAACATGACTAGGTTGAATGGAATGCTTTCGTGCTGGAGCCAATCAATATAGGCAAACATCTCGTTAATTGGTGTATTAGGTGTAAACACAAGGGCCTGAACTGGATAGTTATTAAGCAGATGATAACCTCTGTAGACAACGACGGGAGCAGCTTCAATCGGTAGAGGCTGTCGATGATAAACTGCTTGCAAATGGATATGATTGACCGATGCACCTGCGTGGAGAGAATTAAAAAAGAGAATCGTGTCAGCTAGCTGGTCAAAGAGTTCAACTGCATCCTCCAAAAATTCTGGTCGGAGCTTCTGGGGAATGTGGGGCAGCACAGTTGTAGCCGATGCAGATGCTGTTGGAACCCAGAGGAAGTGTCCTTCCTTTTCGAGGGGTGCAACGTTATAGTAAGCGTTCCAATCAAAATGCTTGAACTTGACTTGTAGTAGTGGTTCCCGTCGCAACAAGCTTAGTGGCTCAGTGATGTTTTGACAATGAAATCGACAGCTCTGCGGGTCAGCCGGAATATCTGGTTGGCGTCCCACGGGACGACCACTGGCTCCAGGTCTCAGGGCACGGTAGCTGTTGAATTTACAGAGGTAGCCTGTATTCCCCACCCGTTTCTGTTCAGTAACTCCCTGAATGTTGCGGGACTGGCTGAGATTTTGAGCATAGTAGGCTAGCTCTCCGTCGAGGATCCGAATACCGTAGATGATTTGATCGCCTTTGACCCAGTTACCGGTCGGATCATCCTGAGTGGCTTTAAATAGGTTGACAACCTTGTCATCTAAGACAGCCTTTTTCCAGGCTTCATAGAGGCGAAAAGTAAGATTAGTCATTAGAATCTCTGTTGCAAATAGGAGCTAACGTGATTTATATTCTTAACTAAAAATAAGTAGCACACTTTAAAAATACTAGTAAGATATTCTTCATGATAACTGTAGTTTAGACTAAAAAAAATTTCCACGACAATAATTCGGCTTATTAAAAATAGCTGAAATCAAAAATCTTAAACTCAAAATCAGGTGGTGTTAAAATATATCAGCGGGATCAGCCGATTTTAATTTATTAACTGCGATCGCACCTGATAAAAAGCACATAATAACCGTTAAAATAAAGATTAATAAAGCTAAATTTTTAGTCATAATAATCGGTAAACCTGTGGCTTTTGACGCCTGATAATAAAGGAAACTAGAAATACCTAAACCAGGAATAAAACCAAGGCAAGCGAGAATAATGGCTTCCTGAAAAACTAGAATTAATAAATAAGAATTATCGTAACCCATGGCCTTTAAAGTCGCATATTCAGGTAAATGATCAGCAACATCAGTATAAAGAATTTGATAAACAATGACGATACCCACAATTAAACCCATTCCTGCACCAAGAGTAAAAATAAAACCAATTGCCGTACTACTCTCCCAGTAATGACGCTCATAGTTCATAAATTCTTCTCTTGATAAAATTAAGACATCACCGCCATTTAATTTATTCTTTAAACTGTCAATTACTGCCCTAAAATTAGCATCTTTTTTAAGTTTAATGACCCCAATATCAATTAAACCTTTATTTCGATCTGGAAACAATCTTAAAAAGTTTAAATCGCTAGTAATTAAATTACCATCAGCACCAAAAGTTGCCCCAATACTAAATAAACCAACTACTTTTATCTGTCGGCCATCAATTTCCGTTTTAACTTCTTTTCCGCTTAAATAAAGTTGTGAAATATTACCAAACTCAGGGCGAGATTGATCATCGAATAACACCACATCAGGTAATTGTAGTTTATATAAATTTTCTTTCACTCCCAATAAACTAAATACACCTTTTTTAGGATTAAAACCTACTACCATGATTTGCCGAGTTGTTTGATTTTCAGGATTTTTCCAAATTCTAAAACCAATATATATAGGATTAATTGACTCGACTCCTTCCACTCCTAAAGATTCATATAAACGGCGGGAAGAAAAACTTTTCATAGCTATTAAAGCATCAGATTGAGGGCTAATTAAAAACACATCGCCCTCAATTTTTTCGTGCAATCTAACCGAACTATTTAACAAAGCTGTTTTAAATCCCAACTGCATAAACATTAAAATATCTGCAAATCCAATCCCTGCCAAAGCGATTAATAAACGAATTTTTTCTCTACTTAATTGCAGCCAAGCTAAAGGTATTTTCATAATTAATTATGGTTCCTGAAAAAGTATTTTGATGAGGATAGAAAATAGGGAATAGGGAATAGGGAATAGTTAATAGTTAATAGGCAACAGAAAACAGTGGTAATTTTATTAAATTTGGTATTAAATTAATTGCTAATTTCGAGTTTTTTATTTCTTTTTTATAATAAAATTTCGGCGATTATTTGAGCATAAATTAATTTATTAACGATATGATTATCTTCGGGATTAATAGCGATTTTTACTTCTACCACTCGCGCGTCAACACTAGCGGCCGGATCAGTTTCCAATACGTCTTTTTTGCCTATTTTTGGGCTAATTTGGATGATTTTTCCCCTTAATGTCTCTTTAAAGCTATCATTATCGCTTTTAATCCTTGTTTCTTGTCCTATATTAATTTTACTAACATCACTTTCATATACTTCTGCGATGGCCAGCATTTGAGTCGTATTCGCCATTTCTACTACTCCTGTCTCATTATCGATGCTTTCTCCTTCCCTAGCCATAATTTCGATGATTGTGCCGTCGGTAGGTGCTTTAATAATGGTTAAATCTAACTCTATTTCTGCTTGTTTGACTAATGCGATGGTTTTATCTATTTGTGTCCGAGCTTGTAACACATCCACGACTCGAATTTCAGCAATTTCTGTCAATCTAGCTTTTGCTTCGGCAATTTGTTTGTTGAGGGTGTTTACCTGTTGATTAGCCAATGCCTCCGCTTCTCGAATTTCTTGTGTCACCGTCGAGATAGTTTTCTGATAACTTGCCTTAGCCTCTTGATAACCTTGGGTTGCCGTGTCAAAAGTTAACTGTCTCGACTCCAAATTCGACTGGGAAATAACCCCATCCTTGGCCAATTCTTGATAGCGTTGTAACTCAGATTGAGCATTATTTACCTCCGCTTTTAATCTTTGAATAGTCGCCTCTTTTTCTGCTTTTTCTGCCGATAATTGAGCTTTAAGTCGAGAAATCTTAGCTTTATCCGTAGCAATTACGCCATTTAATTCCGCTTTCAATCTCTCCAGAGTCGATTCTTGAGCTTTTATCGCCCCTTCCTTCGCCCCTGCTTGCACAATAGCCAAATTAGCCTCGGCAACCTTGACTTCTTGTTTTGCGGTTTCTAACTCCGCTTTTTTGCTATCAAAACCAGTGGTAATGGCTATAATATCGTCTTTTTTCACCGTATCACCTTGCTTTACCAATAAGGTTTTAACTTTTGTCCCTGACATAGTAGGAGAAGGGGCTACTTTGATAATCTCTCCCAAAGGCTCAATTCTACCCAAAGCGGTGACGAATTTTTGGGTTATTTTTGCCGTGGCGGGAGGAGGAGGGGAGTTTTTAACTCCTACTTTTTGAAAAATATATAGACCTGTAGTTGTCACGATAACAAAACCCAAAATTCCCGAGGTGACGGCGATTTGTTTAGCATTTTTTGCCAGAAAGGATGTCGATTCGCCCATGTTGCCAAAACTTAGACTAGACTAGACTGTACAGTAAGATTTGATACTAGAGATTATAACACCGATAAAAATTGTTGTAGAGCAAATTTTACTAGGGGCATTATCTGAGTTTTTAACTCATGGTTATTTAGGCACCACAATAGATAATCTGAACATCTTAGGATAAGATAGGAATTTAATTTTGAAAATAAAAAAATCATGGCTCGAATAAAAACTCATAGCCGTCAAGAATTAGACATTAATCCTGTCACGGTTTTTACGGGAGCGTTAGTTTTAACCGTAATTATTTATATTTTGTTTTTACCTTTTAAAGAATCCTATGTGGGAATCTTGTTATATCAGAGAGGTTTTACCCAATATTTAACCGTATTTTTTGCTTCTTTAGTGGCAAATATCACAATTAATAAATATTTTAAAATTAAAACGGAAAGAAAAATATTAAGAAAAATTGGAGTACCAGAAAAAATCTCTTTTGATAATCATAAATCAGCACAATTAATACACCTGCAAGAGGATTTCTCACAAAATTATACCATGATTACTGGCAGATTGGCTCGAATTTTAAACGCCTATATTCTTTCTGGGAGTCGTAAAATAGTCACGGAATTAGCCTTAGATGATAGTTCATTTTATCTTAGTGCCTCTGAATCTTCCTATGCCTTACCAAGAATTTTAGTTTGGGCTATTCCCCTCTTGGGATTTATTGGTACAGTGTTAGGTATCAGTAGTGCCGTCAATGGTTTCTCTAGTTTTCTTGACAATGCCGCCGAAATTGACCAAATTAGGGAAGGCATCGGGACTGTTACCAGTGGTTTGGCTATCGCTTTCGATACAACTTTATTGGCACTTCTCCTTAGTGTTGTGGTAATGATTCCGTTGGTATTGGTGGAAAGAATGGAATCACAGTTATTACTAGCCACAGAGATTTATATTAATGATCATATTTTACCCCGACTCAAAGAAAATAATGATTCCGAAAAATCCCCTTTAAATAGTGATACTTTAATTCAAACAGTTAATACCGCTATTGAGAATAAATTACCGACAAAAGAGGAGTTAATTCAACCGATAAAAGATGCCCTACCTACCCCCCAAGATTTAATCAATCCCGTCGAAATTTATGCCAAAGAAGCTGCTAAAAATTTAGTGAAAGAATTTGTCCATCAATTTAGTGAAATTAATATCAAAGAAACGGAGTTAATTAATAGCTTAAAAGAAATAAATAAGGTAATCTTAAAAGATAGGGATAATTTCTTGCGAACTTTTGGACAACAAAATGATTTAAACCAGTCTATTATTGCTAATATTAGAGAATTAGTAGATTTAGTTAAAGACAATAATGATACTAATAGTCAAAATTTAAACGAAAATACCCAACGGATCGCACAACAACTAAATAAGGCAGCCTCTAGTTTGGAAACAAAAGTTATATCCTTGGAAAAATCTAGTGCCAAAATTGCCGAACTTAATCAATTACAATCTGGCCTAGAAAAAGTAGTAGAGGTCTTAAATAATATTGGCGAAATGCAACAAACCCTTGTAAATATTCAAGATAAAATTGCTCTTTTACAACCTACTTTACAAGATTTAAGTAAACCTAGGGTTATTAGATTAGTTGAGCAAATCGAACAATAAAAAATGAACCATTAACCATTAAGAAAATAATTATTTACTGTTAACTTTTAAAAATGCGCAGGCGATCGAAATCCAATAAAATAGAACTAGAATTATTCCCTTTTTTGTCAATTTTGGCTTGTACCATTGGTAGTTTAATTTTACTGATCATTGTGGTTAGTACCGAAACCTTAAATGCTAATCCAGAAGTAACAATTATTGCAAAAAGTGAAGGGGGAGTTAATCAAAAAAAACAACCTCGCTATATTGAATGTAAAGAAGACGGGGTGGTTATTTATCCTAGTCAAGAATTTGTGCCCAAAAATGAACTTAGTAAACCTAATTCTAAACTGTTAAAATTTATCACGGACGTAAAGGCTAATAAAAATAAGGAATATGTTATTGTGGCAGTTAGACCTAGTGGAATTGATGTTTTTCAACAGGTAAGAGATCTTATTGAAAAAGAAGAAATTGATATAGGTTATGAACCCATAGAAGAAGGTTGGACATTAAAAATTCAATAGTAAAATTATTACTACATTAATTTGGATCATGAGAGGAAGAAGAATCAGAAAAAATAATCATCCGAGTCAAAATTTAGATTCGTTTTTGGATATTTTGACAAATACCGTAGGGGTACTGATGTTTATTGGCTTATTTGTCAGTTTGTTAGCAGTTGAAGCGGGAACAATTATTCGTACTCCTTTACGAGCAGAAACTAATAAAGATGGTAGATTTTTTGAGGTAAGAAATAACCAAGTTTTTTATTTAAGTGATCCAAGATTAGAAAGAGAAATTGATCAAGTTTTAAGTACTTTACCTAATTGTAAAACTCCTAATATTCCTGAAAATATACCCTCTTATTTATATAATTTTTATACTCAAGAAATAGAGCGATACGATCAATGTATAAAAACAAGAAATATTAGATTAGAAAATTTCTATTACGATAATGGAAACTATTTAGTGTCTTTTACTGATCAAGGTTCACTAAAATATGATGCTAGTTCCTCATCTCAAGGAGAAGATTCTAAGCAATTGAAAAAAACTAACTCTAATTTTATTAATACTCTCAAAAACTTAAATCCGGAAATAAACTATGTCGCTTTTATTGTGCGTCCTGACAGTTTTGAAGCCTTCAGAGTTGCTAGAGAAAAGGCTTGGAGTCTTGGTTTTGAGGTAGGTTGGGAACCGATTTCCCAAGATCGCATTTTAGTTTTTGGCTCTGGTGGTAGATCCATCGGTGTACAATAACGATCGAAAGATGATTGAAAAATTCAGAACCTTTGTTCCTCGTTTCTGTCTTGATGGACTACTATACTATAATTAAAAATAGCCTCGGTTTGCTAGGAGCGAATAGACATGGTTACTCCTATCACATAAAGGATTCAGCTAGTAATTATCTGAACTATTCGTTCTCCACATCAGTTTTACTACGAGGCTACCTAGAAACAGTAAGAGGAGAAAACGGTGAAGTGGCAACAAGAAATTATCATCAAAGACACCCACAGAGGAATCTATTATAAGGATGGTATTTTTCTCAAAATTTTGACCGCTGGTAGATATGTCATTCCCTATCATCTAAATTGGGGAATTTGGCGCACCCCAAAAATAGAAATCGCCCTTGTGGATATTCGGGAAAGAGATTTAACCATTAAAGGACAGGAAATTTTAACCGCTGATAAAGTAGCTATTCGAGTTAGCATTATTGTCCAATTTCGAGTTGTTGATGCCCGTGCCGCCATTCATGAGGTACAAGACTATGAAAATCGTATCTATAGTGATGTACAATTAGCTGCGAGACGTTCTTTAGCTTCCATGTCTCTAGAACAGATTTTAACCAACCGTAATCAACTTAGTGAGGATATTTTACGAGATGTTCAAGAAGTGGCCAGTCGTTATGGTATCTCAATTCTGAGGGCAGATGTCAAAGACTTGATTTTTCCAGGTAATTTACAGGAAATTATGAACAAGGTTTTAGCCACTGAACGTCTTAGCCAAGCACAATTAGTTGAAGCTCGTACTAAAGCAGAAGTTAAGAAAATTGAGGCCCAAGCACAGCAAGAGGCAAAACAACTGCAAATAGATGCAGAAACAGTCTCGAAACAAAAAGCCGCTATTCAGGAAGCAGAAATTCAACAGATTAAAACTCAAGCAATTATTGAAAGTCTCAAACAATTAGAATCCGTTGCCATCGCCTTCAGTAATCATCCTGCTTTATTGCGGTTACAGGAATTGGAAATGTTAAAGGAATTAGCCCATAGTAGTAATGCCCAAATTTATTTTAATTCTGACCATTTTCCTTCCGGAAATTAAGATTGATCCACAGAAACATTTTGGCTCTTCCGGAATTACCGTGGTAGCCACTAGATATAGTGTCAGGTGAAGCCAAATTTCTCATAGCCATTGATGTCAAGTGTGAGTCGTTGAAATATTTGAGCCACATCAAAGATCCCATAGCACCGTCGCTTTAAAACCTTTACCCGGTTGTTAAAGCCCTCGACAAAGCCGCTCGTTAACCTTGACAAAAAGTAATTGCTGATCTTGTCGAGCCAGGTCTCAATGGTTCCCAGGAAGCTCTCAAATTCCTTCAGTTCCCTCTTACGCACTCCCTTACACCCGAACTTCCCCCTTTGACAAAAACGAAAACCTGTGCTGTGTAAAGTTTTTAACCACTTATCTCCCCCTATTTACTGGGTACAAATTAAGGAAATCTCCACCAAATCTAATGCCTTTTGTTGTAATCGTGTTGGTCGAGTAATGGTCTGGAAACTAGACTTTCCCTGAGCCAAATTACATTCTACTTCCACAAGACAAATTGTCCCTAAATCTTCTAATAAAGTCCGAAAACTATGTAGGGGATAATCATCTTTATTCCTTTTTTTTCTGTCTTTTAACTCGGCTGATTTACAAGGGTTTTAGTTGTTATTCAATACTTTTGTACGGGGGAAGTTCGGTTAGTAGAATCTTTTCGTCTCTACTCCCTGGAGAATTTTGAACGCCAGTAGCTAAGTCTTTATTTAATTTTGATACAATTTATTAGAATTATAAAGAATCAAACTCTGTTGCCCGTTTCAAAATTAGGAGTTCACTAGATGGGTTATGTTTATGTTTCGATTAGTCTCAAAAATCCTCGTCTTCCAAAATTGAAACCAATTCAAATTCAAGCATTGGTGGATACAGGTGCATTAATGTTATGCCTTCCTGAACACATTTGTCTCCAACTGCAACTAGAGACTAATAGTGAAAGAGAAATTACTACTGCTGATGGACGGAATCAAATTGTTCCTTATGTCGGCCCGATTGAATTGATTTTTGAAAATCGTAGTTGTTATGTAGGGGCATTAGTTTTAGGAGATGAACCACTACTTGGAGTCATTCCCATGGAAGATATGGATTTAATTATTTCTCCTTCTCTAAGAAAAGTAGTCGTTAATCCGGAGAGTCCCAATTTTCCTCATGCTCTAGTCAAGTAAATGTTGTTCTTTTTTTCGCAATCCAATGATTGGACATTTTTAAGAATGCTTTAAAACTCATACTTTAATCCTGTGGTAAACAAGAATAGCCACTTGGGATTTCCCTCAAATATTTCTTTATTTCGATAGCGAAGAAATAAACGATTAGTAAATGACCATTTTTGACTCAGAGGAATAGAAAGAGTGGTATCAGAAATAATATCATAGTTATTAAAATCATTTAAGGCAGGAGTAATGGCAAAAGTCTCATCTATCTTTGCCTTTCCGATAGAAAAACCTCTACCCCAAAGAATAATAGCTAGAGTTGGGTCAACTTGATTGCGTTTTTGTTCAAACTCAATATAATCATATTGATAACGAGGTCCTACAGCTAATTGTAAATCTAAAAAATTACTGGGAGTATCTCCTCGCCACAAATTTAACCCTGCTCCAGTATAAAGTGCACTGATAATCGTTAAATCCTCATCTTTGTCTCTAGAAGAAAATAAAAATTGGTTAGTGCTGTTGAAAAAATTAGTCACAAAACTCCATTGCTCATTGAAGTGATGGCGATAAAAGGTGAAATTTAAAATTTTGGGACGATAATTATTAACAGAATTGCTGCTATCATAATCGAGAAAATAAATAGCATCAACAAAAATATCATTTTCTGACCATTGTTTATAATAATCAACATCAAATCCTACTAAGGCCTCTGTCTTTCGAAAAGATTTTACCCAACCAGAAAATCCTAACTTGAAAGTGGCAGGAGTTTCCGTAAAAGGGAATTCTGGTACAGGTAGCTCGCTTGCGGCAATAATTGTTTGGCTTTGAGTAAATACAGCTTGGGCGGCTTCTTTTTCGCCCATTTCTCCATATTTGAGCGAGATTTTCAATAATAATTGTCCTTGGAGGGATTTATCAGGAATATTATTTGCTATCTCAACACTGTTGTCCAGAATCTCAATGGCTTGAGTTTTTTGACCTATTTGGGCATAATACTGAGCAATATCGAGCACAGTAGTTACTTTGACCGCCACATCCTCAAACATATTTACTAGCTCGACGGTATTCTCGATAATCTCAATGGTTTGGCTTTTTTGACCTATTTGCTCATAATACTCAGCAACACTGAGCATAGCAGTCACTTTTAAAACCACATCTTCAATGTTTTGGGCTACTGCTAAAGACTGGTCTAAAATAGCGATCGCCTTCTCGTGATCCCCTAACTGGGCGTAATTAAGGGCAAGCTCATTGAAAAGAATAACCTTAAGTTCAGCGTCATCCATCTCACTAATTAGTTCTAAACTTTGATCAAGTCGGGATTTTTCGTCAAGATCGGGAGCCGACTCTTGAGACGATGCCATCAATGGAATTATGTTGTCTTGATTATATTTCGGATTAGCCATCACCGGAGTAACTGAACTAAGGAAAAGTATTTCACCTAGAGAGATTCCGAAAATTAAACTTCTGAAAAAATTGCATAAAAACATAGATTTTAAGAGAAATGAAATTTGCTAATAATTATGGCTTTGCTGAAAAACTTATATAATTTACTCGTAATTTTGACGAGTGAATACTTCGGCTGCGCTCAGTACAAGTTTTGAATTTTGAATTCAAAAATTTATTCTTCTTGAGTAGTGTATAAACTCACCAACCTGGCAATAAATATAGCTGGGTACATTAAACCGATGATCGCTTGTGCATTAGCCAAACTCATGGCAAATTTATTTACTGGTGTTATGTCACCATAGCCCAATGTTGTTATCGTGGTGAAACTAAAGTAAAAGATTTGATATTGCTGTTCCAATTCGGAGGATAAACCTTTAAAAGCAGTAGGGTCAAAAGCTAATATAATTGAGTAAAAGTTAAACCATAAAAAAGCTAGAAGCAGGAAGATAGAAATACCTCCATTAACAATATTTATATCCACTTTTTTCTCCCTAAAAATTAAACTGCCAAGGAAAATAATCGCTAAAATCATGAATATGCCATAGAAAAGGTTCGTTAAAAACATAATGTTAGTTAAACGATGGACTTGGTTGGCATGACTTAAATCTAAAAAAGAGGCTAAAACAGCCAAGCTTCTTAAAGTAAACTTGCCAATTTTTGGTAAATACAAAAAATTGACGATGAGCAGATTAATAATTAAAAACAATATGGTCATTACAGAATTACCGATAATTGATGAAGAATAAGGTGCTAGAAAGAAAATAACAATCAAACTGATTAGTAGTCTAGTTAAGTTTTTACTAGTTTTTCTAGTTAATTGGTTGTGACTAAATATATTTGTTGTCATAGATTCAAAATAGTTTATTTGCTAGCTTGAGTTTTTAACTGTCTTGTTCGGGAGGAAAATTGGATAATAATTGATTACTATTATCTTGAGAATGAATGACAGCAATTGTCTGATGGGGTATGCCCACAGAAATTCCTGCTTTATCGAATGCCAACTTAACTCGCCGACGAAATTCTCGACCCACATTCCATTGTTCATTAGGTTGAGTTTTAATCAGGAGATGAATGAGAATACCTTCATGAGATACTTCATCAACCCCTAAAATTTGCGCCGGTTCCAGAAATCTTTCTCCCCATTCAGATTCACTTTGCATTAGGTCCGCAACCTGAGTCATAACTGCGATCGCTTGATCAATATCTTGATTCCAGGCAATTCTAATGGTAAAGTTAACCCTAGACCAGTATTTAGTCTTATTAATTACAGCAGAAATCTTACTATTAGGAATAGCGATCGATTCTCCATCCAGATTACGCAAAGAAGTGATAAACAAATTGATATCCTCTACTGTTCCAGCCATCCCTCCACCAACATTAATCACATCGCCAATGGCATAACGGTCAGTCCATAAAATCAAAATCCCATTGAGCATATCTTCCACTAAATTGCGACCCAGAAAAGCGATTGCCACGGCAAAAACTCCTGCACCAGCAAGTACAGTGGGATTAATCCCTATTGACGAAACACTTAAGTAAAGACCTAAGACAATCACTAGAAAGGTTGTACCTCTTTTGAGAGTAACCGAGTAAGTATTAACCCGTAGGGTATAACGATTAGAATCAGGATTAATTGCTTGGGCTTCACTTGCCCAATTGTTAAGGTAATAGTCAATAGCGAAATCCCCAACCTTATCAACAAAAATCAATCCTATCCAGATAAAAATCACAATTAGAGTTTGGTCGAACAAGAAAACAGAGACAAAGCGAGTCTGACGAAATATTAAGAAAATAATACTTAGCCCTAAAGCTAGGCTCAAAATTTCTAAAATCAACATCTCAGATAGCAAGAATTGACAGAAATTTCGTTTTTGTTTAATTTGGGTTTGAGCTCGTAACAACAGCTTTTGCTCAGAAATCTCAGACTGAAAAAATATCCACTTATTTTTCTGAATCAGCCTCTTAAACCAATTAAATAGTTTGAGTAAGAGGTATGAGAGTCTTTTTGTGAGCAAAGAAAAAATCTGAGCCAGAGAAAATACCCACTTGTTTTTCCGAACCAGCCTCTTAAACCAATTAAATAACTTGACTACGGGAAATAATACTGTTTTTTTGAGTCGAGAAAACAGAGGATATAAGCCTTTCAATATCTTGTTGAGATAGTTTTTTTTCTTTCTTGTTTCTTCTCCTTTCAAGGGGAGTTGAGTTTGGTTAACTGATTCTACTAGAGTACTATCAGACTCGTATCTCTTTTCTTCTATTGGCTCTGAGCTATCTAGAATATCACCGAGATTATTTTCTCTTTGTTGTGATGAGATGGTTTCAGGCTCGACAGCTAGAGAATCGGTAATTTCATTTAGTTTTCGTCTCAGTTGATTGTTCCACTTTCTTAGAAAACTGCGAATTAATTCAATCAACCACATTAGTATTAGTGTAACCCCCAGAATGGCACCAGAGATTCCCCATCGCCACAGAGGATGCTGTCTGTCTAACTCATATCCCCACAGAGCACTACTGAAAGATAACTGAATCTTACTCTGCCAAGCTTTGGCTAATTCTCCAACTGTTGTACCATTGGCTTTGGCATCAATCTCAGTTACGGTGACAATAGCCTGTGAAGCTAATCCTAATTCTGGTTGGGCAGGGGCATAAATAACGGTCTGTTGATTTTCAATACCCACTTCAATTTGTGGCACCCAAGAGTGTAATGGTTTAACTATTGCCGGCATCCCTAATCGCTTTGTCGATGAGGGTAGCCAAAATTGCCAATCGGCAATAAAAGGAACTTCAGAAATAGTTTGACTACTGACAATTTCATATAAAATTTGTTCAAAGACTTGTGTGACTAATTTGGCTCTCTGCTCTACTTTTTGGATAATTTCAACGCTGGATTGATCGAGCTCTTTTAAAGCTGTTAAGGTTAATTCTGGAGTTAGAGTGGCTCTTTTGGTAAGTGCAGTTCGAATATTTGTTTCACCACTGTAAGTGTAAACATCACTACACCAAAATTTTCCACAAGTATAAGCTTTATTAAGATCCCAGGGAGGAGATTGAGTTGGTTGTTCGTTACTTGGTTGGGTGAACAAGGGAATTTGTCCTAAACTGTTGGGTGTCCAGGTTAAAGTTAAAGTTAGGGTGAGAATAGTAATAACAATAAATTTTATTGTTTGTTTTAAAATTTTTTTCATTTAACTATAAAGACACTATGGTTAGAATGCAGAAGTTAAAAGCCTTGATTCTCCTAGCTTTACTAATTTTTAATCCCAGTTTTATTTACACCCTGAAGAAAATATCGAGATGATGAAAGGAGCTATTCAAGAGCTACTTAAAAGAAAAACAAAAATTTAATATATAAGCGTTTAACAGGAGAAAATCTTAAAATAATTACACATTATCAATTCAAAATTATTGTACTAATTAAATAATCATTCAATTAATTAGAGGCAAAATTTTTGCCGAGTGCATTTTTAATTTTTAATTCAAAAAAATGGTCAATTTTAATCAATCAATAATGTTTTGATACTCCTTAATTTCAACGGGATATATTCTGATCGTTAGATTCATGGACTCGACCCCCATTTTTGAGATGGTGTAGTAGCAGCCCCTAAGGCAACTGTGACAAGCGATCGCTTATACAGGGTCCAATTGGCTGTAACAATGGCAAAAGACCCGCTCAAAATTGGGTTCATCAACGGAGCAACAATCATCGCCCCAATAATCACGGCAGTACTATTGGCTATAAGTCCTAAGGTAGCGATTACCGAAGCGGCAGACAACAGGAAAAAGAAACTAAAAGAAGGAATCGATGCCGCTTCACGAGATTCGGTTAATTCTTCTTCAGGAACAGGTTTTTCCAGATGAACCTTCCAACCAGCTGTGATTTTTTTCCACAGAGTGCGAAATGAAAGAACTAGGGGATTTTGTAACAATGATTTAACAAATTGAAACTTCATAATTCATTGTTTTTTGATTTAAAATATTTACTGATACTCGCTTATTAGACTCCTAGTCAGATATAGTTTATGATACCGATTAAGCTTTGCTTGACGCTGATCGCCTTTTCGCTCAGAGCGAAGCTCTGGCGCTGCGCGTGCAGGCAAAGCCTGTCGCCCTTGGCGATCGCCAGGTAATGGAGTCCATTAATCTCTGCAATTTAGCTAATAAGGAGAGGCTTGCATCCTCAATTAAACAATTATTCAATTAAGTTTTATTACTACAATTTTGAACAATGTCATTGCGAGACGAAGTCGTGGCAATCAGAATTTTTAATGTTGAATTCAACATTCAAAAAATGGTCATCGGATGTATTGGGAGAAGTCCTTAACCTTAGTAATTGTTGGTAGCTGATAGCTGTCATCGAAGAACTCTTGGGTCGCGCCGTAGGCACGCATATATGGGAACCAGCCTCGCCCCGGAATGGTTTGCACATAATTGGCTTCCCAGCCCTCCGGCGGTGCCTCGGGTCCTAGGAACACGTAGTAGGAACCATCGGCGTTTTGCCGTAAGCCCGGCGTCTTACTGCCCACCGTCGCCTTACCTCCTGCGGTACCTGCCCTGTTATCGATAAGACTGCGATGATCCGTATCGTAAATGACGATCGACCAAAACAGATCTGCCGGTACATTGTCCTCAACCCTGATAACGTAATTGTTTTCACCCTTCAGGCGCTCGCCTTCTTCAGTCTCGAACTTGCCGATGTAACCCTGAGCCTTGCCCGGCCTCGGCCTGGTCATGGCTGGAGAGACAGTAGTCGCTTCGTAAGTGTAACGGGCGCGGGGATCGAAGATGTCGTAGTACTGCATACGCTGAGTATTTTTCATGGCATCACCCCACTCACCCCCGAGGATGTAGCGCCAGTCATTTTGACGCAGGACACCTTCCAAGCGCTCGTCATAGACCAGCGTTTTGGCCATCAATTCACCCATCTTAGCTCCGTCTTCGAGGATCTTACGTTGACGAGCAGTGGGATTAAAGGGCTTACCTTTCTCTATGCCAAGGGTTTTGAGCCAGTACATGAAAAAGCGATCGCGCTCCTGAACCACTTCTTGGTTGATGGCTTTGTGAAGTAGTTCCCAGTATTTGATGCCCCGAGGCTGGGTATTCCTAATAAACTTGTCTTCACCATCGATAATTTTGATTGTCGGTTCTTCACCATAGTTGTACAGCCGTATCTTACTGGCTAACTGGTTCGCTTCTTCCTTAGTTCCGATGATCCGGAAGAGGATGAAGAATTGGTTAGTACTGATGTGATGAACCGTAAAGTCGTCGTTCCATGCAGAGGGTTCCGGGATGTCATCTGCGGGCGTGTTTGGACCAACCAAGATGTGCTTCCCACCAGTACCTGCATTAGCACCAAAAGCACCAATATCGGCGGGACTCTCCTGCCACATACTGTTCATCATGCCGATGATGACTCCGGGCGGCACTTCTAGAATCGTCGCTTTATCTTTGGTGTTGCCGAAGACAAAAAAGTAATCAGTGGTTTCGTTTACCGTCAGGATACCACGGCGCTCGTTAAAGGTGCGGATGGAGACGAGGGTGTTGTCCTCGTATCCGGGATAGTTCGCCTCGAACGACTCGAGTATCTGGGTCATGCTGGTGATTGGCAGGCTCCAGAGATAGAGCTGCGCGGCACGGCTATAATCCATTAAATCGTAGATACGTTCAGAGGTATCTGCGGTGGGGAAGGCGTGGTCGAGCTCAAAATCACCGAAGAAAGTCTTTACTGTACCGCTGATGGGCATCAACTGCTCAAACTCCTTCTCGGTCTGTTGAATGTTCTGGGCTGAAGCAGGGGTCGCCATCAGTCCGACCGCCATCATTACTAATAGGGCAAAGCTAGTTATGGATTTTGCTTTCATTCTGTACTCCTTTTATTTCTGTTTCTAACATTGTCTTGTACTCCTTTTTATTAACTACTCTACTAGCTCGATCTCACCCGGTCGCCAAGTCTTATCGATCCATGGTTGTAATGGGCCGTACATCCGCAGACCGATCCACCAGCTCTTGCCGGGAATGGTTTGCAACCAATTACCTTCTTTACCCTTGGGTGGTTTTGGTGCAAAGTAGATATCGTAGGAACCATCGGCGTTCTGTTTCAATCCCTCGCTCTGGCTACCCAGAGTTGGGAACTGCTGGTCGGTCTGGAGCTGCGATCTCGTCTGAGTGTCGTACAGCGTCACCGCCCAGAAATCCTTCACCGGTGGATTTGGCGGGATGTGCAGTTTATAGGTTTTCGAACCGCCCAGCGGCTGACCCTGGGAATCCAGCATTGCCAGACCATAGTCCGAACCTTTACCAGGCACCGTTACCGCCATGGCTGGGCTTACAACGATATAGCCAAAATGGAAGAGGATGCGAGCATCCAGATTATAAGCACCATTGCTGGTGAAGGTCGTGTCCTTGTTGGCGTAAGCCATCACCCAGGCACTATCCTTACCATAAATAAAGTTACCCGACTCGCGGGGGAAATAGCTGATCGTGCGGGCAGCGGCATTACCAATGGCGGCGGCATCGGTGAGAATCTTCTTCATCCGTTCATCGGGATTGAAGGGCTTACCCTTCTCGATGCCAATGGCGGCCATCATGCCCTTAGCCTCGGGACCGAGGAAATCGTCTGGCTCTTGTTGGATCAGGTCATGCAGTTTTTCAAAGAAGGTGTAGTCGTTGGGAAGGATGGTATTCATCTTCTTGCCTGAAACGTTGATGAACTCCATGGTTGGGGGGTTGTCTTTCTTGGCGAGGGGATAGACCTTGAGGTTGTTGCGGATATTCTCCGAGGCGGCCTTGATCCCCTTGTCGATGTAGCCGCGGGTGAATACCCACACACCATTGGTCTTCGACGGCACCACAAAGTAACCATCCGGGACATCGCCTTTGTAGCCCGGAGGAAGTACCAAGAACTTGCCGCCCTTGCCTTGATCCGGCCCAGCTACACCTAGATCCGTCATGTAGTGGAAGGCCATATCGTCGAGGACGCCCAACATCCTGGGAGGAAGATCGATTACCGTGGGACCGTCCCTGGCAAGATCGAGGAAACCCACCGCATACATGGTCGAGGTGTTTCCAGTCAAAAGCAACGTGGTGGAATCCATCAGGGTGTCCCAGATGGCGATCTTGTTGCTGGCATCAGCACCAATGCCTGCCTGCCCTTCCCGCAAAGTGTACATGGAGATTGCGGGGAGGGAATTCAGAAATACATTGACCGCTCGGGAGCGATCGAGATAGTCATAAACGTCCTCGACTGTTTCTGCCGTCGGCACCCCATCGAAATATTCGAGCGTGCCAATGGGGGTTTCCACCTTGTCAGGGGCCGTAATAGACTGGGGAATTTCTGTGGTCATCTTCATTTGCAGTGGCTGTGCCAGTGCGCCAGATGTCGTCACTAGGTTGGTCATAATTAATGTTATTCCTATGGTTGTCAGATAGCTTTTTGTTTTCATCTTCTTGGGGGAATATCTCTAGTGTTTGATAAATATAATCTTTGTAGTTGAATGAATTGAATAGCTTACACAGTTTGCAAGCTTTAAGCAATATTCAGCAACTACTCCACCAACTCAGGATCGCCGGGACGCCAAGTCTTATCGAACCAAGGTTCCAGTGGACCATAGAGGCGGAAGATCATGTTCCAGCCCTTACCAGAAGCCGTCTGGATCCAGTTGCTTTCTTTGCCAGCAGGTGCTTCAGGTCCGAAATAGATATCATAGGAACCGTCAGCGTTTTGCTGTAATCCTTTTTTGTTGTTATCCAAACCGGGGAACTGCTGATCCGTCTGCAGCATAGACCTGGTCTGATTATCGTACACGGTAAAAGACCAGAAATCCTGGGCTGGTACATTGGGGGGCAAATGCACACGGTAGGTCTTACTGCCATCTAAAGGATTGCCCTGGGCATCTATATAAGCTACGGCATATTGGGAGCCAGCACCCACTGGTGCTTTGGTCATCGCTGGTGTGATTCCCGTGGCATAGAAATGGAAGAAACTGCGGGCATCTAGCAATCGCGCACCCTGAGCTAAAAATTCATAGCTCCCACCAGGAAAGGGAGTAGTCCAGACTCCTTCACCGGGGTAAAAGTAGAACATCTCATCACGAGGGCGTGCGGCTAGGGTACGAACCGTCGCAGCACCCACATCTGCTGCCTCGGTGAGGATCTTCTTCATGCGGGCATCGGGATCGAAGGGTTGATCTTTCTTGATGCCGATAGAAGCCAGTAGACCCAGTAGCTCTGGATCTTGTCCTTCACTCGGCTCTGCCTGGACGACCTCATTGATCTCCTCAAAGATGCTGTAATCCATACGGTGGATCGTATTGTTGAATTTGCCGGAAAGGTTGATAAAGTTCATCTCCGGTGGGTTGTCTTTTTGCGAAAGGGGGTAGATACGGAACAGCTTTTTGGTCGTCTCCACAGCCGGGGCAGGATCGCCATTCTCTTGGAAACCACGCCAGATCACCCAGTTACCATAGGTTTGCGATCGCGCTACGTAATAGCCATCGGGTACCTCTCCTTCATACCCTGGTGGCAGGATCAGGAACTTACCGCCCTTACCCTTGTCTGGTCCTGCATTGCCAAAATCGGCGACGTAGTTGAACCAGTGATCATCAATGATACCCAGGACATTGGGCGGTGTTTCGATTACCATAGGACCGTCCTTGAGATCGAGCCACGATGTCATATAGACTGAGGTTGTATTTGGTGTCAGCCACAATGCCTTCGAGTCCATGAGGTTCTCAAACAGAAGTGCTGTCGTGTTGGCGGGACCAAAATCGAGAATCCCCTTGCGCATGCCGTACATTGAGGCGATCTGAATGCTGTTCAGATAGGCCTGCACGGCGCGCTGGAAGTCGAGGTTGTCATATACCTTCTGGGCGGTTTCCTCGTCAGGCACGCCGTCGAAGAGGTTTAGGGTACCGATGGGAGTTTCCAGCTTGTCCGGTGTGGCAATTCCCGGCGGAATCTCGGTGGTCATTTTCATCTTGGGGGGCTTTGCCCCTATACCACATGCAGTTACTAGGGCGATCGCACATAGTGTTATTCCTATGGTTGTTTGATAGCTTTTTATTTTCATTTTCTGGGGAGACTGTCTCTTGTCTTTGGTAAATAACATATTTGTAACCTCTTGATAGTTGAATGAATTGAATGCCTTGCACAGTCGGCAAGTTTTAACCTACTTGGGAAAGAGCAAGGTCATTTGAGTCCGCAGAGTCCAGTCTGCTGCCCCCTTTGGTTTGACAACATTCCAAAAACCTTGGAGTTGCATATTGACGGGTTGATTACCAATCTTGAATACTCTGCCAAATCCACCACCGATGGGTAAAGTCCACTTCTCCCCTGTTCCTAACCAGTTGGCGGTAATAATGGGAGACGTTGTCACATACCAACCATCATCAAAATTGTAATTAAAGAAGGGCTGAATGGTAAGAAGACTGACATCTGAGCGATCGCTTTTTCCCGCAAAAGACCAGACGTTGCTAACCAATGCCCCAGTCACAATCCTGTCGGTGGTTACCAAGCCAATTACAGAGGGACCAATGGACCATTTATCAGACCCTAGCACGGTATCCGTAGCGGTGGGAAGCACGACAGTTGGACCGATACCCCAAGTAAAGTTTCCTGAGCCTTTAGGGGAGAAAAAGCCCTGATAGGTTATATCTCCTAAACCAAAAACATTCCCAACATTAGGAGCAAGTTCGGGCTGATAAGCTACCGGGATAATAGTTCGATTAATTAACAGCCAATCTTCGCTGATGGACGTGGGTAGCACTGGTTGAATGTTCATGATGTTGCTGGTGCGATCAAATTCCCCAACACCAAAGTTAGTGCCGTTTTGAAACGGCACAGAAATCAGATTGGCGATGGGGTTTTGGGATTGTTTGGCTAGATCTGCTTGGCTGGAAGAAGATTGAGCATTCTCATTATTAGCTTGGGTGAGCTGAGTTTTATTAATTGGCAATTCTGTGCTTGTCTCAACCAATGATTCTTTTGTCTGAGAGCTTATGAGATTCGGGGATATGCGATCACCTGTATCCGAATACTCGATCAGCAAGTCTTTAGCCTTAATACTGACTTCTTGTCTAGGAAAGTTCTCTTTTAAGTTTCGACGTTGGGAGTCTTCAAGCCTTGCCCTGTTTGTCTTGCCCTCAGCAGTTTGTAAAAAACTTACATCTGTGAGCGAAGGTAAGATCTTGAATGGCAAAGGGACTTTGTCGAAAGTTTTATCCTTGTAGATTCCTTTGGAGGTATCTGGGATCTTCAAACTATGGTCAAGCTCGAACTCGCTAAAGAATATTCCCACCGTACCGGCAATCGGTACCAACTGCTCTAACTCTTCCATGCTCTGTTGAATCTTTCCTGTGTTCTGTGCTCTGACTTTGTGTCCCCAGCTGGTGGTCATCAGTCCAGCTAGAGACAGGCTCGTTATTATTTGTTTAATAAATTTTTGCATTTAATTAAAAGACGAATATTTGTATTCGTACTGAAGAGCGATCCTTAGAGATTCTGTCTTTGCTCGTAGGCATTTTTCCAAAGGAGAAAAGAGGGTTAAAAGGCAAAGCGCGATCGCAGTCCGAAGACCCAAATGGTGTCTTTTTGGGGGTTGAGTGCTGGATTGATTAGCAATTGCACAGCCGGTGTGATACTGATTTCTTTCGTTACTTGCAAGCGGAAGTAACTCTCAATAGCATACTGATCCCTCAAACCAGATCCAAATAATTCATCATTCGGTTGTCCCCAATTGACTCCGAATCCGAGTTGGCTTCCGGGTACTACTCCGGTGGGGCTGGGAATATAACTGAATCCCAAGCTTACCGCCTTCTGAAGAAGACTGCCGCCATCTTCGGAGAAACCTGCTCTGGCGAACACAATCCAGTTGTCATCAATGGAACCCGTGAAAGACAAAACCCCGCCCCAACCATCTTTCACACCTATTTGCTCTCGTTGATCCGCATGCCACAAGGTAAGGTGGAGGTTATCGAGATAGTAACGCTCCTTAGGGGAAAGAGTCCAACCAAGCTCGATGTGTTTAAAAAACTGACTCTTGTTGAAGAATGTGTTGAATCCATTAAAAGGCTCATTAGGATCTGAGTTCAGGTCTGAGAAACCGCCAATAAGATAAAGCTGATCCGTTAGCCAAGCTCCGGCTGCCAAACCCAGTGCTCCATCATCAGGTAAATCCATAGTTGCCACTCCGATACTGAAAACAAAGTTAGAAAAGTCTGTCCAAGGGCTAGTCAGGGGATAAACATCGACAAAGTCAGTGACATCGAGGAACCCAATCACAGCTTCAACATTGCCGTTGTTCCAACTCTGACTCCAATAAAGGTTCGTCAAATGCCAGCCGTCATCGCCGAAAGGAATCTCGATCGCACCGATGTTGCCAAGGTTAGCAAAGGAGAATTCGGCAGGTGTGTTTCTTGTGTAACTATGTCGTTGTTCTACTAGAAAATTCAGAGTCCCGGTTGTATCGCTACCTCGTCCGAGGACTTGCCAAGAACCGGTGAAACGAAACACTCCGCTAGATGCGTAGTCCTCGGTACCACGCAGGCTGTCACTGGCTTTTAAAACTACTGGATAATAGTCCAAGGCGAAGGAAAAACCAGTCTCTTCTGCGATACGCTCTTTCCATTCATGATAGGGCTTCAAGAATTCCAACTCGAACAGTGCATCTCTTTCCTGGTAATCCGATTCTATCCGGTTGGGAACAGCATCCGGTCCCCCAAAGTTTCTCCTGCTCTGATTTTCTTCTGAAGATGGGGATGATTGAGCGAAACGAGGATGTAGTGACAAATCATAATTGGGTTTTAACAATTGCGACCCATAGAGGCTGTATTTTTCCTGAGGATTTAATTCCCAGAGGTTGGTAAAAACTTCGTTCTTTTTGAAGTTTACGTACTTCTGTTGCTCTAAAAGTTGAGTTGATGGAGCAAAACTAGTTTGTAATGAGAACTCATAATTGGGTTTCCATAATTCAAACCCATAGAGCATATCTTTTTCCAGGGAATTTGATTCCCAGAGGTTGGCAGAAACATCAGCTCTTCTATAGTTTCTTTCCTTCTGTTGCTCTGAAGCTTGGGTTGAGAAAGCGAAACTAGGTTGTCCTGACCTCTCATTATCGGTGTTCAAGAATTTGGACTGATAGAGCGTATCTTTTTGCTGAAGATTCCATTCCCATAGCGTGAGAGCGACGTCTGGCTCCCTAACGTTTCTGTTGCTCTGTTTCATCAGGGAGTCAGGAGATAATTCGATTTGCTCTTGCTTTATGTCTACCTCACGAATAGTAGTATTACTACTGTCTTCTGCCAATGGTTCGGAAGATTGAGTAAAACCAGGTTGTCCTGTTCCAAAGGTAAACAAGCCTGCAAGGAACAAAAACAATGCTTCTCTCCATAATGCTTTGACGCTTTGCTTTCTATTCATCAGTTTCTCCCAACACTAGTCAAGTTGCTTCGCTCCAATTTGTGCATCATCAATTATAAATTCAAAATTATTACCTCAAGCATAAGCAAGGGTTTAGAAATTCCAGATGTGTTTTTTATTTTTTAGCTTCTGAAGTAGAGACTTTACATGTATCCTCAATTAAACAATTATTAAATTAAGTTAGAGCCAAAAATTTTGAACTTTAAATTTTGAATTTAAAAAATTGTCACTTGTGGAATGAGGTGCTTTCTCACCCGGAAAATACCAGCAACCAAACCTCTTAAATCCCCTATCCACTCTTCCTAAAAGCATCTCCCCTATTAGGCTAAGCTTAGACGCACTAAAGTCACATATTTTTCCTTTCTCCATAAGGCGTTTACGAATTTTCCAGTGCAATGTAAATGGGTCTAAGCTTACCGTGTATACATAAGTCATATTTTTATTAATTTGTTTGCTTCGGAGTGAATTTTGCTCCCTAAATCCCCCAATTCTGGGGGACTTTGAACTCATACTTCTAGATGTAGGGAGAAGTTATTGGTATGTTCATTGAGAGAAATTGACCTCAGGTGTATGTCTTTAAGCCTCCTTGACATTTGCCCGCACGTTGTAGCTTTCAGAGCCGAACCAGTCCAGCATCCGGACGTTGACATCGTCTGGGTGATCCAACATCGACCAGTGGCCGCCCTGGATAACCTCGACGCGGCACTCGGCGTCCATAAGTCTGGGAGTTTCGATGGCCTGGGTCTTCCACAGGAACATGTCGTCCTCGGGGAACATCACCATGACCGGCACCTTGCACTTCGTTTCCCAGCCTTCGCGATCTTTGGCATATGCCAGATAGTCCTCGGTGACGTGGTTGGCCCGGTCGTAGTTGAGCCACTCGATGCGGCCGGTCTCCTTGATGGCCGCGATGACCTTTTCCGCCTCGGGATGCTGGCAGAAGAAAATTTTGAAGAACTCGAAATCGTTCCTCATGTAGAGCTCCTCCATCCCGTCCAGGGCGTGCATGTACATGTACCAGTTACGCATGCAGCATTCGTACATCCGCTCCGGGGTTGAGAAGGCCTGGCCGTAGAAGGCTCCCATGTGTCCGACGGACATGGAGATGTATTTGTTGAACAGCTCCGGGCGCCGCAGGATCATGGGCCAGGTGATGGCCGAGCCCCAATCGTGGCCCATCAGGTTAATGTTCTTGAGGCCCAGCTTGTCGATGATCTCGAACATGTGGTCAATGATCCCCTCAAGCTTGTAGTGCTCGACCTCCACCGGTCGGTCGGTCCCGCCGTAGCCGAGGGTATCAGGCACGATCACCCGGTAGCCTGCCTTCAGAAGTGCTGGTGCTTGATACTTCCAGCAACTACCGTCATCGGGCATGCCGTGGATGAGCATGGCGACCTTGTCACCACTTCCTTGATCGCTTACGTGATAGTTCCAACCACCGATCTTCATTGTTTTTCCGGGAAGACTCATGAGTTATTTCTCCTATTGATTTCGGTTATGGCAGTTCAGCCTTAGTCTGCAATAACCATTTACACTTTCAATCCTATAGAGGTTGGAGCCAGAAGACATCCCCCAAAAAGGAGGAGAAATGGGGGATTTTTGATTTATTTTTGCCTACCTACTTAATTGATAAGATGGAGAAGTAAGCTCCAGAAAATTAAACATGATAAACACTGAAAACAAAGCTAAAATTTAGTCACGATTAATGGCCATACAAGCGATCGAAACTTGGATTAATGCATATCTATCTAACGATTTAGCGGCAAACGTTCCCAAAATTAAATTGAGCAGAATTAAGGAGTTTTAACCATGCAGTTACTAACCCGCAAATTTACAATTGAACAATATCACAAAATGGCAGACGTAGGCATTCTCCACGAACAAGATCGAGTAGAATTAATTAGAGGCGAAATTATTGAAATGTCACCTATTGGTTTAAAGCATGCAGCCACTGTTAATCGCTTGAATCAACTTTTTCAGCAGAAATTAGGTCAGAGAATTATCGTCAGTATTCAAAACCCCATTCAACTGGCTGATACCTCGGAACCTCAGCCCGATGTAGCTTTATTAAAGTCTCGCCCTGATTTCTATGAAACTAAGATTCCGACTCCAGAAGATATTTTCTTGCTTGTGGAAGTCGCTGATAGAAGCTTTAACTACGATCGCGATGTTAAAATTCCTCTCTATGCTGAAAATAAAATTATTGAGGTGTGGTTAATCGATGTGAATAGTCAATCGATAAGAGTTTATCGTCAACCTGAGGAAAATAGCTATCAAGATGTCCAGAATTTTACCAGAGGTCAAAGTCTATCCCCCAAGGCATTCCCAGATACAATCATTACTCTAGATGAAATTTTAGGTTCCTCAAGTGGTTCAAACTGAGAAAAGGGGAATTTTTGCCTTACAGTATGTATATTGAAGATCGGGAGGTGACTCAGTGCGATCTCTTTAGGGACTACCCATCAATTTAATTTGACCCCGAAATAGTCATCCATCGCACTTACTATCATACGGTGAGAATGACGATACACCCCACTCATTAATGATACTAATGCTACTACTCTTGCCCCGTAGCTACTTTCACAAACTGTCTGACCATTTTTTTGTTAATAATGCAAGAATTATTGTGACTCTGACTGCCTCTATGCCTTCGCTACGGTAGCAGTTAATTCTGCTTTAATTTTCTTTGTCATTTCCTCAGAAATAAAACCTTCTTTAATCGCCTCCTCTAATTCTTCTTGAGCCTTAACTAATGCTGATTGCTTGGCGATTTTTTCTTGTAATGCTCGATCTAAAGTAGGTTGTTGACTGGCTAAAGTTTGTTGTTTTGCTAAGGCTTCTTCTCGGACAAATTGGTAATAATTTAAACAATCTTGCCCTAATTCCACACTAAAAATTTCTGCTTTAATCCCTTTTTCGATCTTCTCAATGATTTGTTCGCTCACTTCAGCAAGAATAAGATTAAATTCGTATTCGCTTTGTATTTGAGCATCTTCTTCCCGCTGTAACCATGTACTGTTGGGAGAAAAACGCCCGATAATTGAAGCTAGAGAATCTTCTCCTTGAGGTTTCAATGACTGAAAAGAATAATGACGTGGCGGAATTTTGCCTTCTTCAATATTCGCCTCTCGAAGATTAATCATAAATTTTAAACTATCTAACGTTCTGGGCATCAAAAAGCCTAAATCATAAGCTCTTTCATAGGTTCTTTTTTCGACAGCGATCGCTTCTAACCATAATACTTGAGCATTGAGCTGAGAAGATTTTTCTTTGAGGCTATCTCGGAAACTCTCTAAAGAAGCTGAAGTATGCTCAATTTCACTTTGATAATTGTGGCTTAACTTTTCGACAATATCAGGAGCTAATGATAATAGGGATTGTTTTTCTAAATTAACAAATGTTTCCTTGACTGTTTTTTTGAGACTTAAGAGAGTTTCTTTTTCTGCCATTTGATTGAGCAAAGGAGGTTGATCTAATTTGAGAAAACTGAGTAAATTTTCCATAGTCGTTCCCCCAACTAAAATCGTAAATAGAGCAACTCCTAAAGTCAGGGCAATTATAAGATCTCGATTGGGAAAGTCATTCGCTAAACTTAAGGCTAATGCTAAGGCGACTGCACCCCTTAAACCACCCCAAAAACTAACCAATTGATATTGCCAATTAATTGATCCAGCTTTGAGAAAAGGATTAATAAGGGGAATTATGCTAAAAATCATTAATCCTCGTGCTAAATAAGTGACAACAATAGTACAAATAATAATCAACCAAAAATTAGGTTGTGTCAGAGGTAATTTCAGAATAAAGCCCGAAGCAGTTAAGCCCACCAGCAGAAAAATTAAACTATTGGCGAGGAATGAGATATAACCCCAAAAATTATTCAAATAATTGCGGATATCAGGAGAAAGATGATAAGACTTATATCTACCTACCATTAGTCCTGCCGTCATCACTGCAATTACTCCAGAAACGTGTAAATAATGTTCAGCGATAATAAAAGCCAGATAAGCAACTAATAAAGAAACACTCGCTTGAATCAAGGGATTATCCTTCCCAACCCGAATTGCAACGCCCATCAAAGTTCCGGTGACTAATCCGACTAGAATTCCTCCCAGCAAAACAATGACAACTTTAATTAATGCGCTTAGTACGGTATCAGCTTTAAATACTCCAGATTCGATTACCGAGAGTACCACGTCAAAAGCGACAATAGCGGTAGCATCGTTAAGCATACTTTCACCATCTACCAACATATTCAGTCTTTTAGGAACCCCTAGCTCTTCAAATAAGGCTACTACAGCAACTGGATCTGAAGCAGAAATTAAAGCACCAAAAACAAAAGCTTGTCCTAAATTAAGGGGCGTTAAAAGATTCAATAAGCTCCCAATAATGGCAACTGAGAGCAATAAACCAGGACCAGCTAAGGTCAAGGCAGGTTTGAGATTGTGTAAAAAGAGTCGATGATTTATGTTGCTGGCGGAGGCAAAAACCAAAGGAGGGATAAAGAGAAAGAGGATAATCTCAGGAGAGAGGGCTAAATTTTGAATATGTAAGTCATTATTTTCAGCAAATCCTAATAGTAATCCCGCAATAACTAAACCTACTGTATAAGGAAGTTGAAAACGTTTAAAATAAATCGAACCTATACAAGCAATTAATAATAAAATTAAAATAGTTATTTCGGTTCCAAGGAAGGAAGAAGTCATAATTTTCTGAAATGAGAATTTGGACAAGCTATTCCCACTCTTACTGAAAGGGCTTGAGAAGATAGGTTGGGAATTGTTGGGTTATCAGAGCAGGGCAGTGCCATGCCCCGAACATCTATGTTTTAGGTTCTTCTTCAGTGAGGATTTTCCAAGCACCTTCTACCGCTCGCTCAATCCGATTATCCATAGCCTTCAAATCGCTAACAAATTTGTCCCACTTTTCGGTGGCTTCAGTAGTAAAGTCCTTGATAGATTGGTCTAAAGATTGCTCCTGTTCCTTGAAGAAATTCTCGGTTTTTTTCAAGGTCTCTTTAGCTTGGTTCATCGCTTTAACATAAGCTTCGCGGGTCATGTCTTCGGTTTCTTGCAGTTCAGCAGTAGCACGATTCTTAATCAGCTCCACCAATTCGCCCATTTTTTGCTTAATTTCATCGGGCTCATCAGCCATTTTCTTTTCAACTAAGGCCTTGGTGTCTTCGCTAACAGGAGTGATAGCAGATTCTTGGGAAATAGGTGTTTGATTCGTCATGGTCAAATCTCCTTAATAATCTGGTTATAGTCTAATTCTATAGAGTCTTGAGCGAGAAGCCATCCCCCAAAAAGGAGGAGAAATGGGGGATTTTTAAGCTACAGCATGTTTAGCGAAGGGTGGAAACGCCAAGTAAGATTGTCAATCCCGCTGAAAACAATAAGTAGGTCAACCTAAATAAACACAATATAATTTTATGCAAAACACTTTACAGTTAATGATTAGAGGAAATTTCTATTTTACGTTTAATTAAGTGGAGCTACTTAGATTCGGAATTTAATAGAGCAAAAACTTTTACTTGATTTCCTGTGACAACTCACTGCACTTCACTATTAATATTTTTTTGCAATCAAAAGAAAAAATAATATTCTGCTTTTTTTCTCCTTATTATTTCAGATAAATTTCTAATATTTATACTATTTATTCTTTGTGTATTTTCAAACTTTTTAAAGAAGTTTTAGTTTATGATTTAACTTAATTACTAGGGGATTTCTATAGATTTAAGCGATCGCACTAAGCTATTAATGATACTCTGGCAATTGTTTTTAAATCATTAGAGCTAGGAACAGAGAGTATCTCTAAACTTTTTAGTCTTTTGGCGATACAATCTATTAATATCGTCTTGATCTTAACAGACTTATAAAATGCCATATCAGGAAACCTCTCTCTTTGTTTGATTGATTCTTTTTCGTAACTCGGCGCGCCACTTCTTTGCATTGATCTGCTGTTTATTCAACAAGATGCCCAATAAATAAGCAGTAGTGGCTGCGCCGATAAGAGCGACTCCAATTTCGAAAACTACATCGATTATAAATTCACTCAGAGCATCCGATAAAAAATTCAGGAACGAGGAAAACTTCATAACCTTCGACAAACCGACGAAAAAAATTCCTAACAATGTGCCGATTAACAGAAAGAACTTGTGGACGTTCACGGGAGCCGATAATTCACTAATTTCGCGGGGATGTTCTCGAAAATACTCAACTTCGTCGTCGGTCAGTTTCATACTATCATTTCTGACGAATAACTTCAGAAATACTTGGTCGCGGATTCTAGAATTTCTCTTTTTCATGTTGGTTCAAAATATTTAAGCTGGGTCTAATATGGTTAACGATGAGACTGAGTTTCTCCAGAACCAGAACTCATCAGGGATGCCAGCAATTGAGTATCTGAGAAGCTTTCCAACACCAAGTTTTTCACCATCAGCGTCAGCGGTAAAGCCATAAAAGCACCAATGGGTCCTAAAATCCAGGACCAAAGAATGACTGCCAGAAATGTAACCACAACCGATAAATCAAGCCCTTCACTCAAGTAGCGGGGAGCGATCGCCATATCAAAGAAATTATTAATCAGCGTGTAGCCTACGACTAAAATAATCGTCTTGGTGAGGCCAAACTCGAGCAGGGTAATCACAACGGGGGGAATTAGAGCAATGTAAAAGCCAATATTGGGGACAAAGTTGAATAAAAAGGAAAGTACGCCCCACAAGACAGTAAAGTCTACTCCCAATATCCCCATTAAAATAATCTGTCCAATGGCCGTTAGTACCCCCAACCAGCTTTTGATCAGCAAATAGCTACTGATGCTGCGAGCAAAAGAGCGACAGCGATGGAGCAGGGATGGTTGAGATGCCAGACCGTGCTGCAAACGAGCGGTAAAATTGGGAGCGCTTGCCAGCATGTAGATAAAGATCAACAGCGTCAGCGTTATGTTGCCTAGGCTACCCAACAGATATTGGACAAAGGAAACTAGCACCTGAAAAATTCGAGTTGGCTTAAACCAGTCCAACTTGAGGACATCTTCCAAGAAAATGTTATAGTTAGCTAACCACTGCTCCAAAACAGACAATTGTTGCTCTAGACGGTCTTGGTATTTGGGTAAGGCACCGTATAACTCAGTCAGAGACACCCCCAAAAAGATAATGAACACTAGGCCTACTGCAATTACGCCTAAAAGTATAAGAGTGTAAGCTAACCAGCCGGGTACACCACGACCCTTTAGCCAGATCATAATCGGGTAGCAGATCAACACGACGAATAAAGACAGCAAAATGGGGCCTAGTAACTCTGCCATCACCTTGAGTCCGGCAATGGTAATCACTAGGCTAGCGATTATTACCATCAAGCGGAAAACGCTTTGTTCCTGTATAAACTTAGTTTTATCTTGCATAATTATTTTTAAAACTGGAATGTTGTCCGAATTGTCGCAATCACATCATCAGGATTACTATTGTCTTGGTTGGGGGCAGTGAGCCAAATAAAACCCGGTGTAATAGAAATATTATCATTCACCTGATAGCGATAAAAGGCTTCAATATGCAGGGGAAGATCTACTTTAAAAGGTTGAGGATTCCCACCTTTAAAGGAAGTTAGGTATGGTTCAGCCCCTACCACAAATCCCAATAAGTTACCCTCCTTGCCCAAATCTGGAAAGGCGAAAGTCAGAGCATAAGAGAAAATTTCCCCATCTCCTCTCCCAATTAGGCGAGGATATATCGCAGTAAACCAAGCTCCTAAAGCAAATTCAGGAATAGGTTGCCAGGAAAATTGAGCCCCATAACTATTAGAAATTACTGGTTGCTGTTGAAATAACTTACTCGTGCCAAGACGTACTTGACCTGCTAAAGTATTAGCTACCGCAGTACCTGCTATCGGCAATGCATTATAATTTATCCCGGCAGTCCCTGGTGGTGCATAACTATTAGAATAAACAGCGGCTAGAGAAAATTTCTGACTTGGTTTCCAGGTTAATTGTCCTAATGCACTATAGTTGCCATTGAATAAGCCTCTCCCCTCACTAGGATTTGGAGCTGAAGCTCCTCCAGCCTTATAGCCAGCCGTGACTAAAAGTTGATTATTGAGTTGATAATTAGCAGTAATTCCCGTACCTCCGCCAATGGCATAAATCGGATTTCGCTGTCCGAATACGGAAATAGCACCTCTACCACCATCTAAATCGTCAAAATAAGGATTGAGGGTTGGTGCTAAGATGTGATAAAGCCCAAAACCGCTATTAATATTAAACTTTAGGCGATCGCCAACGGGAAATTGGTAAGATAAAAACAGTAGTTTAAGGCGATTATTAGTGTTCGCACCAAATTGGGAAGAAAGGGTACCCTCCGCAGTAGAAACCTTAATCCCACCAACCTCGGTGCTGGGGAGATTAAATGCACTACCATTAATACCAACCGGAACATTTCCTGCGGTTAAATTGGTCAAAAGTAAGTCTCTACCAGTAAAACTGGTTGCTAGATTAAGAGTTACTCTGTTTTGGAACACAGTTTGATTTTTACCGCCATCCCCTCCCCAAACATCAGCGAGGGAAAATATAGCACTACCAATAAGTTTCGTTGTCGTGGAGAATTGATGCTCTTCCAAAAAAGCGATTCTCCCCTCAAGATTATTTATCCTTCCACTAAGAACCGCTATTTCTCCTTCAAATTCTTTCGTTAAACGCTGAAGTTTCTCAATATCTTCTCTTAAAACTGCTTCGCTTGCCGCGATTAGGCGTTCTATCTGTTGCACACAAGCATTTAAACCGGCGGCAAATTCATAGCGACTTAAAGCTCTATTTCCTCTAAAAGTCCTATCTGGATAGCCCACAATACAACCGTATCTTTCTACTAGACTTCTGAGAGCTTCATAAGCCCAATCTGAAGGATGTACATCTCGCAATTGATGGACATTGGTCACTTGATTGAAAGAGTTTCCTTCTTGGTTGTATTGTTCTAGTTGTCTCCAAAGCTGATGGTAATTCTCAATTGTCGGGGAGCTATTCTCGACCGAAGAATCTTGAGCTTTTGCCCCTAAGTTCGTTGGTAAAATTAATAAGCTTAAAGCGATCGCCTTGGGAAAGAAGCAGTTTAATCGGGATGTAGTTTTCATGTATCTCTAGGAAATATAGTTGACTGATTTGCAGTTAAGATTTTCCAAGAGTCAAAAATTCTACAGACAAGATGCAAAAGTGTCGTTCCACTAAAGTGTTGAGCAGTCCATTTAACTCTGCTTGATCCTTTACTGAACCGACTAAGATGGTTTGTTTATGGGATCTCGACGCAGGAACCATCTCACCTAAGCACTCAACCAGGCTATCAGTGATATATCCTTGAACAGTAATGCGATAGACTGCTGATTCTCCGAAGAACAGATGAGGGTCGTGGGGCAGATATGACATGATCAAATTTTCTCCTGGGCTTCGATTGGACGATTAAGTAGTACTTAGACATAATTAATTTCATCTTTGGTGGTGATAGGCAACAGACAAAAGTCTTTTTCTCTAAAGACTCCTGAATTCTGACTCCAGTAGGGGCATAATATATTATGCCCCTACTGACTTCTTTCAAAACCTGTAAACAAATTTGTCCACCTACTTATTTGGGCTTATGTTAGTTATGCTCTAATTTTATGAAAGCATTCGTTTGATGCCATCCCCCAAAAAGGAGGAGAAATGGGGGATTCTTGCCTAAGCTATGATGAGATCTCTTAGAGAAAAAACCCCGAATAAATTATTCTGTTAATCGATTAAGCTAAATCTCAGTTCTACCAGACAGTTAGAGGATAAAAATCTTTGATAACAGTATCTTTAGTTATTAGTTGAGCTTGATACTTATTTGCAAGAGCTACCACCACTCGATCAACAGGATCTTTATGATTCCAATCTAAATTCACACTATCAACCCATAAACTGACATCAATGGGAATAATTTGAATCACGTCTGAACGTAAAAGAGTATTGATATATATTTGTAGATCTACTCCTAGATCTAATTTACCTCTTTTTACCTTAAGTGCAATTTCCCATAATGAAATTGAAGCTACTAGACCATTTTTTCGTACTTCCATAAGATCACAAACATCCTTAGCTGAAGCCGACAAGAGATCAGGATCTAAACTCCACCAAATTAAAGCACAAGTATCTAAAACAATCGTCATAACTCACTCCATTCTTCAGTTGTAGGAGAAGTTAACTCTTCATAATACTTAACATTTCCTCTAAGAGCTGCAAACAATTCTTCTGTGCTAGGAGATGATTGATATTTGGAGATCTTGAATACAGGTTTATCATCATCCACTATAATGATCTCTTCATTCTCCTGCTCTAGTCTTTCTAAAAGTTTTTCTAATTGGTCTTTTAGTTGCTTTTTAGTTATCTGCATTGGATTTTCTTCCTCTTTACAGAAGACATTTCTGTGAAAAAATTAGACTGTTACTCTTCCATCATACTGTTTATTAATGACTGAATTGATGGTCTTTATCGGTAGATTTTCAGGTTCATTTTCGTGCCATGAAAATCCGTAACTACTGACGAGAAGGTAACAAGTTTAATTTCTGACCTTTAGCTACAGCTTGTCTCCGATTGTGAACATCTAGTTTTTGATAAATATTCTTCAGATGAGACTTAACTGTTGTGGTTGAAATGCATAGTTGTTTGGCAATTTCCTTATCATGCAGGCGTTGGCAGAGCATCTCTAGGATTTCGGCTTCGCGCTGGGTGAGGGATTCAACTAAAGTCTGGACACTCACAGTGGGCTTTAGTTTAGAAAGCTGAAAAGTCTCTAAGAGCTTTCGGATGAAAAAGCTTTTGGGCTCCTGCGGCTCTAGCCGTTGCAGCAGGTCGGCCATCGGCTTGCCCAATTCAATAAAAGGAGCCATGACACCGCCTGGTTCTGCCAACGCCACAACTGATTCTAGAACAGCTAGAACTTCTTGCCGGTGTCCTTGCTTCTCTAGAGCCAGTGCCTGTAGCACCAAAATCTCAATCGTCTGACAGGTGTAGTGCAAGGCCTCAGTTCCCTTCCGGAGAGAACCGAGCAACTCCGTGGCAGTCTCTAAGCTTTCATCGGACCCGATGGCCACTAGTACCCGAGCTTGGGTAATAGCAGGAACTTCCAGCCAGCAAAACATCGTAGGGAAATGGGGTGCCTCGTGGAACGAACTCTCCCATTTACTAGCTGAGAGTAGGTCACCCTGCAACAAAGCCAGTCGAGCTTGACCGGAATGGGCGATTGAGAGCATATCCGGATCTCTAGTTTCCCAAGCAAACTCCACCGTTTTTTCTATAGTTTCTGTGGCCGCATCCGGCTGCTGTAGTAACTGATAGCTGAGGGCCAGCCCTACTAGAGCATCAATTGTTGCTACAGGCTCAATGTAATATTGCTTGTCTGCCACAAAGCGAAAATGAGATAAGCTTTTCTCCAGTTCATGAGTGCGCAGGAGGGCAGAAGCCTCTCCATAATGACCCCAAGTTTCGATATAGAGGTTAGAGTTTATTTTTCCTAACTTTTTTAACTGTCGTGCCGTTTCTAACGCTAGTGGTAAATTATCTGAGAGGCTGTGGATGAAGAGTAATCCACCTATCAACCGAGACGTAGATGAGAACTCAGTCAGGTCAACCTTTTTAAGCCTATTCTTAAAGAATTGGATCGCCTTTTGTTTCTGCCCGAGAATGTAACGATTTAACCCCAAATAAAGTTCAGTCTCTGCCCTGATTAAGTGAGCGGTTTTAGAAAGTTGCTCTAGCCCCTTCTGGAAACTCTCTAGACTGCGATCGCCCTGTCCCTGCCAAAACCAGAGAAGGCCTTTAAAGAAGTTTAACTCTGCCAACAAGGCCGGTTCTAAGACTTCATCTGGGTGCTGTATCTCGACTTGTTCAATAATGGTGGAGATTTCCGTTAAACGATAGCGAAAGAATAGAATCCACCCTTGGCAAAGTAGCAGTGGCACTTGCTGCTGCTTAATGGTTTCTGGCAGTCTGTTCAGCCATGTTTCAAGGCGATACCATCGGTCGGCATTCATTTCAGCCATCCGTTGTCGTTCGATAATCTGAGCCACCCTGATGGCATCCTCTGCTTTTAGTGCATGATAGATCGCTTCTTCAATCAAGTCCTGTGCCTCGAACCACTCACTGGCTCGTCTGTGCAGGGCAGCGATCGCTTCGGAGCTATAGTCGCGTTTTAGCCGCTTTCGCAGCAGTTTTTGAAATAGGTTGTGGTAGCGATACCATTCATTCTGATCACTTAGGGTAATAATAAACAGATTGTTTTTTACTATTTTATTCAGGAAGGTTTCCCCGTCTATAGCTGATGAACAAACTAGGCTATTCGACTGGCACACTGCCTCGACTAATGATAAACAAAACCGGTCTAGAATAGAGGTCTGCTTCAGCCATTCCCGCAGAGCAGGAGGCTGTAAGCTCAACACCTCATCAACCAAGTAGTCTTGAATTGAGGATAAATTACCTTTGAGAGACTGTAAAAAGTTGTCCGGGTCATCATGAGACAAAGACAGCAATGATAGCAACTGTAGCCCTGCTGCCCAACCTTCAATCTTCTCCTGCAAATTAGTTAGAGTTTGGTCACTGATGCTCAATCCCATAACTAGCTGAAAGAATTGTTGAGTTTCCCATGGAGTAAATTCAAGCTCCTTGAGTCGTACTTCTTTTAGTTGACCTTTCCCTCGGAATTTGGACAAAGGTAGGGGCGGGTCACGCCTGGTTACAATTACTAGGTGTAGATTGCAGGGCGGATGTTTGAGAAGCTGGCCGAGCAGCTCATCTACCTCTGGATTGGCAATAAATTGGTAATCATCTAAGACTATAATGAAGGGTGTTTCAATGGTATTCAGTTCATTGATTAGACAACTAGCTAACATCGACAGTGGCGGTGAGGTAGGTACCCATAGTAAGGTCTGTGTTCCCAGACAAGCTTGGGGAAACATCTGCTGCACGGCAGCAATGAAATATGCCAAAAACTGGGAGAGCTGATTATCCTCGGCATCCAGAGAAATCCAAGCACTGGGTTCATTTCTTGATTCCAGCCATTGACTGACCAGTATGGTTTTACCATAGCCCGCTGGAGCTGAGATCAGGGTAAGTGAACTCCATACTCCACAATCTAAATACTTTTGAAGCCGCATACGCTCAAGCAGCTTATTACTTAGAGACGGTGGCTTTAGCTTAGTCTGGATAATCTGTATCTGATTATTCACGGCTTTTACAATATTTTAGTAAATCCATAAAATTTAAGGCTGTTCCGGAATTCCCGTGTTTAACCACCATATCTAGTAGAGCATCAATTTTGTTTTGAGGAATAAACTTGTATTTTACCATTTATGAAAGCGATCGCCTCCGGCGCAGCTTTGCTGACCGCAAGTGACCAGAGTTCGAGAAAGTTAGAAGCGCTCTGCTTGCAGAGTGCGCTGGCGCTCCGACAAATGACTAGTAACTTCGCAAACTGGCTCCCATTCCAACGTATCTAAGACGAATGGCGATAACGTTGGAATTATTGGTTTCGGACTACCAACTATGGGATGATTGAGATAGCAGCTCAACCGGAGGTCTAATATGGATAACCCGATTCACATCCCTCACCCGGTAGAAGACATTTGGTTACAAGGAAAAAGTTTTCTCAGAGAATTCCATCATTTATGCAAATCTTTTAAAGTAGTAAAATGGCTATTTAAGTTTTTTATGGACGGTCAAATATTTGATTTCCCTAAACTTTATGAATATGGAATTATGCCACAAGCTATTTAGGACTGCTATAGTATATTAAGATTTTAAAAAGACGGCTATTTTTTCCACTGCTTCTTGTAAAATTTCTGGTGATTTTACCAAGGCAAATCTGACATAACCTTCGCCATTACTCCCAAAACCGGCTCCGGGTGATAAGGCTACTCCTGCTTTTTTTACTAACTCAACACAGAATTTAATAGAGTCTTTTTCCCATTTTTCTGGTAATTTTGCCCATAGATATAAAGTGGCTTCTGGTGTCGCTACATTCCAACCAATTTTATTTAATTCTGCTGCTAAAAAATCTCTCCTTGCTTGATAAGTTTTAACGGTTTCTATGACGCATTCTTGAGAAGAAGTTAAGGCAGTAATCGCCCCCTGTAAAATTCCTTTATATTGATTGAAATCTACCACTGATTTAATTTGTCTTAAGGCTGTAATTAGCTCTCGATTACCAATAGCAAAGCCGATTCTAAACCCCCCCATATTATAAGACTTAGAGAAGGTAAAAAACTCGATAGATACCTGTTTTTTCTTATCTACCTGTAAAACTGAAGGAGGTTTATTTTCGCTAAAAACTATATCCATATAGGGGAAATCATGAACTAAAATGATGTTATTGTTTTGACAAAATTCCACTGCTGTTTCAAAAAAGGATAGGGAAGCGATCGCAGTAGTAGGGTTATGGGGGTAACTTAAAATCATCATTTTTGCTTTATTTAAAACCTCTGGAGGAACATCGTTAAATTGGGGTAAAAAATCGTTTTCTACTAATAACGGCATTCCATAAATTTGACCTCCTGCGAGATAAATTCCTCCAGCATGAGAAGGATAACCAGGATCAAGTAACAAGGCATAATCATCCGCATTTATAATGGCTAATGGTAGATGAGCAGTGCCTTCTTGACAACCAATTAAGGGTAAAATTTCCGTTTGCCAATCCACAAAAACACGGAATCTTTTTTCATACCAATTAGCAACGACTTTTCTAAATTCTGCCGTGCCACCATGTAATAAATAACCATGATTTTCAGGATTATCAAGGGATTTTTTAATAGTATTTATAATATGTTTAGGAGTAGGTAAATCTGACGATCCTAAAGATAAATCAATGATTTTTTTTCCTTGAGAAATAGCTTCCGTTTTTGCCTTGTCCATATCTGCAAAAACATTTTTTTCTAGGGGTTTTATTCTCTCTGATAATTCCATAATTTAATAATTGATAGTTGATTTTAGCATTGCCTCAAAAAGATGATTATTTTCTTAAAAATGTTTATATTCTTGACAGAAAATTTTATCTTTCATCCCCAAAATTCAATGCTAAATTGTCACGATTATCTAACCAAAATTTGACTGCGAATGGGTACATCCTGATTATTGGGAACCCTGCCAGTGTTTAAACATTCCCACAAGTGCTCAAATACACTACCGGCTTGATTGCTGTTTCTTGTGGGACCTAGAAAATAAGTATGTCCAAGAGGTGGGTCATAAGTATTATTAAAGTTATCACAATCAACAGCATAAACATTTTTTGGTACTTTGGCGATATTTTCAGGTCCTGTATGCCCCAAACGACGAGATGCCACGGCATTTTTCACATTAGCCACTTTACTAGAACGTAAGGCAAAATCATCTGCGGCAAAGTAAACTACCACATTTCTAGCGGACTCGGGAATATGTTGTCCATCTCGTCCTTTTTCTAAAGTCTCGTTGACTACATCAGCCGCAACCATAAAAATATTACGGAATATTAAAGGCATACCCTGGGGCTCATAGTAAGAAACAACGCTTTCAATTGCTCCTCTTAAGACTCGATTGCCCATGGAATGTGCCAAGATGTTGAGTCGTTTAGTACAGGGTATATCTAATTGTTGTGGTTCATTGCGCCAAGCAAAAAACATTTCTAAGAGACGCACAAAAGCAAATTGACTAGCATCTGCGGCTTGTTGATCACCAAAATAATCTCTGATAATACCAATTTTATTGCCACAGGGCCAAATTAAGGGTACAATTTGCACTTTATTCGCTGATTTTTGATCACACAAAAATTGCAATTTTTCCGCAATTTCAAAAGCATTTTCAGGGCTGGTATTAAAACCATGAATAAAAAATAATATATCTTGATAATCGCTATTTTTTATCTCTGAAAAAAAACTATTACCTCCAATTTCTTGATAATTATCAATACCATCTCGACGACAAAAATAAATTGATTGCTCTACTCTATTGTCATTGGCAAAATTAATGGAACGAGGCAAATTTTCTGGTTGGTTATTCGCATTGAGAAGAGTTGGTCCTTGTCTTAAAAAACTATTAGTGATAAAGTACATAATCTAAATCCAGATAAGTTTTAAATTTATATTTCAATTTTAATGCACCTGGTAGAAAACACCTCTACTAGGAAATAAATTGATATATAACTACTCAAAACTTAAGCTAAAAATTCTTGTAATTTTTCTTTCCCAATTACTCCTTCATGGCTTTTAATAATTTTCCCTTGTTTAAATAGTCTTAAAGCTGGCACACCTTCCACTTTACAATTAGCCACAGTTTCTGGACTAGCATCTACTTCCAATTTAACTACTTTTAAGCGATCGCTATAATTTTCTGCTACCCAATTAATGGAAGGAGACACAAGACGACAAGGACCACACCAAGAAGCCCAAAAGTATGCTAAAACAGTTTGATTTTCCTTAAGCACTTCGTTCTCAAACTGAGAATCACTAATTTCGATAACTTTACTCATTGTTACTAATTCCTTATAAAATTTTTATTGATGATTGATTGCTAGTGGTCTGTCAAGATACATTATCATTATATTCTTTTTAGATCCTGCTTAAGTCTATTCAAATAACCATTTTCTGACTCTAGCAGATGAAAACCCTTAATAGCTAGGTCTGGCTTTTTAATATGAGACATCCAAATTATGACCGGTAACCCAAATATCTTTATCTCCAGCTGGATTATATTTCTGCAAAGCTAGAGCTAGAGCATCTTTTTTACTATACTATACAACCTTTTGCCTCACGAAAAATTATTAAACAACACTCAGGTTAAATGACTACTTTTGATGATGTTAAGCAGAAACAATAACTTTTTTTATGTCTGGGTAGGCACATATATTATGGGTTTATTCCTAACAGAATTTGTCTCTTTATCTCAAGGATTCTTATTCACTATTAGGGTTTTAATCCTTACCGTTATCGGCAGTTTTGTTCTTCCTAAATGGCGAAGATTAAAGTTAAATATTGTCGGTTGTTTTGTAGCTGGTTTAATTCTCCTGGGCGGATTTTATTATTGTCACTTGCGCACCCCAATCCCTGATTATCTTGATATTAGTCGTCAAGTAACCTCGTCATCAGAAAATTTTTCCTCTTCTGTAATCGTTACGGGCCCAATTTTAAACAGTCCTAGATTAAATCAAAATAACAATGCTAGATTTGTCTTAAAAGCACAACAGATTAGTGATGAGAAGGGAAAAGTAGAAAAAGTCACGGGGAAAGTTTATGTTACTGCACCTTTACTGCAAGTTACGGGCTTATATCCTTCTCAGGTAGTTACTATTAAAGGACGATTATATCTCCCCAATCCGCCTTTAAATCCGGGGGGTTTTGATTTTGGCGGTTATTTAAAACGGGAGGGAGTTTTTGCAGGATTATCTGCTAATTCGGTGCAAATGGTAAAAGAGGGTAATTGGTGGGCAAGTAATTTATTTAATTTTCGTCAACGGATTATCCAAACCCATGTCCGTTTTTTAAATGTACCTTTCGGTAATTTGGTTAGTTCGATGGTTATTGGTAGTCGGGCGGTAGATTTAGGTTTAGATTTACAAAATTCCTTTCGTACCGCAGGATTAGCCCATACTTTGGCGGCTTCAGGGTTTCACATCTCTTTATTATTGGGCTGTATTTTATATTTAACCCAATCTTATTCTCCCCGTGTGCGTTTAATTATCGGTTTATCAAGTTTATTTATTTACACCACTTTAACGGGTTTTTTCCCCTCCATTTTGCGTGCTTCCATCATGGGGGTTGCGGTTTTAATCGCCATAATTAATGATCGCTCGGTAAAAAATTATGGTAGCCTATTATTGGCAGCAGTAATATTACTGTTAATTAATCCTCTCTGGATTTGGGATTTAGGTTTTCAACTCAGTTTTTTAGCCACATGGGGTTTAATCGTTACCTTACCTGCCATTATCAATAAGTTAGATTGGCTGCCCCCAACCATTGCCAATTTAATCGCTGTACCTCTTGCCGCCACTATTTGGACTTTGCCGCTACAGTGTTATGCTTTTCACCGCATTCCTTTATACGGTATTTTGACTAACATTTTGGCCACCCCTTTAGTAATTATTATTACTTTGGGGGGCATTTTTACCGCCATAATTGGTGTGTTTATTCCTGTGATTGGCAGTGGGATCGCTTATATTTTATTTATTCCCACATGGCTGTTAATTCAGTTAGTAGAAATTAGTAATAAATTACCCTTTAGTTCCTTAGCTGTGGGAGAAATTAGCTTATTAAATTTTCTTATAGCTTACGGTATTATTATTTTAATTACTACGTTTAAATCTGGACAAAAAAACTGGTTATTATTAACTTTATTTAGTTTAACTTTATTCATTATTTCCTTAATATACCAAAAATTCACTTTGATTCAAGTAACAGTTATGGCTAGTAGAAGTCAACCCGTTATTATTATCCAAAATCAAACTAATAATGCGGTAATTAATCTCAATGATAAAAATAATGTCAGATTTAATGTTGTTGCTTTTTTGAGAAGTGAAGGTATAAATCAATTAGAGTTAGTGTTAATTCCCGATGATGCTAATAACAAACTAGCCTTAAATTTATTGAAAAAATATATAACCATTAAAAATATTAGTTTACAAGAAAAAGAAACTATTAAATCTATTAAAATTATCTCAAAAACCCCTAGTTATTTTCACTTTAAATTAGCTGATAAAACTTGGCTATTAATAACAGAAAGTAATAATATTAATTTCTCGAAAATAATGGAAACTGATATACTTATTTGGGACAGTAAAAATCTTAATTATCAACAAATAAAACAAATAAAACCTCAAACTGCGATCGTTAATACAGATAAACTTAATCAAGATATACTAGAACATTTATTAATTAATAATATTGAACTATTATCTTTAGAAAAAGGTGCAATTCAATGGCAATCAAAAACAGGGTTTAAAACTTATAACAATGATATTTAAAATTAATTAAAAACAGGTTTTTCTCAAACTAAGAAATAGTAAATAAATAAATTTAGTTCCATTGTTGTCGTAAAAAAGAAAAGCTTATATAGTAAATAATTATATAGTTAATAGTTTTTAGAATAGATAATTGTCGATTGTCAATTATCTTATGATAAGGTATAGATTAAACAAATGTAAACTAGAAATTAATTAATATCTATGCCTTGGTTTTATCCTGTTTTAGCAATGGCTACGGAAACGGAAGAAGCAAATCCGTCCTTGATTTTAGCCGGTGTCTTATTAAGTTTGGTGATGATCTACTTTGCTAGTAAACTAGGGGGGGAATTATGTTCCAGAATAAGTCTTCCTGCGGTTTTAGGGGAATTAATTGGTGGTGTCTTAATCGGTGTATCTGCCTTAAAATTTTTGGTATTTCCCGAAGGAGGTTTATCAGCAGAGGACTCTCTCATCATTCAACTACTACAAGCTACCGCTAACCTTGCCCCAGGAACGGAAGAAGCCGTCTTTCATAGTATGAGTGAAGTAATTTCTGTACTTTCTGAATTAGGTGTAATTATCCTACTGTTTGAAATTGGCTTAGAATCTGACTTGAAAGAGTTAATTAGGGTAGGTCCCTCAGCAGCTATTGTGGCTGTAGTCGGGGTAACAGTACCTTTTATCCTTGGTACAGTGGGATTATTATATTTGTTTCATCTTCCCCTAGTACCATCAGTATTTGCAGGGGCAGCATTAACCGCCACAAGTATCGGTATTACCGCAAAAGTATTGGCAGAATTGGGGAAATTGAGCTCAGAAGAAGGACAAATTATCATTGGTGCGGCGGTATTGGATGATATTTTAGGAATTATCGTCTTAGCAGTTGTTGCTAGTCTTGCCAAAACTGGAGAAGTACAAGTAAGTCAAATTATTTACCTCATTATTGCCGCCGCTACTTTTTTAATCGGTACAATTTTAATCGGGCGTTTAATTAGTCCTTGGTTAGTGGGTATGGTTAACCAAATGAAAACTAGAGGCGGTATTTTAATTACAGGTTTAACCTTCGTCTTTATTCTCGCTTACATCGCTAATGTGATTCAGTTAGAGGCCATTTTAGGTGCATTTGCCGCAGGTTTGGTCTTGGCAGAAACAGAGAAAAGAAAAGAATTAGAAAAACAAATCATTCCCGTAGCAGATATTTTTGTCCCCATTTTCTTCGTTTGTGTGGGTGCAAAAACTGATTTAAGCGTTTTAAACCCTGGCATTCCCAGTAATCGTGAAGGTTTAGTTATTGCCTCTTTTTTAATCTTGGCGGCTATTGTCGGTAAAATCGTTACAGGCTTCACTCTCTGGGGACAACCAAATCTTAACAAACTGGCCATTGGTGTGGGAATGATACCCAGAGGAGAAGTAGGTTTAGTTTTTGCTGGTGTAGGTTCAGCTAGTGGTGCATTAGATCTAGCTACAGATGCGGCTATTATTGTAATGGTGATTACCACAACTTTTATCGCTCCTCCTTTACTCAAAGCAGTCTTTAAAGAAGAAGTTGGAGAAGTGGAAACAAAATCTAGTTAATTGAGTTGATTAATTAGTAATTAACAGCCATCAAGTATCAACTATCAATTATTAAAGATGTTTAAAAGACTTATTCAGATAGGATTATCATTTTCTTTAATTTGCGGGGTACAAATGCCCGTTTTTGCCGGGGAGATTTTAAACCAAATCAAGATGACGGGAATAATTAAAGCTGGTTATCGGGAAAATACACCTCCTTTTGCCTTCGTCAATAGTCAAGGAAAACCTGTAGGCTATTCTTTGGATATATTAGAATTAATTCGTGCTCAAACAGAGGAACAATTAGGAAAACCCATTAAATTAGAGTTAGTAAAAATTGATCCTGGTAATCGCTTTGAAAAAATCCAAAATGGTACCATCGCCATTGAATGTGGTTCAACCACCGTCACATGGGAAAGAGACAAAATAGTTGATTTTTCCGTCAGTTATTTTGCCAGTGGTACACAAATGATCGTCAATAGAGGCAGTGGTTTTGCTAACAGTAACTCCCTGGTAGGAGCAAAAGTTGCAGTAATTCCTGGCACTACAAATGAAAAAGCCATGAAAGTATTTGCTAAAGGTGCAAACTTAATCCCTGTGGTTAGTGAGGAAGAAGGTTGGCAAAAACTGCAAAAAGGGGAAATCGATGGTTTTGCGGGGGATGGAATCTTATTACAAGCTTTGAAAAAACAAGCCTCAAATCCCGACAATTACGAAATTGTACCAGAATTTCCTTATATGATTGAAGCCTATGCTTGTAGTCTCCCAGAAAATGAATCTCAGTGGCGAGATATAGTCAATTATAGTATCGTCAAATTCATGCAAGGTGTGGTAACGGATACTCCTAGTGCCATTGATATTTATGAGCGTTGGTTTGGTGAAAAGGGCAATACCCCTTATCCCATTGAAACTATGGCGGATTATTTTCAAGGCCTCGCTAACGGTTATGAATGGATTTTAATTAACGAACGATATTAAGCAATTAACAATTAATACCAATTTGCGTTCTAAAGTGTAATTTTCAAAATCTGAGTGAATCTGAAACGAACGGTGCTTCCCACACTTCTCATTTGATCAAGTTTTTCAGCTTAACCGAGTAGTATTGACACCTAACCCCTAACACCTTTTATTAAGTATTTATGTGCTGGTACAAGATCTGAGTTTTCCATCTACTGGTCGTATTTACAGAATTTTTTTCATGTAATTACTCCATAAAATAGCCGCTTGTGCACTACTGCTATTTGTTGGTGAATTATTATCATTGCCTAACCAAATTCCCGTCACTAAATTATCTTTGGCAACATAGCCGATAAACCATAAATCAACCCCCTTATTAGTTGTGCCTGTTTTCCCCGCTTCATCTTTACCAACAGAGGCACTTCTTCCTGTTCCCTCATTAATTGCCCGTTGCAACATTTTAGTCATAGTTTGGGCAATTTTGGGGTTGATAACTTGTTTTTGTTCGTCTTTATTTTCATTAAAGCGGTAAATTTCTCTACAGGTATTGTGTTTTTCGTAATCTTGACAATCTCTCCCGTCTCGGATTACTTTGATAGCGTGGGGACGTGACCAAATTCCTTGATTGGCAAAAGCCGTATAAGCACCTGTCATTTCTAACACGTTGACTTCACTTTGTCCTAATATTAATCCGGGTACTGCATTTAATTCCGATTTGATGCCTAATTTTTTTGCTGTTGATACCACTTTATTTAAGCCTACATCCTGAGCTATTCTTAAGGCGATGGCATTTTCCGATAAAGCCAAACCTTGATACATGTTTGTAGCTCCTCCTGAACGTTCACAACCTCGATATGTTAATCCTTGCCAAGAAAGGGGATTACAAGAATAGTTCTTGTAACCTGAGATTCCCGCTTCTAAGGCCGCTGTATAGGCGAAAACCTTAAACGTTGAACCGGGTTGTCTCTGGGCTTGGGTTGCCCTATTAAACTGGCTTTCACGATAATCTTTTCCCCCCACTAAGGCGAGAATTTCTCCATTTTTAGCTTTAATAGTAGCGATGGCACCTTGAGAAAAATTGTTTTGTTTGCCGTTAGTATCAAGATGATTTTTGAGACTTTCTTCGGCGATGGATTGAATTTTGGGGTTTAATGCCGTTTCAATAATAAAATCCCCTTCCTTTGTCAAATTATCCCCTAATAAACGATTCATTTCTTGAAAAACATGACTATAATAATAGGGTGCTAAGATGTTAGATAAGGTTTCCTGAGCTTTGGGACTAATATAAATTCTCGAGCGTCTAGCCTTGGAAGCCTCCTCTTTGGTTATCATCCCTGCGGATAACATTCTTTCAATGACCCTGTTACGCATGGTTAAAGCGGCGTCGTAATCTTGCACTGGGTTATAAGCGTTAGGTGCGGGTAAAATCGCTACAAGGGTGGCAGATTCTACTAAATCTAAATCTTTTGCTGATTTATCAAAATAAAATTGTGCGGCATCCTCAAAACCATATAAGTTTACCCCTAAATATACCCGATTAAGGTAAGTTTTCATGATTTCGTCTTTGCTATAAACAGCCTCTAACTTCAAGGCTACAATCATCTCTCGCAGTTTACGCTCTAAATTATTTTCTCTGCCGACATCTGGATAGATACTTCTCGCCAATTGTTGCGTTATGGTACTAGCACCTTGTTTAATACCATCTTTTTGTTTATTAATTAATAGTGCCCTTAAAATCCCTAAAGGATCAACCCCAAAATGCCAATAATAACGACTATCCTCCGATGCCATCAAGGCTTTAGGTAAGTAAGAAGAAAACTCGTTTAAATTTTCCAACTCTCGGTGAGGAGAATCAATACGAGGTGAAAGTAGGGTTTTGCCGTCTTCAGCATATACCACCGTTGAACCACCCACATGATCCGGTATCGGATAAACGTCATATTTTGTCCATTCAAAACCTATCCAAGCCATTATTAATAATAAGCTAACTCCGCCAGTCATTAAACCATAACGGGCGAAAATTAACCATCTTGGCGGACATCTATCAAAACGTATCTCGACGACATCGGCTAATTCTGGAGGGCCAAGGGTAATAATGTCATTATGTTGTAAAGTAATCGATTGATAACGCTGATTGCCACAATAAACGCCGTTGGTGGAATTTAAGTCTTTGAGAATAAACTGTTGGGGATTATTACTATCTCTTTCAATAATACAGTGAGTTTGACTGATAATGGCACTACGGATAACTACATCACAACTTTTAGTGCTCCTTCCTATGATATAGCGATCGCCCAATAAAGGATAAAAAGAAATATGCTTATCCTGTCCATTTTTAAGATGAATACCAGGTACTCTGGCATTAGCCTTTAAAGTGGGGAAATGTAATTGAGTTTGGATATTTTGCCATATTCCCGTAACTAGCTTATTGATAGAAGAATCTGAGTTACCCGAGGGATTATCCATAATTTACTGTGAAACTTTGCCCAAGAGGAATTTTTAACTATACAAGTATATCTTGAAAAATCTTTCCTCGTTGATAAGAATAGGCAATTTGTAGCCAGAATAGCTTGAGCATTTTTCTTCAGGAATAATTGTTTTTAAAGTATTGCTTAAAACCCTAATCCTATCAGCATTAAGAGTACACGGGCGTGGAGGGACTCGAACCCCCGACCTGCTGATCCGTAGTCAGCCGCTCTAATCCACTAAGCTACACACCCTTTTTTTACATTCGTCTATAATAACAAATGACCAATAAAAATGCAATAGTCATGTCCCAGCAATTATCCCACGTCAGTAGTGACGGGGAGGTCCAAATGGTGGATATCTCTTCAAAGTCTATTTCTATCCGTGAGGCGATGGCATCAGGGAAGGTGATCATGTCCCTAGAAACCCTAAAGAAAATCGGGGAAGGAAATACTCCGAAAGGAGATATTATCGCCACGGCAAAAATAGCTGGTATTATGGCGGCGAAACAAACAGCACAGTTAATTCCTTTATGTCATCCTTTATCATTAGACAAAATTGGTGTTAGTATCACGGCCAATGAAGACTTACCCGGATATGACATTGAAGCGATCGTCAAAACTAAAGGGGAAACTGGTGTGGAAATGGAGGCTTTAACGGCGGTGTCGATGACAGCTTTAACTTTATACGATATGACAAAAGCCATTGATAAGTCTTTGACCATTACCGATATTCAATTAGTTAGTAAAACCGGAGGTAAATCGGATTATCGGCGATAAATTCCCCAAGAAAAGGGGTTAAACCCCTTGGGAACAGAAAAAGCAAATTTTAAATTACCAACTGGATTTAACTACACCGGGTAACAAACCCTCATGTGCCCATTCTCTAAGAACATTACGGGACAATCCAAAATCTCGATAGAAACCTCTAGGTCTTCCTGTAACCCAACAACGGTTACGTTGACGGTAGGGAGAACTATTTAAAGGCAATCTTTGGAATTTGCGTTGTAATTCAAATTTTTCTAAAGGATCACTAGCTTGGTGAATTTGTTCTTTTAATTCTGCTCTTTTTTTGGCATATTTAGCCACTAACTTGGCACGTTTTGTTTCTCGTGCAATCATCGATTTTTTAGCCATTTAAACTATACTTAAATACTAAGTTACATATAAACACAACATCCCCCATCATAACCTATCTTCTGATAATCCACCATATTTATAGTTGATCAATCAGGGCAAACGCACACATTTCTTTACATTTCGATTGAGTTTATGATCAGAAATGAATTTTCCAAAGTATAGCAATTTGCTCTTGGAGCGATCGCTCCAAGAGTGCCGCTTCAGTGATTGGCGGGCATGCAAAGCAGGTGCTCCCTCGGGAGCACTTCAAAACCCCTCAAAATAATCTCTATTATTTATGGTGTTGAGTAGTAGAGCATGGAAAACTGAAAACAGATTTCTTTAGGTTGAATCAGAAAGAGAATTCAGGACAAGAGTGAGATAATTATTATTCCATCCCGCTTTCAGACGTTTGGCATGAATCCCTCCTTTTGCAGTTGTCTCATGGGTTAGAACCCACATTCCGCACGTCAATTTGCACTATGTCATGTAATACCTTAACGCCTTGTTTACAAAATATTCCCCAAGTAATAAAACAACGAAATTGAGATTAAACAAATATAAATACTGTAAAAATCTGTATATGGCGATGCCAAAGGCACAGCGAAGCTGCCCGCAAAAAACAATAAATATATGTATTACCTATAGTAAAGTTGCGTAAAAGTCATTAAAATATGATTGTTTTCTAAAAGAACATGCGGAATGTGGGTTAAAAACTCATCCTGATAATCCTACTAAATTGCTTGATTTAGAAGATACTACACCTACTCTTAAGGCTTTAAATCTATCTGTTACTACTTTGAATCTGTTACAGCAGTATGTTAATAAGCATGGGGAGGAGGCTCTACTCGCTTTGCTCTGACGCTCTTGCCCACGTCCGATTGTTGGAGCAGCGAATCAATTAACTATAAGTAAGGTAAGCGATCGCCCGTTATCATTTTTCTCAAGCTGATGGTGCAGCCCCTCATGTGGAGAATAATTTAGGACTTAGTTAACCCTAAAAACACTATAATTACTTAATAATTTTTAACAATTTCTGTGTGAGGAAATGTCAAACTTAATATTCATCGAAGCTCGTGGTGGCTTAACTACGGGTGAAAGATTGTTACAGGTAATTAATCAATATCCTGATGGTTGTACTATAAAACATCTCAGTAATAGTATTAACTGGGGATTCATCAGAGGAATTAAGGAAATGAGTATGATCGCCTATTTAAAACATACTACATAATAGTCTCTATTTTTTGCAACAGAACCTAACTATGTCCCCCTACATTACTAACCTCGAACACCTCCACCATGAACTGTACCGACTTGATTTGCTCATAAAAAAGGCAGTACAGCAATTCCGTGCATCGTGCCGGCAAAATAACCCTCTCGAATTTCAGGGACTATACATCTCCGACGACGAGATTGATCACTCAATGTTAGAGCAGGACGAACACCTGAAGCAAACCCATAGCGAATCCCAAACCAAAATCTTAGACCTACACGCAGAAATCCAGCAACGAGTCGCTCAAACCGAAGCCACAAACATCACCTTACGGTTGCCTTACCTACAAAAAGTGTTTGGTTTGAGCCTATTTGAAACCGACCTGCTGCTACTGGCGATCGCCCCAGAAATCGATCTGCGCTATCAACGCCTCTACGCCTATCTGCAAGATGATGTCAGTCGCAAACGTCCCTCCGTGGAATTGGCACTGCGTTTATTCTGCTGTTCCTTAGCCGAACAAGTCAGCGCACGAACCACCTTCATCCAAGGTTCAGCCTTACTAAATCATCATCTGCTGTTACTCCACGAAGATCCCCTCGATCGCCCCTCCCCCTTGCTTAGTCATTCCCTCAAACTCGACGATCGCATTACCGAATTTTTATTAGGCAGCGATCGCCCCGCTCCATTCCTGCTTTACCCCATTCCCCTAGTACAAATAATTGAACCCCAACATCAACTCCAGGATTTAGAATTACCAGAAGCAATCCGGCGATCGCTTCAACAGATGGGCCTCCTGGGCATTTATAGTATCTCCTGGTTCTGCCTACTGTATGGAAACGATGGAATAGTCTATGCTGAAGCCGTTGCCAGTGCTAGAGGGCGATCACTATTGGTGCTAGATCTAAGTGCCATGTTGAAAACAGATTTACCCTGGCAAACTTCAATTGACCTAGCGTTTCGCGAAGCGTACTTATATCAGAACATTGTTTATCTGAAAGATTGGCATCAACTCCTAGGGGATCAGCAGAAATATCGATCCGCAATCGGTTTCATCGAGCAAGCGATCGCCCAGTTTCACGGACTCGTCTTTGCAGGCAGCGAATCCCCCTGGCAACCCCACACTAATATTACATATCGCTTTGTCCAGCTTGAATTGCCCCTTCCAGACGATCGGATGCGACAAACCCTCTGGCAAACCTATCTCCAGCAGACCAGACAAGGGAGTTCCCAAATCCAACTAGGCTACCTTTCCAGTGCCTTTCGGTTTAGTGGCGGACAAATTCGGCAGGCGATCGCCCATGCCAAAACCCAAGCCCAATTATCTCAAGGCGTGAACTACACACTGACCCTCGCGGATCTGCTCACCGGATGTCGCTTAGTTTCCAGTCAGCATCTCGTCAGCTTTGCCCGCAAAATCACTCCAAAACGGGTCTGGCAAGATCTAGTGTTGCCCAAAGACACCCTTGCACAATTACAGGAGTTGTGTCAGCAGGTACGATACCGGACTAAGATTTACAGTGATTGGGGGTTTGACCAACGTTTCAGTTTGGGGAAGGGAACGATCGCCCTATTTACTGGCGATTCAGGTACTGGTAAAACCCTCAGTGCTGAAATTATTGCTAAGGAACTAGAAATAGACCTCTATCAGGTAGATTTATCCCAAGTCGTCAGCAAATATATTGGCGAAACGGAAAAGAATCTGAGTCGCGTATTTTCCGAGGCACAGGCCAGTAATGCCATCCTGTTTTTTGATGAAGCTGATGCCTTATTTGGGAAGCGATCGGAGGTAAAAGACGCTCATGATCGCTACGCTAATATCGAAATCAACTACTTACTGCAACGAGTTGAAACTTATGAGGGTGTAATCATTCTAGCAAGTAACCTGAGCAAAAATATTGATGGGGCCTTTGTGCGACGACTCCATTTCAGCATCGAATTTCCCTTTCCCAATGAAGCTTATCGCCTCCAAATTTGGCACAATATTTTCCCAACCCAAGCACCCCTAGCCAGCGATATAGATTTTGATTTCCTAGCTCGGAAGTTCAAAATTGCTGGAGGTAATATTAAAAATATAGCCTTGTCCGCTGCGTTTATGGCCGCTGAGAATTGTAGTGTGATCGGTATGGACCATTTGATTCAGGCAATGAAGCGCGAGTACCAAAAGCTAGGTAAGGTTTGCGAAAGCACTGAGTTCGAGAAATATTATGATTTGGTAAGCTAATGTTTCAAGGGACAAACGCCCAAAACTTTATATTGTTAATTTTTATAACAAAACAGATCAATGAAGCCTGCGAGGTTTAAGATAATGTTCTATATACTATAAGGATATTATAAGGACTTTTTCCGCCAAGGCGAGGATTGGAAGCTTGACAAACTTCCGGATACATCGATTCTCACAGATTCAAAGTTTAAATCAACTAAGAATTCTAAAAAATGAGGTTTTGGGATGAGCAGTTATAAGGTCATTAATGCTATCGGTGAGACCATAAGAGTCCTCTTATGGTCATCCATTCAAAATGACAGCACGATTGTGCCTGGAGTCATTAGTACCGAACCGCAAATTACTTTTGAACCTCCTTTTAGACTGTTAAAAGACACAGTTCCCGACAAAAACTCTCTGTCTATTTTTCTCTATCGCATTGTGGAAAATGAACAGATGAAGAATCGTCCCCTTGAGCCAAAAAATACAAATCTGCTTAAGTATCCGCCACTTTCTCTCAATTTGTTCTACTTGATCTCCCCTTTAACCAATAGTGCTGAAAATGATCACAATCTACTGGGCAAAACCATGCAGATTTTTTACGACAATGCTCACGTTAAAGAGGCAATGTTACAGGGAGTTCTTGCGAACACAACCGAGGAATTACGGTTAATTCTCAACCCAATTTCTATGGAGGATATTACTAAGCTTTGGACCAGTTTTGCACGCCCCTACCACCTTTCAGTGTCTTACGAAGTCAAGGTAATTTACATTGACTCGGAGCGTGAGACCGAAGCTGAACGGGTAAGGCGCAAGCAGATCGAGTTTACCCAAGGAGTATAAAAGCACCATGGTCGCGGACACACTTAAACAGGCAGCATTTATTAGGGGTCGTATTCTTCATCAGGGAACGGGAGAGCCTGTGGTTGGGCGCATCCATATTACGGCAAAAGAAGGCTTTGTAGTAAATAAGGTGCTGGTGGGTGGTACCTTCGCTATCTCTGGGGATCTTGAGCGGTTGTTCCCAAAACTGAGTTCGCAATCCTATCCGCTTACTCTCACGATTCGGGCTGATTCTGCCCAATTTAGGCAGGGTTTTGTTGAGTACTCGTTCTTGGCAACAATTCCGGCGGGTTCTAATTTCGATCCTAAGCCGCCTACCCCTCCCGATCCATTGATTGATGTAGGGACAATTCGTCTGCCCGTCGCTCCAGCCGTTGACCCGACTGCCGATCCGATTGTTTTTCAAGAAAATATGCAGGTCAATATTCGGGGGCGTGTTGTTCGCGCTAAAGATCCGGACATACCGATTAACGGGGCAGTGGTTAGCGTCCTACAAAGCAGTTTGGTGACTCACTCGACCACCACCAACCCTCAGGGACGCTACCGCTTCGACAACATCATTGTTAAAGCCCCAGCCCAAATTAAGTGTTCAGCCCCAGGTTTCCTCAGCCAGAACCCCCGAATCTTACAAGTTGACTTTAGCAAGTCGATCAATGAGGAATATTTTCGTTTAGCTCCGCCCTAGACCTAGCCTGCTAGGTGTAAGAGGGGCTGTTTGAGCCAGCAGTTGAAGAACTATTTAAGGAGACAAACTATGCCAGAATATTTAGCTCCGGGTGTGTATGTTGAAGAAGTGGATACGGGATCAAAGCCGATCGAAGGTGTCAGTACCAGCACTTCAGGAATGGTGGGAGTAACTGAATGGGGACCAGTAAATATCCCGACGCTGGTCACCAGTTTTCCTGACTTCCAGCGGCAGTTTGGCGGCTATCTTAACTATGGTAAATATAGAGATACTTGGCATCTTCCTCATGCTGTTGAAGGGTTTTTCACCAATGGCGGCAAGCGCCTTTACATTGTGCGGGTACTGCCCAATGGAGCAACCTTTGCTCAGTTAACCCTTAATCCTGATCTTCAGAATTCGTCTGCTGTCACCCTTGAGAGCAAGACAGTTAACACGACTGCGGCTATTGTGGGTGATTTAACCTTAACTCTAAATAATGTCACCAACCTAACTCAGGGAATGTGGTTACAGGTAGGCAGTACGAGTTCTCTAGAATTTGTCAATGTGATTAAGGTTGATAGCACAAACCAACAGATCACACTAAACGCACCTCTGCGTTTTGCTCACGCGATCGGAGCAGTGGTCAATGAGGTCAATACTTTCATTTTTCAGGCAATTGATCCTGGAACCTGGGGCAACGGACTGCAAGTAACAGCTCGGGAAGATAATCTAGTTGATACCCGTCTGACCGTAGCAGCCGCCACTGGGGCTACCAGCCTGACGCTGCAATCGCTGGTTGGGATTGAAGTAGGGAGTGTGATTGAAGTCAACTATACCGAGAGTACCCCTGGACAGTTCTACAAAGTAACAGCGCTGAATCCTCTGAATAAGACGCTCACAATTAGCCCTGCACTGACTACCCCAATTGTTATAGCGACAAATGCACTGGTCCGATCGCGAGAGTTTTCGCTAAGGGTCGATCTGATCCAGATTAATCCGATGACGAATCGGACACGAACGATCGTTAGTCAAACACACCGTAATCTTGCTACCGATCCACGCCATAGTCGTTACGTGGTGAGAGTCTTAGGACCAATTCCTACCGCAGATACACCTTTACGAGCAGATGGGCGCACCGAGGGGGAATCAGACCTAATTCGCTCTGCTGAAGGGTTAACCTCTGCTCATGCTAGTACAGCTATTCGGACTGGATCCAGTGCAAGTTCTTCAAGTTTGAGTGGTGGAAACGATAACGAGGGGAGTATTGATGACAATACTTACGCTGGTCAGGATGATGTAAATCCCCAAAGTCGGACAGGACTATTTGCACTGAAAAACATTGAGGAAGTGAGTATTGTTGCCATTCCAGGACGTACAAATCAACCGCTTCAAGAAAAAGTAATCAACCATTGTGAATTGATGCGTTATCGCTTCGCGGTGCTTGACTCTAAGGTAAAAGATAGGATGGCTCAAGTGCAAGTACACCGAAGTAATTACGACACAAAATATGCGGCAATTTATTACCCTTGGTTAGCAATTCCCGATCCATTTCCCAAAAATCCCCAAGCACAAGGAAATGTCTTCATTCCCCCGGCTGGTCATGTGATGGGCATCTACGCTCGCAGTGATATCGAGCGAGGAGTTTACAAAGCACCTGCTAACGAAGTGATTCGCGGTATTGCTGATTTGGAAGTGAAGCTCATGAAGGAGCAGCAAGATATTCTCAATCCGCGCAATATTAATGTCTTGCGAAATTTCCGTGAGAATAATCGTGGCTTGCGGGTTTGGGGTGCTCGTACTCTTTCCAGTGACCCTGACTGGAAATATATCAATGTGCGACGACTGTTCATCTTTATTGAAAACTCCATAGATCGCGGTACCCAATGGGTAGTGTTTGAGCCGAATGATGAACCCCTCTGGCAACGAGTCAAACGGGTGATTAGCGCCTTCCTGATTCAAGTTTGGCGCGATGGGGCATTGATGGGACGAACACCCGAACAAGCATTTTATGTCAAGTGCGATCGCACCACCATGACCCAAAACGACATCGACAACGGACGGCTGATCGTGCAAGTCGGGATTGCCCCTGTCAAACCTGCGGAATTTGTGATCTTCCGCATTGGGCAGTGGACTGGTGGTTCTTCTCTAGAAGAAGGTTAACCCAACAAACAAATTCACCATTCGTATTAATTAAGGAGAGTTGGCATCATGGCAGAAACTGGAAAACGGGATGATCCCTATCAGCAGTTTAATTTTCTGGTTGAGATCGATGGCATTGCTCGTGCGGGCTTCATGGAGTGCAGTGGACTGACAACGGACAACGATATGATTGACTACCGCGAGGGAGCGGATAAAGCAATGAATGTCCGAAAGCTCTCCGGACTACGCAAATATACTAATGTGGTACTCAAGCGGGGATACACCCAAGACAAAAGCCTATGGGATTGGCGCAAGGCCAATATTAACGGCAAAGTCCAGCGGCGGAGTGCCGACATTATTCTGCTGGATGAAAATCGGGACGAAGTATTGCGTTGGCGTATTCAAGAAGCTTGGCTAAGTAAATGGGATAGTGGACCCTTTAATGCCAAAACTAACGATGTGTTGGTTGAGACGGCAGAAATCGTTCATGAAGGATTGGAGTTGGTTACTACCTAAACAGAATTAATTATAGATAGGAGGAATTGAATGTGCCTGAATACTTGACCCCTGGAGTCTATTTTGAATTTCAAGATGCTGCACCGCCGGTAATTCGCCGGATTCGGACAGACATTGCTGGATTTGTGGGACTGGCAGAACGCGGGCCCCTGAATCGGGCAGTGCAGATTGATTCTTGGCGGCAGTTTCAGGCGAAATTTGGCAATTTTGTGCCCTATGGTTTTTTAGCCTATGCGGTTAAAGGCTTTTTTGAAAATGGAGGACGTACCTGTTTTATCGTGAGGATTGCTGGATCGACGGCTACTAAAGCCTCCCTGGTACTTCAGAGCAGTAATGGTATAAATGTATTGAAGATAACGGCTGATAACGAGGGAATTTGGGGCAATAAAATTGCGATCGCTCTAACTCAAGTACAACCCAGTAAGCTCAGTTTTTCTCTCACCGTAATCCGCGATCGCCGCGATCGAGAAATATTTTCTAAATTGTCTCTCGATCCAAACGATCCAAGGTATTTTGTGCGATTAATCAATCAAGGAAATGATCGCACTGCACCATCCCAATGGATTCAGGTAGAAAATTTATTGCCACCTGCAACGATTCTGACTCCCAATCTATTGCCAAATGCGATTAAATCAGGTTTGAAAAATCAGATTGGATTTTTAGTGGGAGGACAGGATGGAGTCAAATCTTTAACTCCCAATGATTTTATCGGTACCCTCGATTCTCTTGCTGACGATCGCCAGGGATTAAGCGTCCTAGATCGAGTTGATGCTGTAGGCATTGTTTGCCTTCCCGACATTCATATTCGCCCCGTACTCACACCAGATGCTCCTCCCGTTGAAGAACCACCCCGTGATCCTTGTTTGCCCAAAACAGGAGAAACACCAACAGCAACGCCTAAAAGTAACCCACCTTTAGAACAACCGCCGTTATTTTCTCAAGCGCAAATTTTCACAATTCAACGTGCCCTAGTCGAACATTGCGAACGTCACCAAGACCGAGTAGCGATTTTAGATGCAGTGTTGCGTTCTGGGAGTGATCGATCTTTGACTATTGCTGAAATTTTAGAGTGGCGATCGCGCTTCGATTCTGAACGAGGGTTTGCTGCTCTGTACTATCCTTGGATTAAAGTTGTCGATCCCCTAAAATTACGTGGAAATCCAGTCAGAACGATTCCCCCCTGTGGACATATTGCTGGACTTTATGCTCGTTCTGATTTTACCGTTGGGGTACATAAAGCTCCCGCTAATGGGGAGTTATTCTGGGCGGAGGATGTCACCGTTGTCATTAATGATGACCAACAAGCCATTTTAAATCCAGAAGGAATCAACTGTGTGCGGGCTTTCCCTGGTCGAGGGATTCGCGTTTATGGTGCAAGAACCATTAGCAGTAACCCTGATTGGCGTTACATCAATGTTCGTCGTCTGATGTCCATGATTGAAGAATCGGTAGATGAATCAACTCAATGGGCAGTATTTGAACCCCATGATTTTAATTTAAGGCGATCGCTTATTCTTAGTGTTTCCGGATTTTTAGAGACTATTTGGCGACAGGGTGCCTTAGTCGGTGGAAGTGCAGAAGAAGCATTTTACATCAAATGTGATGACACCAATAATCCCCCTGAAATTGTCGATCAAGGCAAAATTATTACTGATATTGGCGTTGCTCCCACTCATCCGGCTGAGTTCATTGTCTTTCGGGTAGGGCGCACGGTTGAAGAACTTGAAATTGTGGAGCGATAAGTTTATGCCTACAGGTAAAAGGTCAGATCCAGTTCCCTCATTTAACTTTTATGTTTCTTTAGTTCGTACATCGAGTTCTCTAGGAAAGCTATTGGGGGATAGCACCTTAGAAAAAGCACTACTTTCATCCGATCTAGTTATTTCTGGAGGTTTTAGCGAATGTAGTGGCTTAGAAGGCACTTTAGTGGTAGAAGAATATTCCGAGGGGGGAGAAAATCGCTTTGTTCACAAATTCCCAACGCGGACGACTTATTCAAATATTATTCTCAAACGCGGGATTACTTTTTCTCAAGAATTATGGAAGTGGCATTTTGATTATGTCAATGGTCGGGGGAAACGCTTAGATGGATTAATTACTTTATTAGATGAATCGCAAAAAACTGTGAGAACCTGGGCATTTCAAAAGGGACTACCTTTAAAGTGGACAGGACCAACTTTGAATGCTACCCAGAGTCAAGTAGCCATCGAAACTTTGGAAATTATGCATCAGGGATGGAAACCACTACCAGTCAGTATTGCTTTGGGAGAAGTTGGAGACTCTTTGGCACGGGCTGGAGAAGCAATTGGGGGATTATTTTAATTTTGATAAATTGGGGAGGTAGAAAATGCCAGTAACAATTGGAACCGTTAACAGCAACATGAATTTGGTCGATAACAACAGCACGTTTAATGAGGCAATGATGGAAAAGATTATTCAGGCGGTAATGGCACGATTGAAACAGGAAATGTATGACCAAGAAAAATCAAGATCAGAACAAGGAATTAGTGATAACCGGGTCACTCCTTCCGATCGTTGACAGTATTGTATTTAAACTTTTATCTCTGAGCTAGCTATGACACTTTCAAAAGCCTATTTTGAAAATCTGGAAACAAAAGAGCAAATAATAGTGCAGTTCAATCCTACAGAATTGTCTTTTAATAAAAGTGCTCAGTTTGCCGAGATTGCTATTCCTGGATTAGATGCTCCATTACAGCAATTTATTCGCGGTGGGACAGAAACTCTATCATTAGAATTATTCTTTGATAGTACAGATGAAGGTATGGCTGAAGGGGCGAAAAGCGTCACCACAGAATATAGTTCGACTTCTGGTGCAGACAAATTTAGTGGGGTCGATAAATTTTATGAACTGGTGAAACAAAATCCGAATACTCATGCAATTCCTCGCTGTCGATTTTCTTGGGGAAAAACCAGTGATATTAAACCACCTATTGATAATGTTTTAAAACCGCTAGGAGTCGGTAAAAATGTGTCCAAAGCACCCTATTGGTTCGTAGGAATTGTTGAAAGTATCGATCGCAAATTTACCCTTTTTAGTCCTGAAGGAGTACCTCTGCGGGCAAGGTTAACAGTAAAAATGCGCGAGTATCAAACCCTCGAACAAATGGTCAGAAAGCTAAATTCTGCCGACCACACTAAAGCCAGAGTGCTAAAAAGACGAGAACGACTGGATCAAATAGCCACCAACGAATATGACACACCCGCCGACTGGCGACGCATTGCCGAAGCCAATGATATAGATGATCCCCGCCGAGTTCTTCCCGGAACGATCTTAAAAATCCCACCCATTAACGTGGATACAGACCGACGGAGGACAGACTAATGGCAGAGTTTATCCCGATTTATAAAGACAAAGACCGTGATTTTTACATTCCCGCTTTTGAAATTCGAGTTAATAATCAGCTTTTGCCTAACTATGCTAGTAAAGATGTCATTGAAGTCCAATATAAAGACAATGTTGATGACATTGATTCCTTTGATATCACGGTTAATAACTGGGATACAGAAAAATTAGATTTTAAATATACCGGAGGTGCAAGAAAAGACAATCTGACAGAACGCAGTCTCTTGTTCGACCCAGGACAAGTAATTGAATTATGGATGGGCTACTTTAAACCGACTAAAGAAGATCCTAATCCCTTACGTTTGATGTTGATAGGCAAAATTAATTCCCTAACACCCAACTTTCCAGCATCGGGACAGCCAACTTTAAAAGTAAGTGGCAAAAATGTTTTGATTCAGTTCAAGGCTAAACAGGAAACTCATGAATACATCAACAAAAAAGATAGTGACATTGCCAAGGAAATTGGTCAGTTAAGACCGCCAAAAGACCTTAAAGGAAATAAAATTCCTATTCTTATTAATAGTGGAGCCAGAGAGAAAGAACATACCGACGATCAATACTACATCTTGCAAAAAAATCAACTTGATATTGTCTTTTTACTCCAATTGGCCCACCGCAATAGTTATGAGTTGATATTTATTAATGACGTTAAAGATCCGCAATACCAAAACTTAAAACCCTACCTTGACGAACAGAAACCTCCTCCCTTTCTCTATTTTGGTCCATCTCTGGGGCTTTCAAAAGTTTCCTATCTTTTAGAGTGGGGAAAATCTTTAATTCAGTTCCAACCAACTCTGACCACCACCAATCAAGTATCTGAAGTAACAGTAAGAGGGTGGGATAGCTTGAAAAAGAAACCGATAAAAGTCACAGTTAAACGGAGCGATCTAGATACCCGTTCTCAAAAAGATAAAAAAAGAGCAGAAAAATTAGAAGAAGGATTTAATAAACAAAGAGAAGTTCTAGTCGATCGCCCTGCTTTTAATGAAAAGGATGCTAAACAACTTGCCATAGCAATGATGAAAGATAACGTTCAAAATATGGTGACAGGTCGAGGTTCAACGGTGGGAACTGCCGATCTAAGGGCTGGCAGTTTTGTGCAAATCCAAGGATTAGGTTTAACGTTTAGCGGTAGATATTTTGTTAAATCTACCACCCATACGATTAATGCCAGTGGCTATGTAACTGAATTTGAAGCACGTTTAGAGGAGGAAAATAAAAAGACTTCCACAGGAAGTCAGGCAACAGGCAAATAGATGCTTTCATAATTTCAATTTATTACTTTTGTATTTTTTTTGCAGGAGGTCAAATGAATAAGATAAATGGGGTGGTTGTTGGAACTGTTAAAAGTTTAGACGATCCACAGAAATTAGGCAGAATTAAAGTTTATTTTCCTTGGCTTTCTGATACAAATAAAAGCCATTGGGCAAGAGTGGCAACTCTAATGGCTGGATCTGGACGTGGTAGTTGGTTTATGCCCGAAAAAGATGATGAAGTGTTAGTGAGTTTTGAACACGGCGATACTAGTTTTCCCTATATTGTTGGGTTCCTCTGGAATGGTCAGGATAAACCACCACGCAGTGATCCTCAAAAACGCTTAATTCGCTCTGTAAACGGACATGAAATTGAAATTTACGATCCTGATATTAAGGGAGGAGATCTCGGTTACATTCGCCTGAAAGATGCCCAAGGAAACCAGATTGAATTAGCAAATGGGCGTATTTCAATTAGTAGTATTGGTGGAATTACTATCAATGCTCCTAGTGTAGTAATTAACGGGCGACCTGTTGCCCCAATAAGTCCTAGTCCTATTTAAAGGAGGAATTATTATGACTGACAGCGACAAAATCCCTTGTGTAACTTTACCCAAAGCCAAGAAATTAAAAATAACTCTGCCTTTTGGTGGGGAGTTACAATCAATGGCTGACACTTCAAAAGGACCGCCTACGGATTGTGCTTTGGTACATAGTTTGATGCTGCAACTTACTCCCACTCTGGCAGGAATGACCTGCTTTTTTAAAATGCTCAAAGTTATAAAAGCATTGAGTGAGATTGAGAATCCTATTACTGACATTCCAAAAGTAGCTATAGCGGCAAAAGATCTTAGCAAATGCTTTTTAGTGTTTGACAGTATTCCGGCGATGATTGCCGATATTCTGCGTCTAATTATTGCTTATCTGCGGTGTATTATCCAAGCAATTAAAAGTATTTTAGACTTTCAGGTGGCCATTGATTTAAATGCTGCTCAAGGAAACCCAGTGTTATTGGCTTCACTCGACTGTGCTAACAACAATGCTCAAATTTCATTAGATCAGTTAATGGAACAAATAGCTGTAATTGAACCTTTATTAGCTGTTGTTGAACCCATTGCTGGTTTGGTGGGGATTTCTCTTGAATTTCCCTCATTAGCTAAGGTTTCTGGAGCGGATGACTTACCCAAGACACTAGAAAACCTTAATAACACCCTTGAACAGTTGCAACAAGCTGTTGATGCTATTCCTGTTTAAATTTCAACAAATCAATTAAATTTTCTTGGGTAATCAGATTATTTAAAAAGCTAGGGAGGAACAATTGTATGGCAAGAGACTTTTTAGGAGTAGGATGGAAATTCCCCATCAGGGTTAATGGAAGGGGTGGGTTATCTTATTCTTCCCACGAACAAGATATTGAAGAAGCGATTTGGATAATTCTCACTACTAGCAAAGGTGAGCGGGTAATGGAGCCTGATTTCGGTTGTGGTATTCATGACTATGTATTTGCCCCGAATAATCCAGGCACAAGAGGTTCGATTGCCTACGAAGTTCAAAAATCTCTAGCAGAATACGAACCACGGATCGATGTGGAAAACGTAAGGGTCGAAACTTTTCCCGATAGCGATAATCAATTACTGATTTATGTGGATTATCGGCTGCGAGCCAACAATGCCAAACGCAATTTAGTATATCCCTTTTACCTAACGGAGCCATAAATGCCTATCCAACCTCCCAACTTAGATGATCGCCGTTTTAAAGACCTATTTGAAGAGTTACGGTCTTTAATTCCCCGCTATGCTCCAGAATGGACAGACCACAATCTTTCCGACCCTGGCATCACTATGATCCAGTTATTTTCTTGGTTGGGGGAAATTGTGCTGTTTCGTCTCAACCGAGTACCCGATCGCAATTATCTTAAATTTCTACAATTAATCGGAGTTGAACAAAAACCCGCCGTTCCCGCTAAGGCTGAATTAACTTTTACCTTAGTTTCACCTAGCCTTGCCGCGACGATATTTATTCCCAAGGGAACCCAAATTAGTGCCGAGGTGCAACCACCACCACCTAGTGCTTTAGCCACACCGACTTTACCCCCAGAACCGGAAGAACCAGTAATTTTCGAGACGGATGAGCCCTTAATTGCGATCGCAGCAGCCTTGACAACGGTACTGGTATTCAACGGCACGAGTTTCATCGATTACACCCGGGCAAATCAAATTCCTCAACAGCAATATCCTGCTTTTGGTAATAGTCCCCGTGATGGTAACGCTCTGTTACTGGGTTTTGCCTCAGATAATCCTTTTCCAACGGTGGAAATGAATCTTTTTGTGCGTGTTTTTGTAGAACCAGACACTGCCCAAGAGCATCGTTGCGACTTACCAGAAAATGAAATTCATCCTTCTGCTACTATTGCTTGGGAATACTGGAATGGCTCGGTCTGGAGTAAGTTAAGTCTTCTTAAAGATGAAACGCGGGCATTAACTCAAAGCGGTCATGTCTATTTCCGTACTCCCAAACCCCCTGGGATGCAAAAACGGATCTTTGGCTCTATTGCTGAACCTCTATACTGGATTCGCTGTCATTTGGTGAAGTCACAATACGAAAACCCACCCGAATTGGATGCGGTGTTAACTAATACAGTTCGAGCCACTGCCGTTACAACTGTTAAAGATGAGGTAATTGGTTCGAGCGATGGTTTACCCAATCTGAGTTTCAATTTACTACATTTCCCGATTTTTGCTAAGGCGGTTCGTCCGGTAGAAGAACGACTCCGAGAACAAAATATGCGAACACCTAACCCGAATGAAGCAGAACGGGCTATGTGGGACAAAGAATTGGGAGAACGGGAATTAATTAAAGGGTTTTTACTGGAAATTGATGAAGGACTGGGAGCGCAGCCGTGGGAGGAAGTAGAAGACTTTTTCAACTCGCTTCCAGGGGATCGCCATTATATTCTCAATCGAACCATCGGCGAAATTATCACTGGAAATGGCGAACGGGGGCGAATTCCCTTGGCAGGGGTCAATAATATAGTGGTTCGTTACTACCGCTATGTTGGTAGCACCAAAAGTAATGTTGCCGCGGGTGCGATTAACAGTTTGCAGACGACTGCTGACGGGGTAGATACAGTAACCAATTACTGGGCTGCGGAAGGTGGCGAGGAGGAGGAAGTGCTCGCTGATACCAAGGCCCGTGCACCCAAAGAACTAAAAGCCCGCGATCGCGCTGTCACTAACCAAGATTTTGAGTTTTTAGCCCAACAAACCCCAGGAGTAAGGGTGAGACGCTCCCATGCTCTCCCTCTCTTCCATCCCCAGTTTCCCGACACACCAATTCCAGGAGCAATTACAGTCATCATTATTCCCGATAGCAAAGACCCAAAACCCATTCCTAGCGAAGGTACGATGCAGACGGTCTGTGCTTATCTTAATCGTCATCGCCTGTTAACTACGGAGGTGTTTGTTGCCCCACCCAAATACGTACAAGTCAAGGTTGAGGCTATGGTTCTAGCTCGTCCTAGCGCCAATCCAGCCGCAGTTAAGACCCAAATTGAAACAGTTTTAAATGCCTATTTACATCCTTTGACGGGTGGGGAGGATGGTTTAGGTTGGCCATTAGGGGGTGAGGTGATTCATTCTGAAGTTTTTCGGCGAGTGCTAACAGTAGATGGCGTTCAACGCATCGACGAGCTGCGAATTGTCATTGATGGCGATCGCTTACTTCCTTGTACAAATGCCCCCATTCCCAAAAATTTCTTAGTATTCTCTGACGGACACGAAATAGATGTCACTTTCCCTCTCGATTCATAGCTAATTAAAAAATTCTGAATTCACTGGAAGCAAACCATGTCTGAAATAAATTCCTCAACTTATATTCTGTTAGATAGTCAGCAAGGACGTAATGCTGAGGATGGTTGGCGTAAGCAGAAATTAGACCATCTAGAAATTACCTCAGTCGGGTTACAACTGGCATCAATTCCTAGTCCTCCTGTACCTCTCAAAGATGCCCAAGGCACATTTGGAGGATTGAGTAATCCAACAGGAGTCGCCGTAGATGTTCGGGGAAATATTTACATTGCTGACGCTACTCACCATCAAATTTTCCGCCTTACCCGTCGGGATAAATGGGAAGTTTGGGCGAAGTTTTTCCGCATTAATCAAGGAGCATTTGCTAGCTATACTTTTGTCTATGTTCCTACCGCTCAACGCTTAGAAGTTTGGCAACCTTCACGTCAGGCATATCCTCAAAGTTTTAGTGATGTAGAAGTAATTGAAGAGCGGGTTTTTGATGAAAATTTGGCTCGTCAATTAATCTTGTGCTATATCCAAACCCACGAATCCGAAAGGGTCAAGAATTTGTGTAATTCGGACTCAGAAGTACGAGAATTGGACAAAGAAACTATTAGTCAAACTTGGGAAGCTGCTTATCCTGCCCATCTTCCCGGTGGAGACTTTTGTAAATCTTCGATTGGGCCTTTACCCTGTTTGGGAGGATTAGGTAAGGCACCACGTCAGTTTAACGAACCTCGTGGTTTAGCTGTTCCAAAACAGGCAATCTTTATCTGGCCGATACCAAAAATCATCGCATTCAGGTTTTTGCTTTATCTAGTTTAGGATTGAAGGCTATTTGGGGAAAACGAGGCGGTATTTCAGGGGATAAACCTGGAGAGTTTAATGAGCCTTGGGACGTGGTTATTGACGAGGGAGAAAATATCTGGATTGCCGATAAAAATAACCATCGCCTGCAAAAATTTGATCGTCATCAGCAAAAATTCGTAATTATTGATGGCAGTAAATTAAATTCCTATTATTTCCATGTATTATATGGCAATAATAAAGGCGATCGCTTTGTTTTTATTCCCGCTCGAAGAAGACTAGAAAAATGGTCTCATAGCTTAGGTCGCAATCCAGCTAACCTGAGTGAAACTATTGAAATAAATAATAATGTCGATACCCTCGAAGCTGCCCGTCAAATTGTCCTAGAAACGATTCAAGCTAAAAAAGCTATAGATATTTTGGTGGAATCGGAGAGTGAATATCCTTTAGAAACAGATGAAAAATTTGATCGTCCAACCCATTTGGCATTTGGTAATGGCTTTGTTGCACAAATAAACCCAGTAAAATCAAGGCTTTTAGCGAATGAAAACCAGTTAAAAGGTGATTTTGGGCTTCTTAAGTGTCTCAAACCCTTATCTAGCAAGGATCGTTCCTGCAACAAAAATATTGATAATAAGGGATATCTTTATGTAGTTGACCAAGGGAAGAATTATGTCAAAGTTATAAATTCACAAGGATGGGTAATTAATAGAGTTACTTATGTTGGCGATGTTCTTAGTTCTTTCCCAATCACAGCGATGGCAGTAGATGGACAAGGCAAACTAATTTTAGCTAATAGCGGGAATTTACACCATTACGACCTGAAAGCTGGTGGATGCTATCAAGGACAGTGCGGCATTGGGAAAGGTCAATGCAATAGCATGGCAACAGATCCTAATGGAGATTTAATCGCAGTAGGTGAGGATTTAGGAGTAGCACAGATTCCCCTATCGACTAAATTTGAACAGAAAGGAACTTATTTTTCGCGTTCCCTAGATAGCAATATTTATAACTGTCAGTGGCATAAAATCCTCCTCGATATTCCTAGCATTCCTACAGGTACTAGCATCAAAGTATGGACTTATACGTCGGAAGAGGAATTAGAACCTACGGATATCCAAGCACTACAAGACGAAGATTGGCAAACAGGACAGTTAATCTCCATTCTCAAAAGCCAGACTAAAACAATTAATTCCTCATCTTCATCTCAATATTCTCTGGTCAATCTTAATAAAGAGAAGATAGAACCGGAAGATTTGTTGATTTTAAGTCCACCTGGTCGCTTTTTATGGTTAAAAATCGAGTTTAAGGGGAATGAAATTGATACACCTATTATTAAACATTTGAAAGCCTATTTTCCGCGTCTAAGTTACTTGCAGTACTTGCCAGCAGTCTATCAAGCTGATCCTGTAAGTAAAGATTTTCTGGAACGTTTTCTTTCCATCTTCGAGACGGTATTGGGAAGTGTAGAAACGAAAATTGACCATATTGCCGAATACTTTGACCCCGATGGAGTACCTGATCGCCGTTTTTTGGAATGGCTGGCATCTTGGGTAGATATGAGTTTCTATCAGGATTGGTCGTTAGAAACTCGTCGCCGTCTGCTGCGTCATGCTTCCGAATTATATCGTCAACGGGGAACCCCCGCAGGTTTAAAACAAATATTGTGGTTAATATTTGGCATAAAAGTGGAAATTCTCGAACATTTTCGACTGCGACGTTGGATCTTTTTAAACAGTCAATCAAATTTGGGAGGGCGATCTCAACTTTGGGGAAATCAAATTATTAACCGCTTGCAATTGGAGGAAAATTCGCGCATTGGTGATTTTGCTTTGGTAGGAACATCTGATCCAGAACACGACCCCTTTTCCCTCTATGCTCACCGTTTTAGTGTCTTTATTCCTCGCGCTCTGTCACCACCCATGAAAGAACGCCAAATTCGCGCCGTCATTGAAGACCAAAAGCCAGGGCATACCCAATACACCTTAGAGAAAGTTGAATCTCGCTTTCGGGTAGGGGTGCAATCTACGGTAGGTATGGATACTTTGGTGGGAACTTATCCCCGTCTGGTACTAAATGACTGTTCCATTTTGGGATATGACACGATTCTAAATAGTGCGCCAGAAAGACAAACCCCTGCTTTGGAAGTGGGACGAAAGCGGGTTGGGGTAAATACGACTGTGGGCTAAATAAATTAACCAATCAGGAGAAGTTATGAAAAACGGCAAACACGAACAAAATCTATGTACAGAATGCGACCTCGTTACTGATGAGCGGTTGAACTATTTTACAGGGCAATTTCTAGCCGAGCGAGATTTTCGGGCGGAACAGGAATATCAAATTGGCAAACATCGCCAACACAACCGTTATTTACATGGTTATGGCACCGTTTGTGGTTTGAAGCTTGTCGAACATCCTAACCCAGACTGTCAAGATCGCTTTGTCATCCTCGAACCAGGATTGGCGTTAGACTGTTGCGGTCGAGAAATTGTCGTCAAGGAAAAAGTTTATATCGATCTCGTCAAACTTTTTGCGGCTCAAAATATCGACTTAAACAACATTAAACCAGAAGAACAGAACCATCTCCTATTTTCCTTGTGTTACGAGGAATGTAAAACCGAATTTGTTCCTGCCCTTTATTCCGAATGCGGTTGCGATGAATTTGGCTGCGATGCAAACCGAATTGTGGAAGGGTTTGAAGTTCACCTGCAACTGTTGAAAGACTTACCAAAACCTCAGCACGAAGAACCTGTGGGTGTAAGTTTGGACTGGATTACCACTCTTAGCTTAGATAATGCTTTTCGTATAGCACTTGATGCCAAAGGAGAGCGAATCTACGTTCTCACTTCTGCTGGTCAAGATCAGATTCTTGTCTATGATACTAAACATCATTGTCTGCTTAAAAGTATTCCCATTGAGGGACAAGGAGTAGATTTAGCGATGGCTCCCACTGGACAATTTCTCTATGTTATTCGACATACCAGTCTCAATAAATACTTTTTGCGCGTTATCAATATTAGCGATCTGAATAACTACACCAATGGGATCGATTTGCCACTCGCTGATGGAGATTTAACCAATCTTCCTCAAGTTGAGGTGTCAAAAGCTACTGACGGTCGAGTTTATGTTCTCGATCCCCATACTACTACTCAGCCGCAAGTCACTATTTGGAAAGATAGTATTAACTCTCTAGCTCAAAATGCTACTCAAGTCCAGATTGAGGCTGCCAAATTTGTAGAAGTCACACCTACTAATCATCCCAATGCGATTAGTAATAATTCGGTAGCGATCGCTATCAGTCCCAATGGAACTTGGCTATTCATTGCTGATGGTACAAACAACAGCATCCGTATTAGTAAAATTGATACACTCACTTCTACTTCTCAGGTAACTGCGTTAGTTTCTCTAGGCGAGAGTCCTAAATTATTAGCCGTTTCAGGTAATAGTCAGCGACTATATGTAGTTACCGTTCCAGCATCGGGAGACAAAAAGATCCGTGCTTTTAATATTCAGGATGGTAATCCACCGACTCTAGTTGAACTTGCAGTGTCAGGCGCGACCGAATCGGGGATTAAAATTGGGACAGATGAACCAGTAGCGATCGCAGCTTCTCCATCAGGTAAATGGGCATATATATTACTCAAGGACAATAACAGCCCTCCCAAAGGCATCATCAAAGTAGTAGATGGGGACAAAATCGCCATAGATCCTACCAAAGCGTTATTACCAGCAGTCTTCTCTGTAGTTTCCGATCCGCAAGATCTGGTCTTAGATCCTGAAGGAAATCGCTTATATGTTGCGGGTAAGGGGAGTTCCTTGCCTCCAACCTGCGGTGGTGTGTCAGTAATTGATGTTAAGGAGACCCAATGTAGCGAGCTAATTTGGCGTGCTTTGGATGGGTGCCCTGAATGTCCGGAAGATAATTGTGTACCTCTGGCAATTGTTGAGGATTACGTTAAGGACTATAAGACAAACCCGAAGATTACCAATGACAGGATTGAAAACCGCAAATTCCGTCCTTTAGTACCCAGCACCGATACCCTCAAGCAATTGGTTATGTGTGCTTTGGAAACTGGTGGAGGAACTAAGGGGAAAGAAGGCTCTCAAGGGCCACCGGGTAAGGATGGCATTAGTGTCAAATCAGCCGATGCTGAAAGTGTTGCCCCCCTGCCATCGGGTACTGCCAGTGCCAGTTTTGATGCTAATACTGGCAACATTCACTTCAAGATTCCCGAAGGAAAATCTGGCATCAATGGAGAAGGATTAGAAGCAGGACTCACCCAAATTGAGGCACTCAGTTGGATTCACAATAGTGGTAACAATGATCCAATTCCTATTACTATTGAAGGCAGAGAGACTAGTCTTCGCGGTATTGTGATCCAGTTTACTAATGCTGTCCGGGTCTTAAAGCTTAACAAAAATGATCCCCCAAAAGAGGCGATCGCTACCGCAGCCGAAATTGCCGCTAGACATATCTTTGAAGTTTCTATCGAAACCCAGGAATTTAATCTAGAAATGACTGTCCGTTGTCGATGTCCGCTAGAAGGACTGGTAATTCCTGTAAAGACTACTCAACAGCAGGATGGTCGCATAATTAGTGCTCAGTTTATTCCCGATTCCCAAGTTCCCGGAAATGGGGATGATATATACATAGTCGCAAAGGCGATGGCATTTTGCTTTACCCCTAGTGTATTGGAGCGACTCATAGGGGCTAATGAACTATGGGTTCGTTTGCAAGGTGATTTTGTAGTCGATGTGGACGAAAAAGCTATTGATGCCGAATTTGTACGAGCAGAATTACGAACAGGCGATCGCCCTAAAGGTAGTTCCTTCGGCATTCAAGGAGGTGTTTTTGAAAGTTGGTTTTGGATTGGTGAGCGTCCTCTGGCTAACGAAAGCATTGTCAATTTTTTATGGGAAAATTAAGTTTTTCTGGAGAAACTTTTTCTTATTAATTAGCTTGATTTTTTCCTGAATTTTATCTTAAATAAATCGAGGTGTACTTGGATCATGAATCGAACAACTAAAAAAAAGCAAAAAACAACCTGCAAACCTAAAACCTGCACCACCTGTGGAGGTGTCAACTGTTTAGAAAGACCGCGATTTTTTGGCGGACAATTGCTCACAGATAAAGACCTTGATGCCGCTCAACGTTATGTAATCGAGAAAAACAGATTACACAATCGTTATTTAGTTGGAACAGGTGTAGCTTGTGGGTTAGCAGTGCGCTGCGATCCCTGCTGTGATGGTAGTGTGATTATCGAACCTGGTTACGCCATCGACTGCTGCGGTAACGATATTGTGGTTTGTCAGGAGGCATCTTTTAATGTTCTGGATTGTTTCAAACAACCAGAAACTCCCTACTGCGATCGCGAACTTATTGAATATAAATCTCAGTGCGATCGCGAGTCAAAAGAGTATTGTCTAGCAATCTTTTACGACGAAGAACCGATTAAACCGGTAACTGCTCTCATCCGCGATAACGGATGCAAGAATACTCGTTGCGAACCTTCTCGCACCCGCGAAACCTTTCGTTTCGAGTTAGTCGAAAAGCCAGAACCCGATCGATGTAATCTCGACTTCGATTGGTTGGTAAACATCAACGATCGTATATTCACTGTACAAGTCATAAGCATATTAACAACTCTTGCAGCCCTAACACCCTCTCACAGTTTTTTATGTAGAGTCTTGACTTGCTTGTTTAAAGATCGAGAATTGTCGAATCTTGTGCAAGAAGTTTATAAAATCTCGGAATGGGATAGTCTAGAGTATCCTACAAATGCACCCGCTCTTTTCAACAGGATGCGAAGCTACGTCTTAAAGCTGTATGAAAAAGAACCGAGAATTCGTTGCAATCTGCTGGCAGAAATTAAAAGCATTTCAATGCCAGATCCTCAAATAAATTTGGAAGAATATATACCACAAGCTAAAGAAGCTTTAGGTAAAATGTCTCGTTTACTAATCCAGTTAGTATTAGATTGTATCTGTGACGCACTTCTAGTTCCCTGTCCTGAATGTAATGAAGAAGAAGGGGTGATATTAGCTTGTCTGACTATCAAAGGAGACAAAATCGAAAAAATCTGTAATCTCTCTCGCAAGCAGTTAATGACAGGGCCAGCTTTACAGTATTGGATTCAGCCACTTTTTGCTGCGTTAGAACAGATCGCAGAAAATTTGTGTTGCAATTTCAACCCCAACGGATCAGAAGGTCTTGGAAATATTAAAGGCTGAGGTTAAATGTTTTTAAGAAAAGCATTATTTTAAAATCAATTCTAGGAGACTAATTTGTATGAATACAGGATCAGGGAACAGTTCAAATACTCCCGAATCAGCACCGCAAGATCGAACATTAGATAATATTGTGATGGCATTGAATCGTGGTGAAGCTTTACTCAAAATAGTTGGGGATTTTTCTACGGCTGCACTGCAAAAACTAGAGGTGTTTAGACTTTCACAGCTAACCAATCCTGACACTCTGACAGCGATGGATCTTTACGATCGCCCCCTAACAGAAGTGAAAGACTTACTTCATAGTAAAAATATCCAATTTAATGAACCTAAGAATGTCACCGAGGGAGAGGCTCATACCCTCAAAAACTTTGGATCGATAGCGTGGAAAATTCCACCTGGTAGTAGTGTAGAGCTTTTAATCAATCAAGAGCGCGTCATTGGTATTCGATTACTAGGAGAGCAAAAAAAATGACCCCAGATGAAATCAAGCGACTGCGTTATTACGAAAAGCAGTATCTCAGAACCCAAGACTTTCAAGACGAGCAAGCATATCATATTGAAATGCGTCGTCGACACCTGATTGCTCATCACAGTTGGGGGATTGTGGTTGGATTAGAAATCAAACAAGATCCCACTTCCAAAATATGGGCAGTTCAACCAGGAATAGCAGTGGATGGATATGGACGGGAAATAGTTGTCTTTGAACAGGAGGAATTGAACTTGGTAGCGATCGCCAATCAATTGACGGGGCAATCTTTGCCTGCTCTATTAAACATCTGGATTGCTTATACAATTGAACCAACAAATCGACCTGCTGCTGGATATGAAACTTGCAATGGCAAAGATGAATTTACCCGCATTCAAGAATCATTTCAGCTTATCTACAGGAAAGACCTCGTTTTTGATGACACCAAAGAAGTGCCTCAAGCATTTCAAGATCTGCCAGACGATCCCAAACGGGCTCCTTGGTATATTTATTTAGGGACAATTACTTGGGATAAGAATCCTGCAAATCCCGCTCAGAATATTATCGCTAAGGCTGTTCCAGTAGATCCAGTCAATCAAAAGGGTCGCCATTATGTAGGTGCAGTTGCCTCACAATTGCTAGTTCCTGACAATAAACTATTAGTCCGGGGGCGAACTAGTCCACTTCCTACAGATCCAACTCAACCAGATTATAATGGTGTCCAAGTTAGCTTAGAAGGCTCCTTGACAGCAGAACGAGATATTACTGGTAAAACCGTTCGTGGTGCGTCATGGTCTTATACAAAAAATATAAATTTCACTACGAGTGTAACAACTGCCTCTACTGCTTTGCAGGAGATTAGTCAATATACAATAACTATTACTACTCCAAAACTTTCTTGTTCGATCGTGACATTGCACATTCCTTTTGCAGGTAACGATACAGCAGATAAGCGCAGTAGAATTTGTTTGCAATTCGATACTCAAACAATTAGCGATGCTACCAAATATAATCAGGGTCAGTGGGAACTTAATGAAATTACCTTGACAGGATTAGTTCAAAATGTTGCAGAAGGCAATCACACAGTCAAAGTGTTGGCTGCGGTAGAGGGCGGTACACTCAATATTCCCCATTACAATCCCGATCGAATAGAAAAGAAAATTACACCAGAAATTTTTGCCAATTTTTACATGGTTGGTTTCTATTAAAAGCGAGTAGATATTTATTCAATCGAAAGAACTACTAAAACATTAATTTGGCTACAAAATACGGCAATGCAAACTATTGATATTCACCAATTTAATGCCCAGTACAATGTGGCCCGATCGCTGGACAATCCCACTGCCCTGCAACGCCGTCTCGATCGCATCGCCAGCAACTTGCTTGCCCGTGCTTTAGAAGACCGCCTTTCCCATCTCGGTTATAGCGATGATAGTGCTTATATCTTTATCGAACAGATGGATGTAAATTTGACGCTGGATACCTCGATCGGCGACGATCGCACGCTGGCATCTGCTTGGGCGCGATCTTTGTATGAAGGGATTTTACAAACCCTGAGCCAAAATAGTGCGGTCATCGTATTTCCAGATCGCAGTGCATTTATTGCCAGTTTTCTAGAAGACTTAATTCAAGGTCGTGCTGGGGATTTTTGGTACTATGCCGAGTTTGACAATTTGCGATCGCGGTCACTAGGTCAAGCCGTTCTCAATCTGTTGACACTGGATGGAGATGTAGGGCGGGATGCACTGCTGGAAATGACTCGGCGGGATAGTTTAGATCGCTTGCTGACTCGGCTCACGGATACAGAAGTAGGCTCGATCGCTACCCAATGTTTGCTGCCTCCCAGCCCTAGAATGATGTCCAGTCAAGCTTGGTTAGAGGCCCTCCGCAACCTACTCACCCGAACACCTTCCCTGCTCCAGGGTACACCCGCCCGTGGGTTGATTCGGATCTACTGTACCGTACTGCGTTACCGTCCTGAACTTGGTCCAGATGTTAACCTGGCTCGGTTTATCTGGGAATTGCTGGATCTGCGCCAGACAGTGCAGCAGATGGCGAATCGTTCTGCTTTTCTCAACCAGCTTGGGGCTGATAACTGGAGTGTTGCCCTCAGCTATCTAGAACGAGGAACTGGACGACAATTGCTGACTCATCTGCAACGGGAATTGACAGGGACAGAGGTGGTGGGATTGCTACAGGATCTCCAAGTTGATGAGCCTACCATTCCCACCCAAAGGATTCGCACGACTTTTGGGGGGATATTTCTGTTGGTAGGGGCGATCGCGGATCTCGATCTCTATTCTTTCCTGCAATCTTGTCCCTATCCTGACTCTCCAGATGTACCCAAAGCGAATCTGTTGCTCTGGCTGATGGCGTTGCAATGCTTGGGAGTGGGGAATTTGGAGCAGGCTCGGCGCGATCGCGGTGTGTTAGGGTTTGCGGGTTTGGCACAAGCTCCCGAATCAGAGTGGTTGGTGGACTATGCGGCTCAGTTGACGGAGGAGATGCATGGGGCGTTTGGGCAAGATTTGCAGGCACATTGTCAACGGGTAATCCGACAGCCCGATCTATTTATGTATCAACGGCTCTCTATTCCGCCTGAGCCATGGGAGTGGTTGTCCTTACACAGTCTCACCCATTCACCTTTACCTGATGAATCGTGGGATCGTGAGTTAGGATTGATGAGCGCGATCGCACTTCAGGGATTCGCAACCAGATTGGGGGCGATGGCGGGGAGTAGTCCGCCCTATTTGAGTCGTAATTTTCTGGAGAGTGAGGCGGAGATATGGGTGAGTGAGGGGGCGATCGCGGTTAATTTCTTGACTTGTCCGCTGCAAATGGTTTTGAAGATGGCAGGATTCGAGCATTTTCGGTGGCAGATCCCTTGGTTGGGGAATAGGCAATTGATTTTCAATTTTGATGGTTGATTAAAATGGATGAATCTTTGGAGTAAAGAAACCTATGTCTGACTCTCTTACTACGGCAACGCCTGAAACAAAAAATGCGGCAACGACGGCTCATCCTCCGGTGCGGGAGAATCAGATGGAGGCTGAGGTGGATCGCTCTTCGATCGTGGGCGATCGGGCGATGAGGGCGATCGGGGGTGGGAGTCCGGAAGCACCGCCAGAGCAGTTTGCGGGGGCATTGGGGCAGATGCAAAGTGCTTCAGGACAGGCGGGGATGTTGCGACAGTTGCAACGCAGTTATGGGAATAGCTATGTGGGCAATGTGATTCAGGCGAAGCTGACTGTAAGCAAACCAGGGGATGTCCATGAGCAAGAAGCAGATTTAATCTCGAAACAAGTGATCAGTATGAATCCTTCTTCATCTCCCAAGATTGACCGTAAGTCTGATGAAGAAAAAAAAGAAGAGATTCAAACCAAACCCTTAGTAAATACGATTATACCCATTGTTCAACGTCAGGAGATAGAAGAGGAAGAGAAAGAAGAAGAGATTCAAAGGTCATCCAATGGCGTAGTTCAAGCTCAAGCAGATTTGGAAAGTCGATTAAATGCTAATAAAGGTGGAGGGAGTTCTTTACCCGATGAAGTGCGATTATTCATGGAGCCAAGTTTTGGGACTGATTTTAGCCAAGTACGTGTCCATAATGACAGCGCGGCAGCACAAATGAACCAAGAGTTAGCTGCTCAGGCGTTTACACATGGACGAGATGTTTATTTTGGGGCAGGGAAATCTCCTGAGAAAGATCTGTTGACAGCGCATGAGTTAACTCACGTAGTACAGCAGACAGGTGCAATATTGCCCTCCAGAGATCTACAAAAGCAATCTCTTAAAAACTTAGATCGTATCGGTGCATCAAACTTAATTAATAGAAAATCCTCTGAAGATGAAAGAGCCGATCAAGTAAGAAATGCTTTTGATGAAACAGTCCTTGAAGAACATTGGGATGAAGCAGCCGTTATTCTCAATGGTTTCAATAATGATGACATCTCTAGAAAATTAGGAAAATTATCTACAACACAACTAGAAAAGATGAGAGGAGGTGTTGCCAGAAAGCTACGAGATTGGCCTCGTTTTAATGATATTCAAGATTTTATAGACAAAGCTATCTTAAAGTCATCTCAGAAAGCAAGTAAGGATGATTTGGTAAGAACAGATTTTGAACGAGCCGTCAATAGAGGAGATTGGGATCAGGCAGCAATTATTATTAATGGATTTAATGAGGATGATATCGAGAGAAGATTAAAGATACTTCCAGGTGAGCAACTATTCAATTTACGAAAGGGAGTTTTTAACAAGTTACAGGGATGGCCTCGTTATAAATATTTTATAGATCAAATTGAAAGTCAATCGACTAAAACATTAGAAAAGGAAAGAATAAAAAAAATTAATGATGATTATGAAAATAGTATAAAAAATGCAAGAACCAGACTGGGAAGTTGGAAAGAAGTTGCTCAAATTTTGAACGGTTTTAATGATGATGATATAGAGAAAAAGCTAGATGATCTATCTAGCGAAGAACTACAAGAGCTAGATCAATCTTCAGATTCTGAGAGAATTTCCAACGCAATTACCGAACAAACCTATAAAAGAGGTGAATTCGAGGTCGATCCTAACGCCGTTGAAGTGAGCCGAATTTTTACTGACGAAATATTCAAAGATATTCATGGAGGAAAAGCAGCCGCAGTAATAAAAGTCTTAAATTTCTTAGGTAGTCTTTCTGATGAAGAAATAGAAAAAGCTCTAGTAAACCTCGATCTAGAGACATTGAAAATTCTTCAAAAAGAACATTCTAAGCAACCCAAATTAGGTCCTCTTTTCGATACTGTTGCTGGTGTAGATCGGTTGCAGATGTATATAGGTGCAGCAATAGCTTCTCTTCAACCTCAGGCAGAGGGATATGATGCTTCACAAGTAATTCATTTAGCTCTTGATTTATTAGGGTTAATTCCTGTTTATGGAGAAATTTTTGACGGAGTAAATGCTTTTATTTATCTTATGGAAGGAGATGATGAAATGGCAGCAGTTTCCTTAGCAGCAATGGTACCTATATTGGGAACAGCTGCTACGGTAGGCAAGTTTGGAATAAAGGCTGCAAAAGCTACTAAAGTTGGTCTGTCTGTTGAAAAAACGGCTTTAAAAATCTCAGCAAAAGCAGTAGAAACAGCAGGTGTCAAGGGAATTGTAAAAGCCTTAAGCGCAGCGACAAAAGCTGTGGCAAGAGCTGAGAGTTCAAAAATAGCGCAATTAGGAGTATCACTATTAAAGGGAGGTGCCAAAACAGCTATTGAAATTGAATTGCAAGGACTTCTTAAAGAAATCATCCAAGATTTTATATCGGTTTTTGGAGAATGGGCTAAAGATGAATTTAAAGATGATGGTTTTGACACACTTGATGCAAAAGAGGAAAATGATGAAATTGTAGTTTATGGAACTTATAACCCTAAGATTAAAGTAGTATCTGTTTCTAAATTTGATTTAAACAAAACACCAGTTCTTCAACAGTTGATTAGGAACCGAAAGACAGCACTAACACAGGCTAGAAATCTTAGAAAGAGTAGCAAAAAACTGGCAGTGCAGGCACTAGCTAGTGCAAAAAAACAACGAGGGATAAAACTCTCTGCAAAAATCGGTGAACACAATGCTCGACTTGTCATGAGAAAAGAATTTCCTAATGCTAAGATTCTTCTAGAAGGTCAAGGTTCAGGAGTTTTTGATTTTATTTATCGAGAGGGAGATAAGATTATCATTGCTGAAGCAAAGGGAGGCAGTGGCAAGCGGGGTACGCGTATTTATAAAAAAACAGGAAAAGAAGTCAAGCAGGGAGAAAAGGACTATGTACTATCCATTCTTGATGACATGAAGGATACAACACTAGCAAAAGAAATAAGAGATAAACTTGCAAATAATCAGGTGAGTTATATAGAAATTGCAGCCAGAGGACTCGGTAAATCACAGCCAACAGTCAAATTTACGAAGTTTTTCTAGTCTCTGCAATAGCATTTTAATCGAGTAAACAACAGATTTTTTGGATGTACTTTTATGGGGTTTGATATTTCTGGTCTGGATCCGAAAACAGAAGCTGGATATAATTTTCGTTGTAATATCTGGAGCTGGGGGGCTATTCTAGCTCAAGTTAAAGCGAGTTGCTCCGATCTCGTTCCCGAAGATATCTTAGAGCAAATGCAGAACAATGAGGGATCGGGGAGTCAGTAATGGCGAAATATGCTTTCAGATGGCTCAACGCCTTCAATCAACCCTGGATGAAACCCCAGGTATAGAGAAGATTTATGGTGAAACTTTAGCAATTGCTGAGTTACTAGCAACAGAACTATTGGAGAAATCTGATAGGGAACAAGTTCAGAACCAATCTGTAGCATCTCGCCAACAGCTAGAGGAGTTTATATCTTTCCTGCAAAACTGTGGGGGTTTTGAGGTGCGCTAATTACATCACTGAGCTGTTTCTGAGGTGCGATCGACAGTTATGGAGATTTTGCAATGTGATTGCACTGTTTTGAGGATCAAGGAGCGATCATCCAGCGAAATGGGGCAAGAGAGGTTGAACAGGAAGAGCGATCAACAATTGATTTTGAATTTTGACGGTTGATTAAGACGGATAAATCTGTGGAGTAAAGTATCCCATGTCTCAATACCAGAAGAAGAATAGACTTCTTGCAAAAATCTTTGCTTGGCATCTTTAAGGGTAAATAACAACAGAAAAACCAAATAAAATAGACGTTAAAATGACTTATATTAAGAAGTATAATGAATCGTAAATCTAACCACAGGAGGCAAAGTATCACAAATCTAAAAATCAATACAACTTTCCCTGTCAACTACATTTCAAAAATAAGGATATACTAATGCAAATAATGATTGATATTCCTGACGAAATCGCCCAACAATTAGATAAAACATGGGGAAATCTTTCTCAAAGATTTCTGGAAGTAGTTGTTGCTGATGCTTATCGTTCTGGTGTAATTACTACTGCCGAGGTAGGAAATATCCTCCAGCTATCTTCTCGATTAGAAACTCATCAATTCCTTAAGCGAATGGGGGTTTATCTCAACTACGGTGAAGCCGAATTAGAAGAAGATATGCAAACTCTCCAGGAACTCAGGGCTAAATGATTATTGTCTCTGACACCTCACCAATTTGTTACTTGTTGTTAATCGACCAGATTAACATCCTGCCCAAACTTTATGGTTTAGTAACAATTCCTCAAGCTGTTTTTGATGAGCTACAGGCTCTTGAAGCACCAGAGGTAGTACGTAACTGGCTCGCTAAACCTCCTGAGTGGCTTCAAATACAAGCAGTTTCTATTTATGCAAATTTAGAACTACAAAGACTAGACCCTGGTGAAAGAGAAGCAATTTTATTAGCAGAACAACTGAATGCTGGGTTAATCATTTTGGATGATAAAGCAGCAAGACAGATGGCCAGAGCAAGAGGTTTGAAAGTTATCGGATTATTAGGAATTTTGAAAGATGCCACAAAAGCTGGTATGCTTAATGATGTAAGAACAAATTTGGAACGTCTTCGAGAAGTTGGTTTTTGGGTTGCACCAAGTTTGTTGGAACAGATATTGAAGGAAATGTAAAACAATGACAAACCTCAACATCGATCGCTTAACGTTAAAACTCTCAAGACTCTCAAAAATGGAGGGACAGCGATTAGCCCGTCTCATCGTCGAGAAACTTGCTAACAGCGAAATCGATCGCACCGAGATGCGATCGCCGTTTTTGTGTAGTGCGTTATCGCACAGTCAGTTATCGCACAGTCACATCGAGGTTAATTTCTTGACTTGTCCACTGCAAATGGTATTGAAGATGGCTGGCTTTGAGCATTTTCGATGGCAGATCCCTTGGTTGAGGAATAGACAATTGATTTTTAATTTTGATAGTTGATTAAAATGGATGAATCTGTGGAGTAAAGCAACCTATGTCTGACTCTCTTGCTACGGCAACGCCTGAAACAAAAAATGCTGCACCGACGACTGCTCATCCTCCGGTGCGGGAGAATCAGATGGAGGATGAGGTGGATCGATCGCAGGTTGCGGGGCAAAAAGTGATGCGGGCTATCAGTGGGGGAAGTCCAGCGACTCCGCCAGAGCAGTTTACAGGGGCGTTGGGAGGTATGTCAGGGCGATCGCAGGTGGGGGTGGTGCGGCAGTTGCAGCGCAGTTATGGCAACAGCTATGTGGGGCGTGTCATCCAGGCGAAGCTAACAGTCGGGCAACCAGGGGACGTGTACGAGCAAGAAGCCGATCGCGTTGCCGATCGAGTGATGCGGATGCCAGACCCAGCCTTAACAACAGAACCTCAGATGCAGCGATCGCCCTTGCCTGGATACAGTTTTGGGAATCTGGCGATCGCACCGAAGGAACGCTTGGGAATCCAGGCTAAGTTGACGATCGGGCAACCGGGCGATCGCTACGAGCAAGAAGCCGATCGCGTTGCCGACCAAGTGATGCGAATGCCAAAACCAGCGATTCAACGTCAGATGGAGCCGGAGGAAGACGAAGAAGAGGGGATGGTTCAGAGGCAAATTGCTAACCAAATTACCCCTTTAGTTCAGAGGCAGGTTTTGTCTGAGATGGAAGAGGAGCAAGAGCAAGTCATTCAGACGAAAGCTATAGACAATCAAACAACTGCTCCTGCTTCAACACCAGAGTCTTCTAAAGTTCCCGCCAGTGTGTATGAAGCAATATCTTCACCCGGTCAGCCTCTCGACCCGATGACCCGCGCCTTTATGGAGCCACGTTTCGGCCACGACTTCTCTCGTGTGCGGGTGCATACCGGCGCGGCTGCCGAGCAATCGGCGCGGGACGTGAACGCCCATGCGTACACGGTGGGACACAACATGGTGTTTAGTGCGAGTCGGTTCGCACCGGGGACGCAGGAAGGGCGGCGGCTTTTGGCGCACGAATTGACGCACGTCGTTCAACAGGCGGGACGCGTTGGCGCCTCTCTTCAGCGCCAAGAGAAGGAAAGCCAACCCAGCTGGACCCTCGTCGAGGCGGCGAAACGCCTCTCCATGGCTTCGCCCGACCTCTATAAACTCGTACCGCTTCTTGAAATCATTAGACCGACTAACAAACTTGAACCCTCTTATGTATCCCACACAATCAAATCTAAAGTAGTGTATCCAAGGCGCGGACTACACGAACTTCCAATCGCAGTTCCAATCGAAGTTCCATTCAGTGACTTCGGCGACCTACAGAAAACCCTGCAAGTATTTGAGAGCTCTCTCGTTTCTGATCTGCGGGTTGGTGCCAACGTAGTTCTCGACGCTACTGAAATGAAGCTGATCAGCATGAGTCGCCAGTTTGTGGTGGGGAAGGAGGCGCCATACCCATTAGATCCTCAACGAAACGTCCTAGAAGGTCACCGACAACATGGGCCCGACTGGATCAAGCGTGAGATCGAGGCTCTAAAAAATGACCCCGATGTCATCAAACTGGAGATTGACCACACAGAGTATAAGAAAGGCTTGGAACGAAAACTGAAATCTGACCCCGACGTTACCATTTCCTCCTTAGGGTCGTATCACACCGAGTTTCAGAGGGAGCAGAAACGGTATAAGGATTCGTTGAGACAGGTCGTGTCGGCGAAATCGCAGTTGTTTTTCACACCAGACTTCGATGCTGGCGATATCCTTTACGCGAATAGCAGCACCATAGCGCAAAACGAACTGATTTATTTCATTGCCCGTGCGGGATCGAAAATACGAGCTGCTAGAGGGAAACTGGGTGATTTAAGGTTTCTATATTCAGCAGATATTCTCATCACAACAGAGAAAGAACGTCTCGCCCGGGCGCTCGGATACGTTTGCAATAAATCCTTTTCGGCAGCGATCGACGAATTCTTCTGCAAGGCGCAGTTATCAAAACGCCTTAGCACTGTGAACGGGATCATTGACAAGCTCGCTAGCGAACGTAGGGCAGAGACGACGATTTGGGAAGATATCGTGGAGGTCTTGGAGGCTTTGTCGGCGTTTCTGCCGGGTCCGATCGGTTGGGGGATTCGCTTAGGCGTAGCCGCAGCAGGCTTAGACATTAAGCTAGGACGCATTGCAGAACAGAGTCTTCTGCATAGCAGTGAATTGAGCATTGTTGCCCCTGATTCGGCGGAGTCGGCTTTCTTCGAGTTCTTGGTTCAGGTGGGAACCGACATTCCTCCCTTACGTACAGCCAAGCCAAGACAGCTGACCCACCTGGGTGAGCGCGCGCTCCCCGAGGCAAAGGTCGCCGAGAAGCGCACGGCCAAGCACGTTGCCGAGGAAAAAGCTATTAGTGAAGCAGAACAAAAAGCTTTACGCAAGGAAAGAGATATTATCAAGCTTAAAAGCAAAAACCCAGAAAATATAAAACCTGTTCAAGATGCAGAACTTGTAAAGAATTATGATGTTGAAATAGAGGCGAATGGCCATTTTTACCGTCGTCGTCGTGCCGATGGAACTTGGTGTCGCTTCTCTCCACCTCCACCAAAGGAATGCGGAATTGTTTTACCGGAAGCAAAGTTAGCAGCTGATGCCGCGGTCGCCGGGACCGAACGCAAGCTGGAGCAGGCAGCCGTGTCTCCGCACGATGCTCCGACGCCGCCGTCCGCCCAAGCCGAGAAACCGCCACCATCCGCAACGCCTGTCAAACCGGCCAAACTCAAAAAACCGGCCAAACCTAAAAAACCGGCCAAACCCAAAGCCCCGCCTAAATGGGAGGAAACCAAGAGAAGTGACCGCATAGCATTAGCCGACGCGGGTACATTCCTAGCACCATGGCCGTCTAAGTATATATATTATATAAGAGGAATATTGCGGGATGGTACCACGCGTCTTCTTAAAGTTGGCAGTACGAACTCTATGTCGATGCGGATGACCAAATATACTTTTCTGGGAAATCCTGAAACACGATTAGGTAAGCAGGTAGCCGATGCTGGAGTGACTTTAGATATAGAAATTATTGCTGTAAAAGTCAAATCTGGGAGCCTTTCTAACGTAGAAGACCTAATGCGCTCGAACGCTGGGGGACGGGGACCTTGGGATCGACAAATCGGCCCAGGAGAGACTGCTCGCACCCGTCCGAGAGGCAAGGGTACTCCTGGTCCTAATGACAACGCGACGCTTGATCCACAATCCCTGATTTGGACTATTCTCTGAACTCGACTTCAAGGAAGAAGAGTGCGATCGCTCGCCCGGAGGGTGGGCATTGCTAACACACTGCCTAACGTTGAACGATAACCATTGAGGCAATGCCCACCAACCCTATTCACTCACCCATCAACCCTGCCATTGCCTCAAAATCCAGCATTTCTGGTTGTCTACCCTCACAGACACACCCCCAATCAGGTCGATACCTGCCTTGCTCAACCCACTTGTTAAAACTTGAAAACTCCCACAAATGCGGACAAGCCACCAACCCATGCTTCACCGGATTGTAATCCAGATAATCCAGATGCCGCTGTAAATCCACATCATCCCGAATTGTGTGCTCCCAAAACTGACGCTGCCAAACATCACTTTCTCGGTGCTTGCGACGCGATATAGAAACCGTTTGTGGAAATGCACGGTAACCCCGTACCGATCGCCTAAATAACACCTTCAACCGAGAAACCCGCTGGGAATAATCTGAATCGCTTGGCGGCAATCTCCAAAGAAAATGAATATGCTCCGGTAAGACAACCGCCCCAACAATCTCAAAAGGTCGCTCAGTAAGCATTTGGGCAACAGCAACCCGCAACCGGAAGACATTTTCAGATTCAGAAAAGAGTGGTGTACGACGATACCAGGACTTACGCACCAACACCACCTGTAGGGGCAATGCCCCCGTGCTTGCCCCGATCCTACGCCAGATATAGAGGCACTGCGTAAGTCCTGGATACGTTACCAACGTCAGAAAGAACGTTCCACCAGGCACGATCGCACGACGATAGTCAGACATTGATGTTTGAATTCAAGAAATTAGTGGGCATTGTTTTTACACTTTCTCAAAATGCCCAACTCCTTGACAAACAATGCCCACCCTACTCAGTACTCATAGGTATCCCTTAAGTTACCCATCATCGACAAGTCTGGCTTTGTCGCGACATCGCACGCCAGGCACTCCGCCAGTGCGATCGCCTTTGGCGGTGAGCGGAGTGCGATCGCTGCTCTTGTAGCGACTGTCTTGATTGTCAAGCGATCGCCGATCTTGTAGGGTGCGTTAACGCAGTGTAACGCACTGCTAACTTTTAGGAACGTATCACCCATATTAAAATTGTGGTTTACACTTACTGCTGTTGTTGTCTAGCATAAGCATCCACGAGATTACGAATCATGGCTTGATACGAAGCATTATGATGTTGAGCTTCGCGTTTAAAATACTCAATGCTTTCCTTAGTAAATTCCATCGTTACCCGTACAGTATTTTTCTTCGGCACTAACTGCTCTGGTGGTGGTAGAAAATCTTTGACAATCGTAACATTACCAATCGGTTCTGCGGGATCAGGGGTTGTGTTCTTCATAAAATCTCCTCTGCCAAAGATTACTCTCTTTTCGTTTCTGTCGTAAACTTGAAATATTTCGTACAATTTCGAATGTCTCACCATAACGTTTATTCACAAATGTCTTAATCAAACGTGGGCGAGTGGACAAATCACCATCCCCTTCCGGCAATGTCCACAGACAATGAAAATGATCGGGCATTGAGGAAGATGGTTAATCGTGGTTCTGCCGTCACCTATTTTAGTGCGATCGCGGAAGAGGATTAAGGGGGTGATCGCACTTCTCACCCTACTTTTTTCGGTGTGGCTGAATGAAGGTAGAAATAGGGCGATCGCTTGTAGTTAAATCTGAAGTGCACTCAAATTGCTGTAAATCTTTATCTGTCATCAACGGACAATCTGGATCGGCAATGGCTGCTAAAGCAATTTCTTCATCCGTCATAGCTTTAACCTTTTTCCAATCTGTTTCTCCTTGTAATGGTTTTGTCGAACCATCTGCAAGAACTTCAACTACCTTGCCATTAGGTAATTGTCTAGCTGTTATCGTAGTAGATTTTTCTTTCATTTTTGTGTGCCTTTCTTGCCGAAATTATTCGATATTTACTGTCTCGCTTTGTGTAGACTACAAACAATATATTTTCTTCAACTTTGCCGATTACTTTCCATCTTATTTCCTCATAATTCTGACGTTCACTGATAGCTTCAAGGCGGTTGGTGTCAAAAAATATTTGAATGGCATCTGGGAAATCAATTCCGTGTTTCTTAAGATTTAAAAGCCGTTTATTTTCATCCCATTCAAAATTCAACTCCATCATAACAAAAAACACTAATAAGCGCGGGCTATATAATAGACCATATTTGGTCGAATTATAGCGTTTATCCGATTGCATCGCTTCGCTGTGCGATCAGTGCGATCGCTGATCTTGTAGGATGCGTTCCTTTCCACAACCCCTATTCCCAACTTAACCCATGCCATGGGAACGCACCACCCTCAATGTTGATTTTTGATGTATGACGTTGTCTTTAACACATCCTACTTAATTATCCCAAGATCCTTGAGGTTGTTCTTTTCTGCCATCCATACCCCAATCGGTTGGATAAATGCCCTGAGCAATAAACCGATGAATGCTAGAAAACTGCCAATCTTGAGGATTTTCA